>NZ_JAVTSB010000007.1:0-365603 GCF_032677645.1 Pedobacter gandavensis | reverse complement strand
GCTATTTACCGATTACAGGATATGATACAGGAAAACCTGTTCTTTAGCGATACTAAAAGCATCCTTCACTCTAAAAGAGAACTTTTGCCGGGTTTCCAGACACTCGATCCGCAGATCCTGAGGAAAACCCAACCCACTGATCCCTAGTCGCTGCAAGAACTCCCCATAAATAATTCCTTCCCCAGCCTTTAAAGTGTCATCAGGTAACACTTGTTGCAGACGCTGGAAGGTTTGCGATTTTGCAGCATGCAGCAGCATCATGCAAATGCATAATAAAAGTATTTTCATTGTCCCGGGTATAAACCGGACTAATCTATAGGGTTCCGATCAGGAAAACAACCTTAAGAAGCATCTCTTTTTGTTAATGATCAAAATGAATAAATAATATGCGCTGAACAGGGTTCAAACATAGAAACGAATTACAAGATATTTACCCTAAAGCATCAATATGCAAACGATAGAGCAACTTTCCTTCTGCAATTATAGGTTCAACTACTTTATTTAACTGCTGTGCTTTTGCCCCGGCAACCCAACAAAAGACAATGATTAAGAGCGTTTTAAATTTCATATGATGAACGTATTTTTAACTAAAATAACTTTTAAACCTTAGGCTGAAGAATTTATTGAAAAAGGGAGGCTATTCAACAACCTCCCTTTCCTATATATATATTACGATTTATTGAGCCAGTGCAAAAGCCAGCGGAATCGTATACCTCACCCTTACCGTTTCTGCGTTTTGTCGGCCAGGTTTCCATCTTGGAGATTTACGGATCACTCTTAATGCTTCTTCATCACAACCAGAGCCAATCCCATTGATCAGTTTAACATCAGAGATCGAACCGTCCCTTTCAATCACGAAGCTCACCAACACCCTTCCCTGCACCCCGTTTTCCTGGGCCAATTCCGGATAGCGTAGATTCCTTTGCAGGAATTTCGCCCAGCCTTTCATCCCTCCCTCAAACTCCGGATAAACTTCTACCCCTGCCGCGTTGTAAATCTCATTGTCGATTTCCGCAGGACCACCAGAGGACACTACACCTCCCCCACCTTTACCTACTTGCGGCAATGCCTGTAAATCGGTTTCTAAACCCGCCTGTGTTACCGGACCTGCAACCGCATGCTCCATTTCCTTCAGTGTAGGTGGTTCCGATATCGGATCCTTAACTACAACCGGACCGGAGACTGCCTTGTACATTTTCAACTTTTCTTTTACCGGTTCCATCTTCGGCAATTCTTCCTGCTTCTTAGGCGGCAGATTTTCTACTGGCGGACGAAGCTCAAACACCACATCTTTTCTGCTTTCTACATCCGGCTGACGGTTGATCATCGTTAATAAAAACGGAATCACGAACAGCGGAGTTGCAATCATCAGCGAGCGCAGGAGGATTTTAGAAGATTCGGCCCTCAACACAAATGCGCCATAGTTTTGATTTCTGTTCTTGAATACAAGGTCGAGCCACTCGGACTTGTACAGGTTTGAAGAGGAGTTTAGCATAATTTCTAAGGTTTATTCAAGGTGATGATGGAATTACCATCAATATTCCATAAACAGCTACCACTTTTAATACTTTAGGTGAAAAACCAGAAAAGCCCTAAACAGAAAGCCCAATAAGGCCATTTTAAGACCTATTTCTCTAAAAACACCAAAAAACCAGAAATATTTCTTTGATTATCTAACGACATTCGTATTTTTACAAACAAATCAAGAGAAATACCAAACAAAAAATATATTTTTGACCAAATTTTAAACAAATAAATGAAAAGCTTAAGGACAACTGCATTAAAAGAGGCACAATCAAGAATTTCACCAGAAGTAAAGTCGCCTTCGACTAAGATTTCTGAGTTTTTCGGAATGAATGTTTTTGATAAGAAAAAGATGAAAGATTTCTTATCAAAAGAGGTATTTGAAAAATTAATTTCATCAATTGACCAAGGTGAACTGATCAATCATGAAGATGCTAACCACATCGCTACAGCAATGAAAATCTGGGCTATGTCTAAAGGTGCAACACACTATACGCACTGGTTTCAGCCATTAACAGGTTCTACTGCCGAAAAACATGACTCTTTCTTTGAGCCAAGTAAAGACGGTGCAATTGAAGTATTTGCAGGAAGTGCATTAGTTCAACAAGAGCCAGATGCTTCAAGTTTCCCTAATGGTGGTATCCGTAACACGTTCGAAGCACGTGGATATACTGCATGGGATCCTTCTTCTCCAGCATTTATCATGGAAAGCAAAGCAGGTAAAACACTTTGTATTCCTACCGTATTTATTGCGTACACAGGTGAAGCCCTTGATTATAAAGCCCCTCTTTTAAAAGCATTATCTGCTTTAGATAAAGCTGCAGTTGACGTATGTCAGTATTTTGATAAAGGCATCACTAAAGTGAGTGTTTCTCTAGGTATTGAGCAGGAATATTTCCTGGTTGACCGTGCCCTATACAATGCCCGTCCGGATTTAGCTTTAACAGGCCGTGCCCTATTTGGTCATATCTCTGCAAAAGGACAACAATTAGAAGATCATTATTTCGGATCTATTCCGGAACGTGTATTCACTTATATGGTTGATTTCGAAAACGAAGCCTTGAAATTAGGTATTCCTTTGAAAACACGCCACAATGAAGTTGCACCTTCTCAATTCGAATGTGCGCCTATCTATGAAGAAATCAACCTTGCCATTGACCACAACCAATTGTTGATGGACTTAATGGAAAAAGTTGCCATTAAACACGACTTCAAAGTATTATTACATGAGAAACCATATGCTGGTATCAACGGTTCAGGTAAACACAACAACTGGTCGTTAATCACTGATACTGGTAAAAACTTATTATCACCAGGAAAAACGCCTAAAAACAACCTGATGTTCTTAACGTTCTTCGTAAACACGATCAAAGCGGTACACGAACATGCAGACCTGATGAGAGCAAGTATTGCTTCAGTAAGCAATGATCACCGTCTGGGTGCTAACGAAGCTCCACCGGCGATTATTTCTTGTTTCCTTGGTTCTCAATTGAACGATGTATTAGATGAAATCGAATCTTCAAGAAGCATCATTAAAAAAGTAAAAAGCGAAGACTCTTTATGGTTAGGTATTCCTAAGATCCCACAGATCTCTTTTGATACTACCGACCGTAACCGTACTTCTCCTTTCGCCTTCACAGGTAATAAATTTGAGTTAAGAGCAGTAGGTTCTTCTGAAAACTCTTCTGCACCAATGACTGTCTTAAACGCAATCGTTGCTGATCAATTGACTAAATTCAAAGTTGAAGTTGATAAACTGATCAAAAAAGGAGAGAAAAAAGATGTGGCTTTATTAACCATCATCAAAAAATACCTTAAAGAATCAAAAGATATCCGTTTTGAAGGAAATGGTTACAGCCAGGAGTGGGAAGATGAAGCTGCGAAACGTGGTTTATCAAATATCAAAACTACTCCTAAAGCGCTTGATGCTTATGTAACTGAGAAAACTACTGAGCTTTTCGCGAACACTAACATCTTCAGCAAACGTGAACTACATGCACGTCATGAGATCTTATTAGAAAGCTATTACAAGAAACTTCAGATCGAAGCAAGGGTAATGGGTGAAATGGTAAACAGTATCATCATTCCTGCAACCATCACTTACCAAAATGTATTAATTGAAAATGCTAAAGGTCTTAAAGATCTTGGTTTATCAAAAGAAGCATTGGAAACTCCGGTTAGCATTATCAATAAAGTATCTGAGCATTTAGGTGGTCTTAAAGTTAATATCGATAAGATGTTAGAAGAACGTAAGAAAACTAATGCCATTGAAGATAGCCGTGAAAAAGCAATCGCTTACGATGAAAACGTGAAATCATACTTCGATACCATCCGTTACCACACGGATAAATTGGAGCAAATCGTTGATGACAGCGTTTGGCCTCTTCCAAAATTCAGAGAATTATTGTTTTTGAAATAGTCGAAAACGCAATATTCCATTAAATTTTAATTTTTATAACCCTTCAATCAATTTTGAAGGGTTATTTTTTTGTTCTTAAGGCCGCAACATTCCGGCGTTTCCCTATCTTTGCAGCAACATGAGTGATAACAGGTACAACCAACGTGGCGTTTCTGCGTCAAAAGAAGATGTGCACCAAGCCATCAAGAATATAGATAAAGGTATTTTTCCCCAAGCCTTCTGTAAAATCATACCTGATATTTTAGGGAATGATGACGCATTTTGCAACATTATGCATGCAGATGGTGCCGGAACTAAATCTTCCCTCGCCTACGTATACTGGAAAGAAACAGGTGATCTTTCCGTATGGAAAGGAATTGCTCAGGATGCCATCATCATGAACATCGACGATTTGATTTGTGTAGGTGCTACAGACCAAATCCTTTTATCTTCTACCATCGGACGTAATAAAAATCTGATTACTGGTGAAGTAATTGCCGCAATCATCAATGGTACAGAAGAAATCCTTGCAGACCTTAGAGAACTAGGGATCTCCATTTACTCCACAGGCGGTGAAACTGCTGATGTAGGCGACCTTGTACGCACCATCATCGTAGATTCTACAGTGACCTGCAGAATCGAAAGAGACAAAATCATTAGCAATCATAAGATTCAGGCTGGTGATGTAATTGTCGGCCTTTCTTCATCCGGACAAGCTACTTACGAAACAGAATATAACGGTGGTATGGGTTCTAACGGACTTACTTCTGCAAGACATGATGTTTTTGATAAGTCGGTCGCAACAAGTTACCCTGAAAGTTTTGACCCTTCTGTTCCTTTTGACCTGGTATTTTCTGGTGGCAAAAAGTTAACAGATACCATCAAAATTGATGAGGACACGGAAATTACCATAGGGAAATTAGTACTTTCTCCTACACGTACGTATGCTCCGGTGATTAAACAGATCTTAACCGCTTATAGAAGTCAGATCCATGGCCTTGTTCATTGCAGTGGTGGCGCGCAAACTAAAGTGCTTCACTTTGTAAATGATGATGTTCATATCATTAAAGACAATATGTTCCCTGTTCCTCCATTGTTCCAGTTGATTCAGGAGCAGTCTGGCACAGATTGGAAAGAAATGTACAAAGTATTCAATATGGGCCATAGAATGGAATTATATGTTCCTGCAGCGATTGCTGAGGATATTATTGCCATTTCTAAAAGCTTTAACATTGATGCGCAGATTATTGGTCGAGTTGAAGCTTCTGAGCAGAAACAAGTAACAATTGAAAGCGATAAAGGTACGTTTGTATATAATTAATCAGAATTTTCGCTGAAAAGCGCGATTATAAAAGGAAACCGGTGATTTTATTGCCGGTTTTCTTGTTTTGGGATTTAAGGTGGTAAAAAAAGAACACCTCGCTCTTCAAAGGCGGCAAGCCTTGCGCTGAAGGGCGCAAAACCTGCTATGCCTTTTCTCAACAGGCATTCCTTTTTTTAACAAACGATTTATGGTTCCCTGCAAGCCGACACAGAGGCAAGAAAATAGGGCAAGAAGCTAAAGGAAGAGGTGTTTAAAAGGATGGTTTAGTAAGAATAATTAATGTATAAAAAAAGGGATCAGACATAACATCTGATCCCTTTTTTGTGTTAAACCTCATAACCAAACACCATACCGGCTATAGAACTATGAGTGTTCTTTTTTAAATAAAGGATGTTCCTCTTTGACTACCTGCGAAGGTTTGCCCTTCAGCAAAGATTCGAGTAGGAAAAGAGGAACATCCTTTATTTTCGAATAGACAACTATTTCTTAATCGACAACTCGTTGATAATATTTTTCGCACCACCTAACACGTCAATACACCACAATACGTAGCGCACATCTACACAGATTGTACGTTTAAATTCTTTATCAAAAGCGATATCACCACTCATTGCTTCCCAGTTACCATCAAAAGCAAGACCGATTAATTCCCCATTACCATTGATTACCGGAGAACCAGAGTTCCCGCCGGTAATGTCATTGTTAGTGATAAAGTTTACCGTTAACGTACCGTCATTACCATACTGACCGAAATTCTTCTTGTTATAGTTTTCGATAAGGTTGGCAGGAAGATCGAATTCGCTATCACCTGGAATGTATTTTTTCATCATACCATCAATGGTAGTCGTGGTTTTATATACGATACCATCTTTAGGAGAATAGTCTTGTACATTTCCATAAGAAAGACGCATGGTAGAGTTTGCATCAGGATACATCAGTTTCCCTTTGTTTTTCTCTAAAGTAGCTTTCAGGTATAAATGATCAAGCTCTGCTTTTTTAGTTTCGAAATCAGCCACTAAAGAACCGAAGTTTGCTTTAATATAATCCGGAGCATAAACATTAGCAGCATATTTATAACCTGGATCAGCTTTAATCGCTTCTAACGAAGGGTTAGTCGCTAAAAATGCTTTCAATTTCGCAGGTTCAATCAGGTTACTATTTTCCCACAGGTATTCTGCATACTTTTCGAAAGTAGTTTCAGGATTTCCTGTCCAGTATTTTTCTGCGATTTCAGCGAAGAACTTAGGCTGAGATTTCACAGGAACATCCTGGTAGAAAGAAGCAAGAATTTTAGCGAAGATCTTTTTATCAGCAGACTCAACATAAGTTTCCTCATATACATTAGCTGCTTTATCAAGACCTGTTTTTACTTTTTCAGCGAAAACAGCATCACCTTTTTTAGCATCTACTGCAGCATAAGAACGTACGATAGTAATCGCGTTCGGCACCCATGCAGAAGCCATAAAACCTTCATTGATATAAGTACGTTGTACAGAAATCGGGTCGATATCTTTATAGATCTGAGCGTATTGCTCCATTAATCCGGCAAATTCAGTTTTCTGAGCTGCCCAATCCGTGAAAGCTTTCTCTTCTTTTCTTTTTGAATCAGAAACTTTAAGTCTTTTCAACTGTTCAGTCTGACCGATAAAATACTTCCAGTAGTTGGCAATATTTGCATATTGAGAAGACAATTTCAAGCGCGTATCTACGCTTTTATCCATTTCCTGCTTCCAGGATTTAAGGCGGATATCACGCAATTTAACGATAGTCGGACTTACCTTTTCAGTAGCAAGATCAACACCATAAGAAGTTAAATATCTGTCGGTACGACCAGGATAGCCGTAAACCATAGAGAAATCACCGTTTTTCACACCTTTGATAGAAACCGGAAGGAACTTTTTAGGGGTGTAAGGAACGTTTGCTGCCGTATATTTTGCAGGTTGGTTCTCTTTACCGGCATAAACTCTGAATACCGAGAAATCTCCGGTCTGACGAGGCCATTCCCAGTTATCAGTATCACCACCAAATTTACCAATATTCTGAGGAGGCGCACCTACCAAACGGATATCGTCGAAACGCTCGTATACAAAAAGGATAAACTGATTAGATTTATAAAAGTCTTTTACATTCGCTTCAATCGTTGGACCGGTTACTGCGGCTTTAGAAATGGTATTGAATACTTCTAACATTTTAGACGACTTTTCTGCACCTGTAAGGCCTTTTGTAGCCGCTTCAACCTGAGGCGTTACATCTTCCATTTTCAACAGGAACTTTACAAATAATCCATCGATAGGCTTCTCTTCACCATAATTTTTAGCGTAGAAACCATTGTCAAGGATGTTATTCTGAGCAGTAGAGTTTGATGCGATCGCATCATAACCACAATGGTGATTGGTAAAGATCAATCCTTTGTCGGAAACAATCTCACCAGTACAAAAGCCACCGAAATGTACGATTGCATCTTTCAGACTGGAACCATTTGCATTATAAAGGTCTTTCGCCGTTAGCTTAAACCCTTGTTTCTTCATTTGCTCATAGTTTTTGCCTATCAGCATTGGGATCCACATCCCTTCATCTGCTTTAACGGTGTTTGCAAAGGACATAACCATTGCACACAACAGCAGATAAACTGTTTTTCTCATGATATAATAAATTAGTTAGTGATAAACCAAAGTTAAGTAATTGTGACCACTAATAGGTATAAATTACACGGTTACCGTCTTTCTTTGGCCATATTTACTCCTGTAAATCACGAAACCGATGGTGGCGGCAATGCCGATTAACCCTTCCATGAAGATCGCTGGTCTGGGCCCCATTACATTGGCCAGCCAGCCAATTAATAAACTACCGATCGGAAGAATCCCCTGATAGGCCATTACATAATAGCTGATGGCCCTTCCACGCATCTCCGGAACCGAATGTGTTTGGATATAAGTATTGATGGCTGAAGTCTGCCCCATCATCCCTACCCCCGTGAGGGTCATGAAAAACAAGGCTACCGGCAGTTGAGGCGCATAGGCGAGAAATAACAAGCTGCCTCCCAGAATTCCACCGGCAATGGCCACCATTTTCATCAGTCCGTTGTTGTGTTTCAGGTTCGCCAGATATACCGCGCTAATGATGGAACCCAATCCCGCAGCACTCTCAAACCAGCTGAACGTTCTGGCATCACCACTAAAAATATCTTTCGCAAAGATGGGCATCAGGGTATTAAAAGGGATCACAAACAGACTGCTTACCCCAATCATGATCAGCATACTGCTCAGGTTTTTATCCCCGGAAACGTACTTAAAACCTTCTTCCAGCTCTGTCCAGATGCTTTTCTCTGATTTCTCCATCAGGATTACTTTTAACCTCATCATGAACAAACAGATCAGTACCGGGATATAACTCAGGAAATTCAATATAAAGCAAAAGTCAGTTCCGAACGTACTTAAAATGATCCCTGCAACCGCCGGACCAGCAATCCTGGCAAAGTTCACCATCGTAGAATTTAACGCGATGGCATTTGGCAGGTCTTCTTTATGGTCTACCATTTCTACCATCAACGATTGTCGGCAAGTCATGTCAAAAGCATTGATGATTCCCTGAATCAGACTGAGCGCAATAATGAGCAGGATGTTGTAATAACCGAAAAATATGATCCCTGCTAAGGCAGCTGCCTGAACCATGGAGGCAATCTGCGTCAGCACCAGAATGTGGTAACGGTTGTGGCGATCTACAAGGCTTCCCGCATAGGGCGATAAAAACAAAGAAGGAATCAGACTCACAAAGCCCACGACCCCCAGCAACAAGGCCGATCCTGTGAGCTGGTAGACCAACCAACTCACTGCCGTCTTCTGCATCCAGGTTCCCACAAGGGAGATCGATTGTCCGTAAAAAAACAGTTTAAAGTTGCGGGATTTGAGGGATCTGAATAGTGTCATTCGGGGTTATTTTATGAGCTTCTCTGTGCTGCCAACAAATCTCGGGATAAAGAATATATTTGTAAAATTGATAGTTTTAATGATATTCATTAGTTTTAACGATTGATCATAGAGCGATCATCATACGATTACCAAAGAAATAAAGATCATTATGGAATTCAGACAGCTCAGTTATTTCATCAAGGCCGCGGAGTTATTACACTTCACAGATGCCGCAGCGCAGTGTTTTGTAACCCAATCTACTTTATCACAACAGGTGAAGCAGCTGGAAGAAGAACTGGGGATGTTACTGTTCGACCGGGTGGGCAAACACGTACAGCTTACTGAGGCGGGAAAGTTATTTCTAAACCATGCCAGACAAATCATGCTGGAGATCAAGAAATCAAAGCAGGCGATCTTTGAACTGAACAACCTCCTGAACGGGGAATTAAGAATCGGCGTAACCTACGCTTTCAGTTCCTTACTGCTACCCTCCCTCACCCCTTTCTCCAACAAATATCCAGGTATTAAACTACATATAGAATCCGGTATTGCCGGAGAACTGGAAGCCAGACTCAAGAATGCCGATCTGGATTTCATCTTAGCATTTCATGAGCAATCCGACAACGAGGGACTGGAAATGCAGCTGTTATTTTCTTCCAGGATCAAAATGGTGACCTCCAAACAACATCCCCTGGCTAAGTTAAACCGGATCTCGATTAAAGATCTGGCGCAAACGGAAATGATCCTGGCCAACAAAGGATTCAGCTCCAGAGATATGCTCGATGAGATCTTCAAAAAGAACAACATCATTCCCAATATCAAAATCGAGATGAATGACACCCATTCCTTACTGTCTTTAGTGGATACCGGAAACTGGGTAACGATCATCAATGAAAAAGCAATTACGGGTTGGGAAAACCTCGTTGCCATTCCGATTACAGGGAAAGAATTGTATAAAGAAGCTTATATCTTATGGCAGAAGGGGGTTTTTAGAAAAAAATCAGCAACTCTCTTTATAGAAGAGCTGCTGAAAATAGTATAAGAGAGCGGACAAATACCTGAATATTCCACTCCCCCCGGAATGTATTTGATACTGCTTCATTGATTGAACAACCGACAATTAATATTGCCAGCATTATCAAAATATCCTGACCCCTCTTATAACAAAGACTAAAACTACAGCAAATTATTGATAATAACCATTTATTAAATCATTAATTAACAACTAATTGATTTATATACTAAAATTATTACTTAGAAACAGCTTAGTTTTAACCCTTAGTACCTAAAAAAACCGCTACTGAAACTAATCAGCAGCGGTTTAAATTAAACCGGTATCCCCCCTGGAATACGCGGAATAACCATACAATTAATAGGTTCCGATGGGGGATTTACTCCCCGTCGTATTGATTTTATACCAGGCTTTCTTTTCATATAATGCCCCTTCATGGTGACCGGCATGCTGATTTACATCGATTCCCAACACCTTACCTTGATAGTAAAAGCCTACATTGGTTTCAGTAATCGTATGACCCACAATAATCCTTTTCACCTCATACAGCGCCAAAGTCTGATCTACTTCGGCTTCCGTTGCCTTTGGCTCTACAAAATAACCGCGGTACCAGAATAAAGAAGAACGTCCACCATCAAACAATAGTTTCACGGCTTGATCAGGGATATCAATTGATTTCCTGTTTTGATCATAATAAGGTCTGCAACGGTCGTTGATTTCTTTTAAGCTCAACTTCAGCGTATTGACAATTGGCGCCACACCAGCGTGTAAACACAGGTTATCGCCAATCTTTTCGATCAGATTTTTACTTCTCAACCAGCGACCAATCTCCGAATCCGGACCATAAAGCGACATGTAATCCAGTTCCATCAACTTCGCATTTTGCTTATATTTTGGTTGTAGATAACGTAAATCACCGCTCAGGTTCATAATATCATGGTTACCAAGAATGGTATGCACATAGCCACCTTTCGCCTTAGCATCCTGTTCCAGCTTATACAGCAACCAGATCGTAGCCTGAACTTCTTCTCCGCGGTCGAACAAATCACCACAGATCACCAGTTGTCCTTTTCCAAAAATCCAGTTGTACTGCTCGTCCATCACCTTATTGGCCAGCAGCAGCTTCCTTAAAGCCTCAAACTCCCCTTCTATATCCGAAAGGGCAAGCAACTTAGCCGGTTGCTTAGATACTGAAGGTTCAATCTGAATAACCGGCTGCAATTTCACAGAGAAATTCCATTCCGGATGATTAGAAAAAGCCACATTTACAGGTACCTCAGCCTTCTTGCTCAAAGGATAAGTTTCCAACTTATATTTCTGCACACCAGCTTCGTTCACAATACTGCGGACCTCAATCAGGTCGTTTTTATACAACACATAAGGGCCGTCGTTCAGGTTCTTTGAAGCAGTCTGAGCAAAGGAATTGAAAGTCAGAAAACTGAAAATCAACGGTAAAGAGGTTTTAACCAGGTTCATCATGAAAAATATAATTATTTATGAATATAGCTTATTTATAGCCTTCATTTTGTTCCATATTGTCATTCGCATTCATTTCTGATAAAGGAATCGGCAATACCGTTTTCAACACCATACTTGCAGCCGGAACCGTAGCGCCACCGGTACGGTACTTAGTAAATGACAATTTATTACGTGTTAAATCGAACAAACGGTGACCTTCAAAAGCAAATTCCTTACGGTTTTCAGCGATAATCAAGTCGATTAAAGCCTGTCCTGTAGCGTTAGTGGTTACTGCCGTTGCATCTGCACGTTTCGCAATCACATCTAAATCCGCCGCTGCTAAAGCATCCTTTCCGGTTTGTTTAGCTCTGGCTTCCGCACGGATCAGGTAAATTTCCGACAAGCGGATTACTTTAATTCCCTCTTCGTAAGTAGAAGTATTGTTGTATTTCGTGATCACATAAGCAGGATCTTCCCCACCAGAACCACTTCTTTTACCTTTTGGTAAAAAGCCTCTTCTCACATCGCTGGCCTTATAGCTGTTGAATAAATCATCCGTAGCCAAACCGTCACCATAACTAGAACCTTGCAGCAAAAAGTTCGCTAAAGCATCCGTACCGTTGTTATTAGTCGCATTAAACTGAATTTCAAAGATCGATTCTGTGTTATTCTGAGTTCTGAAACTGGTAGAACCACTCACGTAATTTGCATTGGTTAATAAAGTATATTTATTACCAGTGATCACATTTGTAGCGGCTAATTCTGCATTCACATAATCGCCCATGTACAGGTAAACCCTTGCCAATAGCGCTTCTGCGGCATAATGACTGATATGACCTCTGTTGCTCGCAGAAAAACCTATCGGAGTAACCGGAAGACTGGCCACCGCTTTTTTCAAATCGGACACCACCTGGTCATAACCTTCTTTCACCGTGTTTCTTTTCGGACTGATCACATCATTCTTATCCGTTCCACTTTTAATCACTACCGGAACACCGATATGACCGGCACCAGCAGTCGCATTGTAAGGTTCAGCATACAAACGCAATAAATCGAAATAAGCCAGGCCTCTCAGCGCGTACGCCTCCCCGATCAGGTGATTCACTTCCGCAACCATCGTTTCCGGAACCGTCAGTTTTTCTCCTTTAGTGATGATCAGGTTTGCGTTTACTACCGTACGGTATAAAACATTCCAGCTCGAAGTCGCATAAGAATCATTGATCGTCACGATGTATTGATCATAATTGATATATCTGCTGGAGTTTTTTCTACTGATATACATATTATCAGCCATTAAATCCGGCAGGATCATCATGCTACGTCCATAATAAGACGGACTTTGCAACAGGCTATACGTACCCATTACCGCAGCTTTGGTAGTCGGCAAATCCTCAATCACAAAAGCCACATCCATATTTTGTTGCGGATTAACGTTCAGGAAATCCTTTTTACAAGCGCCAAAGGACAAGGCGACCACCATTAGTGGTAATATTTTAGCGGTATATTTTATCATTTTCATCTTTAGCTGTTATTAAAATTTAAGATCAAGACCAATAAGCGCGGTTTTGTAAATCGGCACATTTTTATCTGCGAATCCATCAATACCTACTTCCGGATCGAAGCTGATGCGGTCGTCTTTGATGTATGTCCACAGGTTATTTGCTCTGAAATAAATCCTTGCATTAGAAATATTCAGCTTTTTGATCCATTGATCAGGCAACTGGTAACCTAAGGTTACATCTCTCAGACGTACATAATCACCATCATACAAGAAACGCGTAGAACTTTGCGAAGAAGAACCAGATTGTGTTCCGGTGAATACCATTTTAGGTTGATCGGTGATCTGACCTTCATGCGTCCATCTGTTTTCGTAAGCGTAACGTGTCATTTTTGTAGTCGGCGCGAAACCTCCTGAACCATCGCTGAAACTTGTTCCACCGTAGTTGTCATAAATTTGATTTCCTAAATTGAAGTACAACAGGAAGCTTAAAGAGAAACGTTTGTAAGTAAACGTATTCGTTAAACCACCAAATACGGTTGGCAACATACTGCCTTGATTGAAGCGGGCTGCCGATCCGTATTTATTGGTCGTGGCCGATTTCGTCGCATCAGTATACCATAATGCATCACCATTTTTAGGATCTACACCGGCATAACCTACCTGATACAACTGGTAATAATCACCACCTACAAAACGGTTGTAACCATCAGCTACAATCGGGCTGTTCAATGCTGTAATTTTATTCTTTAGCGTAGAGATATTAAAACTGGTGTTCCAGCCAAAACCATCTTTATCAGATTTAAAGTTGATGCTATTTAACTCCAGTTCCATACCAGAGTTTCTCATGGCACCGATATTATCGGTATAGCTGGTTAAACCATTCGTTGCAGAAATCGGTTTATCCAGTAAAAGATCTGAAGTACTACGTGTATAATATTCAATAGTACCGGTTAAACGGTTGTTTAATACACCGAAATCAAGGGCAAGATTGAAAGGTTTGTTTTTTTCCCAGGTTAGCGAATTGTTTCCAAAATTTGAGAAAACCAGTCCCGGCGCATTGTCATAACTAGAAATACCATATAAAGCTCTCGAAGAGAAGTTACCGATATCCTGGTTACCATTTACCCCATAACTGGTACGGAAACGCAGGTCAGAAATTACGTTCTGGCCTTTCATAAAGTTTTCTGCGCTGATATTCCAGGAAGCACCAACTGCCCAGAAATTACCATAACGTTTTTCAGAACCGAATCTCGAAGAACCGTCACGACGAACAGAAGCACTTAAATAATACTTCGATAAATAATCCGCAGAAGCATTGAAAAACACCGAAGTTAAAGCATTCCCAGTACCACTAGAACCACCATCAGTGACGATAGCCGCATTGTCTAAGGTGTAACTATCCGGTAAGAAATTACGTTTACTCACTGAATTTGCAACCTCATTAACTTGTTGAGCTTCATAACCAGCATACGTTTTCAGGCTAAAATCACCAAAGGTTTCGTTATAACGAATGATCGAGCTATTTACCCAATTGGTTGCTCTGCCCATCGCGCTTGTTGCTCTGCCACCATCCGAACGTGAAGTTCCTACGCCAGATTTATTGTAGCTCACGGACTCTCTATACAAGAAATTAATATTGCTCTGATTCTCAATTGATAAAGAAGGCAAGATTTGATATTTCGCTAAGAAATTACCTAGTAAACCATAACTATTGCTCTCATCATAACTCTCTTTCACCTGAGCAACAGGATTATATCTGTTATAATAACTGAAATCGTAAGTACCATCATCATTATAAGCTCTTAACCATGGCTGATAAATCGTGTACATCCTTACCGGATTTCCGAAAGTACCACCATCTGCCTGCGTATGATTTTTACGGTAGTTGATTTGTAGTCCACCGTTAAAAGACAGCTTATCTGTTGCCTGATTGCTCAGTTTCAAATTCGCAGTGCTACGGCTAAAATCAGAACCTAACAAAGCTGCTTTGGCTACATAGTGACTACCAGAAACATAGAATTTCGTAGTTTCAGAACCACCACTTGCAGAAAGGTCAAACTGAGAATAGTTTCCGTTACGCGTCAACAGGTCAAACCAATCTGTATTTACATTTGGATCAACCGCATTGGCTGTCATTTCCTTATCAAAAAGTGCCGGATCATTACCTTTATTCTTCCAGCCTTCTCTTAGTAATTCCAACATTTCAGTTGTATTTAACAACTCGTTACCTTTTACTTTGGTTACTCTGTTGGTACCTACCTGAGCCGAAGCACTGAATATTGTTTTACCGGCTTTACCAGATTTGGTCGTGATCAAAATCACACCGTTTGCAGCTCTGGAACCGTAAATTGAAGCCGCAGCAGCATCTTTCAACACCGTTACCGACTCAATATCAAAGTTGTTTAAGCCTGAGATTTGTCCGGATTCCAAAGGAATACCATCCACTACATACAGTGGACCGCTACCCGCAGAAACAGAACCAATACCGCGAATCCTCACGTTAGGCACTGCACCTGGTTGCCCTGATCCATTGGAAACAGCTACACCAGCCACATTTCCCTGTAAAGTTTCCTGTACACTGGCATTCGGACTTCCGTTAATCACGGCAGCTTTTAATGTTTTCGCAGATCCTGTGAAAGAAGCTTTAGTTTGTGTACCATAAGCAACCACCATCACCTCAGCAAGATCCTGATTAGAAGGAACCAGGGTAATGTTTGCTGTTACATCTTCTTTTTTAACCTCAATATGGGATACAAATTTTTCATAACCAACAAAGCTGGCTGTCATTTGATACTTACCGGATTTCGAAAGATTAAAAACGTATTCTCCATTCCCATTGGTTTGGGCAGTTTGTTTAAAATCGTCGCTCGTTAAAACCAGACTTACGCCTGGAAGCGGTTTTCCGATTTCATCCAAAACTCTTCCTTTCAACACCATCATTTTGAAGGCATCATGCGTCATCGAAATAGGAAGGTCTTTTCTTCTCAGCAAGACATTATTCCCGACTACCTTAAACGTTAAAGGAAGTACATTTGAACAGGCTTTCAATACCGTTTCCAGAGAAGCATTTTTTACATCAATTGACATCCTGGTTTGACGAACATCATTGCTGTCATAAAAGAAAACATAACCGGTTTGCTTTTTAATGGATTCTAAAATCCTTTCCAGCGGTGCATTTTTCTCTTTCAGGTTGATTTGACTATATCCTTTTGCGCTGGCCTGCATCATAGCCAGAAACAACAGAAGCGTGGTGTACTTCATAATCAGTAGCAATTTAGGGGGCAGCCATGGTTTAGACATAGCTGTAGTAATAGCATTAAAATTCATACTTTTGTAATGTTTGGGTTAATACCGTGAATAGTTCGCAAAATTGTTTTCCCGGATCTTTTCCGGGAGGGGTTAACTCAGCATTTACCGCAGTTGTGCTAGAACACTTCTGCGGTTTTTTTATACCGTAATCATGGCGCTGTTTATCCCTTGTGGTGGTTAATGCTGTCGTAGTTTTCTTTTCATGTTGATTGAGGTTTGTTTGGTGTGTTTGGTATGTTTGGTTTAATTAAGGTGTCACAATAATCTGCTTGCCATCTACTCTGAAATGCACTTTATAGAAGCTGAGGATATCCAGCACCTGCGAAAGATTGCTACTCCTGTGAATTTCTCCTGAAAATTGTCTGCGGGGAAGCGTTCCTTCATAAGTCACCTCCAGATCATACCAACGGGCAACGGAGCGCATCACACTTTGCAGATCGGCATCTTTAAATTTGAAGATTCCTTTTTTCCAGGCCATCGCTTCTTCCTCTTTTCCATAATTAACATGAAGCTGAGTAGCTGTTAATTCCGCTTGTTCTCCGGGTTTCAGGGCTAGAGAACCTGCTGTATTTTCTTTACTCCATACCTTTACAGCGCCTTCTAAAAGTGTAGTTTTTGTCCCCGGTTCATCTGCATAAGCATTGATGTTAAAATGAGTACCCAGAACTTCTACGGTTTGCGCGCTGGTAGATACTTTGAACGACTTTGCCGGTTGCGACTTTGCCACTTCAAAATAAGCTTCGCCGGTTAGGTTAACTTCCCGATCTACACCTGCAAAAGCGGTAGGGTAACGTAAAGAAGATGCGGCATTGAGCCATACTTTAGTACCATCCGGAAGATTGATCTGGTATTGTCCGCCTTTAGGTGTTGAAATGGTGTTCATGGCTGTCTTTGCAGCATTTCTCCCTGTTTTCAGTCCAGGAGCCGCGGCAATAGCAGATACGGTATAAACCAGCTGTCCGTCTTTTGTTTTGGTAATGGTGATCCCGGATTGCTCCGCTAATTTGCCGTTTCCAGCTTCATCAAGCGTGATTTTCTGACCATCAGCGAGGATTAAAGTCGCTTTATTCCCGCCTGGTAGCACCGGTTTTGCTGCGCCATAGTTTGCTTGCGCGGATAAATCATCAGGAATAGCTGAAGAATGATTACTATTGAAAATATAGAGCGCAACGCCTGTGACTAGTAATACTGCTGCAGCCGCTGCAATACGCGGCCATAAAGTCTTTTTAACCAAGGATGGTTCTGCTTCCAGATGAAGAAACAACCGTTCCCCAATCCGATCTGTAGCCCCTTCCAATTGCGTATGACTAAGCTCCAGCCCTTCTTTTTGGAAATCCAGATACCAGGTTTCCACGATTGCCTTTTCTGCATCCGTACAATTTCCTGCATTATATTTCTCCAATAATTCCTGTGCTTGCATATCTCTTTTTAAGCTAATTATCCTATAGACGGTTAGCGGAGACCTTGGGCGTAAAAGAAAATGAAAATAATTTAGTTCCCTTGGCGGAAATGGATATAAAGGAGGTAAATCAGGATACCGAACTTCCCTCTCAGAATTTTAAGCGCATTATTGACATGCTTTTTGACCGTAGATTCGGACAACTCCAATTTTTCAGCGATCTCTTTGTGGCTGAGGTTAGCCTTTCTACTCAGTTCAAAAACCGCCTTCATTTTTGGCGGCAGGGCCGATATTTCTCTTTCAATCCTGGCGGATAATTCATTTGCCCGCACCAAATGGTCTGTTTCCACCTCATTACGGTCTATAAAATATTGTAGGGAGAGCATATATTCAGAAGCTACCTTTTTATGGGAAATCAGGTCGAGAATCCGGTTTCTAACCGACTGATACAGATAGCCTGACAAATGTGTTCTTAAAATCAACTCTGTTCTTTTTGTCCAGAGGACCGCAAAAAGTTCATGAACCACATCATCTGCCTCCGACTGATTTCTTAGTTTTTGATAGGCATGAATATACAACAAGCCCTTATACCGGTTATAAATTTCGGTAAAAGCAGCCTTGTCTCCATCCTTCAAATGGGCAACTAAATCAGTATCGGCTAAAGTGGTATATGGGGTCATTATTTAGGAGTCAATCGCATTTTTTTGGAAAACAAATTATTAATCCTCAGCTAAAATACTAATTACTGGTGATAATTATGTTTTCAGCTGAGGCTTATTGTTTTATACGTGATTCCAGATTCTAAGCTTAATCCAGCGGTTTCGCGAAATCTTTCACTACCGTACCAAGATCGTAGACCGGGGTAATTGCCCCAAATTCCGCAGCAATGATGCTACTTCCGGCCGCACTTCTACTTCCTCCTGCACAATGAACCACAATCGGTTTATCTGCCGGAACCTCTAGAATACGCTCCCTAAGCTCTCCCAAAGGGATATTCACCGAGTTTTCAAATATCTTTTTGTTTTTCACTTCTTGCTCATTCCTGACATCTATAATGGTAAACTCCTCAGGATTGGCGATAAAACATTCCAAAGGCAATACCGGCATCAGCACATCGCCGGAATGTGTTACAAAAGCGGCAACAATAAAGGCTTCATAACCGATGCTTGCCGTACGATGGATTAATTCTTCCAGTTGATGCGGATTTGCAGCAGTTAAATAGAAATGCTCACCAGGTCTGATGATACTTCCCAACCAGGTTTCAAACTTTTTACCGTATACAATGTTGACTGCACCAGGATAATGACCTTCCTTAAAATCGGCCTCCGGACGGGCGTCCACCACAATAATAGCGGCATTGATCTCTTCCAGTTCCGGTTGCTCAATCACTTCTACCACATCAACATTTGGTTTGAAATGAGGGGCACCCTTTCTGTTCAGGTCCACACTATACCCAAAATACTTAGGAATAAATGGCTGATCAGTGGTCAGTTCTTTCATAAAATCTGCCTCGCTCATCTCCTGTAGCGACCAGTTACTGATTTTCTCTGCGCCAATAGTACTGGAATCTGCTGTACTTAAAGCTTTACCGCATAAAGTACCCGCACCATGTGCCGGATAAACCAACACCTCATCATCCAATACCATCAGTTTATCTCTTAACGAATGGTACATTTGAAGCGCTAACTTCTCCCTTTTCGCTTGTAAATTCCCTGCAGATTCCCGAAGATCCGGTCGGCCGCAATCCCCGATAAACAAGGTATCACCGGTAAAAACTGCTTTTGTCTGACCATCATGTTCCAATACTACCGAAATACTGTCTGGCGAATGGCCCGGCGTATGGATACTGGTCAGCTTTATTTTACCCAGACTCAACGTTGCACCATCATCGAAATGATGTACCGGATAGGCAACACCCGTTAAACTATGTGCATATATTTTAGCACCGGTTGTTTCATGAATCTCCAGGTGGCTACTCACAAAATCGGCATGAGGATGTGTTTCTATGACGCCAATAATCTGGGCATCAAATTTCTTTGCAAATTCATAATAAGGTTCAGGATTACGTGCAGGGTCTATCAACACGATCTTTTGCTCACATTCACTAACTATTGCATAGCTATAATGTGCTAAAAACTCATCTTTAAACTGTTCTATAATCATCTTTATTCATTTAACGTCTTATACTGTACTTCTATTCTTTATGGGGACCTGATCTCTTTTTAATGCAAGAGCTGATCTTTTAATTCAGGAGCTGATCTCCTAATGCGGCAATTTATCTTTTAACAATCCATAAAGATAAGTTCCGAGTAAAGCGCCAAAAATGACAATCAGCATAGTAAAGTAACCGTAGCCAAGATTCACAAACATTGGCCCCGGACAAGCGCCTGTGAGTGCCCAACCCAGACCAAAAATCGTACCCCCGATAATGTATTTTTTATAACTCTTATCTTTTTCGGGAAACTGGATTTCCTGATTTTCAGCATCTTTCAAATGAAACGTTTTGATCAGAAAAACCGCAATGACCCCAAGTACCACTGCCGTTCCGATAATCCCATACATATGGAAAGATTGAAAACGAAACATTTCCTGAATACGGAACCAGGATACCGCTTCTGATTTACTCATAATGATACCGAACAAAATGCCGGCAAGTATATATTTTATGGACTTCATGTGATATAATATTAAATAAGGAAAGGTAAAATTAACCAGGTCATGAGCAATCCTCCGATAAAAAAGCCGATTACGGCTACTAAAGAAGGGACTTGCAGGTTCGACAAACCTGATATCGCATGACCGGAAGTACAGCCACCGGCATACCTCGATCCAAAACCGACCAGTATCCCTCCTGCTAACAACAACAGCCAGACTTTTGGCGATGACAGTGCTTCCAGCGAGAACAATTCATCCGGATTTAACTGACCATTGAACTGAATCCCCATTCCCTGAAGATCCTTTACCGTAGCTGCTGATAATTCGAGCGCATTCGGGTTCGAAAGAAACTCCGAAGAGATCCATCCACCAATAATGGCACCTACTAAAAACAACAGGTTCCAGCGTTGCGATTTCCAGTCAAAGTCAAAAAACTTTACTTTTTTCCCTGCACCGGCAATGCTGCACATCGTTCTTAAATTGGAAGAAAAGCCAAAAGACTTACCCCAGAAATTCAGCAGCAACATAATCACTACAATCATAAAGCCCGAGAAATACCAGGGCCATGGTTGTCTTATAAATTCTATCATTGTATTCATTTTATATATTCTTTAACAAAAATTCTATGATTTAAACAGCAGCTCTTTCGTCAGGATGTAAACCCCCATCACCAATACAAACCAACCGAAACCGATCTTCAATTTCTTACCATCGACCTTTCTACTCAGGTTACCCCCAATAAAAATCCCGACAATCGCAATAAACGTGATTTTCAATAGAAACACCCAATCGATATCAAAATGACCGAAATCTCCGGAGAACCCGATTAAGGAGTTCAGTGCGATAATGAAAAGAGAAGTTCCTATCGCCTCTTTCATCGGTAAGCCTAACAGGACGACCAGCGTAGGGATCAGCAAAAAACCACCTCCCGCACCTAACAAACCGGTTATAAAGCCAATACCGACACCATAACACAACAACTTAGGTAGGTTCAGGTCTTTCGAAACCTGAGGTTCTTCCACCTTATTTTTACCACTTCTGATCATGGCAATTGCAGCGATGAGCATCAATATGGCAAAAAGGCTCATCATCAACATATTTTCAGTCAGCTCGAAATGCTCAAAAGAGGCAATATGAGGAGGAATCGCAGGAATCAGAAACTTTCTACTGAGCCAAACCGTTGTTACCGAGCTTAATCCGAACAACAAAGCCGTTTTAACTTGTACCTGACCGTTTTTATAATTCTGATACGCGCCAACCAGGCTGGTACTTCCTACGATAAACAGCGAATAAGAGGTGGCCATCAATGGGGCAATACCAAACAAATACACCAAAACCGGAACAGTTAAAATGGATCCACCACCACCTACTAATCCCAATGAAATACCGATCAGCGCCGAGGCCAGGTATGCAACAACTTCCATATTTAATTCCTTTAGGACAAAGATGTAAATTCTGCCCCTGACTTACGGTGACTTTTGTCACCAGGTTTTATTTTTTCAGCTCAATAAAGCTCCTGTGCAACTTTATTTCGCCCTTTTGCTCCATTTTCTTGAGTAATCTGGAGATCACTTCTCTGGAAGAATTCAAATCCGCAGCAATCTCCTGATGAGTCAGCTGGAGCTGATTTGTTTGCAATTGCTCCTGTTGTTTCTCCAGGTAAAAGCTCAACCTTTGGTCTAGCCCGTTGAAAGCAATACTATCAATTACCATCAATAATTCTTCAAATCTGGAGCGGTAAGTTTCCATGACAAAATAATACCAGCTGGGAAAATCCTTCATCAGGTTGTCCATTAAAGCGATGGGCACCATCAAAATCGTACTGTCTTCAATGGCCTTCCCCATAATTTTGCTGGACTCCTGTTTCGCTGCACAAATCATGGATAGCGCACAGGCTTCACCGGGTTGCAGGTAATACATAAAGAACTCGTTCCCATCCGTACCTTCTCTATAAAGTTTCACCCTACCTTCCACAATTAAGACCGTAGAACGAAAAAATTGTCCGGTTTGCATCAGGTATTCCCCGGCTTTAAAACTCTTAATGGTGACCTGTTCGATTAGTTTTTCTCTCAAAGCAGGTTCAAACTGTGGAAAAAGCGTATTTATATAATTGCTAATGCTAGATGAATTCATATTTTTATAGTTATTGACCAAAACCCCAACAATTGAAATATACAGAAAAAAAGATCATTTCGGTTTCAGGCGATCCATTGCTATCCCTTCAACAGCTATCTGCGAAGCAGCTTACTGAACCTGTATCCTATCCGGTCTATACCATTCTGTTTATTCCGAAAGGAAAGGGTTCTTTTCAGGCTGATTTCGGAAACTTCTCTTTTGAAGGCCCGGTCATCTTTTTTGCAACCCCATTCCAGACCATTCATTTCAAGGAAGTCCCGAAAGGAAAGCTGATGATGTTGCAGTTTCATGGCGATTTTTACTGCATTGCTTACCATAAAGCCGAAGTGGCCTGTAATGGCCTTTTGTTCAATAACATCTTTTTGGAACCTTCAATTTCCTTAAATCCGGCAGAAGCAGTCTCATTTGAGTCGATATTAAGCCAGTTAAAAGCAGAATTGACTAGCGAACATCCAAATGAAGCCGTCCTTACTGCCTACCTGCAATTGTTTCTGGCACAATCCAGCCGCATTAAACTGAAAGCAATGCCCTCTAAATTGCAGCCTCCTAAAGAAGCCTTAATGGAAGCTTTTCAAAGCGCACTGGAAGAAAACTTCCTCAACCTGCGTAAGCCCGCCGACTATGCCAATCTGCTGCACCTCAACCCCAACACCTTTAGCAAGCGTTGTAAAAAGTATTTCGGCAAAACACCCACTACCCTTATTCAGGAAAGACTGGTATTAGAAGCTAAAAAACTCCTGCACCTCACAAGAAAAAGTATAAAGGAAGTGGCCTACCAGCTAAATTTCGAAGATGAATACTATTTCAGCCGGTTTTTCAAAAAGATGACAGGCGTATCTCCACAAATCTTCCGGGAAAAGACCGGAATTTCCATTGTGGCTGATTTGTCCATCTAATACACAGGTATTGTCCATGGTGTAAACCGGAGAAGATCCCGTCCTTTGAAGCTTAATATTTAAGCTTATGTCCGGTCAATTTTCTTCTTTTCTACGCCCTATCCTTCAAACCCTTGCTGGTTTATCTACGCTGAGTATCCGTTTAACCCGCATTGCGATCGCCATTGTGCTGATCTGGATTGGCGGACTAAAAGTCTACAATTACGAAGCGGAAGGCATTGTTCCTTTTGTAGCAAACTCTCCGGTAATGTCGTTTTTTTACGCGCATCCTACCGAATACAAACCTTACATGCAAAAAGAGGGTGAAGCCAATCCCGATAAAATAAAATGGCATACCGCCAACAACACTTATCTGTTTTCTTATGGATTAGGTACGGTGTTGGTTGTTTTGGGCCTCATGTTATTGCTAAACACCTATAACCCCGCCATTGGTATGGCTGGAGCAGCGATGGTCATCATCATGTCGGTAGTTACCCTTTCCTTTTTAATCACCACCAAAGACAACTGGGTTCCCGACCTCGGAGATCCGAACCATGGTTTCCCCTTACTTTCCGGTCGTGGCAGATTGGTTGTAAAAGACATCATTATGATGGCTGGCGCTTTTTTCGCTTTATGTGATTCCGCCAGACAATACCTGCTGAAAACACAGTAATAGATCAGATGTTGAGGTAATTCATTGCATTAAGATTTATAACAGGCTATAAAATATGAGTCAACTCACTTATAGCATATAAAGGAAGATTGGTTAGCCAGTCTTCTTTTCTAAAATCAGACATAGAAGTTCTTATCGCGAGCCGAGGATTATATTTTTCTGTAAAGTTTCTCAAGCTTTTAGCGCGAAGATTTTCTTCAGCTTTTACTTCTATCGGAATAACATTACCGCCATGCTGAACCAGGAAGTCAATCTCCGCAGTGGCATTCTCCGCCGACCAGTAATAAACGGTGATTTCTTTATTCGTTTTCAATTGTTGCAGTACATACTGTTCTGTAAGTGCACCTTTAAATTCTTCGAATATCGCATTTCCTTCCAACAATGTTTTCACATCAATATCTCCCATAGCAGCCAACAGGCCAACATCAAGCAAGAATAGTTTAAATGCACTATGATCTTCGTATGCTTTAAGTGGCATAGCCGGCTTACATGATGATTCTTTTGATATCAAAGTCTTGTTCAAATACCCCTTTTAACAATTTATTACTTTCAAAATTGACATAGGCAGTTTGTTCATATTCCTTTTTTCCAAAAGCTTTCATCAACCACGTTTTACCTACCTGCCTTGCTCCACGAATAATTATCGGTTTTCGATTTTTCTTCAACCGCCACCTTAACAAATCCTCAAATTCAATCCGTTTCATACCGCTCCTATTTAGATTTACAAATTCAAATACACATAAACTCGTACGAGTTTATGTAATATGTTACATTTATTCGAAGGAACTTTTGTTAGTCATTACACTTTTCCTAAGGAACTTGATTAAAAGACGGAAAAATCATGACTTTAACTAAAAAACAAATTATTCAATACCTAGAAGGCTCATGCTAGCGGCTTCTTCTTTCTTAATTCCATTTTCCAGGTCAAGTATTTTTTCCTCTATCTTACTTAAAAACTTAGAAAATTCTATATGAGCCCCTGATTTATCAAACAACTCCTCCAATTCATCATCCCAAAAATACTTAGGTGAAAAATACATACCTGATTCTGCAATATCCCCTCCAATTTCATAATGGGTCTGCCAAATATTAGTGTCATAAGCTTTTTTATCCAGATACGGTATAAATTGATCCTTAAGCTTATCATAGCTGCCTGAAACTACTTTAAAAATATTTGAGTCATCAAGATCTAAAAATGAAAAAATAGAACTGTAAATGCTTACCGTTGCGCTATACGAAATTGAACCATCAAAGATAAATTCGCCATCATCATCTTGAAATCCCTCCCTTATATTCCAAACCTCATATAGCTGTTTAAGCTTTTCCATCTCATTAAGCCCGGAAAAATTTCCGATAAAGTCTTTCAAAAAATGTATGATGAAAAATTTATTAAAATCTTGATTGTCCACTTCTAATGCCAGGCCCCATAGATTACTTGATCCTCCTGTCGATCGTTCTAATCCCCTAAGCTTAACCTGATAAATCTTTTCTTTTACCTCAATTTTTAAGTCTTTGATTAACATCACTGCAAAGTATTCCTGAAGTGATTTGTGTGGGAACCTGTATTCGATTCCATCAATGATAAGAATCGATATGGCAACTGTTAAATCATCAATGAGCAGCTTTACATCAAACGTCATTGAAAGCTCGGTTTTGATTTGATTTAACGCCGTATGAAGATATTCAGCATCAAAACTAATCTTTCCCTCAAACAAAGATTTATAGGAAAACCATTTTAGAATTTTTTCAAAATCTTCATTTTGTAATCCCGATTTCCGTTCATGCTGATACCCTCCTTTTTTTGTGAAGCTATCATGTTTAACCGCAAGTGTATCAAAGACATTCCAATAGAACTTACTTTTCTTCTTTGGAAGAAAAGGATATAGTTTGAAGGTTAGTATAAACATGGAAAGCAAGAGTGGGCTACTTAAAAAAGTTAAATAATCCTTATTCTCTTCTTTATTAATAACTATTTTTATATTCTCTGCCAGATCGACATCATCATTACCTTTTAAGACAAGGTCAATAAATTCCTCAATTTCATTTTTTTCTAATGGAACTACCGGATAATTATTAAACCTTGGCATAGCATCTACACCGCTTCCAGGCCTTGAAGAAATAATATATTTGTTTTTCGAATATCGATCTATGAATCTATCAAGATCATTCGTAACCACATTTTTTTTATCAGAAAATATTTCATCATAACCATCGAGAAGAAGTATAAAACTCCCACTTTCTAATAACCGCTCCAATATCTTTTTATCAGGAGACAGGCGGTTATTTAAAATCACATCATAAATAAGGTCAGTAAAACTTCCATTAAAATCATTTAGGTTACGAAGTTCAATAAACAAAGGAATTTTATAACAAACCTTAATGCTTTCGAGAAAAAAATGTTTCATCAACATTGTTTTTCCAGAACCGGCAGACCCAATTATACTTACAAAATTGGACGCATTAAAAAGGTCTTCACAGGAAGTTACTGTTTTTGAGCCCGATCGAATTCTTATAGATACTGGAAAAAAAACATCGTAAAAGCCTACATTCTCCTGTCGATAAAGAAAGGTCTTTGTATGCTGAAACTTATCCGTAATGCTGTTTAAATAATCAGGAAGACCATCATCTAAAAAAAACTTTACTTCTTTGTTGATGTCTTTACAAGTGTTGATTATTGAATCTTTAAAAACTCCTATAAGAGAAACCGTTGATGCTGTAGTAAGAAGAGCCATTTAATTTAAAATTTATGCGCTGTAAAGTAGCATTTTAAATTTAATTGTATCGGAGATTATCTTCTTGCTAAGTAAAAAAAAGGCCCGCATCACGCGGGCCTCAACTATCTTTCTATATCTCTGGGGTTTTTTCTCGAATCGGAAATATAAAAAATCACGCCAACTACAATAAACACACCTCCTAAAAAGGCGAGCCAAGGGAACGATTTTGCGCCATTGATATATATCGGCCTGGCATGGCCATCCACGGCATTTACATAGTTCAAATCACGAAACATCAAAACTCCGGCAATTGTCATTACAATTCCCAATACGACGAGCACTATACTTGTTTTTTTCATTAGAATCCCAGGATTAAGTCCATCATTAGAAGCTTTTTAGCGGTCAAGCCTTATCGGTACAACATCAATGGCAGAAACATTGTTTTATAGAACCAGATTTCCATAAAAAAACGCCTTTTATCCTGCTTAAAAACCAGATCAAACGGTTGCGTTGATTTTTTATTTATCTACTGATGAATAACACTTAAATTTAGTCAACAATCAACAAAACCGTTTTTATGAAAAAATACTTTGTACCATTTATTTTGGTATTCCTTGCGGGGGCCGGAGGGGCAACAGCACAGGAGCTAAAATATACCAATGGTAAAGATGCCTGGAACCCGGATTCTCTGGGCAACCACCGCGTAGTCCTCCAGGTAACCACTGAAGGCACCGTAGCCAAAGCCATCATCCCCTGGCGCAGAAGAGACCTGCAACCCGAATTAAAAGAAATCTGGATCGTAGATGCGAAGACCAATAAAATGGTCAGGCAAGTTAAGTCAGGCGAAATCAACAGAGAACAGGGCGTCATTTATTTTGAGCCTACTTCCGGCCCCGGCACTTACTACGTTTATTACCATCCCTACACCATCGATGGCCGTTCGAATTACCCGAATGCCATTTACCGGTCAGGGAAAGTCAACAACAACCCAAATTGGCCATCGGCAACTGCCAAAACTGCTACGGTAAAAGTGCAGGAAATTGAATCGGTTAATGCGATGAACAGCAATTACCCGATGGAAATCATCGCCACCGCAAAAGAAACCAAAGACCTGATCAAAGCACATCCAAACGCCAGCTACCTCGTATTTCCGGAAGACCGCTTAAATCCGATCAAAATGACGGACGATCTTCCGCAGCGCTGGATCTTAAAACCGATGAAAAACCAGTTTTCGGGCACTGCGGCAAAAGGCGAAAACTACGCCTTTCAACTGGGCATCTACCCGGTTAAGCAGGACTTACAAAACGTACAAATCAAATTTACCGACCTTAAAACGAAGAGCGGAGCTAAAATTCCGGCCAGCATCCTTTCCTGTCTAAACACCGACGGGGTTAACTGGGATACGCAAGCCTTACATAAAACGGTGAACGTCCCGAAAGCACAGGTTCAAGCCCTGTGGATATTGGCCAACCTGCCTAAAAACACCAATCCGGGCGTTTATACAGGAACAGTTACCGTTACTGCCAATGGCGTTCCAAACACCCCAATCCTGCTTAACCTGACCGTTAGTCCTAAAACCTTAGCCGACGGCGGCATCAGCGAACCCTGGAAACAAACCCGTTTAACCTGGTTAAACTCTACCCTCGCGCAGAAAAACGAAGTCATCGCTCCTTATATTCCATTACAGGTAAATGACCAGACCATCTCTTTACTGGGTAGAAAAGTGATGTTAAACAAAGACGGTTTTCCGGCACAGATCCAAACGTTCTTTACGCCTGAAATGACGGAATTCTCGACCACCGGAAAAGACATCTTAACCGAACCGATTCACTTCCATGTTAAAAAAGGCAAAGACCTCGTTTGGAAAAACGGCCCTTTAACCTTTACAGAAAAACAACCGGGAACGGTAAAATGGAGTACCACCAACACCTCCGACAACCTGAAAATGGAAGTGGAGGGTGCCATAGAGTTTGATGGTTTTATGAACTATACTGTAAAACTGATCGCCTTACAAGACCTCAATCTGGATGATGTCCGCTTACACATTCCTTTCTCGGAACAGTCGGCAAAATACATGATGGGCCTTGGCTTAAAAGGCGGCAACAGACCGGATACCTTAAAATGGAAATGGGATGTAGCGCATAAAAACCAGGATGGTGCCTGGATTGGCGATGTCAATGCAGGTTTACAATACACCTTAAAAGACAACCATTACGTGCGTCCGCTAAACACCAATTTCTACCTGCAAAAACCATTGTTACTCCCAACTTCCTGGGGAAATGAAGGCAAAGGCGGTATCGATGTGTTTAAAAAAGGGAAATCTATTTTGTCGGACAACTACAGTGGCGCTCAAAACATGAAAAAGGGTGATACCTTATATTACAACTTCAATTTACTGATCACCCCTTTCCACCCGATCAATACTGATTTTCAATGGAGCAACCGGTTTTACCATAAGTATGACAACCTGGATACGATTAAAGCAACCGGTGCAAACCTGATCAATATCCACCATGCTACCCCGATAAACCCATACATCAACTACCCTTTCATCGCGCATAAAGAGATGAAATCTTACATCAATGAAGCGCATTTGAAAGGTTTAAAAGTGAAGATCTACAATACCGTCAGGGAATTATCGAACAGTGCTTACGAGACCTTCCCACTCAGAAGTCTGGGCCATGAGATTTACTCCCCTGGCAATGGCGGAGGTTATTCCTGGTTGCAGGAACACCTGGGTAAGGACTATATCGCAGCCTGGTACGTACCGGAAATCAAGGATGCCGCAGTGGTCAACTCTGGCATGAGCAGGTGGCACAACTACTATGTAGAAGGCATGAACTGGCTGGTACAAAACGTGGGAATAGACGGAATTTACCTGGATGATGTGGCCTTTGATCGTACCACGATGAAGAGAATAAAAAGAGTATTGACGAAAGACGGACATCCGGGGATCATCGATTTACACTCTGCTAACCAATACAATAAAAGCGATGGATTTAACAACAGCGCCAACCTGTATATGGAACATTTCCCATACCTGAACAGGTTGTGGTTTGGAGAGTACTTCTTCTACGACAAAAACAGTCCTGATTTCTTCCTGACGGAGGTTTCTGGTATTCCATTCGGCCTGATGGGCGAAATGCTACAGGATGGCGGAAATGCCTGGAGAGGCATGATCTACGGCATGACCAACAGGATGCCATGGAGTGATGGTGCAGACCCACGTCCGATCTGGAAAGCATGGGATACTTTTGGTATGCAAGGCAGCAAAATGATCGGTTACTGGGTCGAAAATAATCCGGTAAAGAGCAATAACGCCAACGTGCCGGTTACCATTTACAAGAAAGATAAAACGGCATTGGTAGCCCTGGCCAGCTGGGCGCCAACGGATGTCAATATTAAGTTAACGATAGACTGGAAAGCCTTAGGTATTGATCCTGCTAAAGCAAGCATCAAAGCAGCGGAGATTAAGAACTTTCAACCCGCAGCAAGCTTTACACCAGATCAGGAGATTCCGGTTCCGGCAGGTAAAGGCTGGATGTTAGTGATTAAAGAAAACTAAAGCCCCTGAGATTTTACTAAAACAACCTTAACAAAAAAATCCCCGCTCCTTTTACAAGGGCGGGGATTTTCTATATCAATTGAAATCAGACTAGTTGAATAAATATCTGATACCAACCTGACCTTGCCATCTTGAAGCAATACCAGTGTTGTCTCTGAACGTTTTCTCAGGTAAATCCGAAGATACAGTATAAGAAGGTGCATTACCTACTCTACCTTTATATACCATGAAGTTAGTTAAGTTAGGTGTTTGAGTGATACCCCAGTTTTTATTTAACAAGTTACCGAAATTGATAATGTCAAAAGTGATCTGGAATCTGTTGTCATTATCCTTGTTGAATACAGTTTTGATTTCTTGCATGAATCTGATGTCAAAACGATTCACCCAAGGATATTCAGCACCATTTCTTTCAGCATACTGACCTCTTCTTGTTTTAAGATAATCATCCTGATTGATGTATGCATCTAATCTTGCCCATTGAGAATCAACGCTCTCTGCTTTAGCACCTGTAATAGGAATCAAACCAGCATCTGCTTTATCTCTTGGAACATACATTAAATCATTACCATTGTTGTCACCGTTTACATCACCTGAAGCCATGTAAGAGAATCTTGTGTTACCAAAGTTATCTCCGTAAGGGCTACCTTCATAAACTACACCAATTGAACTTGGCATGTTACGAGCAATGTTGAAGTTAAAGTTAACAGCTGCAATTACTCTGTTTTTAACTACAAAACTACTGTAAGCTAAAACCGGAGTATTTGGATCACCGATCACCGGGTTACCAGCAAATGCAGAGTTCGCCTGAGAACCAGGGTTAGAAGTAATGTCACGTGCATCACTTCTGGTATAAGCTACTGTTGCATCAATGAACGTACCGAATTTCTTCTGTAATTGAGCAGTAATGTTGTAAGCGTAACCTTTGTTCGTGTTATCAAGAACAATAGCATTAGTAATAAATTTGTTGATTCTGTTAGGATCAGCCGCTGCAACAGGGCCTGCACCAATACCAGGGAAGTAAGGACGAGTATCACCAGTTCCTGAGAAGCTTCCTGAAGGTAATACAAGATTTGCATTACGGTGGTAAACTTCATTAATAGATTTAGTGTACATACCTTCAATCGTAGCTAATACACCACCTGGCAATTTGTAATCAAATGCTAGATTTGAACGCCAGATCTGAGGCATTTTGAAATCTTTAGACGTTAAGTTGATCGCGAATGAAGTTGGAACCGTTGGGTTAGCAGGGATATATTCTCCCGGATTAGGGCTAAATGGTCTGTTTCCTGGATTAACTAAGTTATCATTTCCGAACATTAAGCCTGTATTTCCAGCCTGGTTAGTAAACCAAACTCCCGGAACTGCACCTGTGAAGATACCAGAACCACCACGGATTTGGAAAGTAGCATCACCCATTACATCCCAGTTAAAGCCTACACGTGGTGCAAGTAAAATTCTGGTTTTAGGTAATTGACCTACGTCTAATCTTTCGCCATCTCTGAAAGTTAAGTCTGTAACTCTTGGGTTAGAAGCGATTTTACCTGTAAAGAAAGGAATATCAGCTCTCACACCGTAAGTTAATTTGAAATTAGGTTTCACGAACCATTCATCCTGAATATATACAGAAACCGGCATTTGCTCGAATGTAGCGAATGGTCTTGGGTTTTTCGGATCAGCTGAATAAGTCAACTGATAAAGTAATGGATTAGTGGCGATTCCGTTTACAGCATTTTCAAAATCAGTTAGATTTTTATATCTGAACTGTCCGTTATAGAACTGAGCGAAAGCATTTCCGAATTTCTGGTATCCAATAGATCCACCAACAGTAATCGTGTGATCACCTGCGAAAATATTAAAGTTTTCATTTAAGGTATAGATATCCTGATTTGCAGCATTTAATCCGCTGAAAGGCTCAGTACCTAAAGAGATGTAGTTTCTACCCGTACCATCTTCGATATCTACCGTTGGGAAAGCACCTGATTGCTCACGTTTATCACGGAAAGCAGAGTATACCAATTGTAAATTATTTGCAAATTTATTACCGAATCTAGAGTTTAATTCAGCTGTTACCGAGTTGATATTCTGAATTTGCTTGTATCTCATGTTAGAGAAAATCATGCTATTCTGATTCGGACCACGACCTGAATTAGAGTTAGAACCACTTGGCGATTTATCATCGAAAGAGTTCAGGTAGTTGTAACGTACTGTGAAACGGTTTGAAGCATTGATATTCCAGTCTAAACGCGCAGTAATGTTATCAGATTCAGTCAGGTTGCTATAACCATCCAATTCTCCAACATCATAACCATATTTAGACATTAACAGGTTTTTAACCCTTAACATATCCGAAGCAGTAACTCTGGAAATACCCGGAGTATTTGGCGCTTCACCTCTGTTAGGTGCAAAAGTAGTACCAGGCGCTGTACGGCGACTGATTTCACCGTTCACAAAGAAGAATAATTTATCCTTGATGATCGGACCACCTAATCTGAAACCAAATTGTTTGTTAACGAAGGCATTGTCTTTGTTTTGAGGAACTTTGAAATCACCAACATCATAACCCTGAAGGTTTTGATCTTTGTAATACGTGTAAACAGATCCTGAGAATTTGTTTGTTCCTGCTTTAGTAATTGCATTGATACCAGCACCAGTGAAACCACTTTGTTTCACATCATAAGGTGCTAAGTTGATTTGAATCTCTTCAATTGCATCTAGTGAGAAAGGCTGTGCTCCTGTAGAACCACCTGGCAAAGCGCCAATACCAAAGGCATTGTTCATTTGCGCACCATCTAAAGATAGTGAGTTGAACAAACTGTTTCTACCTGCAAAAGATAAACCGTCAGAACCTGTTGTATTGGCCTGAGGTGTAAGTTTTGTTAAATCCTTTAAAGCTCTTGAGATTGCAGGAAGTTGCTCTAATTGTTTCTTAGACACGTTCGTTGCAGCACCAGTACGTGAGCTGTTGATGATTTTGTCTTTAGTACCAGCAATTACAACTTCAGATAAATCCTGAGAATTGTCGCTCAAGACTACATTAAGTACGTAAGAACCACCTAATTTTAGATAAATATCATTGAATTTTTTAGGCTCAAATCCAATAAATGATACTACTACACTGTAAGGACCACCAACGCGCATGTTTGCAATGGTAAAACGTCCGTTAGTATTACTTGTAGAACCATATACAGTACCTGTAGGTACGTGTACAACTTTGATGCTTGCACCTGGCAAAGGACCCTGCTTATCGCTGATACTCCCTGTCATGGATGATGTAGTAACCTGAGCATTTACGTTGGAAATTAATCCAATGAACGCAAAAATGATTACTGTAATCTTAAATAGTAAAGATTTCTTCATACTTTTTTTAATTGATGTTTGTTTTTTTATGATACTGCAATACAAAATATCGGCACAAAGGTAAAAATTAAATCATCCAGCAGCATGCTCTCAATGTTAAATTATTATTAAATATCACAATAATTTTCAACATTTAACATCTTCTTTAACATATCTAACGTACAATTGGTCATCAAACTGTTAAATTCTAAAGGAATCACAATAAGGGGCTTTCTGATGCGCAATTTTTAAATTAAAGCCCTGAAACGCAACAACAAAAATCTAACAGGCGGTATTACTGAACAATTTTTTTAATTTTGGCAATTACTTAATTTGAAATTCCTTTATATAAGATATGAACTACGATGTAATTGTAATAGGCAGCGGTCCTGGTGGATATGTAGCTGCAATAAGAGCTTCTCAGTTAGGTTTGAAAACTGCGGTAGTAGAACGTGAATCTTTAGGCGGTATCTGCCTGAACTGGGGATGTATCCCAACCAAAGCTTTATTAAAAAGTGCACAGGTTTTTGAATACATCAACCATGCTGCTGAATACGGTATTAAAACTGCGGAGGCTGAGGCTGATTTCGCAGCGGTGATCAAACGTAGTCGTGGTGTTGCTGATGGCATGAGCAAGGGTGTTCAATTCTTAATGAAGAAGAACAAAATTGACGTGATCATGGGAACCGGTAAAGCTAAACCTGGTAACAAGGTAGAAGTTAAAGCGGCTGATGGTACTCAAAAAGAATATACTGCAACCAGTATTATCTTAGCTACCGGTGGTAGATCAAGAGAATTGCCAAACCTGAAACAAGATGGTAAAAAAATCATCGGTTACAGACAGGCAATGGTATTACCTGAGCAACCAAAATCTATGGTAGTAGTAGGTTCTGGCGCTATTGGTGTTGAATTTGCTTACTTCTACGCTACTTTAGGTACTAAAGTAACAGTGGTAGAATTCATGGACAACATTGTTCCGGTAGAAGATGAAGACATCTCTAAACAACTATTACGCAGCTTCAAAAAAGCAGGTATCGAAGTAATGACTTCTTCGAGCGTTGAATCTGTAGATACAAGCGGTGCTGGCTGTAAAGTTCAGGTTAAAACTGCTGCAGGTATGATCACTTTAGAATGCGATATCGTTCTTTCTGCTGCTGGTGTAGTTGCAAATATTGAAAACATAGGTTTAGAAGAAACCGGCATTAAAACTGAAAAAGGTAAAGTGATCGTGGATGAATTCTACAACACTAACGTTAAAGGTTACTATGCAATCGGTGATATCGTTCCGGGACAAGCTTTAGCACACGTAGCTTCAGCAGAAGGAATTATCTGTGTAGAGAAAATCGCTGGTCAGAAACCAGAGCCTTTAGACTACAATAACATCCCTGGATGTACGTATTGCAGTCCGGAGATCGCTTCTGTTGGTTATACTGAGAAAGCAGCTAAAGCTGCCGGATATGAAGTGAAAATTGGTAAATTCCCATTCTCAGCTTCAGGTAAAGCTAGTGCAGCAGGTGCTAAAGATGGTTTTGTTAAAATGATCTATGACGCAAAATACGGTGAATTACTAGGCGCACACATGATTGGTGCCAATGTAACTGAACTGATCGCGGAAATCGTAGTTGCCCGTAAACTGGAAACTACAGGACACGAAATGTTAAAAGCAGTACACCCGCATCCAACCATGAGCGAAGCCATTATGGAAGCTACGGCTGATGCTTACGGTGAAGTAATTCACTTGTAAATTATAAAATCGCCTTTTCTTTTGATCAGGCGGATTCTTTCCAATTGTTTCAAAAAACCTGTTGAGCTTTTCAACAGGTTTTTTTTTACATTTATATTTTTACCACCGTATATTTTATCCTTACCTAATTCCATCTCCTCATGAACTTACATACCATCGATACCGGTTTATTTAAATTAGACGGCGGAGCCATGTTTGGGGTAGTCCCAAAATCCATCTGGCAAAAAACTACCCCTGCCGATGCCAATAATATGTGTACCTGGGCCATGCGTTGCCTGCTTATTGAAGATGGAGACCGCTTGATTCTGGTAGATAATGGCATTGGCGACAAACAAGACGAGAAGTTTTTAGGTCATTATTACCTGCATGGCGAGGACACCCTGGATCGCTCTTTAGCAGCCAAAGGTTTTTCCAGAGCAGACATTACCGATGTGTTTTTAACCCACCTGCATTTCGACCATTGCGGAGGTTCTATTGTCCGCGAAGGTGATAAACTTCGTCCGGCTTTTAAAAATGCTTTTTACTGGAGCAATGCCAAACACTGGGACTGGGCGGTAAATCCCAACGACAGGGAAAAGGCTTCCTTCCTGAAAGAGAACATCCTCCCTATCCAGGAAAGCGGACAATTGCGTTTCATTGAAGACATTGAAGGTGTTCAGTTTCATGAGGGTATCAATATCCGCTTTGCTTACGGACATACCGATGCCATGATGCTGCCACAGATTCAATATAAGGGCCATACCATCGTGTATATGGCCGATTTACTACCTTCGGTAGGACACATTCCTTTGCCTTATGTAATGGCTTATGACATGTTTCCTTTGCAAACCCTGACAGAAAAAAAATCTTTTCTACAGGAAGCTGCTGAAAACAACTATATCCTGATGCTGGAACATGATGCAGTGAACGAATGTTGTACGCTTCAGCAGACGAAAAAAGGCATCAGGCTCGATCGTACCTTCGACCTGGCCAGCCTGTAATTCGCTGATTTTTTTGATTTTTTAAAGGACATAACCTGGCGGCTGTAAAATAAAAAGGCTTTTTTTAGCTTTTTATTTTACAGCTTTTTTTGTGGAGGGCTCCGGTTTTAGCTTTTCGTACCGCCTTCATTTTAAAAATAATTAAGGGCTGTTAAATCAACCTGGCTTTCCGGGCAAGTGTTCCAATTGCTTTTTAAGCGTCTGGTACTCTTTTTCCAGGTATTTAAAGGCTTTATCTTTTGGTTTCTCGCCATAATTGGCAATCATCTGCTTTGAATAACTAGCTTCCAGCTGATCAAACCGCGTTTTTACCTGTTCGTATTTCTTCTGTTGTTGCTTTTCTGCCTCATTTAGCCCTTTACCGTTCAAATTACCAAGATACCTACTATCGGACACCTTTTCGCCATCCGCAGCAATAAAGGAAATATAAGGCTCCATCTGCTCCTTCAATTGCTGCTCATTCAACGGAATAAAGCATTTTCCTTCTGATCTTCTGGCGATATTCAGGTATTCCTTATCTTTTCCGCTTTCCGGAAAGAAAATCATGACCATAACGCTGTCATTGTACTTTAAAACGTTATCATCTTTTGGATCCCAGCTGATTTCTACTCCGCCAGCTAATTTTTCGATCTTTAAATCTGCGGTTTCCGGCAACTGGCCCTGGCTCAGGATTACTTTGCTATAATCGATGCTGATATTAGGGTATTGGCCGGTTAAAGCATGTTTCTTATGGTAGGATGTGGCTAAATTATGCGCATTATGAACCGTCCCTCTGGCCTGTAAACCGTAACCCAGTTTAATAAAACCGCCCATGTTACTGAGTAATTTGGTGGTGACGGCCATTTCCTGATAATTGGCCAGTTGGAGCGTGCTCGGTTTGCCCTTTCTGCCGATTAAACGTACTACAGGCTGCCCATTGAGCATATAAAAAACAAGATTACCCACTTTTCCATGAAGATGGCCATGCGGACCGTTTGAAGCTATTCCCATATTAGTAAGGTTAAAGGTTTGAGGTTGAGTAAGGTATTGTCCGGTATGAACCTTAGAAAGGTAGTCATAAACTTTGGATTGTTCTCTTATTGAGCCCTTATTTATTTAAGCCTTATAGGAAAGTTAATCGCTGTTCTTCAAGATGTTGACAGGGCTATTTGCCCTACAGGGCCCTATCAACTACGCATCAACACAGGAGCAATACCCTGATAATTTTAATGTCAATAAGAACACAATCTATAGGCAGTGTATCCGCTACAAGACTTACCCCTAAGCAAGCCCTGCTTCCACGGTTACTCCTCCCCTTGTCGTCTCCTTCCCCTGGCAACTCTTATTTCTATTTGAGCAGGTATGTTTCTACAAATGAAAGGGGGAAATCCACCTGTTTAAGCGTGTTTTTATCTCTTTCAATTTAAAATGAATAAAATGCTCATTATCAAAAGATTGTTTAGATATTAATTTTTTTATAAATTGAAATAAAAACCTAAACCTGAGAACAAAAAAACAACAAAAACGATTATGGGAAAATTCGAAATCAAAACAAGAAAAAACGGCGAATTTCAATTCGATTTGAAAGCAGGTAACGGCCAGGTTATTTTAACCAGTGAAGGCTATACGACCAAAGCCAATTGTCAGAACGGAATTGAATCCGTTAAAAAGAACTCCAAAGATGATAGTAAGTTCGACAGAAAGACCTCTACCAATGGAAAGCCTTATTTTAATCTGAAAGCCACCAATGGACAAATTATTGGCACCAGTGAAATGTATGAATCGGAAGCAAGTCGCGATAACGGCATTGAATCCGTCAAAAAGAATGCACCGGATGCGGAAGTTTCAGACCTGAGCTAAGGCCGGGATACCACATCGGCTAACCTGCGAGGTAGCATCAGCTCATCGCATTTCAATTATAGATATACAAAGGCCTGTCAGTTTTATTAAAAAAGCTGACAGGCTTTATTTTTATTACTTATTTATCTTTCAGGATCATCCTTACGGAATTCCAGTATATCACCGGGTTGGCAGTTCAATGCCAGACAAATCGCGTCCAGGGTTTCAAAGCGAATTGCTTTTGCCTTGCCTGTTTTCAAAATCGACAGGTTAGACATGGTAATGCCCACCTGCTCTGTTAATTCTGTTAATGACATTTTCCGCTGGGCCAACACCACATCTAAATTTACCACTATTGCCATCTGTTATATCGTTAAATCCTGTTCTTGCTGCAACGTATATCCTTTTTTGAAAACATACATGATCACCAAAGTGAACATTCCTGCGGCAAATAAAGTATTATCAAAGTCAAAATTATAGGTTACCTGATAGTCCCATTTTGCAGAATCACCCCCAATATTCCCCTGATTATCCGGATAAATTTAAGATCTTTTCGCATTTTGACAGTTTTTTGTAGTTTATTTCGGTTCTTTTTGTTTTTTGTCAGCTGACAGATTCCCTGTCATTCCTGAAATTAACATTCAGGAATAAAGAATTTTGCATTCTGACTTCTGCTAGACAAATCAAATTTCTCAACAAACATAACAGATTTATTACTGCAAATCAAGATATATTTATTGATAAACAATAAATATAGACTAATTCACAATACCACCTTAAAATACTGACAAAAGTATTTTGGAATAATTATTGCTACTTAATTTTCGTAGAAATAGCAGTTGTAAACTGTAACATTTTCAGGAATTTAAGTTTACAAATTGCCTTAAAATTCTTACTTTTGCAAGTTCAAACACATAACGAGTACCAAAGCATATAAATGAGACAACTCAAAATCACGCAATCCATTACCAATCGCGAAAGTCAATCTTTAGACAAGTACCTTCACGAAATTGGTAAAGTAGATTTAATCACCGCCGAAGAAGAAGTAATTTTAGCAAGAAAAATACGCGAGGGGGATCAGGCCGCATTAGAGCGTTTAACCAAGACCAATTTACGTTTCGTAGTTTCAGTAGCGAAGCAGTATCAAAATCAAGGTTTAACACTTGGAGATTTAATCAACGAAGGTAACCTTGGTTTAATTAAGGCTGCAAAGCGTTTTGACGAGACTAAAGGTTTCAAATTTATCTCTTATGCTGTTTGGTGGATTCGTCAATCGATCTTACAGGCGATTGCGGAACAAAGTCGTATTGTACGTTTACCATTAAACCAGGTTGGTTCATTGAGCAAAATCAGTAAGGCTTTCTCTAAACTTGAGCAGGAATTTGAGCGTGAACCTTCTCCGGAAGAATTAGCTGAAATTTTAGAAACTACGGTTGATAAAATCTCTGATACTTTAAGTAACTCTGGCCGTCACGTATCTATGGATGCGCCATTCGTACAAGGTGAAGAAAATACATTGTTAGATGTATTGGAAAATCATGAGCCAAATACGGATAGTAGTTTGATCAATGAGTCTCTTTCTGAAGAGATCAAACGTTCTCTTTCTACCTTAACAGAACGTGAGCGCGAAATTATCGTACTTTTCTTCGGATTAAGTACTAACCACCCACTATCTTTAGAAGAGATCGGTGAGAAGTTTAACCTGACACGTGAGCGTGTACGTCAGATTAAAGACAAAGCGTTACAACGTTTACGTCATACTTCAAGAAGTAAAATCTTAAAATCTTATCTGGGCTAGTCTATTAGTTCCATTTAACACCTTGTGTGATAAATTTATAAAGTAAAAAGGTTGGGTATCTCGCTCAATCTTTTTTACTTTTGTGGCATTCTAACCAAAAATATTGCCACATGCTAAAGAAGTACCAATCCGAATTCCAAAGTTGGATTGAAAAAGAAAAAAAAGCCATCGAGCTGATTAACGTCGTAGGCCAGCTCTGGTTCGACAGATCCATTGAACTTGTATTGTTCCGCAAACCTTTATTTGATGTTGGAAGTAGCGAAATTCTTTCCCATCATCAATATGCGAAACAAATCAGCGGAAAAGACATCAGTATCTATGAAACACTGGAGCTTGCGTTAACCATTTCAAAATGTAACCTTGCCCCTTCCCGTATTGACATCGGCCGACTAGCTTCAGAATGGCTGGAAGACAATGACCACTACCCTACGATCCACGATTTTGTGGTGAGTAAACTCAGCAAACACATCGGTAAAGACAAAAGAAACCTGGTTCCTAAGGACGTGGTACTTTTTGGTTTCGGCCGTATTGGCAGAATCGCTGCCCGTGAGTTGATTTTACAAGCTGGTAAAGGGGAACAATTGCGATTAAGAGCTATCGTAACCCGTAGTTATAGCGATGAAGAACTGATCAAAAGAGCAGAACTTCTACGTACGGATTCTGTGCATGGTCCATTCAACGGCACCATTACCGAAGATTTCGAGAATAAAGCGCTGATTATTAATGGTCAGACCATCTATTTTATTGTCGCCAAAGAACCGGAAGATGTAGATTATACGGAGTATGATATTCAGGATGCCTTACTGATCGACAATACGGGTATTTTCCGCGATCGTGAAGGTCTGAGCAGACACCTGAACGCCAAAGGAATCAGCAAAGTATTGTTAACCGCCCCTGCAAAAGGAGATATCCTGAATGTGGTAGCCGGAATTAACGATTCGGGAATTGATTATGAATCGGAAACCATTTTATCGAATGCTTCTTGTACCACCAATGCCATTGTACCGGTATTGAAACTGATTGACGATGCTTTTGGTATTGAAAAAGGACATATCGAAACGGTTCACTCGTATACGAACGACCAGAATTTACTAGACAATTACCATAAAAAATATAGAAGAGGCAGAGCTGCTGCACTAAACTTAGTGATCACTGAAACCGGCGCGGATAAAGCGGTGGCGAAAGTAATCCCTCATTTAGGTGGCAAACTGACCGGAAATGCCGTGCGTGTTCCTACACCAAATGTTTCCCTGGCGATCTTAAACTTATCTTTAAACACGGTCACTTCCAAAGAAGAAGTATCGGAGATTTTAAGACAAGCTTCGCTTTTCGGAGATTTATCGGAGCAGATCGAATACTCGATTTCTAACGAATTAGTGAGTACAGACCTGATCGGTAACAGTCACGCCTCAATTATTGACGGACCGGCTACGATTATGGCAAAAGACAATAAATCGGTAGTGTTATACGCCTGGTATGATAACGAGTATGGGTATACCAGACAAGTGATCCGCCTGGCGAAGAAACTGGCTGGTGTAGTGAGGTTAACTTACTACTAAGCGTTTCAACGATAGGTAATAGAGGTCGTCTCCTTAAAAGGGGGCGACCTCTTTTTTTGATTTAAAACCTGTAATGAAAATCAAACTTTGATGATTCAATCATTATTACAAGTTATTTCCCATAAAAAATAGAAAAAACAAACCCAAACACCAGTTTCAACTATTGATCTGGAAAACTAAGGATCAAATCAGATTTTTTATTCAATACGATAAAACGCCTTTTGAATTACTGACAAATCTCATTAAAAAACGAAATATTTAAACTTAGAGAAATAAATAATTATCACAAAGTAATTTCTAATCAATATTTAAACTATATATTTACAGTCATCATAGCAACGTAATTCTCATTTTGTTTAAATAATAATAGATGCGCAGTAATTTAGATGATATCATGTTTATTTATGACAGGAATTTAGGACGAACCACCAGTTTGATAGAGTTGTACACTACTTTAACCGCTGTAAAAAGAGGTAGAAGAACTACTGAACAGCTAGATTTACTAAGAGTAAGTGTTGTATTGTTGCATTCCACGATGGAGGACTTTATCAGAAACCTAATGAATTGGAAACTTCCTGATTCAAGCAAAGAAAAAATCAATAAAGTCCCGCTATTTACGAGTTCTTATGATCCAAGAAAAACGAAATTTGAGCTTGGGGAATTATTGGAGCATTCTGGTAGGACAGTGCAAGAAATCGTTGAATTGTCGGTTAGAGAATATCTCAATTCTGTTAGTTTTAATAATACATCAGACCTTGTCAAAAACCTAAGCGATATTCAAATTAACACAACCGAAGGCATGAGGAGCTATTTTGCTAATTTAGACGAGATGATTAAGCGTAGACATAACATCGTTCATCAAGCGGATCGGGATTTCATACATGGAAGCAGACTCCATAAGATAAAGTCAATTAGTATTGAATTAGTTCAAAGCTGGCAAACCTCAGTGGAGGGCTTTATGCTGGAAGTTGTAAGTAAAGTATATTAATTATTACTGTATTATGGGAAATTTTATAATTACAAAAAGAAAAAACGGATCTTATAAATTTCATTTAACAGGTGGCTATGATCAACCCACCCTGACTCGGAATGGTTTTAAAACTAAAAGCAGTTGCATTGATGGAATTTCATTAGTAATTAAAAATTCTGCTGACATGAACAACTTTGAAAGAAAAACCGCCACTAATCGTAAGCATTACTTCACCTTAAAAGTACCAAATGGACACATCATTGGGACGAGTGAGAAGTACTACAGCCTGGCAGCAAGAGAAAACGGAATTTATTCTGTTAAGTTGAATGCAGCCAATGCGGAGATAATAGACAACGAATAGATTCAATAACTTTACTGACATCCATCAGATTATGACATTTGCATCAAAAAACATCATAAACACCTATTCTTCCTTGTTCGAAGGTTTAGATTCATTTACCAGACTGGAATTAATAGAATATTTCTCAAAATCACTAAAGAAGGAAAAGATCACGAAGAAAAAAGCGTTTTTTAAATCCTTTGGTGCATTTCCCGAAGGCAAATCTGCTGAAGGTATTAACGAAGAAATCAAAGTATCCAGAATTTTCAGGAATAAAGACCTTAAATTCTAATGAAATAACAAAATAATGTACATGAACTGTATTTCAATAACATACATTAAATTATGTTCATAAATATCTGCTGTTCATGATACATGAACAGCAGATATTTATGAACAAGCCAAATTGAATCCTTATTCTGATGGAGACCATGTACCTTTCCCCTGATGAATTGCGCTATGCTGTTGCATTGACTATTTGTAAAACCTAACCGAAAATATTTTACCTTTATGGTTACAAACACCCTGGTTAACATACAAAAAACAACCTCAATAAACCCCATCATGAGAACCTTACTGCTACTTCCCTTAATCGCCCTGCTAAGTTGTAATTCTGTTAAGAATCAAAGTCAGGCGCAGCAAACCAGCGCTTCCTTTTCAAAAACTGACCAGCAATTACTGAAAGACGTAGAGATCTTATCTTCTGACGCCTATGAAGGCCGTAAGACAGGCACTAAAGGGGCCGAAATGGCAAGGGCGTACATTGAGGGTCGTTTCAAAGAGATCGGCTTAAAACCACTCCCTGATCACACTGGCTATGAACAGGAATTTTCTTTTACGGACCGTTCCGGAGCGAAAAGTATAACAGGGAAGAATATGCTGGCTTATATCCCCGGGAAAACGGATAAGATTATCGTGATCTCTGCACATTACGACCATGTAGGCGTCATGAAAGGCGAGGTTTACAATGGTGCAGACGACAATGCTTCTGGTGTTGCGGCCTTATTGAAATTTGCGGAGCATTTTAAAAAGAATAAACCCAATCATACCTTAGTATTTGCGGCTTTTGATGCTGAAGAAATGGGATTAAAAGGTTCAAAAGCCTTTATTGATCAAGCTATTGTTCCTTTAGATAAGATCCGGTTAAATGTGAATATGGATATGATCAGTCACAATGACAAAGGCGAGCTTTATGCCTGTGGCACCTTTAAATATCCGGAATTAAAGAAGTATTTCATCAGTACCAGACCAACAATCAAAGTGATATTGGGGCATGATGATCCGAAAACCGGCAGTAACGACTGGACCAATCAGAGTGATCAGGGTCCTTTTAATGCGAAAAACATTCCTTTTATCTATTTTGGTGTAGAAGATCATAAAGACTATCACCAAGCCTCAGATGAGTATCAGAACATCAATAAAAAGTTCTTTACCGATGCTGCTGCTTCCATTCAGGAAATCATTGACAACATCGATAAAGAACGTACTACCCAATCTATTTACAGGGAAAAACTCCAGATGAAAAAGCAATAGTATTTAGTATTCTATGGCTAAAAGGCAGTTTAAAGGGATATGAATCCCATTTTTTAATTGCAGGTATTTTTCTGTCACCTGCCATACGGTAGTAGATACTGTTTTTGGCCCTTCTTTGGTATTAAAGGAAATATCTGCTTTTGATTTAAACTCATTCCCAAGGCGTTGTGCAGAATTCAACTTGTCTCTTAATTCTTCTGTATGGTTCTGTTCAGCAGGTATAATCTGGCTGATGTCTATTGATTCTTTTTCGATTAATTCCCCGATCATGATACTTAGCTTTTTCTAATGAATATTCGTTTCAAAATTTAAAATCGCAATAAAAAGCCGTAGATCAAAATCCTATTTACACAGTTATGTAAATAGGATTTTACACTTATGTGAAAACATTGATTAGCAGTAGGTTAGTTTTTCAACTGATAACGCGTTTCAATCATACCTGTACCGCTGATATTAGCATGCGTTCGGTTCATTGGCATTGATTTCGCCGCAGCTACCCTGGCTGTAGGGCCTGATAAAGTAGAAAGGCTGGACAATGCTGCCGGAGCAACTGGTGCCAACAGGGAAAGTGCTTTATTCAGATACGACTCGCGGGGATCCCCAAAATCATACCTGTTGTCGTCAATAAGGCCAATATTTGGGTCCTCAATATAATTAGGTGTTATCCCGTTATAATAACCACCATCTCCGTTTTTGTTTTTAATTTCAAAACTAGGCAGATAGACTGAATATCTATTGGCAATAACTATGGGAAAGAATCCCACAGGTTTACCATAAGTCTTCCTCCCGATGAGTTGTACACTTTGAACATAAGGTTTAATACCGTTGATCAGCAATTCACTGGCAGAGGCTGTAAATTCAGTAACCAGAAACACAATATTCTTTACACCAGTCAGGGGCCCTTTCTTATTAACCTGCCTTACATTAGCTGCGTCCCTGAAATCAACATCGTTATACGTCGCCATTTGTCCATTGTTCTTGTAAACAATTTTCCCATTCGCATCGGTTAAAGGTTGATTCTTAAGAATTGTGGCCTGACCATTTTTCATAGTCGCATTATAAACCTCCTGATACAGGATTCCAGCACTGTTTGCAGGAACGATCTGATTAAGTATATACTCCGCACTCTGCACTAAACCACCTCCGTTGTACCTCAAATCGATCACTAAATCCGTCACACCACTAGCTGCAAAACTGGCAAATACAGGGTCCAGTCTACTGTCTGAGGGATTTGCATTATTCGCATTGGTTAACACGCCGAAATGTGCATAAGCCAGATAACCAATCTTTTTTCCGCCCTGATCAATCACTTTGGCTTTAAAAATAGGGTTTCCGGTATAGCGGGCTACGTTTAAGGTAACCTCAAAAGCTCGACCATCGGTACTTTCACAGGAAACGGTAGTTGTAGACAGGCCATCTACCAGCACATTGATGACACCAGATTCGGCAGCCACATTTGTACCTATCGCCCGGCCGTTAATGCTGGTGATTCTTGTCCCCCTCGTGATTCCTGCCAGATCAGCGGGCGAATTGCGGTACACCGCCATGACATACATTTTATAATTAGTTGAGGTACCAAAACCACGAAGATCCAGAATACCCAGATCATTTCCAATTTCCTGATATCCCAGGTTAGCCTGCTGGTTCTGCGCAATGCTCAGGTTGCCCGCTGACAAGTTTTCCTCAGCGATAAAGGCAAATTTAGAATAGTTTGCGTTTGGCACAGTTTCAAAGCCCGAATATTTGGTGATGTTAAACAACTCTGTATTGAGGTTATCCAGGTCTGTCCCAAAATTCTTGTACATCCTTGGATTGAAATCATCGTAGGTTGGGAGTGTTGTATTCCACAGATAAATTTGCTGTGCATACAGAAACAAGGAATCATTGCTGAGTTCCAGCCTGTTTGTGGTAGGCGTTTGTTTGGTATTCCCTCCAGTAGGCACTGATGCTGGTGCAGCCAGCGCCTCTGGAATAACTTTATTTTTTCTACAAGAACTAAATCCAATCGATAGAACTAATGCAGAAGCTAAAATTAGCGCTTTGGAGGTTGCGTATTTTATCATCCCTAAATTTTTTAATACACAAAGATTGCGAAAATTCCGCATATCCTGGTGATAATCAGGTGATTTTATGTGTTTTCTATTACTGAATCAGGTCTGCGGACAGGTATCCGATTTTGGCGTTTACCGCACATTTCTGATCTGCAGATTTCGCTCCGATCAATACTACTTCTTCCGGCTTTAAATTATGTCGTTCCATGATCATTTCGATCCCCAGGGTGCTCGGTTTAGGCTCAGATTCTTCAGAAAAATAAAGTACCAGGTTCTTTTCTAAACCATTCCATTCTACCTGTCTGATTTTATTTAACTGCATCAAAGGATCGCCATCTACAAATAAAAACACTTGTTTACCGGCAGCAACAATTTCCTGCAAGAAAGTAAGCGCTTTATTATAAATAAGCAACTTCAATGGCAACTTTGCATTTTGCATCACCAAATCAAAATTAACTTTATACTTCTCTGGAATTTTGAACTCCGCAGCCGTTTTTTCAAATAGGTTTTCCGGCCCTTCAGCAAGATATTGCTCCTGCATATATTTTACAATATCCGATGAGTTTAATTGTTCGCCATATTCAATAAACTGCGCAAACAGGTAGTAAACCTGCAATAGATAATCCTTTTCAGGATAGATTACATTGTCCAGCTCAAAAACGAATGCTTTTTTGTCTTTTAAGAATTGTTCTGGTGTCATGAGGTTAAGAATTGATGGTAAATAAAACTGGTTTCAGGCCTTCAGGACTGTCTAAGGTATAAAACACGCCATTCAATTTTTCTTTTAAGCCCAGTTCTTTTTGTGCTTCGCTGGCATTTTCAGGGAATTGCAATATACCTTCCTGGTACAATGCCCAATCGCCGGATTGCTTTGCTGTGCTTAAATATTTTGGCAGATCAGCAGGTTCCGGAAGCAATACGCGAATCCCGAATTCTTCAAACAAGACCATAGATTTAGCGACCGCTTCAATTTCAAAATCGTGAATTGGCAAGAGTACTTCTATTTCTTCATCCAAACAGTTGTTCAATAAAGCATGCGCTGTAGTATCGTCGTTTCTGATGCCTAAAGAATGCATTTGATACGCTGGCGAAGAGAATGCAGGCATATCTCCGTAATCAGCAAGTAGTATATGGTGGCTGGCAAAAGCTTTCAGCAGCTTTAATGCTGAGGCAGATTTACCGCCTGTAATTAGTATTCTCAAAATAAAATATTATATGATTAATCCGTCTTTCATGGTCACTACCCTGTCACTGATTTCTGCTAGTCCTTCGTTGTGGGTAACGATCACAAAGGTTTGTTTAAAGTTATCGCGCAGGGTGATAAAAAATTCGTGTAAAGCGTTGGCATTGGCCGAGTCCAGATTTCCGGAAGGTTCATCCGCCAGGATAATGGCAGGACGATTTACAAGGGCTCTGGCTACGGCAATTCGTTGTTGTTCTCCACCCGACAATTCATTTGGTTTATGCGAGGCGCGATCTTTCAATCCTAAGAGGTCTAAAAGCTCCATTGCGCGATGCTCTGCCTCTTTTTTGCTGGTTTTAGCGATAAATGCAGGGATACAAATGTTCTCCAGGGCGCTAAACTCCGGCAACAGGTGGTGGAACTGAAAAACAAAGCCTATGTTTTTGTTACGAAATACACTAAGTAGTTCTCCGGAAAGCTGATTTACTTTCGCTCCGTTTAATTCTACAATTCCTTCGTCTGGCTTGTCTAAAGTGCCCAAAATATGCAGCAGGGTGCTTTTTCCCGCACCGGAAGCGCCGATAATGCTGACAATTTCTCCCTTTTCGACCTCAAAATCTACCCCTTTAAGGATGGGTAAATTTCCATAAGCTTTCTTTATACCTGTTGCTTTTAGCATAAATGCAAACTTACTGTTTTTAAAACCAATCTGAAATTGTAGATTTGGACAAATTTTTTCAGCAAATGAATATCCACGAATATCAAGGTAAAGAAATACTTAAAAGTTTTGGTGTAGCCGTACAAGAAGGCGTCGTTGCCCATACGGTTGAGCAGGCTGTAGAAGCGGCTAAAAAAATGAAAACCGACTACAATTCTGATTGGGTTGTGATTAAAGCACAAATCCATGCAGGCGGAAGAGGTAAAGGCGGTGGCGTAAAGCTGGCGAAAAACCTGGAAGAAGTTGCCCAAAGAGCTACCGATATTTTAGGTATGCAATTGGTTACTCCTCAGACTGGCCCGGAAGGTAAGAAAGTTAACAAGATTTTAGTAGCACAGGATGTTTACTATCCTGGAGCGTCTGAAACTAAAGAATTCTATGTGAGCGTGCTTTTAAACCGTTCAACTGGAACTAATATCATTATGTATTCTACCGAAGGTGGAATGGATATTGAAGAAGTTGCAGAAAAAACTCCTCATTTAATATTCAAAGAAGAGATTGACCCTAAAGTTGGTCTTCAAGGATTCCAGGCTCGTAAAATTGCCTTCAATCTAGGATTAAGTGGTGCTGCTCACAAAGACATGGTGAAATTTATCACTGCGCTTTACAAAGCTTATGATGCTACTGACTCTGCAATGTTTGAAATCAACCCGGTATTGAAAACTTCTGATGACAAAATCATCGCTGTTGATGCTAAAGTTGATTTAGATGAGAATGCTTTGTTCCGTCATCCTGATTATGCAGCAATGCGTGATAAACTGGAAGAAGATCCAACAGATGTGGAAGCAAGTGAGTCTAACTTAAACTATGTGAAATTAGATGGTAATGTTGGCTGTATGGTTAACGGTGCTGGTTTAGCTATGGCGACTATGGACATCATCAAAATCGCAGGTGGCGAGCCGGCTAACTTCTTAGACGTTGGTGGAACTGCAAATGCACAAACTGTAAAAGCAGGTTTCAACATCATCCTTAAAGATCCAAATGTTAAAGCTATTCTGATCAATATCTTTGGTGGTATCGTTCGTTGCGACCGTGTTGCTCAAGGTGTAATCGATGCTTACAAAGAAATCGGTGATATCCCTGTACCAATTATCTGTCGTTTACAAGGTACTAATGCCGCTGAAGCGAAACAGTTAATCGACGAATCAGGATTAAAAGTATATTCTGCAATCGCATTGAAAGATGCCGCAGATTTAGTAACTAAAGTATTGGCTTTATAAGCTCAATATCTTTATCAGTTATAAAAGTCAGTTGTTCATTCAACTGGCTTTTTTTTATGCGCTATATTTTGATCTGACAGTTTTTTAGGGTTAAATACAAAAGCGGCCTACAGTCATCCAACTGTAGGCCGCTTTAACCAAATATAAATTAAACGAGCTGACACAAATATAGAATTTAAAGAGACAATTCACAATTTATTTAAAAATAAATGGGGATAAATCTGATGTAATAGCAAAACAACTGCTTAAATAACAATTAAAGAGGATGATTACATCAAAAACACCAAAATAACATCAATAATTAGCACAAAAAAGCATTAATTATTTTATAAAAAAGCAATATTTTGATTTTTAATCGCTTAAAACTACAAATCACATGAAAAAACAAGGTTAATATCCATTTAAAATCAGCAAACATCAGAAAAGACCAAAAATAAGCCCTAAATAAGCTCCAGTTTTAAAGAAACATAAAAAACAGAACCTTTATTGATTTCTGTTTCGAACCAGATATTTCCTTGTTGCTTTTCGGTAAACTCCTTACACAAGAGTAAGCCGAGGCCGATCCCCTTTTCGTTATTGGTGCCATAAGTTGGGGAAGCATGAAGCTGGAACAGACGTTCCTGCTTTTCGGGCGTAATACCGATTCCATTGTCGGATATAATGATCAGACCCATGTTGTCGCGATAACGGGTAGAAATGACTACCTCCCCTCCTTCCGGAGTGAATTTTAGCGCATTAGAGACCAGATTCCGTATCACCAGCTGCAACATATCGTGATCAGCCATCACATAAAGTTGTCCGGCAGTAAGCATCCGCAAGCGGATTCCTTTTCTAAGCGCAATAGCATGTTCTACTCTCAACCAGCCTTGCAATGCTTCATTGACATCCATAGCCTTAAGCGTCACCTGACTCCCTTTGAGTTGTGTTTTAGACCAGGACAACAGGTTCAGAAGCATTTCGGAACTGTCTCTGGTAATTTTCAACAGCTGCCCTTTGATCACTTGTTTCTCTTCCTCATCCAATCCGATGGTGGTTAATATCTCCAGATACCCTTGAATAGAACTGAGGGGCATCCTGACATCATGGGCCACGATAGACAATAGCCGGTCTTTTTCCTGGTTTAAATGCTCCAGCTTCGCTTTTTGCAATAGAATTTCATCCTTTTGGGCTTCTATCTCGCGGTTGCGCTGCTCTACAGACAAGCGTTCATATTCATAGTTTTTCCGCATATAGGCTATGGACAGAAAGATTAAAATCACAGCTATTATGTAGGTAACGGCAAAATCAATGGTTTTTAGCAAGGAATTGAGGTAAAGTTCGGGCGCCAGTTGCGGCCAGTGATACTCTACAGCCAGCACGGATAACACCACCAGCATATTTACCGGAACCCAGAACTTGTATTGCGCTTTTGGGATAATGGCAATGATGTAGAAAAATGAAAGTGCAAAAAGCAGGATGTTCGGGCCCAGTATCCCGGAGTTGTAAAAATAACAATAGATAAAAGTCAGGTTACTCGCGATACAGAACAGGGTAATGGCCAGGGAAGATTTCCGCTTAATCCTGGATAGGTAGTACAATCCCACAATAAACACCATACACGCACAGCATAACCAGGCGAGCACATCGAGTTTCGCGAAATAATTATAAGGGGCTTCGATCAGCATCGCGAAAAACGCAAAAATACACATGGTATTAAAAATGCGTTCTTCCAGAGAAAACTCCCCTATTCCGCCAATAGGATTTTGCCAGAAATACTTTTTAGGTTTTGATTGCACGTTAATTGAGATTGAGATGTTGCCATGCAAACTTAATATATTAAGAATCATTAAAAAAATCAATTAACAATTGAAGATAAGCGCCTGGTTCTTCCCGATTTATTGATTAAATCCTTATTTTTGAACCTCTCCACAACAAAATCATGATCAAAAGAGAAAAAGTAAAAAGCCTGTTAGAGACAGAGCAGTTCGACAGAGAAGTAACAGTAATGGGTTGGGTACGTACTTTCCGTAACAACCAGTTTATTGCAATTAATGATGGTTCCTGCATGGGAAATATCCAGATTGTTGTTGACTTTAATAATACGCCTGAAGATTTATTGAAACGCATTACTACAGGTGCTGCTATCGCAGTAACCGGTACAATCGTAGAATCTGTTGGTAAAGGACAGCGTGTTGATGTAAAAGCGACTACTATTGAAATTTTAGGAGATAGTGATCCGGAAAAATTCCCATTACAACCTAAGAAACATAGTTTAGAGTTTTTAAGAGAAATCGCGCATTTACGTTTCCGTACCAATACGTTCAATGCGGTTTTCAAATTGCGTCATGCTTTATCTTTTGCAATACACCAGTTTTATAATGAAAAAGGGTTTACGTATATGCATACCCCAATCATTACCGCTTCTGATGCAGAAGGTGCTGGTGAAATGTTTAAAGTAACTACTTTAGATTTCGACAATACGCCAAGAACAGATGATGGTAAAGTAGATTTCTCTCAGGATTTCTTTGCCCGCGCTACCAACCTTACTGTTTCCGGACAGTTAGAAGGGGAATTAGCAGCGATGGCTTTTGGACAGATTTATACTTTTGGCCCTACTTTCAGAGCTGAAAACTCCAATACTACCCGTCACCTTGCCGAATTCTGGATGATTGAACCAGAGGTTGCTTTTGCAGACCTGGAAGATAACATGCAGCTGGCTGAGGATATGATGAAATATGTCATCAAATATGCTTTAGATAACTGTAAAGAGGAAATTGATTTCTTAAACAACCGTTTACTGGAAGAAGAGAAAACTAAACCTCAGAATGAGCGTAGTGAATTGTCGCTGATTGACAAGTTAAACTTCTGCTTAGACAATGATTTCGAGCGTTTAACTTATACCGAAGCGATCGCGATTTTAAGGTCTTCTAAACCAAATCAAAAGAAACAATTTAAGTATCTTATTGATGAGTGGGGTGCAGATTTACAATCAGAACATGAGCGTTTCCTGGTAGAGAAACATTTCAAGAAACCAGTGATCTTAACAGATTACCCGGCAGATATTAAATCTTTCTATATGCGTCAGAATGAGCCAGATGCTCAAGGTAGAAAAACAGTGGCCGCAATGGACATTCTTTTCCCTGGTATCGGTGAAATGATCGGTGGTTCTCAAAGAGAAGAACGTTTAGATAAACTGACTCAGAGAATGGAAGAGTTGAATATCCCTCAGGAAGAACTTTGGTGGTATTTAGACACGAGACGTTTTGGTTCAGCGCCACATGCCGGTTTCGGATTAGGTTTCGAAAGACTGGTTCTTTTTGTGAGTGGTATGACGAACATCAGAGACGTAATCGCTTTCCCTCGTTTCCCAAAAAACGCAGAGTTTTAAATACAAAGCTTAACGTTTTAAGCTACAGATTTAGCCGCGCTTTAAGCGGTTTGATATAAAAGAAAAGGCCGGAATTGTGAAATTCCGGCCTTTTCTTTTTAGGTGTTTTATTTCCCTGTCCGCTTTAGCATTGCGCAGCTGCTGGCTTAACTTTGCGCAGCTGGTGGCAGGTTATCATGGTAAGAATTTGCATGAGCATAATCTACCGCAGAAATCTTGTAATCTGTTGGATTAAAACTGCTGGAAGTACTTAATGCCATGCCCAGCTCAAACCGCAGCGGGTAAGGCGTTTTCAATAAACTCCCTGTCGGGATATAAGGAAAAGTCTCCATATACGACTGCATCACATTCGGTGCAATTCTTCTATTGATATAAGCTCTTGTCAATTGATAAGTATGGTGTAAGCCAGCCGCTCCAAGGAGCTCTACAGCACTACCAACGGTAAGTTTATGGAAGTTATGCACCCGCACCTTTTTGTCCTCTACAACCAGCCCTTTCATCAAACTGGCATCCTGAGTGGCCACTCCTGTTGGACAAGTATTGCTGTTACACTCCAAAGCCTGGATACAACCTAAGGCAAACATCATTCCTCTTGCGGAATTACACAAATCTGCACCTAATGCAATGTTCTTCACCAGATCAAAGCCCGAAGCCACTTTCCCTGAAGCAATGATTTTAATGTGTTGTTTTAAATCGAAACCGGTAAGCACGTCATAAACAAAGGCTATACCTTCTCTCAATGGCATCCCGACGGCATTAGAAAATTCCTGTGGAGCTGCTCCGGTACCGCCTTCTCCCCCGTCTACCGTGATAAAATCAACATAGATACCGGTTTCCGACATGGCTTTACAGATCGCAAAAAACTCGCTTCTGCGGCCAATACAGAGTTTAAAACCAATCGGTTTTCCGCCGGATAGTTCCCTGAGTTTTTGTACAAAATCTACCATTTCCAGTGGGGTTTTGAAAGCCGAATGTGAAGGTGGAGAAATCACATCAAATCCTTCTTTCACCAAACGGATTCTGGCAATTTCTGCGGATACTTTCTTAGCCGGTAAGATCCCGCCATGGCCGGGTTTAGCCCCCTGAGATAACTTGATCTCTATCATTTTCACGTGTTCTGTCCTTGCTTTTTCTCCGAATGCTTCGAAGTTGAACGTTCCATCATGGTGACGGCATCCGAAATAACCGGTACCGATCTGCCAGATTAAATCACCTCCCGGACCGGCATGGTAATCACTGATTCCACCTTCTCCGGTATTGTGTGCGAAGTTTCCGAGTTTTGCACCGCCGTTTAAGGCCAGAATCGCGTTCTGACTCAATGAACCAAAACTCATCGCTGAAATATTATAGATACTTGCTGAATAAGGCTGCTTACATTCCGGGCCGCCTACCAGCACTCTTGGATCTTCGTTGAGTTCGGTGTGACTGATTGCCGCGATGCTGTGACTCAACCATTCGTAGCCATTCTCATATACATCGAGCTGGGTTCCAAAAGGAATGGTATCGTTTTCGCGTTTAGCACGCTGGTAAATCAGCGAGCGGTTTAACCTGCTGAAAGGTTTTCCATTGGTATCACTTTCTACAAAATACTGGTACACTTTTGGGCGGAGGTCTTCCGCCAGATACCTTAACCTCCCGATTACCGGATAGTTTCTGACAATACTGTGCTTCGGTTGATACAAATCATAAATTCCGAGCAGAATGATTGGGCCGATAAAAATAAATGCCCAATAAAAGGGTGGCCAGGCGAAGCTGATCATCAGCGTCGCAGCGACCAAAAATGCAGCAATTGCAATAAAAGCTTTTCTCATAAAAGATAAATTAATGAAAACATATCAATACAACAACAATAAACCCGTTTCGGTACAAAGATTGTGTAAATTTACACATGCTCATAAAAATCTATCCTGAAAACCCAAATCCTAAGGCAATTGAAGAAGTTGTTGAAGTCTTGAAAAAAGGAGGCATCATCATCTACCCTACCGATACCATTTACGGATTAGGTTGCGACATTACCAACCAAAAGGCAGTAGAGAAAATTTGTCGCCTGCGCGGCATTAAACCTGAAAAGGCCAATTTCTCTTTCATCTGCTCGGATTTGAGACACATCTCAGATTTTATCAAACCGATTGACACGACTACTTTCAGGGTCTTGAAAAAAGCCCTTCCCGGTCCTTTTACTTTCATTTTTAATGCGAGTAATAATGTACCCAAGCTGTTGAGCTCTAAAAAGAAAACAGTGGGTATCAGGGTGCCGGATAATGACATTGCCAGAGAAATTGTAAAGCTATTGGGAAACCCGATCTTATCGACTTCCATCAGAGACGACGATGATGTGATTGAGTATTCTACGGACCCTGAGTTGATTCATGAGAAATATGAAGACAGCGTAGACCTGGTGATTGATGGCGGATTTGGTGACAATGAACCTTCTACCGTGGTAGATTGTACTTCCGGATCATTTGAAATTATCCGTGAAGGAAAAGGAGACCTCGAAAGTTTCCTTTAATCACTTGCCTAATTCCCCCTTTAATCTCATATTCCTTATCTTTAGCACATGGCGAAACTTTTAAATTTACAAGCATTCAGGGATTTTTTCCGTTCCGGACAAATTGGGGGTATCATCCTTCTGGCCTGTGTGGCAATCTCTTTATTTATCGCAAACTCTTCTTTTAGTGCTGGATTTGCAAACTTACTAAACACCAATCTAGGCCTCACCTTTGGGGAAACCAATTTATCTTTCACTGTTTCTGCCTGGATTAATGATGCTTTAATGGCGGTATTTTTCCTGCTGGTTGGTCTCGAAATCAAAAGAGAACTGCTGGAAGGGGAACTGTCTTCCATGAAAAAAGCTTCCCTGCCGGTTATTGCGGCATTGGGTGGTATGCTGGTTCCTGCAGGAATTTACTTTGCTTTCAACCATGGTACGCCTTCGGCAAGTGGCTGGGGAATTCCAATGGCTACCGATATTGCCTTTGCATTGGCCATCATTTCGATGCTGGGCAAAAGTGTTCCGACTTCTTTAAAGGTGTTTTTAGCGGCTTTGGCCATTGTAGACGACCTTGGAGCGATCCTCGTGATTGCGGTATTTTACACCAATGAGGTACATTTTGATTATCTTTTGATGGCAGCAGGTGTCTGTGCGGTCTTATTCTTATTCAATTACCTGAACTTAAAAGCCTTATTTTTCTACCTGATTCCAGGGGTTTTCCTTTGGTATTTTATCCACCATTCTGGTATTCATGCCACGATTGCAGGGGTATTACTGGCTTTTGCGATTCCTACGAACAAGACAAGTGTTGAATCTCCGCTCGAAAAACTAGAGCATTTATTAAACGGCCCGGTGAATTACTTTATCATGCCCATCTTTGCTTTGGCAAATACGAACATTACTTTTCAGAAGGAAATGTTGGGTGGCCTGGTTTCTCCATTAGGAATGGGGATTGTTCTCGGGCTTTTTGCCGGAAAAACAATAGGGGTTACTTTATTTTCATGGATTGCAGTAAAGCTCAAATTAGGAACTTTACCTTCCAGATCCGGTTGGAAGCACATCATCGGATTAGGTATGCTTGCCGGAATTGGTTTTACCATGTCGATCTTTATTTCCCTATTGTCTTTCAGCGACGAGATGCATGTTACGGAGGCTAAATTTGCCATCCTTTGCGCCTCTGTAATTGCTGGATTAGCAGGTTTTATCTACCTGAAATCAATCAACAAAAAGAAAGCCGTTACGGCTTAAATGTTTTCATAAATTCTTTCACGCTACCGGATACATCATCGGCTTTGAGGTTCTTCACAAAAGCACTACCGATGATGGCTCCGTTAGCATACTGACAAGCTTTATCAAAGGTTTCTTTGCTGCTGATCCCGAAACCAATCATGGTTGGGTTCTTTAATTTCAAGGCTGCGATTCTCGAGAAGTAAGCCTCTGTACCTTCAGATACCTGTAGATTTTGTCCGGTGGTAGCCGAAGAAGAAAGCAGGTAAATGAATCCGTTACTTAAACTATCGATCTTTTGAATTCTTTCCGGAGCCGTTTGAGGCGTAACCAGGAAGATATTGGTTAGGTCGTATTGTTTAAAATCGTTGGCATAGAACTCCTCGTATTCTGCCATTGGAAGATCCGGAACGATACATCCGTCTACTCCTACTTCCGCACATGATTTGCAAAAGTTAGCCACGCCATATTGTAATAAAGGGTTCACATAGCCCATTAATAATACAGGGATGCTCACGGTTTTACGCAGGTCTTTCAGTTGTTCAAACAACAGTTTAAGCGTCATACCAGCATCTAAAGCAGTTTTACTGCTGGCCTGAATCACTGGTCCATCGGCAACAGGGTCAGAATACGGAAAACCGATTTCCAACAGGTCTGCACCAGATCTTTCCAGCTCTTCGGCAATAGCTACAGTATCCCCTAAGTTCGGGTAACCCGCGGTATAATAGATGGATAGTATGTTTTTTTTCTCTTGAAATAACTTATTAATTCTATTCATTGCTGTGCTTATAAACCAAAATACTTCATATAGGTATCCATGTCTTTATCTCCCCTTCCGGACAAACAAATCACGACATTTTCGTTACCTGTAAACTTCATTTTCTCTAAATGCGCTAAGGCGTGAGCGCTTTCAATTGCCGGAATAATTCCTTCCAATTGCGTCAGTAACAGACCTGCCTGTAAGGCTTCATCATCCGTTGCAGAAACATATTCTGCTCTTAAAGTCTTGAACAAATGCGCGTGCTGAGGGCCTACACCTGGATAATCCAGTCCGGCAGAGACCGAATACGGCTCAATCACCTGTCCGTCTTCTGTTTGCATCAGGATACTTCTGCTCCCATGTAATACACCTTCTTTACCTAAAGCAGTGGTTGCCGCAGAATGACCGCTGTCTACCCCCATACCTGCCGCTTCGATGGCGATAAGTTTCACGTTTTCATCGTTGATGAAATGATAGAACATGCCCATGGCATTACTTCCACCACCTACACAAGCCAATACGTAATCTGGTTGATCGTTACCAGTCTGCTCAATTAATTGTTTTTTTGTTTCTTCTGAAATGATCGATTGAAAAGTAGCGACCATATCCGGGTAAGGATGTGGACCAACTACGGAACCGATGATGTAATGGGTGTCGATTGGGTTATTGATCCAGTCGCGCATGGCCTCATTGGTCGCATCTTTCAGTGTTTTACTACCGGAAGTTGCGGATACTACGGTTGCACCCAGCATTTTCATTCTGGCTACGTTAGGTGCCTGACGAGCGATGTCGATTTCGCCCATGTAAACTACGCATTCTAATCCGCGCAAAGCACATACGGTAGCTGTAGCCACACCATGCTGTCCTGCACCGGTTTCTGCAATGATGCGTTTTTTTCCTAATCGCTCTGCAACCAGAATCTGACCAATGGTATTGTTGATCTTATGCGCTCCGGTATGGTTCAGATCTTCTCTTTTCAGGAAGATGTTCGCACCGTATTTTTCCGAAAGGCGTTTGGCCAGGTATAATGGCGAAGGCCTGCCTACGTAATCTTTTAACAGTTGATGAAACTCCTTCTGGAAGCTTTCTTCTGCAATGATCTCCAGGTATTTGGTTCTCAGTTCCTCTACATTAGGATACAGCATTTCAGGGATGTATGCTCCTCCAAAATCACCAAAGTATCCCTTTTCGTTTACAAAATAGTTCATAATCTTGTTCTTATTTTTTATCCTGATCTAAGGCTGTTGGGGTTATTATCCTTTTGATCATTTATACATTTACAACTGGCTACTGTTTATTCTAATTTTTCTGTTTGCCTTTTTATTGGCCGGCTATCCTCTTTAAGCTAAACGGCTTTTAAATTCCTTTAGTTTAGCGAGGTCTTTTAGTCCGGGTGCTATTTCAAATTTACTGTTCACATCGATAGCAAATAGTCTCGGATCTGTAATTCTGTTCAGCATTTCCACGCTTTCTACACCGATTCCGCCACTTAAAAAATAAGGGACATCGAGGCTGTATTTCTGGAGCAATTGCCAATCGAACAGCATCCCGGAGCCACCATGATCCGGAGTTTGCGTATCAAACAAAAAGTAATCTACGATACCTACGTAAGGGTTTAGCCTGCTGAAATCGAACGCTTCATTCACACCAAAGGCTTTAATAATTTGTACTTCTTTTATTGCTGATTTTAACTTTAATTTCAACACCTGACAGAATTCCGGGCTTTCAGCACCGTGCAATTGCAAGGCATCTAACTGGTATTTATCTACCAGTTGAAGTACTGTTTCCAGTGTTTCATTGACAAAGACACCTGTTCTTTTGATGTTTTCGCTTAAGGTATCCAGCACTTCTGGTAATACTACACCGGCATATCTTTTAGAGCCTTTAAAGAAGATGAAACCCATATAGTCGGGTTGCAATGCGGCCACCTGGCTGATATTTTCCGGGTGTAGCATTCCACATATTTTCAATAGCGGAGTACTCATTATCCGATCAGGGTTTTAAAGCGTTTCAATGCGTTTTTGCTAAACAAAGATTCTTCGGCTTCATAGAAACAATCGGCAAAAGATTTGGTATCGTCTATGGTTTGTATGGCTAAAGCCGCGTTACAAAGCACCACATTATGCTGTGCATCTGTCCCATTGGCGTTTAATACGTTCATGAAGATTTCCGCTGAAGACTCAACTGTGTCGCCACCTTTAATTAAGGATTCGTCCATTTCTTCGAAACCGATATCGGCTACTTTGACTAAGGCTTCTCCTTTTTTATTGAAGATTTTATAGTCGCAGGTTAAGGAAACTTCATCAAAGCCTTTTACTGCATGAAGAATGGTATAGTTCTTATCGGTATCCTGGTATAAATAAGCGTACAAACGGGCAAGTTCCAGACTAAACACCCCTACCAATTGGTTTTTCGGCTGTGCCGGATTACACATTGGCCCAAGCATGTTGAAGAATGTTTTTACGCCCAGTTCTTTACGGATTGGCGCTACTGTTTTCATCGCCGGGTTAAACAAAGGGGCATGGATGAAGCAGATTCCGGCAGTATCCAGATTTCTTTTTAAAGTATCTGCATCGCTGGTAAATTGATAACCCAGGTATTCGATAACGTTAGAAGAACCGCAGCCCGAAGACACCCCGTAATTACCATGTTTCGCTACTTTATGACCGGCACCGGCAACTACAAAAGAAGCCAGCGTAGAGATGTTAAAAGTATCTTTTCCATCACCACCAGTACCGCAAAGATCAATCAGCTCATAATCGGAGAAGTCGAGCTTTACACAAAGGTCGAGCATCGCATCTCTAAATCCCTGCAATTCCTCAACAGTGATATTACGCATCCCGTAGGCGGTAATAAAAGCTGCAATCTGTGAAGTATTGAACTCACCTAAAGCAATAGCCGTTAAGATTTTTTGTGCCTCAGCTCTGCTGAAGGTCTTATTTTCAAATAAGTGGTTGAGTATTTTCTTCATGGGTATAAAACAAAAAGGGCTGCTTTAAAAAGCAACCCTCAAAATATTTTTATGTAAAATAAAACGTTCAGATAGGGGGTTACACTACGCTAATGCGTTGTGCCACCACCAAAGATTAAGTACGTTTGTCTGTATCATCTGAAGCAAAGATGGAATAGTTTTTAATAATTGCAAAATTTTTCTTGAAATATTAAGGATATAAGCTTGTTTTTAAGTAAAAATTGCAAATATCTTTTAATTCTTACACTGGGAACCAAACGGTTGAAAGGTTTTCTAGCTTAATATTGAGCTACAAAGTCCAGTATCTTTTGATAAAGCTGGTTGCCTCCAAAAACCATCTGACTGATCATGCCGACGTGTTTTTTACCCTTGATGATGTGGATTTCATTGGGAATATGTTGGGCGGTTAACTGCTTTTGAAGTCGTTCCGACTGGATTTGTATGGCTGGGTAGGTTTTTGCCCCGTAAAAAATCAGGTGTGGATTTTTAATTTGCTGCACATAGTTTAATGGCGATGCTTTGGTCCAGATGACCGGATTTTCCGTGAAAGTGCGCAGGAAGTTATAGTAGTTGTCGTCTTTTTCGGCTTTGCTGAGGTATTCCTGCATATCCAGTCCGAAGGCATCGTTTAAGATGACTCCTTTGATTTCCCCTTTAAACCCGGTTGCTGTGAGGTATTGTGGATCTGCATTGATGAGTTCGGCAAGATGGCCACCGGCCGAATGTCCCATCAGGAAAATCCGTTCCGGATTTCCACCGTATGAACCAATATGTTGAGAAACCCAGTCTAGGGCAGTCGCACAATCGGCCGCCATTTGCGGATATTGCTGATCGGGAGCGAGACCGTAATTGATGATCACAGCAACCAGTCCTTTGCGGGCCAGATTTCTACCCAACCACCAGTACGTTTCCTTTTTGCCACTGCTCCAGGAGCCCCCATGGATGAACAGAATAACGCCTTTTTTAGCTATTGTATCCTCCGGATAATAGATATTTAGTTGGTTGCTTATCTTGCCTTCGGCTTTACCATAGTCGATATCCTTCGCTACTTTAATTTGGGCAGCAGCAGTAAATATTTGTCCGGCAAAAGCGAATAGCATGAATAATAACCTGGTTTTCATCAATTCTAATTTATTTCATCAATTCTACTTACTTAATCAAGGCATTCTTCTCTTTGGTAAAATGGTTGAACACCAGATTATCCGTCAATGCAGGGAAGAGTTTATTAAGCCACACGGTTAATTTCCCTTGTGCGGTCATGATTAGGGTACGCTTTCTTGCGGCAATGCCGTTTACGATTCGATGTGCCACTTCATCAGCAGTCATCATTTTACCCTCTTCCATACTGGTTTCGCCATGGGCAGCACCATCTTTTGCCAATGCGGTAACGCGGATATTGGAAGCGGTGAAACCAGGACAAGCCACCATCACATGTACCCCTGTTTTTAACATTTCCGTTCTTAGCGATTCCATAAAGCCATTCATGGCAAATTTGGAAGCCGAATATCCGGTACGTCCCGGTAATCCGCGGTAGCCGGCAATAGAAGATACGCCAATTACACTGCCTTTGGTTTTCAAAATTTCAGGTAGTGCATATTTTGTACAATATACGGTGCCCCAGAAGTTTACATCCATCAGGTTTTTCAATACAGAAAGATCAAGGTCGTTGAATAAAGCGCGCATCGATAGTCCGGCGTTATTGACCAGAATGTCTATTTTACCGAAGCTGAGGATGGCTTGTTTCGTCAATTCTTCGCAGTCCTGTTCTTTGCTCACATCGGCTTGTACGGCAACGGCACGAATGCCATATTTGCTTTCCAACTCCGCCGTAATTTCGCAAAGGGTTACATATTGTCTGGCGGCAAGCACCAGGTTTGCGCCACGTTTTGCAAATTCTTCGGCACAAGCCTTTCCTATACCGGAAGATGCACCGGTAATGATGACTACTTTATTCTTAAAATCCATGCTGATTATTTGATTAATGAGTTTTCATAAGGGACTCTGGTAATGATCGAGCGGCCCAGGGTGATTTCGTCTGCATATTCCAGTTCTCCCCCAAAAGCGATTCCTCTGGCAATGGCTGTAATTGGTATCTGGAAATCTTTAAGGCGTTTATAAAGGTAGAACAGCGTGGTATCGCCTTCCATGGTTGCGCTTAAGGCCAGAATAATTTCCTTAACCGGACTGGTGGCTACGCGTTGCACTAATGAATCGATAAAAAGATCTGCCGGCCCGATGCCATCCATTGGGGAAATTAATCCGCCCAACACATGGTAAACGCCGAAATATTGCGAGGTATTCTCTACCGCCATCACGTCTCTGGTATCTTCAACCACACAAATCACTTCTTTATCGCGCTTGTTAGCCGTACAGATTTCACAGTGCAAATGGTCAGAAATGTTATGACATACGGCACAGTGCTTGATCTCCTGACGAAGCTTAATAATGGAGTTTCCGAAGTTCGAAACTTCTTCTTCTTCCTTGTTTAAAAGGTGCAATACCAAGCGTAATGCGGTCTTTTGTCCGACTCCTGGTAACTTTGAAAATTCGTTGACAGCGTCTTCAAGAAGCTTGGATGAAAAGTTCATTTTACAAATTTATATTTATCTTCCGTTATTTGATTTTTAAAATATGATTTTCTTACATTTAGCTGCTAAAAACATACTATGAGCCCAGCTATACTTTTGTCTTTTTTGATTGGTTACTTCCTGATATTGATCATTATCGCTTTTGCTACTTCAAAAAAGTCATCTGACAATGCCACCTTTTTTATCGCCAACAGGAATTCAAAATGGTATCTGGTTGCTTTTGGAATGATTGGTACAGCCCTATCCGGTGTCACTTTTATCTCCGTTCCCGGAGAAGTAGGTGCACCCGCCGGTAATCAGTTTCAATATTTTCAGTTTGTACTGGGAAATGCCGTAGGCTTTATCATCATTGCGACCGTCCTGCTGCCGCTCTATTACCGGATGAAGCTCACTTCCATTTATAGCTACATCGAAAAACGACTCGGCTTTTACAGTTATAAAACTGCGGCTTCGATATTTTTAATCAGCAGAACGATAGGTTCCGCTTTCCGCTTGTACCTTGTCGTGATCGTGTTACAGCGTTTTATCTTCGATAGTTATGGGGTTCCTTTCTGGGTAACCGTATTGATTTCACTGGCTTTAATCTGGTCTTATACCTTTAAAGGTGGCCTGAAAACCATCATCATCACGGATACTTTACAAACATTTTTCCTGGTATTATCGGTCTTCCTGACACTGTATTTTATTTGCAACAGTCTGGACATGAACATCCCGCAAGCCTTTGAAGCCATCAAATCAAGTGGTTATGCCAAGATCTTCTTCTACGAGGACTTTATGACTAACAGCTTCCATTTCAGTAAGCAGTTTATTGGTGGTGTTTTTGTGACGATTGCCATGACAGGTTTGGATCAAGATTTGATGCAAAAAAACCTGAGTATGAAAACTATTGGCGAAGCACAGAAAAATATGTTCACTTTCACAGGGATTTTTGTGATCCTGAATATCTTTTTCCTGAGTGTAGGAGCTTTGTTATATATCTACGCCGCTAAAAATGGCATCGAGATTCCTGTGGATCACTTAACCGGAAAGCCAAGAACGGATTTTCTTTTTCCGGAGATCGCACTGAATCATTTGAGTGTAGTGCCCGCTATTGTGTTCATGCTCGGATTAACAGCGGCAACTTTTGCCACTACAGATTCGGCACTAACCGCTTTGACCACCTCGTTCTGTGTAGATTTCCTGCACATGGATAAAGCTGATCAGGCCAATGCCGAAGGTGCCGTAAAGAAAAGACATCTGGTGCATGTGGCGTTTTCGCTGTTAATGTTTGTCGTGATCATTGTTTTCAATACTTTAAATGATGAATCTGTCGTTAAAGGTATCTTTAAGGTGGCCTCTTATACTTATGGGCCTCTACTTGGTTTGTATAGTTTTGGCCTTTTTGTGAAGAAAAGAGGACTTCATGATAAATTAGTACCTTTAGTATGTATCCTATCCCCTGCAGTGTGTTACCTGCTCAATGCGAACTCCGCCACTTTACTAGGCGGCTACACATTTAGTGTGGAACTGATCCTCTTGAACGGATTAATCACCTTTATCGGACTGTTGCTGATCAGTAAAAAAACAGCATCACAAACAAGATTTTAAGACCTAAATAGCTATAGAATGACAAGTGAAGAGAAAATTAGAAGTGCATTTGAAAACAAAGACTGGCAGGAAATAAAAGTTACAGATTCCTGGCAGATCTTTAAAATAATGGCCGAATTTGTAGATGGCTTTGAGAAATTAGCGAAAATCGGTCCTTGTGTTTCCATCTTCGGATCGGCAAGAACTGCAGAAACAAATAAGTACTATGAGATTGCTGTAGAATGTGGCAGGTTGCTTACAGAACGTGGATATGGCGTGATCACCGGTGGTGGTCCGGGGATTATGGAGGCAGGAAATAAAGGCGCGCACCAGAATGGTGGAAAGTCTGTAGGGTTAAATATTGACCTTCCTTTTGAGCAGTTTCACAATAAATATATTGACCATAATAAGTTGCTGGAATTTGATTATTTCTTCATCAGAAAGGTGATGTTCATGAAATACTCGCAAGGGTTTGTCGTGTTGCCTGGTGGTATGGGGACTATGGATGAGCTTTTCGAGGCGATTACCTTGATTCAGACTGGTAAAATTGCCAGATTCCCGATTGTTTTGGTAGGAAAAGAGTATTGGGGCGGTTTAGTAGATTGGATTACCTCTACGATGTTGCACCAGGAGCATAATATTCATGCAGAAGATTTGAATTTGTTCAGGTTAGTAGATACTGCGGAAGAAGCTGCGGAACATATTTTCAGGTTCTACGACAAGTATGTATTGAAACCGAATTTCTAGGGTTATGGGCTGGTTTGGCTTAAGGGCTGGATTGGTTTAAACACCTGGTTTTAAAGGTTAAGAACAAGATCATCAGCAGATTGCTTTAAGAGCTTGTTAAAATGAAAAAGATAGTTGCTCCCCTCCTCAAATCTTTCGCTAAAGGGCGAAACATTTGAATGTCGGGCTCACAACTATCTTTTTTCATTTTCAGCATCCGTCAATGATGATGATTACCAGATTATTATGATCTGGCTATTCTCTTTAGATTTTCAGTTCGATTTTAGAAATGACTTACACCACCGGAAACGACTAGTTTCATGGCTTCTGCTGCGGTCATTTTTAGCGGTTTGATCTTCTCGTTTTTCACGACATAAACTTGTCCGGCAAAAGAGTAAGAAAAGGGAAAATATACGATAGATTCTCCCGGGAGTCCGATGTTTGTCAAGTCGCTTTGGGTTAGAAATCCGATTCGCTTTAAATCGCCTTCTACTTCTACGAGGACGGGGTTATTGAATTTCTTTTCGTCTCCAACAAAAGCTTCTGTAAGGTCTTTTATGGAAGAGTAGATGAATTTCAGAATGGGCAGTCTGTCCAGGATTCTGGCAAACCAGTTGTACATGGGTTCGGTTACGAAATTGGTAACGAACACGCCAGCAATCAGGGTTATGGCTACGACAAGGGCTAAACCTAGTCCGGGAATGTTCCTGCTTGCACCAGTATTTGGATCAACGCCCAGAATATTGTTGATGTTTAACCAGCTGTCTACAGTGGTTACAGCTACGATCACAATAAAAATACTTAGCGCTATAGGCAATACAATTAAGAGTCCTTTGATGATATATCTTAATAAGGCTCTACCGATTCTGTTCATGCTGCAAAACTACTCATAAAAATAAATCCGTTTCACCCTTTGTGAAATATTAGTTAAAATCTCATAGGGAATGGTTTCAATTTGTTCGGCGAGCATGGCGATGGTTAGTTTTCCATTGAAAACTATCACTTCATCGCCTGTTTTCACATCGAGTCCGGTTACATCTAACATACACATATCCATACAGATGACGCCAACTGTTGGCACTAGTTTTCCGTTTACCAGCATTTTACCTACGCCATTACCGAATCTTCTGGTATACCCGTCCGCATAGCCGATTTTAACAGTTGCAATCGTTCCGCCATCAGGTAAGAGGCCTTGTCGGCCGTAACCAACGGTTTCATTTGCCTTGATTTCTTTGACCTGGGTGATGGTAGTTTTTAGTACGGCTACGGTTTGTAGTCCTTTATTGTGGTTTAAACCACCGTCGTGTCCATATAAACCGATCCCTAGTCGTACCATGTCCAGTTGCGCTTCCGGATGACGGGAGATTCCGGAGGTATTAGAAATATGCCAGATAAAGTTGTAGCCGAGTCCATCTGCTATCTTTTGTGCAAATGACTTGAAGCTTTGAATTTGATATTGGGTAAATTCATCATGATGGACCTCATCACTACCTACTAAATGAGAGAAAGCTGATACTACTTTGATCTTTTTACTGTTTTTTATAGTGTTTAGTAAGTTACTTAGCTCCGTTTCTTCGAAACCTAAGCGGTGCATACCGGTATCAATTTTAAGGTGCACCGGATAATTATAGCGATCCGCGGGAAGGAATCTGATGAAGCTGTTCAGGATATCGAGGTTATAGATTTCCGGTTCCAGTTTATATTTTATGATGGCATCGAAGGCGGAAGGCTCCGGACTCATCACCATAATCGGCATCGTAATCCCTCCTTTTCTCAGTGCGACACCCTCATCTGTATAGGCCACTGCCAGATAATCTACTTTATGGTATTGTAATACATTGGCGATTTCAAAGCTTCCGCTTCCATACGAAAAGGCTTTCACCATGGCCATGATTTTGACCCCGGGTTTTAGCTTATTGCGATAGAATTGCAGGTTGCCGGCTAGTCCGTTCAGGTCGATTTCTAATACGGTATCATGGACTTTTTGGGCGATCATTTTGCTGATGCGTTCAAATTCAAACTTCCTTGCTCCTTTTACCAGGATCGTCTCATCATAAAAATGTATCTCCGGAAAATGAGCTATAAAGTCTTGTGTGCTTTCATAAAATGAGGCTTCCAGATCAAATAAGGAGGCCATCGAAGAGATATTAGGGCCGATACCGATAAGTCGTTGCAGGTTTTTCTGCTTTAACAGATCTGCGATTTCTGCATACAGAACGGCTTCTTTTTTCCCGGTCTCCTGTAAATCAGATAGGATTAATGTTTTTTTAGGGTGCTGATTCTGGAGATTTAGAAAGTCGAGCGCAATGGCAAGGGAAGGGATATCTGCAACATAGGAATCGTCGATAACAGAACATTGATTGATGCCGTTTTTCAACTCCAATCGCATCCCTACTTTGTTTAGCTTTTCTAGTCGGGAGTTAGCCACCTCCGCAGAATAGCCCACAGCCAGCATCGTAGCCCAGCAAATGATGCCATTTTCAATGGAAGCCCTATCACTGAAAGGAATCAGGCATTCTATTTCTGCACCTTTATATAGGGCGCGGATATAGCTCTTATCTGCTATTGGTTCTACAACCGAAATCTGTAAATCTGCTTTTTGCGTTAAACTCCAGGAGAATTTTGTTTGTCCGGGTAGTTCTTTTGTTGGTATTCCGCTGGTATATTCCGGAGCATAAATGAAAAGTTCGGTATCCTTAAAGAGCTTTAGTTTTTCGAGCAATTTTGCTTTAGGAGAGGGAAAACCTTCTGCATGTGCTTCACCGATATTGGTTAAAATCCCAATTGTAGGTTTAATAATGCGTTGGAGTGCTTCCATTTCATTTTCTTTGGAGATTCCAGCTTCGAAAATCCCAAGGGTATGCTGTTCTTGTATACTCCAGACCGACAAAGGCACGCCGATCTGAGAATTGAAACTTTTAGGACTGCGAACGATGTTGTAATCGGCAGCTAAAAGTTGGTATAGCCATTCTTTAACTATCGTTTTTCCGTTGCTTCCGGTAATGGCCAGCACTTTTAAATCGTATTGGTCGCGGTGTGCAATGGCTAATGTTTGCAAGGCCTGCTGTACATTTTGAACCAGCAGCATGTTTGCATCCGGAAAAATGCCAAAGTATTGTTCCTCGCTGATCACAAAACTTCTGATCCCGTTTTCATAGGCCTCCTTTATATAATCATGACCATTACGTTTCGCCTGTAAGGCAAAAAACAAAGAACTTTCAGGGTCGATAACCGCTCTGCTATCTATTACCAATCGGGTAATGGTCAGGTCTGGCTGAGGACTAAAAGCTTTTGCATGAAGAATCTCCGCAAAATGGTCAATGGTATAGGTAGTGCTGCTCATAGCTTCAAAATTAAAGTATTTGCAGGGATAACCGTAGTTAAGCTGTGATTTTTTGATCGATTTAATGTCGTGTCAGATCAATTTAATACCATATTAGGTTTGATGATGCGCTTGTGCATGCTACTACCCCCGGATTTCTGTTATTGATACTACGTTTGCTGATCTTTTATTTATTGTCCTTTTTGTTCGTATCCCTTTGTTTGTATTAAAAACGTCAATATTACATTCTGTGCTGAGGATATGAAATTCTGTAGTTACCGATTGTGTATTATTGTAAACTTGGAAAATTCAGAGAAAAAAATCGTTAAGTACGATAAGAAAACCGCTTTATTCAAAGCCGAGCATTATTGTGCTTATCAGGAACGTGCGCAGCAGGAGGTCAGAAATAAGCTTTATGAATGGGGATTGAGGCCGGATGAGGTGGAAGAAAACATTTCTGAACTGATCACAACCAACTATTTGAATGAGGAAAGATTTGCTCAGGCTTATGTTTCCGGCAAGTTTAACATCAAGAAATGGGGTAAAATCAAGATCAAGCAGGCACTTAAATTAAAAAGAGTACCGGAGAAAATGATTTTGAAGGCATTAAACACGATTGATTATGATGATTATCTAAAGGCAATCCTCGCTTCTGCGGAGAAAAAGTCGAATTTAATCAAGGAATCTGATCCTTATAAAAGGAGGAATAAATTGATTACGTACCTTATGACGAAGGGTTTTGAAAATAATTTGATCATGGAAGTACTGAAAGACAATGATTTATATTAATCACTTGAATTATTTATAAAAAAAACTTGACAGATAAATAAAAGTCCCTATATTTGCATTCCCAAACAAAACAAAGGGTATTAAGAAATACACTTTACAAACTTGGCAACATCGGATGATGTTAAAATAAAAACCATGCGAAAGTAGCTCAGTTGGTAGAGCACGACCTTGCCAAGGTCGGGGTCGCGAGTTCGAATCTCGTCTTTCGCTCTAAATAACTTCAAAATCATGAAGCTATTTAATTTAAAAGGTTAACACCTGCTCAGATGGTGGAACTGGTAGACACGCAGGACTTAAAATCCTGTGACCTTAAAAGTCGTGCGGGTTCGATTCCCGCTCTGAGTACACAGCCTCTTTACGAAAGTAGAGAGGCTTTTTTTTGCCCAAAACTGAGACGGTTCGAAAAGAATTGCGTCCTTTAGGGTATGAAAACCTTGCACACGCTACTCTCTTTAATTTTCTTTTGCACTACAAGTTTATTTGCACAGCAAAATAATGCAGGCTTTATCACTGCTGATATTGATAACTTCTGGATTGCTTATGACAAGATCATCAATAGCAAAGACAGTATAGAGCAGTATAATTATTTAAATAAGTTGTATCTGGAAAAAGGAACTCCAGGTTTAAAAGCCATTATGGAGGCTCGTAACTATACCGCGAAGTCTTATATTGACGCCATCAATACCTACCCCCTATTCTGGAATTCTATCAGAAAAAACACACTTAAAGCAAAGAGCTTTGCTAAAGGGATTGCAACTGATGTAGCCAAAATGAAGAAATTATACCCGGAACTAAAGCCTGCCAATGTTTATTTCACGATTGGGGCATTAAGAACCAGCGGAACTACTTTGAATGGAATGGTGCTCATTGGCGCGGAGCTTGTCCTGACAGATTCGGACACAGAAACGAAAGAACTTATGGCTACCCTTCCCCACCTTAAGGCCTATTTTGATAGTAAACCAATTCAGAACACTGGATTCCTGAATGTTCATGAATATGTTCACACCCAACAGAAAACAACTATAGCCAACAACTTACTTGCGCAATGTACTATGGAAGGTGTAGCGGAATTTCTTGCTGTAAAAGCTACCGGAAAAACCTCCCCGACGCCGGCAATCGCCTATGGCAAAGCTTTAGCTGAAAAAGATCTGTCGGGCGATAAAAAAGGAAAAACAAATGAAGAAAGAATCAATGCCGCCTTTTCTGCGCAAATGTTTAACGCCTCAAACGGGTTCTGGTTATATAGTAATATGCAAAACCAATTCGAACAGCGGGATCTGGGCTATTATGTCGGCTATGCGATCTGTGAAAAGTACTATGAAAAAGCCAGCAACAAAAGGTTAGCCATCAAAGAAATGATCGAATTGGATTACAATGACAGCATCGCATTGGCAAAGTTTGTAGATTTATCAGGATACTTTTCGAAACCGGTGGAAACACTCAGAGCAGAATACAACCGGAACAGACCCGGAGTGACCGGCATTAAACAGCTCAAAAACTACGCTACCGACGTCGATCCCGCTATCACACAGCTAACGATTGAGTTTTCGAAGCCTATGAATAAAAGAAGAACAGGTTTTGAATTAGGGCCATCGGGAGAAAGTAAGCTGTTATTTGTGAAAAGTGTGACCGGATTTCCGGAAGATGGCAAGTCGGTAACGATAGAAATAGCGCTTTTACCAGGCAAAGAATATGAAATAATTGTCTCAGATCGCTTCACGGACGTCAATTCTATCGCTTTGAAGCCATACCTTATCAAGTTTAAAACGGCAGAAAAGTAGATAAAGGCTCTTTAATCGGGCTTAGATAGGCCTCAATTAAAATTTTATCCCCTGAAATCCAGCTTCTTCGATGAAATTTGAAAAAGAGATTATAGAAAAGTGAAAACTATCCCTATCTTCGTGGCACGTTAACAGCGAAAGTAGCTCAGTTGGTAGAGCACGACCTTGCCAAGGTCGGGGTCGCGAGTTCGAATCTCGTCTTTCGCTCAAAAGCCTTCCATTCGGAAGGCTTTTCTGTTTTTACACCAAAATTTCTTAGGCATACACCCCTTACTTCTCTTTTTAGGAGTTAATGGCAGACCAACTTTATTGGAACCGGTATATCCTGTTATTTCAACACCTCTATGGAGAAAAACATCTCTAAAATTTAGAAATTGCATCAGTCTTTAGACCTGATCAAGCTTTTTATTAAAAAAACAGGTCAGTTTAAAGGGGATCAAAAGCTTGTTTATGCATTAAAAACCGACATTTAGCACGCAAAATGAGGGACAATAAAAAATAAATGAAATTTTTCTGCTTGAAATCCAGCCTCTTCGGTGAAATCTCCCGGGGGGAGTATAGAAAAGTCAAAACAATACCTATATTTGTAATGTCATCAACGCGAAAGTAGCTCAGTTGGTAGAGCACGACCTTGCCAAGGTCGGGGTCGCGAGTTCGAATCTCGTCTTTCGCTCCAATATCTCCCGGAAAGGAGATGTTTATTTTAAAAGGTTTAACACCTGCTCAGATGGTGGAACTGGTAGACACGCAGGACTTAAAATCCTGTGACCTTAAAAGTCGTGCGGGTTCGATTCCCGCTCTGAGTACATAGCCTCTTTACAGCCCGTAAAGAGGCTTTTTTTTGTCCAAAATCTTGGTTACCACAATTAGAAATCAGCCTTGCTGATCCTATCCCCTATCAGAATAATTCTTAGCTTTATCTCCCATGAAAACCTATTTATTTAGCCTTGTGCTACTCTTCATCAGCACGACAATATTCGCACAAAAAAACACTCAGGCTACTGAAGCCGTGATCACCTATGGTTCCCGCAGCAACGGCAAAGATGTTGGCGGAGAAAAAAAGCTTTTTATCAAAGGAAACCAGGCCAGAATCTCTGGTCAGGAACGCCAGGCCAAACAAGAACAATTCCTACAATTTGCTGAAGCAGCAACCTACCAGGTACTCAACAGCAATGGAACCACATATACCTTTAAAAAACCATTTTCTGAATATGTATCCGCAGAACTAATCGCAGGTATAGACACGATCATGGGGATTCCCTGTAAAAAAGCGAAGGTTTTTATACGCTCCAATACCATTGAAATCTGGTACACAAACGACCTTAAAATTAAAGGAACACCGGATCTTACTATTGCACCCGGTATTGGTCTGATTCTAAAGACCATTCGCAATGGTAACACAGAAACATACGCGAAAAAAATTGATTACCGCAAAGTAAAGGCGGATGAACTGGCCTGGCCTAAACAATGGGGAACACTCCTTGACGAAGCCGCCTATCAGCGTCAGATCATCGAAAGTCGGTACCAAACGATTAACATCTTTAACAAAGAAAAGATCAGTTTTGGAAACAAAATAGAAAACCCTGTAGCGGATCAAAGCAATGTAACTTATCATTTTTCTGCTGGTACCGTAATCCTTAAAAAAGTAAAGCTTCCGGCGGTACAACCGGGACAGTCGGTATTTGCAGAGCTGATCCAGAATTCTAATGGTGATGCTTACGACAGAACAGGTTCGGTATTTATGATCCCTGTAGATAAATCAGTTTCTTTCCTGAATGCCTTACAAAACGGAATACAGGCTTTACCGGTGTACAATGCCCGTAATGGCAAAAAATACCAGGGCGTAACCGCTACTGACAATTACCTGCCACCTTTAGAACTGATGCGTTTCTTCACTTCATTTGGTGTGAAACATTTCAATGCACAAGCTAAAATAAAAGGTTACAACTGGGCAGATTCAGTGATTTACAAACAAGATATTACCGTCCTTGCGCCAAGATTACAAGGCGAGGTATGGATTGGCGTGTTTATCGGAAATTATGATAAAGGCGGTCATACCGCAAGCTTAAACCTGAATTATTATCCAGGTTATGAGGGCGAAAAAGAGAAAGAAAAGAAATCTTTTATCATGCCGGTGTTTAACACCACAAACCTGATGGAAATGGCTGGACAAGAGTACGGAACCATGTTTGAAAAAGATTCTCTAACCGTAACGATTGATGTGCCGCAGGGTGTAAAAAACTTAAGGTTAAGGTACCTGACAACCGGTCACGGTGGCTGGGGGAAAGGCGATGAATTCGTTCCAAAAATGAATGAGATTTTTGTAGATGGTAAACGCGTTTATCATTTTATTCCATGGAGAGAAGATTGTGCAACTTACCGTTTTAGCAACCCTTCTTCCGGTAATTTCGGAAATGGTTTATCTTCTTCGGATTTAAGTCGCTCCAACTGGTGTCCGGGAACGCTTACGCTTCCTGTAGAAATCCCATTAGAAAACCTTAGTCCAGGTAAACATACCTTACAAGTGGCCATCCCTCTGGGAAAACCAGAAGGCACCAGCTTTAGTTCCTGGAATGTTTCCGGCGTATTAATCGGCGACCAGGAGTAGCCCTTTCTCATTTTCTGTAAAGCCCCAAAAAGTATTTACCTTTTTGGGGCTTTCTTATGATGGTTGTTTCCAACTTAATGATGGATATTTCCATTTCCTCCTGTAGAAAACAGGCCTTTCCATTTCCTTAATAAAGCGATAACGAAACTCCGGAATCCGACAGACAAACACCTCTAAATCTTACATTTATCTGTTTATACTTCTTTGGACTAACAATCGCATAGCCGTACCTTTATAAGGTACAGTTATTGTGACCATAACCTCAAAGACCGATATCATGAATGAAGATTTGGATATGTTGGAGCAATCCGCACTAAACGACTACAAGTACGGCTTTACTACAAAAATAGATACGGACACCATCCCTAAGGGATTAAATGAGGGCGTTATCGAACTCATTTCTAAAAAAAAGAACGAGCCGGAATGGATGCTCGCCTGGCGCCTTAAAGCCTATGCCTACTGGTTAAAGCTGGAAGAACCTACCTGGGCCAACATCAAACACCCTCCTATCAATTACCAGGATATTATTTATTACGCGGCCCCGAAACAAAAAGAACAACTCAACAGCCTTGATGAAGTTGACCCGGAACTGCTGCGCACTTTTGAAAAACTAGGAATTTCCCTGAATGAACAAAAGAGACTAACCGGAGTGGCGGTTGATGTGGTGATGGATAGTGTCTCTATTGCGACCTCTTTTAAAGAACAGTTGTCCGAAATCGGGGTCATATTTTGTTCCATTTCTGAAGCCATTCAAAAGCATCCTGACCTGGTAAAAAAACACCTGGGTTCGGTAGTTCCAATGACCGACAATTATTTTGCGGCATTAAATTCGGCAGTCTTTACCGATGGATCTTTCTGTTATATTCCTAAAGGGGTCAGGTGCCCGATGGAGCTCTCTACTTATTTCAGGATCAACGCCGAAAACTCCGGACAATTTGAAAGAACTTTGATCATTGCTGAAGAAGAGAGTTATGTGAGTTATCTGGAAGGTTGTACCGCACCCATGCGGGACGAAAACCAGTTACACGCAGCAGTGGTGGAACTTATTGCCATGAAAAAGGCCGAGATCAAGTATTCTACGGTTCAAAACTGGTATCCGGGTGATAAAGAAGGAAAGGGAGGAATTTACAACTTCGTTACCAAACGTGGTATTTGTCAGGGCGACTACGCAAAGATCTCCTGGACACAGGTAGAAACCGGTTCTGCGATCACCTGGAAATACCCGAGTGTGATCCTCAAAGGAGATTATACCATCGGTGAATTTTATTCTGTGGCCTTTACCAATCACCACCAGCAAGCGGATACCGGCACCAAAATGATACATCTCGGAAAAAACACGAGAAGCAGAATTGTTGCCAAAGGGATCTCTGCCGGACAAGGTCAGAACAGTTACCGGGGTCTCGTTCGGGCGGCTAAAGGGGCACTGAATGCGCGGAATTATTCGCAATGCGACTCCCTCCTACTTGGAGATCAATGTGGTGCACATACCTTCCCTTATATCGAAGTAAAAAACAAAAGCACCATTATAGAGCATGAAGCCACCACTTCAAAAATCGGAGAAGACCAGCTTTTCTACTGTCGCCAGCGGGGTATTGATTCCGAAGCTGCAGTAGCGCTGATCGTTAACGGCTTTGCCAAAGAAGTGATGAATCAGCTCCCGATGGAGTTTGCTATAGAAGCGCAAAAGCTACTGGCCATCAGTATGGAAGGTAGTGTTGGCTAATTTAGAATCCTTTAAATTTCAAATATGATGTTATCTATCAAGAATATACATGCAAATATTGGGAGCAACGAGATCCTGAAAGGCATCAATCTGGACATTAAAGCCGGCGAAGTCCATGCCATTATGGGCCCCAATGGCTCCGGAAAAAGCACTTTAGCCTCCGTACTTGCAGGAAGAGAAGAGTATGAAGTTACAGCGGGTACGGTTAGCTTTTTGGGTAAAAACTTATTGGATTTATCTATTGAAGACCGCGCAAGGGAGGGTTTATTCCTTGCTTTTCAATATCCGGTTGAAATCCCCGGGGTGAGTACTACGAATTTCATTAAGGCGGCAGTGAATGAAAAGCGGAAATATAACGGCCAGGAGCCACTGGATGCACTCGCGTTTTTGAAAATCATGAAAGAGAAAATGGCCCTGGTGGAGATTGATCAATCTTTACTCAGCAGGTCGATTAATGAGGGATTTTCTGGGGGAGAAAAGAAACGTAATGAAATATTTCAGATGGCCATGCTGGAACCGAAACTCGCCATTCTTGATGAAACAGATTCCGGGCTGGACATTGATGCCCTGCGTATCGTAGCGAATGGCATCAATAAATTGAGAAATGAAAACCGGGCGATATTACTGATCACCCATTACCAACGATTACTGGACTATATCCAGCCAGATTATGTCCATGTGCTTTACAACGGACGTATTGTTAAATCGGGTACTAAGGAGCTTGCCCTGGAACTGGAAGAAAAAGGATATGATTTTATTACTGATGAAAGAGATTTGAATCATGACTAACCTAGCTTATTTTAAAGATCAATTTGAGGGTTTAGCAGCTATTGACTCTGCTGATACGATCAGGGAACTTAGTAAAGCCGCCTTTGATACTTTTAATCAATCCGGATTACCTACATATAAGCTGGAAGAATGGAAATACACCAATATCAGCAGCTTATTTGACAAGAATTATCAGTTTTCAAAAGATAACCTCAGCCCTTCCGCGCTGAAAGCAGTCCAATTACCCGGACACCAGGAAGCCAACGAGCTTTACTTTATAGACGGACGTTTTATGCCTGGTTTATCAAAAATGATCTCTTCTGAAAAAGAGCTGATCATTTTACCCCTGGAAGAAGCGGCAAGAGGCCCTTATCAGAAGATTGTAGCCGAACATCTGGGTAGTAGCAGTAAATACCTGAAAGACGGCCTCCATGCGTTAAACACCGCATTTATACAGTCAGGTGTTTTCATTTACCTTCCCAAAGGGCAACAATTGGAAACTCCCTTATATTTACACCATATCAATCAGGCACAAACAGAAAACGTACTTTCCCAACCCCGCAGCCTGGTTTATTTAGCCGAAAACACGAATTTACAACTGGTAGAAACCTATACCACACTGGGTACGATGGACAGTTTCAGTAATGAAGTGATCGAAATTGTGCTGCAGGAAAATGCCTGCCTGGCTTACTATAAGCTTCAGAATGATGGCCCTAATGCCGCTCAGGTGAGCAGTACGCAGATTCATCAAATCGGAAAAAGCAATGTGCAAACCTTAACGATTTCCCTGAACGGTGGCGTAATCCGGAATAACCTGAACCTGATTTTAGACGCATCAGGCAATGAAACACATTTGTATGGTCTTTCTCTTTTGAAAGGGAACAGTCACGTAGATCACCATACTTTGGTGGACAATAAACAGCCAAATTGCTTTAGTAACCAGCTTTACAAAGGAATTGCAGATGATACTGCGACCGGGGTTTTCAGTGGAAGAATCATTGTTCAGCCAGATGCTCAAAAGACTAATGCTTATCAATCCAGCAAGAATATCATTTTATCAGAACGGGCAACTATTAATGCTAAACCACAACTGGAAATCTTTGCTGATGACGTAAAATGTTCTCACGGCTGCACTGTCGGACAGCTGGATGAAGAAGCCATGTTCTATTTAAGAGCCAGAGGAATTCCTTTAAAAACGGCTGAATCTTTACTATTACAGGCATTTGCATCCGATATCCTGAACCAGATTAAGCTGGAACCTTTACGTAAACACGTTGAACAATTAATTATAGCCCAGCTAGCCAGCTCCTAAAATGAAAACATCATACACAAAACCGGTTTTTGAGCTACAGGCCATCAGGGCTCAGTTCCCTATCCTGAGCAGGAAAGTTAAAGAGAAGAATCTGATCTATTTTGATAATGCGGCAACTTCCCAAAAACCGCAATGCGTAATTGATGCGTTAAGCGACTATTACAGTCGGTATAACGCCAACATCCACCGCGGAATACATACGCTCGCAGAAGAAGCTACATTGGCTTATGAAGCTAGTCGCAATGCCGTTCAGGAGTTCATTGGGGCGGCAATACCGGAAGAAATTATCTTTACACGCGGAACAACGGAAGGAATCAATCTGGTAGCCTATACCTGGGGCCGGCAAAACATCAATGCCGGTGATGAAATTCTAATCTCCGGAATGGAACACCATTCTAATATCGTGCCCTGGCAAATCCTTTGTCAGGAGAAAAAGGCGGTTTTAAAAGTCATACCGGTATTGGATGACGGGACGCTTTCTATGGAGCAATATCAGCAGTTGCTGAATGAAAAAACTAAGCTGGTAGCCATTGTGCAGGTTTCAAATTCACTGGGCACCGTAAATCCTGTCAAAGATATGATTGCAATGGCACATCAGTTTGGTGCGAAAGTATTGGTAGATGGGGCACAATCCGCGGTACACCTGGACATCGATGTACAGGATTTAGACTGTGATTTCTTTGCTTTTTCGGGCCATAAATTGTATGCGCCTACCGGCATTGGCGTCCTCTATGGCAAGCAAAAACTACTGGATGAGATGCCGGTTTTTCAGGGCGGCGGGGAAATGATCAAAGAGGTGAGTTTTGAGGGGACCACCTATAACGACCTACCCTATAAATATGAAGCAGGAACACCGAATATTGCTGATACGATTGTCTTAAAAACGGCACTAGACTTTATCAAAAGCATAGGAAAAGATCAAATCAGAAAACATGAGAACGAATTACTGGAATATGCAAGTAGCCAACTCGAAAACATACCTGGCCTGGAGATCATTGGAAAAGCGAAAGAGAAAGTAAGTCTGGTTTCATTTGTGTTCAAAAACATCCACCCACATGACGTTGGTATCTTACTGGATCATCTAGGTATTGCGGTAAGAACCGGGCACCATTGCACCCAGCCACTGATGAAACGCTTTGGCATTCCAGGCACTATCAGGGCTTCTTTTGCCCTTTACAATACAAAAGAAGAAATAGATATCCTTCTGGCAGGAATCTATAAATCCATTAAAATGTTATCCTGATGAATCAAAAGAGCATAGCTGAGATAGAAAAAGAAATCATTTCTGATTTTTCCATGTTTGACAGCTGGGAGGACAAATATGAATACCTGATTGATTTGGGAAAACAATTGCCAGCATTGGAAGAAAGTTATAAAACCACAGATCACAAGATCAAAGGCTGTCAATCCAGCGTCTGGCTGATCGCCTCCTATCAGGATGGGAAGGTGTTTTTTAAAGCCGACAGCGATGCGATGATCGTAAAAGGTTTGGTCAGTATGCTCATTAAAGTACTCTCCGGACAATCGCCAAAAGCCATCCTGGAGGGCAAACTGGAATTCTTCAAAGAGATCGGGATGTTCAGTCACCTGGCGCAAACCAGATCCAACGGTTTATTGGCGATGATCAAACAAATAAAAAACTACGCGTTGGCTTATCAATCCATACAGCAAACTGAAAACAAATAGATCATGGACACAGAAGAATTGAGACAAAAAGTAATTGACTGCTTACAGACCATATATGATCCGGAAATACCGGTCAGTATTTATGAACTTGGGTTAATCTATGAAATTGAGATCATGCCTCCTTTCCAGAATGTTCAGATTCTGATGACCCTGACTGCGCCGGGTTGCCCTGCTGCACAAAGTATCCCCCTGGAAGTAGAAGAAAAAGTGAAAAAGATTGAAGGGGTAAATGAAGTCGCTGTCATCGTAACCTGGACACCGCCATGGAACCGGGATATGATGTCGGAAAGTGCAAAATTCGAATTAGGAATGATGTGAAATGCGGATTTAGAAGTATTTTAAAATAAAGACTACTATTTTAGTATACTTTATATATATTTGCTGCTGTAGGTGCCACACCTGCTTACCTAGTCATGTGGCCGAGTGGTTAGGTATGGGTCTGCAAAACCTTTCACGGCGGTTCGAATCCGCCCATGACGTCATCAAAAGCTTGCCTTCCGGCAGGCTTTTCTTTTTAGTTTCAATTGAAAATCAAGGGCAAAAAGAAACGGGGATGTAACTTCCAGCCACATCCCCGTCATCTAAATTAACGCTCTCCTATATAAGACGACTAAATCATCGGATTATTGTATACGTTTTAAAAAATATTAATTCTCATAGAACTCTATGGGCAACAAATCAGGGTCTGCAATAAAGGTAAATCGCTTACCTGTAAACTCATCTATTCTGATGGGCTCTGGTTCCACTCCTTTTTCTTTCAACACCTGAATAACATTGTCCAGATCATCCACCTGAAAAGCCAGGTGTCTTAAACCCAATGATTCTGGTCTGGAAGGTCTTGCAGGCGGATTAGGAAAAGAGAAAAGCTCGATCAAATACTCCCCGTTCAAGGCAAGATCAAGTTTATAAGAATCTCTTTCTGCCCGATATACTTCCCGAATGATGGTTAAGCCCAATACATCCGTATAAAAAATCTTAGAAATGGTATAATCGCTGCAAATTACTGCGATATGGTGAATTTTAGTTAACATGGAATTACTTTGGTGTTATGGTTAACCGATAAATCTGTCCTTTATTACCTGCAAGCAGGATAAGATCACCGGTTTTTGATTTTTGAATCACATTCATGCTGACTGATGAAATATTATACCAGTTATTACCACCATCAGAAGAAACATCCGTTCCTGAACTTCCGGTAGCAATCAGCATTTTTTCTGTGATATAGATTACCCCGGAGCGGTAGCCATCTACTGGTTTATCTGGTTTAACCCAGGTTTTACCGCCATTGCTGGTTAATAAAACATTGTTTTCATTTTCTTTATCTTTCAGGTAGTCACCACCCACTACAATTCCATGATCATCATCATAAAAATCCATAGAAAAGGGCCCGGTACTATTTTCTCCCTGAAGGATTGGACATTCGAAAATCTGCCAGGTAGAGCCAAAATTACTGGAGTAATAAATATTAGAAACTTTTCCTCCGGTAGCAATCCAGACTTTCCCGTTGCCCAGGGTTTTAATGGTAGTTCCACTGGCAGCAAAAGCTGCTTCGCCAACGCCCATTTTCGCCTGGAGGTTTTCAGAAATATCATTCCAGGAAATGCCCCCGTCAATTGTTCTCAACAGTTGCATTTTACTATTAATCGGATCGCCAAAAACAATTCCACGCTGTTCATTCCAGAAGCCCATTCCATCTAAGAAGATGGCAGAATCCAGGTTTTTATAACGCTCCGTCCAGGTTTTACCGCCATCAGTAGTTTGTAAAATGTAGGCAGGAGAACCTGCATTTACTACGATTGCTTTATCCGCATCAAAGGCTTCAATATCTCTAAAATCTAGTTTTTCATGCCCTGCAGGTATGATCCATTCCCAGGTTTTGCCAGCGTCAGTAGTTTTACCAATATGGCCATTACTACCACTTACCCAGGCGACCTGGCCAGAAACCACACTTATTCCCCGCAGACTGGTATTCTCTCCGGTAGTTACCGGAATCAGGTCGTAGGTTTGTGAAAAAGAGTATAAAGGAAAAAATAATAAACAAAAAATAAGTCCTCTCATCTATTTAAATCTTTTCCAAACATCCGTTCTACCAATCAGAGAGAAGCCTATATAACCTCTCACATTCAAATCTCCATTGCTTTTCAAACTCATATTACAGCTGTAAGTTTTCCCTACTTTCGGGTCATAAATTGTACCATCTACCCATTTACCATCATCGTAAACAAAGTCCTTTAGCATTTCAAGGCCCAATACTGGTCTTGTTTTTAAGTTAGCACCTGGATTTTTCACGTCTAGTTTAGGATTACCTTTTTCGTCTTTCGGTTCTTTTAACCAGACGATTTTACCAAAGAAGCGGTCTCCTTTTTTAAAAATATCAATGTGTGCTTCACCGGAAGAATTAACCCATTGTCCCAAAATAGCATCGCTGGTTTGAGAAAACCCTGAGAAAGAAATTGCAGTGAATAGCAGTAACAACGAAATGTATCTCATATTTCAGATTTTAAGTGTACCTAAAGTTACTAAATAGCCCCTAGAATAAGTAAGCAACAGTAAAATTAGCACATTGTTTGTTATTCCGGCTTTTGATAAGGGATATCGAATTTAAAATGACATCCTTTTCCCGCATCACTCTCTACGCTGATGTGTCCGTTTTGCAGTTCGATTAGCTGTTTACAGATGTAAAGGCCTAGTCCGGTTCCCGGTTTCCCTGCCGATCTGTTGGCCTGGTAGTACCTGGTGAAAAGTTTTCCCTGCTGCTCTTTAGGAATACCAATACCGGTGTCAATGATGCTGACATTTAATAACGTAGTATGTTCTCCAACAGTACTCAAATTGACTTTTACTTTAACTCCACCCTGATCTGTGTATTTTACCGCGTTATTAAGCAGGTTGAGCATGATCTGTTTTAACCGGAAAGGATCACCATTAACCATGGCCTCTTCTTCCCCGCTAAATTCGGCTGATAAAGATATTTGCTTCCTTTCAGCGATGAAAGTCATGGCGGCAATCGTTTCTTTAATCTCCAGGCAAGGCTGAAAAGAAACTATTTTCAAGGCAGTTTCTTTTTGATGATCAATTTTGCTGACATCCAGGATATCGTTGATTGTATCCATCAACATACTTGAAGATAAATTGATAGAATTCAGTTTCTTTTTCTGGTCTTCATTGAGTGGAGTCCTGTTCAACAGATAAATCATGCCGGTAATCGTGGTGAGCGGGTTTCTGATCTCATGACTCATGATCGCCAGCATCTCAGATTTCTGTTCCGCCAATGCTACGGCACGTTCGTTTTCACGAATGTAATTGTCTTCTGATTTTCCTGCTTTACGGATGTAAATGATCAGCAAAATGATAAAAATAAGGATCATCAATACCGCTACTCCGGTAAAGCTATTCATTTCATTGGTGGCTGCCTGATATTGGTTGAGCATTTCAGATCTTGCTTTTTCCCAATCGTTCAAATAAGTATCTTTCAATTCCTGAACCAGCTGATGTAATTGAATCACCAGACTCAGATTTGCAGAGATCAATTGCTGGTTAGATTTGGCCAGACGTCCATTTTCTTCATTCAGTTTCCGGAGAATATCTCCCTGGGTATTGTTTTGTTTCCTCAGGACAGACCTACTGATGGAATCCCGGATCTGCCTTTCGCGGTTTACCGTAACCACTTTAAGTGACTGTGCGCTTTCCTGTTTATTTTCAATGGCGTCTTGTAATCGCTTAAAAAGACCTTTTTTCTTCGGCTCAGGTTTGATAATCCGAACCGTGGTATCCGCCTTTCCGGAACTTCTTTTACCTGTGGTCTTGTAGTTATATGTTTCGGGAAACTCTTTAGGGGATTTCCCAACCATACTTTGAATATTTGTAATCCGCAGCAGGGAATCGAAATTATGCTTCAGGCTGAAAATCTCTTTAGAGATCTGCAGTTTATCGCCAAATGCCTTGCCCAATTCTTCCTTATTTGCTGTGAATCCACCAGCACTATCCAGATCATGTTTCTTCAAGATCAGTTCAATCTGATTGAAGGTACGGGTCAGTTTCGTTTTATAATCTTCTAATTTCTGATTCTCCCCATAGAGAATGGCTTGCTGAAAATCACTTTCGGCACCACTTAAATCCAATAAAATATTGCTGATTTCCTGATTCTGAGAATGCCCGCGTAATTTTTCCGCAAGTGTATCCAGTTTTTGGAAAATAGAATGCCTCAGTAATAAAGATCCCGCGGCGATTAGAAAAGTGAAAACTAGAAATAAAACGAAAAGTTTACGAAGATTTTTAGAAGTTTCACCTGATTTATTAACGAACATATTATTGTTTAATGTTTCCACCAAGATTTTCGTGGACTGCAAATTTATTAATATTTATCTGCTATAAAAGAAGAAAGATCAGTAAGTCAAGCAAATAAAGGGCTACTGATTTGAGATTTATTAAATAAAAATAGTATTTTTAATCGTTAACGCGCTTTTTTAGAAGGTTTCTGATGCGATTTCTCCTTGCTATTTTACTTGCTATTCCCTTGGGTTCCCCCTCCTTTTTAAGCTATACTTTACAATTTTACAGCACATCATCTCCATAAGTATCCCCGCTTCTAAATCAAAAGACAATATGAAAACATTAAAATTACTCTTGTTCATTCCGGCATTGCTCATCATCAATACCAGCTATGCACAAGAAAGCATGCCACAAAAATTCAAAAAGCTGGAGTGGTTAATTGGCAAATGGGAACGTACCAATGCTAAAGCCGGAGAAAGCGGACAGGAGACCTGGGAAAAATCAGCTAATTTAAAACTGACCGGGAAAATGGTTACGCTTAAAGGGACAAGCCCCATTTTTGCAGAAAACATGGAATTCATTACCAGGGGAAAAGACATTTATTACACTGCAATAGCGGAAGGTGATAAACAACCTACCTATTTCAAAGTCACTTCATTGGTCAAGGATGGTTTTACCTGTGAAAACCCTGAACATGATTTCCCGAAAAAGATCATCTACAAGAGAAAGGGAAAAAACTTGAAAGCGGTCATTTCAGGAGGAGGTAAAACGATAGACTTCGACTTTATTAAAGAGAATTAATCAGCAAAAGGACAGCAAATACAAGGAAAAACAAGGAATTTACTGCATTCATTAAGAAAAATGATGAACTTCGCAGCTACCCATTTATAGGTACCTAAAATTGCAATTTGCAGAAAAAGAAAGCATGAATTTGATGACAGAAGAAGAAGAAGAAGAAGAAGTGATACTGGTTGATGAAAATGATAAGCCCATAGGAACGATGCCCAAACTAGCGGCACACCTTGCGGGTAAATTTCACAGGGCATTCTCCGTCTTTGTCTTTAACAGTGCCGGCGAACTTTTACTCCAACAACGTGCAGCCGATAAGTACCATTCTGCGGGAAAGTGGACCAACACCTGTTGTAGTCACCCCAGACCAGGCGAACTTACCGCAGATGCCGCAAACAGAAGGTTACAAGAAGAAATGGGGATGGAATGTGAATTAAGCCCTGTTTTTAGCTTCTCGTATACTGCTGAACTTGAAAACGGATTGATTGAAAATGAATACGACCATGTTTACTTTGGGAGTACCGATACGTTGCCGGTTCCTAATCCGGAAGAAGTGGCAGCATTCCAATATATTAGCATGGAAGCCCTGGAACATCGTTTACAACAGGATCCAACAGCCTATACCGAATGGTTGAAAATCTGTTTTGATCAGGTCATGGAGCATAAAAAAAACCGGATTAAATTCTAGAAGAATTCAATCCGGTCAGTACCCAGAAGCAGATTCGAACTGCCACGCCTTTTCAAGCGCCACCCCCTCAAGGTGGTGCGTCTGCCAATTTCGCCACCTGGGTATTTCTCCTACAAATATATATTTATTCGCAGAATATGCTTAAGCCATCGTAGGCTAATTTAATATTTTTTGGTAATTCTTTCTCTACCTCCTCATGAAGGCCTAAATTATGGCTGATATGCGTGAGGTAAGTCATTTCTGCACCTATCTTTTGTGCAAAATCTATGGCTTCCTGTAGTGTAAAATGGGAAACATGTTCTTCGTGCTGCAAAGCATTGATCACCAAAATCTTTGTTCCTTTCACTTTTTCAATGGTTTCTTCAGAAATGGTCTTGGCATCCGTGATATAGGTGAAATCATGAATCCTAAAGCCTAGAATCGGCAGCTTATAATGCATGATATTTAAGGGGATCACGGTGGTATTGCCAATTTCAAAAGGCTGATCAGTAATCGTATGTACATCTATCTGTGGTAATCCCGGATAATGCGTATCTGCGAAAATATAGGAAAACTCTCTTTTTAAAGCGTCCTGAACACGTGTTGTCGCATAGATGTCAATGTTCTTTTTCAAAAGATAATTAAAAGGTCTGATGTCATCTAAACCGGCCACATGATCTTTATGCTCATGGGTATAGATAATGGCATCCAGGTCTTTTACATTTGCACGCAACATCTGGTACCTGAAATCAGGACCACTGTCAATTACGATTGTCTTATCTCCCATTTCGACCAATACAGAAACCCTAAGGCGCTTGTTTTTATGGTCTGGAGATTGACAAACGGGACAATTGCAAGTGATCACCGGAATACCCTGGGAGGTACCTGTTCCTAAAAATGTAACTTTCAAAATAGCTGAATTGAGACCATATCTTCAAAAATAACAAATTACCTTAAGTCTACAACATCTACACCCGGATACTTCTTCGGATCAAAAGAAAAAGTACTTTCCGGAACTTTCAGGTTGGTTATCATCTTATTGACTTTATAGCTGTATTTACTACCGCCTTTATCAAAAATGACTACCGTACCAATCTGTTTGGCGGCCTTGTCAATTCCTAAACGGATCTTAAAGTATGATTTACTAACGTCTATGGGAGCCAGATCAATCATTTGATATACTTTACCGCCTACCTTACTTTCGCCGGTATAGCCGTATTTAAAGCCTTTTTCGTAAATGGTGAATAGCTGTGCTGGATTTAAGGCATCCCCGCTATGATCAGCGTCTGTTACCTGTACTTCTTTATCTTCTTTTAAATAAGTCCATTGCGTTTTACCGTCACTAATCAATTCCTGATTCGTCATGGTCACGCGGTACTTATTCGTTTTCGCTTTAACAATTAAAATTCCTTGTTGTGTTTCTTTAAGCTTCGCCTGTGGGTTATCTAAAGAAAAGGTAAAGTCAGCCTTTACCACATCAAAAGAACGGTATTTCTTACTTACCTCTGCTAATATTGCTTTCGCCTTCGCATCCTGTTGTGCATAACCGGAAAATCCAAACCCTGTCAATACCAGTAACGACCATATTATCTTTTTCATCTATTTCTATTTCGGGTTAGTTGTTTTTAAGGTCAGTCAAGAACTGTTCCAAAGCATAATCGTCAGGAATCAGTACTTCTCTGGCTTTGCTACCTTCAAAAGGACCTACCACACCGGTGGCTTCCAGCTGATCGATAATCCTACCTGCCCTGTTATAACCCAACTTCAACTTCCTTTGAATCAAAGAAGTAGAACCTTGCTGATGCATCACAATTAAACGTGCAGCTTCTTCAAACATCGAGTCACGGTCTTTAGGATCGAAGTCTGATTTAGCCGATTCTGCGGCTTCATCTACATATTCAGGAAGCTGATAAGCCTCCGCATAGCCTCTTTGGTTACCAATAAAATCAGAAATACGATCCACTTCAGGTGTATCCACAAAAGCACACTGCAATCGGATCAGGTCATTTCCTGTGGATAACAACATATCTCCTCTACCAATCAATTGATCGGCACCACCACTATCAAGGATGGTTCTGGAGTCAATTTTCGACAATACCCTAAAGGCCAGTCGGGCAGGGAAATTCGCCTTAATCGTACCGGTGATAATGTTTACCGAAGGACGTTGCGTAGCCAGTACCAGGTGAATACCTATCGCACGTGCCAGCTGCGCCAAACGGGCAATCGGTGCTTCTACTTCTTTACCGGCAGTCATCATTAAATCTGCAAACTCATCCACAATCAATACGATGTAAGGAAGGAAACGGTGTGAGTTGTTCGGGTTTAGTTTTCTTTTGATAAACTTCTCATTGTACTCTTTCAGGTTTCTCACCTGTGCATCTTTTAACAGATCATAACGCTGATCCATTTCAATACAAAGCGAGTTCAGGGTATTGATTACCTTTTTGGTATCTGTGATAATCGCATCAGCTTCTCCCGGAAGTTTAGCCAGGAAGTGACGCTCAATTTTATTAAATAAAGTTAACTCTACTTTTTTAGGATCGACCAATACAAATTTAAGTTGCGAAGGGTGTTTCTTGTAAAGCAGGGAAACCAGGATCGAGTTGATCCCTACCGACTTACCCTGACCGGTAGCACCTGCCACCAATAAATGGGGCATTTTGGCCAAATCACCAATATAAACCTCATTGGAAATGGTTTTACCCAAGGCAATTGGCAGCTCCATCGTAGTCGTCTGGAATTTCTCTGTACTCAGAATACTTCTCATCGACACCATTTCCGGGTGTAAATTAGGTACTTCAATACCAATTGTACCTTTTCCGGGCATTGGTGCAATAATCCTGATTCCTAATGCCGCTAAACTTAAAGCGATATCATCTTCCAGATTTTTGATCTTGGAAATCCTGACGCCCGGTGCCGGAATAATCTCATACAAGGTTACCGTTGGGCCAATCGTTGCTTTAATTTTATCGATTTCGATATTGTAATGAAGCAGCGTATTGACAATTTTATTCTTATTCGCTTCCAATTCATCTGTGTTTACAGAGATCTTGTTGGAACCGTGATTGTCTAATAAATCAAGGGTAGGATATTTATAACTTGCCAGATCTAAAGTAGGGTCGTAATTACCAAACTGTTCTACCAGATCTTCAGATTTACGCTCTTCTTCCGTTTTTTCAATCAGGAGTTCCAATTCTGGTTCTGGTTCCGGAACAGGGGTAATCTCCATCGGCATTGCTGCGGCAACTGAAACCGGTGGCGCAGGTTCCGGCTCTTGTTGCGGAGTAAGTTCTCTTACATATTCCGGCTCTGGTGTTGGCATTGGTGGCACTACCGGAGGTACAAATGCTGGCACCGGAACTACAGGAGGCGTTGTCATTGGCACATTAGCCACTGGAGAAGCCGTTGACCTGTTATATTCTGAGATCAGATCTCTTTCCAGTTCTGGTTCTTCCATTTCTTCAAACCTGGTGGAAGGCATGATTGTCTGTTCTCTCTTTTTATCTCTTGCCAGGCGGTCATTTAAGGTAAATTCTACCGATTCTGAGCGCAAGGCATTTCCAGTTCCTTCGCCTTCTTCTTCCTCTTCCAGTTCAGGAAGATCAGAAATAATGGCTTCCGGTTTTTTACGCTGCGGTAATTTAAAGTCGATATTATAAGCGATGATCAGGATGGATAAGCCTAAAAAGCCGATTAAGCCGGCAACACCAGCCTTTCCGATCTGGGCAGCCAATAGTTTATTTGTCCAGTAGCCAAACTCCCCTTCCAGGAAATGAGGGGTATCGCTGATAAAGGAATGCGCAAAACCCAGGGTTAAGGAGATGAACAATAAAAAGAACAGGCTATAAGCCAGTGTTTTTTCTATAGAGAATATTTTCACCTTAAACAGCAGACGGTATCCGATCACAAAGAATACAAAGATGAATAAGAAAGAAGCTAAACCGAACCATTCATAAATGAACTGGTGTGCGAGTAAGGCTCCGATTTTTCCGAGCCAGTTAGACACTACCGGATTAATATTTACCTGTTGTAGTTCTTCGGTAGTTTTAAAAAGATTACCCCATCCCCCGTTTGCATCGATCACATAACTATGGTCTTCCTGCCAGGTGAAAAGATAAGAAGTAAAAGCAATTAGAAAATATAAAGACAAAACGACAAACACTAATCCTATGATCTTAAACAACCTGCCATTCTGGAAATCCAGGCGGGGCATGATGTTAAATCTTTCTGTGGATGGTCTGGACGCTGTAGACTTCGAGCTTTGCTTATCGCCCGATTCATTTTTAAACGAATTTGACTTGAATTGATTTCCCCTTACCGACATTTTTCGTGACTAATATTATACACAACAAATATAAAACATATCCTTGTATGTACTAAGTTATTATAAATACATTTAAACGTAAGCTAATTAAATAAAAATTCTCATCTGTTTAAACCGGCTAAAATCACAAAATCCGGCAGGCCATTAAACCTTCTAACCACATCATAGTCATACCCCTAGCGTTTGAATTTTAATTATAGATAAGTTTTGTTTTAAGGTTAATCCCGCCGGGTATTTTTATCTGGCGGGATTTTTTTTATATTGATGTCATTTAAAATTTGTTTATTTATTCCCATATTTCAAGAAATAAATCCAACAATGGACATCTCTCAGCTCGAAACGCTAATAGAAACAGACAAAAAACAAGAGATTTCTGACTTGCTGAATAAGCATCCGGAACTAACCAGCCAGGAAACCAGTCATGGCATATCGCCATTACTACTTGCCTGCTATTATAAAAAACCGGTAACGGCCGGAATAATTGCTGGTTTTGCGAAAAACATCACCCTTTTTGAAGCTTGTGCCCTAGGAAAATTTAAGGAAACGGATAATTTACTGACCCAACAGCCAGACCTACTCAATTCTACTTCAAAAGATGGATTCACGGCACTAGGATTGGCCGCTTATTTCGGGCATGAAGAGATCACCAGATTATTACTTTTCAAAGGTGCCGACCCTAATATCCCTGCTAACAATGGATTTAATGTTTTCCCGATTCACTCTGCTGTTGCGGCGAAAAGTTTTCCCATTACCAAAATGCTTTTAGAAGCCGGAGCGGATGTAAATGCAAAACAACAAGCCGGACTAACCGCCTTACATGCCGCTGCACAAATCGGAAATATAGAGATTATCATCCTCTTACTGGAACATGGAGCCCCCTTAGACATTAGAATGGAAGGTGGTAAATTACCAACTGACCTGGCTGAAGAAAAAGGATTTCCGGAGATTGCAGCTATTTTAAAGATTTAAATTTTTAGGAGGAAATTTTAAACACTCCGGGAGGACAGTTTCAGGAGCACCGTTTAAACATCCCAGATGCGTAACCTGATTTTTTTTACGTAATGTCTCACATCCAGCACCAGAGCGGCCAGAATGTAAAAAATTATAGGAAAGCCAACCGCCAGAAAAGAGGAGTAAATAAAAAACAACCTGATTTTGCTGATCGATATCCCCAGGCGTTCCGCCAGATAGGTACAGACGCCAAAGCTTTGCTTTTCAAAAAATGTAATAATACGCTGGAACATCTTATTGGTTTAATATCTTGATTCCGATACCACAATTTAAGCATTTTTTCTGAGCACAATAGTATTTATTAATTTGAAGCACAGCCTGAGAAAAAAAAGCATTGTCGAGGCGAACTCCCGCTTGCTGGTAATATTTTGTGATTACATTACGTTCGGCAGGAATCTCCTCCAACAGCTGTAAGCCACGATTCATTAAATCCGGCTGATCCGAATATTTGCCATAAGCAGCTATAAAAAGGCAAATCACATTAATAATCAAATGAAAAACAGAGCTGGCACCCAGCTGGACCTCTACTTTTTTTGCCTCCTTATGAAAATGATAATGGGTAATCCAGTAAGGATTAACCGGAAGATTTTGTAGCAATTTCTTTAATTCCGGTAAGTCCTCCAATTCCATCACCTTAGAAAAAAGCCGATCCGATTTCAGCAATAAGGCGCAAAACTGGGCCAGCCTTACTGTTGGAAAATTCTGCGGGCGCATCCTTAAAAACCGCCATGCCCCTACTCCTATAGGGATCAGACCATACTTCTTTTGCAGAAACAGGTATTCCGTTTTTAAGCTCCGGGGATAAGCCTCTTTAAAGGAAGCTGATAAAAAACCAGCTTGTCCAAACACCAATGCTTCCACTTGTAGCGGATGATCCAGATGTTTTCTGATCACTGATAAAGGTAAAGAAGCGGCCAGCATTTCGAAAGGGATCTCATTTACCTTAAAGCCAAAGCTTTTTGCTAAAAAATGATAGAATGTACTTTCCCAGTCCCCGTTCATTTTAGCCAGGTGATCAAAGACCAGTTCCGATTTTTGTCTCAGGCGCTCTATCATCATTCTGGATAAAACCCCGTTAATAATAACCGGATCTATGCTATGAATTAACTTTTCGCAAGGGAAAGTGTGGACAGAATTGACTAAACCTTCATAATGTGTTAAAAGGCTTTCGGGGAACAGGTCTTTCAGGATCAATACCGGAATCTCGGTCCCATCCTTTCGATAAACCGGACGGTCGTGCTCATAAACCACATGTAAAATCACGGCATCATAACCCGGATCGTCCTGATGACCATGTAAAAACCAATCGGATGATTTCAGGTGTATTTCTACATCCCCGATCCAGTTACGACCATCAATACTCAACTTTGCCTGTGCAAAATCCGGCCCTGCATTCTTATTCGGCATCCCTACAGCATAAATCTTCAGCGACTCCCCACTGGTACAAAACAGATTCAGGGCCTGGAACAATCGGAATTGCCAGATAAAATGAAGGAAGCTTTCAGGGAATCTCATGAAGTCTAACTTAAGTATTGCAAGTTAAACTATCACCATAAACAAAATAAATTATTTTCTTCTATAATTGGTTATAAAAACACCAGCGATAATCAACACCGTTGCGATTAAAATATCGGTTGTAATCACCTCATCTAAAACCAGCCAACCCAGGAATAAAGCGATGACCGTATTGAAATAAGTAAGAATAGAAACTTCTGTAGGGGACACCCTTTTAAGCGCGTAATGGTAGCAGAAAAAGGTAAATACGGAACCGAAAACTGCCAGATAAACAACCGCCAACAGACTATGCAAACTCCAGTTACTCACAGAAGTAGTCTCTGAAAACAGGAAAGCCAGGGCAAACTGCGCGACAGCCGAAAATGCAAACTGGTAAAATAAATCCAGTAAGATATGATCCGATTTATGGCTGTTTTTCTTGGTGTAAATGGTACCGATCGTCCAACCGCTAATCGCGAAACACAGGAACATGATCCCTGTTTTATAATTCGGATCCAGCAATTCGCTGATGCCATCCCTAAAAATAAAGACCACCCCGAGAAAAGCAATCACCACGCCTAAAAACCCTTTCCATGATGGTTTTTGCAAACCTACAGCGACACAGGCTAAAAACACGACTAAAGGATTTAAGGAATTCAGCAGGGAGGTTAATCCGCTGGGAATCGTCTCTTCTGCCACGGTAACCATCCCATTGGCCATCACCACCATCAAAGTAGACAACATGATTTGTCGTTTGAGGTAAGGCCAGCCCATCCAGGCCAATTCTTTTCGATACAGGAGGATGGTCATCAGGATCAAAGAAGCAATGGTTTGTCGCATCGCTGCCACAAACCAGGCGGGAATCGTTTCAACCGCTATGCGAATACTGAGATAGGTAGTCCCCCATACAATGGCGACTACCAGTAATGCCCCAATAAGTTTTAAGTCAGTCTTTTGGGTCATATTAATTTAGCCGCCAATAGAATTGCTTCCATTTCCTGCTGCAATTTCAAAGCTTCTTCTCTTGCACGTTCAGCAAAATCTTCCCCTTTACTTGCATAAATGATACCTCTGGAAGAATTTACCAGTAGACCACATTCTTTATTTAAGCCAAATTCGCAGACATCGGCTAAGTTTCCGCCTTGCGCACCGACACCAGGAACCAATAAGAAATTATCCGGTGCCAGTCTCCTGATATTTTTAAATTCAATCCCTCTGGTTGCGCCAACTACGTACATTAACTGCTCGCTATCTGCCCATTGAGAAGAAACACGAATTACTTCTTCGTACAATTTACCTTCCGGAGTCTGGTGTAATTGAAAATCACTATGACCAGCATTTGAGGTTAGTGCCAGTAAAATCACCCATTTATCTTTATAATTCAAGAAAGGGCTTACCGAATCTTTACCCATATATGGAGCCACGGTAACGGAGTCGAAACTCATGTCGGACTTCGCTTCATTGAAAAAAGCATCCGCATACATCGCAGAAGTATTGCCGATATCTCCTCTTTTTGCATCTGCAATACTGAAAATATCTTCAGGCATATATTGCCAGGTTTTGATCAGGGTTTCCCAACCTTTCAATCCCATACATTCGTAGAAAGCCGTGTTCGGTTTATAAGCCACACACAAATCTTTGGTGGCATCAATAATCTGCTTATTGAATTCTAAAACCGGATTTTCGTATTTTAGAAGGTGCGGAGGGATATTTTCTAATACCGGATCAAGGCCAACACACAAAAAAGATTTTTTAGTCTGGATCTGCTCAAATAGCTGTTTTTTATTCATCTATGCGTAATTTTGTGTGCAAAGATGCCAATTTTCACAAGGATTTAAGACTTGTTTTTAAACTTTTCAATGTAATTTTTATAAACATTTTAAAGTTTTACTTGGAGATTAATTTACAAATACATACAATTGTGGCATAATTCCCTATAGTTTATCTGATCATTCCAGAAAATCCCGTAAAATTTTGTTCCAAACCATCTTTTATAAATGCATTTTTTGCTCTGTTCAATTGGATAAACAATTTTATTTAAAATATTCTCTACACCCATATAATGTTTAACAAAACAGAATTAAATGAAAAGCTCACCGCTGAATTGCGGGAGATAGCTAAAACTCAAGGTATCCTAAATGCCGATGAGTTGCGTAAAGCTGAACTGGTTGAAATCATCTCTCAAATGACGGAGCAACAACCAACTGTTGCACCTGTTGAAGGTGATATACCTGCAAAAGCGCCAAAAGTAAAAGCTGTAAAAGAAAGCTCTGCTGAAAAATCTACCAGAAAAAGGATCAGAATAACACCTAAAGAGGAAGAAGAAAGCAAGAACACTAACTTTAACAGAGCTGCATTATTCGACAATGAGCCTTCTCAGGCCCCGTCGCAGGCTCCGGCCCCGGTAGTAGCAGAAGAGAAAATTACTAACGCTCCTGAAACCGTTACGGAACAAGCAGCAGCACCAACTCCGGAAGCTGTTGCAGAAGTAAAAACCGAAACGACAGCAAACACGCAGACTGAAGTTAAAAAACAACAACGTCCGCCAAGAGAAGACAACAGGCCACAGAAAGCGCCTAACCACAACAACGCAAGTCAGAAACAAAGCGAAAACAGTTATTCTAACCTGGATTTCGACAATACCATCACCAACGAAGGGGTATTAGAGATTATGCCTGATGGTTACGGTTTCTTAAGATCTGCGGATTATAACTACCTGTCTTCTCCGGATGATATATACGTATCTCAATCTCAGATCAAATTATTTGGTTTGAAAACCGGTGATACCGTTAAAGGAAGTATCCGTCCTCCAAAAGAAGGCGAGAAATATTTCCCCTTAGTAAGAGTAGAAACCATCAACGGACGTTTACCTGCTGATGTAAGGGACCGTGTTCCTTTCGACTACCTGACTCCTTTATTTCCTACAGAAAGATTAAATCTGTTCACAGAAAGCAATAACTACTCGACCAGAATCATCGACTTATTTACCCCAATCGGTAAAGGACAACGTGGTCTGATTGTAGCACAACCTAAAACCGGTAAAACCAATTTACTGAAAGAAGTTGCCAATGCGATTGCTAAAAACCACCCGGAAGTATACCTGATCATTTTATTGATCGATGAGCGCCCGGAAGAGGTTACAGATATGGCAAGAAGCGTAAGAGCGGAAGTAATTGCTTCTACTTTTGATGAGCCTGCTGAAAGACACGTTAAAATTGCCAACATCGTTTTAGAAAAAGCGAAACGTCTGGTAGAATGTGGTCATGATGTAGTGATCTTATTAGACTCGATTACGAGGTTAGCCAGAGCTTACAATACGACGGCTCCTGCTTCCGGAAAGATCCTTTCAGGTGGTGTGGATGCTAACGCATTACACAAACCTAAACGTTTCTTCGGTGCTGCACGTAACATCGAAAGAGGTGGTTCATTAACCATTCTTGCGACTGCTTTAACGGATACCGGTTCTAAAATGGACGAGGTGATCTTTGAAGAGTTTAAAGGTACCGGTAACATGGAATTACAGTTGGATCGTAAATTATCTAACAAACGTATCTTCCCTGCTATTGATATCACCGCTTCAAGTACACGTAGAGACGATTTACTACACGATAGAGACACGTTACAACGTGTTTGGATCTTACGTAATCACCTTGCGGACATGAACGCTCAGGAAGCCATGGAGTTTGTACAACAGCAAATCAGAAATACAAAAACCAATGAAGAGTTTTTGATTTCTATGAATAGCTAATTTGAAATGATCATAAAACAGATACCCAATGCCATTACCTCCGCTAACTTGTTTACCGGATGTATTGGCATTGTTTTCGCATTTAACCAGGATTTAAGATCGGCTGCCTTGTGTATCCTGATCTCCCTGTTCATCGATTTTTTTGATGGTTTTGCTGCTCGCTTATTGAAAGTAAGCGGGCCTATGGGCAAAGAACTGGATTCTTTGGCAGACATGGTGAGCTTTGGCGTTTTGCCTTCGGTGATCCTGTTCCACATGGCACCAAAATCATTTTTCGGATATGAGGCCTTCCCTGTCCTTGCTTACTTAGCCTTTTTTATCGCAGTTTTTTCTGCTTACCGACTGGCGAAGTTCAATCTGGATACCAGGCAAACTGATAAATTTATAGGCGTGCCCACTCCGGCCATTTCCGCAGTGATCGCATCCGTACCTTTTATCTATGAAAGTGATGTGTTTTATTTCGACAGTTCTACCAGCACCGTATTGCTATACCTGGCCTTTATTCCTTTGGCCTGTTATTTACTGGTGAGTGAAATTACCCTGATCGCTTTGAAATTTAAAAGCTTCGGCTTCGCTGAAAATACCTTCAGGTATATCCTTATTATCGCTTCTATCCTATTATTACTGATCTTTAAATTTGTGGCGATCCCACTAATTCTGGTATTGTATATCGTTCTATCCATTATTGAGAATAGAACGACAAAAGTTAAAGCCGTTTCTTAAGATCGGCTTTAGCTTCATCCAGTTGTCTGTATAAGACGGTTGCAAAATCAAGCAGCTCGTTATAAGCCTGTGGCAATTCTGCGATATTATTCAGCTCCCTGGCATTTCTTTCCATCATTTGCATATGATCTTTCGCATCTTCTCGGCCAACATAAGCAAAGGTTGGTTTGATTTTATGCGCACAGCTCGATGCCCTTGCCCAATCTTCATCTGCGATAGCCTTTCCTAAATCCGCTACATATGTAGGCGTCTGTGATTTAAAAAGGTCTAACATTTCTATAATGAATTCTGCGCTGTCTCCTGACATATCTTTTAAGTAAGTCAGGTCAAGTGGTTCGTTGTTTTTATTTGGATCGATCATCAAACAAATCTAATAAATTAAATTTTTGTTACAGTTAAATTATCCTCTAATATAGCTAATATTTCTGATACACGTTTACCGATAACCGGGTGAATTAACCCTCCTGCAATCTCCGCTAAGGGAACCAATACGAATTTTCGGTGCTGTAACTGCGGATGTGGAATCTGAAGTTCCTCGCCCATATCCACAATCTCATCCCCGTAAAACATCACATCTATATCAATCAGGCGCGCCCCCCATTTCTCTTTTCTTACCCTTCCCAATTCCGCTTCAATCCCCAATACGGCTTTCAAAACTTCCAAAGCACTGAGTCCGGTTTTTAAGCCTACAGCCAGGTTTATAAAAGATGGCTGGTCGGTTTTACCCCAGGCAGCAGTCTCATAAAATGACGATTGTGCAAACACCTCCCCCACTTGTTTTCCAATCTGTACAACCGCATCATTCAATAGCTCTTCCCTATCCCCTAAATTACTTCCCAGTAACAAATAAACATCTTTACTATCCAACTCCATACAAAACCCTCGGGCATTTTTTCTACCTTTATTTACAAATTAAATATTTAACCAGCAAATGAAAGAATTTTTTAAGTATGTTTTTGCAACTGTTGTAGGAGTTATATTATCGGTGGGGGTGTTTTTCATCTTATTCATCGCCATTATCGTGGGTATTGTCTCTTCTCTCGGGGAAGATAGAACCGTCCTGGTAGACAATGATACGGTGCTCTACCTCAACCTGGATCAACCCATTACCGAGCGTACTTATAGCGATCCGCTTTCCGAACTCCCTATCATAGGTGATGACGGTAGAAAAAGCATCGGCTTTACAGATGTCATTAAAGCCATCAAATCAGCTAAATACGACGATAATATCAAATGTATTTACCTGAGCGTTTCTTCTCCAAATGCTGGCTATGCCAATATGAGAGAAATCAGAGAAGCCCTGATCGACTTTAAAACCAGTAAAAAGAAAATTATCGCCTATAGCGAAGTCTACACACAAGGTGCTTATTACTTAGCTTCAGTGGCGGATAAAGTATACATCAATCCCGAAGGTGCCTTAGAATTTAAAGGATTAAGTTCTCAATCCATGTTCTTTAAAGGGGCATTAGATAAATTAGGTGTCGAGATGCAGATCATCCGCGTAGGTACTTATAAAAGTGCAGTAGAGCCTTTTATCGATACTAAAATGAGTGAGAAAAACCGTGAGCAGGTTACTGCTTACCTAAGCGGTCTCTATAAAACCTTCCTGAGCGATATTTCCAAAAGCAGAAACATCTCTACAGACAGCCTGTTTATGATTGCCAACGACTATAAAATCCAACAGCCAAAAGATGCGGTAAAGTATAAAATGGCAGATGGATTAAAGTATAAAGATGAAATTATTGACGAGCTAAAATCACTTAGCGGAACCAGTAAAAGCAGCAACCTAAGCACCATTTCTATCAATGACTATGCAAAAAATGTCATTATGGAAAGCAAAGGAAACACCAATAGAACTAAAATTGCAGTGATCTATGCCAATGGCGATATTATGGGTGGTGAAGGCGACAATAACCAGATCGGTTCGGAAAGAGTTTCCCGCGCCATCAGAAAAGCCAGAACCGATACCAGCATTAAAGCTATTGTGTTAAGGGTAAACTCACCTGGTGGTAGCGCGCTTGCTTCGGATGTGATCTGGAGAGAAGTAGTGCTCACTAAAAAAGTGAAACCAGTAATCGCTTCTTTTGGTAATGTAGCCGCATCCGGCGGATATTATATCGCCTGTGCTGCCGATTCTATCTTCGTACAACCGAATACCATTACAGGTTCTATCGGCGTATTTGGTATGATCCCTAACATGCAAAAGTTATTTAACCAGGAACTTGGAATTACCTTTGACGGCGTAAAAACCGGACAATATGCAGACATCATGAGTACTGTTCGTCCAATGACTGCCGGTGAAAGACTGATCGTTCAGACTGGCGTAAACCAGGTGTACGATAGCTTCATCACCAAAGTAGCAAATGGCCGTAAGAAAAGTAAAGCCTATGTCGACAGCATCGCTGGTGGTCGTGTATGGGTTGGAACTGATGCCGTTAAAATTGGCCTTGCCGATAGAACAGGTAGCTTTGAAGATGCCATTAAAGCCGCTGCTAAAAAAGCTAAAATCACCGACTATAGAATCGTAGAATACCCGGAAATGATTGACCCGATCAAAGCTTTACTGGAAACTTCTACCGATAAAATAAAAGTCTATTATGCTAAAAAGGAATTTGGTGCAAATTATATGATCTATCAACAGGTTAAAGAGGCGATCTCAAAATCTGGTATCCAGGCGAGAATGCCATTTGATATTAAGGTCGAATAAACCTGCAATCCGCATTTCTTATCATTCTAAAGCAAGAAAGCCCCGACATTTCCAGTTTAATCGGAAAATCGGGGCTTTTTCTTTAATTTAGCAACCCCATGGAAAATAAGACCATTGCACGCAACTTGCGACTGCTTTCTCAATTGATGGAATTACACAATGAGAACCCTTTTAAAATCAAATCAGTAGCCAATGCTGGTTTAAAAGTTGATAAACTTCCCTTTGCTATTCAAGGCAAAACACTGGAGGAAATCGCACAGATTGACGGACTTGGAAAGAGTATTTCTGCCAAGGTCTGGGAGCTTCTGGAAACAGGCACCATGACCGATTTACAGGAGATTCTGGAAAGAACACCGGAAGGTATTGTCGAAATGTTGGGGATCAAAGGCATCGGACCAAAAAAGATCTTAGTGATCTGGAAAGACCTTGGTATTGAAAACATCGGAGAACTTTATTACGCCTGTAATGAAAACCGTTTGATCGAAGCCAAAGGCTTCGGATTGAAAACCCAGGAAGAGATTAAAAAGATCATTGAGTTCAGAATGGCCGGACTAGGAAAATTCCTATATGCCCATGCAGAAAGCACCGTCAATAAATTATATGCAGACCTTGCCGTTTGGTTAAATAAAATCTCCGGAGAACCGCTATTGGGTATCGCCGGCGAATACCGCCGCTGTATGGAGATTGTAGAATATGTTCCTTTCCTGATTGGCGCTACAACTCCGGAAGAAGTTCAAGAGAAAATCAGCACTTTCGAAGACCTTACTTTCGAAGAACAAGCCGATGGAACTTTCCATGCCACTACCCCATCCGGATTAAAAATACAACTACATATCTGCCCTAAAGATGCTTTTTACCTGCAATGGTTTGAGCTGACCGGCAATGAACAACACGTTAAAGAAGTGCTTACTCTGGCAGGAAACGCCCCTTTTGAATCAGAAGAAGCCATTTACAAAGCCGCAGGACTGGCTTTTGTAGCTCCGGAAATCAGAGAAGGATTAAACGAAGTACAGCTGGCTAAAGAAAACAAACTGCCAAACCTGATCACTTACGAAGACCTGAAAGGTAGTTTACACAATCACTCCACCTGGAGCGATGGCGTACATACTTTGGAACAAATGGCCACTTACTGTAAGGACAACCTGAAAATGGAATACTTCGGAATTTGCGATCACTCCAAATCTGCCTTTTATGCCAACGGATTAAACGAGCAACGCTTATATGCCCAACACCTGGAAATTGATGCGTTAAATGCTAAACTTGCCCCTTTCAAAATCTTTAAAGGCATAGAAAGTGACATCTTAAATGATGGATCATTAGACTATAGTGATGATATTTTGAAAACATTCGACTTTGTGGTAGCCTCTGTGCACAGCAATTTGAGAATGGATGAAGAGAAAGCCACTGCCAGACTGATTAAAGCCATAGAGAACCCATATACTACGATTTTAGGACACCCTACCGGCAGACTATTACTGAGCAGAAAGGGTTACCCGATAGATTACGTAAAAATAATCGATGCCTGTGCCGCAAATAAGGTGGTGATCGAGATCAATGCCAACCCATTACGTTTAGATCTGGACTGGCGCTGGCACCGTTACGCGCTGGAAAAAGGCGTGTTATTATCGGTGAACCCGGATGCGCATAGAATGGAAGGTTTCTACGATATGCACTACGGCGTATTGATGGGTAGAAAAGGCGGACTGGAAGCAAAACAATGCTTAAACGCCATGACTTTAGCTGAGATCAGCAGCCTGTTTGAAGATAGAAAAAGTAATATTAGCCCTTTGTAAGACCCATAATACCTATATTTGCCACTTAATACCCTACCATGTTAGCAGAAAAATTATATAATGCCCATCATAAAAATCCGGCTCCCAATATTTTAGTGATAGGCGACCTGATGCTTGACCATTATATCTTCGGTTCTGCAACCCGGTTATCTCCGGAAGCACCTGTACCGATTGTAAATGCAAGCCGCGAATCCAAAATCATCGGAGGTGCTGCAAATGTGGCCAGCAACCTGATTGATCTTGGTGCAGACGTTTACCTTGCAGGCATCATCGGAGACGATAGCTTTGGAGACGAAGTTAAAGAACTGCTGAAAGTTAAAAAAATCAATACCGATCTGGTTGTCAAAGATTTCAGTAGAAGAACAACCGTAAAAACAAGAATCATTGCCGGCAATCACCAGATTGTACGAATTGATAAAGAAGATGTTCATGATATCTCCGCAGAATTAGAAGAAACATTCTTCAATTTCCTTGCGCCATTTATCGAAAAAGTGAACATCGTAATCCTTTCTGATTACAATAAAGGACTGCTTACCCATAGCCTTTCCCTGAGAATTACAGCCCTTTGCAAGTCTTTAAACAAACAGATTATTGTAGATCCTAAAGGATTGGATTATAGCAAATATAAAGGCGCTTTCATCATTAAGCCCAACCGTAAAGAACTTGCAGAAGCCTCTAAAACAGAGAAAATCAACAATGATGAGGCCCTGATTAAAGCGGCCAATATCATTCTGAAAACTACAGAAGCACAGTATTTAATTGTGACCCTTTCTGAAGCCGGAATTGCGATCATTACCAAAGATAACTGCAAAATTATACCTGTGGTAGCCACAGAAGTTTATGACGTAACCGGTGCTGGTGATACCGTTATCGCCACGCTGGCCTATTGCCTTTCTCATGGTTTCAGTATCGAAGAAGCGGCAACAGTAGCCAATTACGCGGCATCCATTGTGATCAAACACATCGGAAGCGCCACCACTACAGTAGACGAAATTATCACTTCTCTAAAAAACAAGTAATACTTCATGGTATTAAACGAATTAAATCTTCACAGACAGACTATAGATAGAGTCATCGCTACACTTGTTCCCCAGATTGAAGCAGGTTGCGATATCATCACCAAAACCATCCTTGCCGGTGGTAAAGTTTTATTAGCCGGAAATGGCGGAAGTGCTGCTGATGCACAGCATATTGCAGCTGAACTTACCGGCAGATTTGTGAAGGAACGCAAAGCATTACCTGCAATTGCCCTGACGGTTGATACCTCTGCATTAACAGCGATCAGCAATGATTATGGTTATGAAAGAGTATTTGCACGTCAGATTGAAGCTTTTGCCCAACCAAAAGATCTTTTTATTGCGATCTCTACCAGTGGTAATAGTCCGAATATTTTAAGTGCTTTACGTACTGCAAAAGAACTCGGTTGTACCACCATTGGCCTTTCCGGAAGAACGGGTGGCAGCATGAATGATCTTTGCGACCTGAATATTGTAATCCCTGAAGAAAACACCGCGAGAATTCAGGAAATGCATATCCTGATCGGACATATCCTTTGTAAAGCGGTAGACGAACTTTATTAATCATGGTTAGAAATACACAGGAAGTACTCAGCGAAAAAATCCTTTCCAAAGAAAGCCTGCTGCCGAAAGTTCAGGAATGGAAAGCAGCCGGTAAAAAGGTTGTTTTTACCAATGGCTGTTTTGATATTCTTCATCCAGGGCACATTGCTTACCTCAATGAGGCAGCCAGTCTGGGAGATAAACTGGTGATCGGTTTAAATACCGATCAGTCGGTTAAAAGACTCAAAGGAGAAAAAAGACCAATCAACAACGAATTTAGTCGCAGTCAGCTGATGGCAGCGATGTTCTTTGTGGATGCAGTGGTGTTTTTCGACGAAGAAACGCCTTTAAACCTCATCAATGTGGTGGAACCAGACGTACTCGTTAAAGGTGGAGATTACCAGATTGATACCATTGTAGGTGCTAAAGAAACCCTGGAAAGAGGTGCAGAGGTTAAAGTACTGAGCTTCCTACCGGGCTATTCCTCTACAGCCATCATCGAAAAGATAAAAGAATCCTAATCCAACAGATCATTTGAAAACGCCAGCAAAAATTCTTGTCATCAGATTCAGTTCTATGGGTGATATTATTTATACCACCCCTATTGTGCGCTGCCTGAAAGAACAATTGCCAGGTTGTGAAATACACTTTCTCACCAAGACGCAATTCAAATACATCTACCAGAATAATCCACACCTCAGCAAGCTCCATGTCTTACAACCAAAGCTTTCTGACACGATAAAGGAGATTAAAGCGGAGAACTTTGATTACATCATCGACCTGCATAATAACCTGCGTACCTCTATCATTAAATTAAGAACCGGTATTCCTGCCTCCACGTATAAAAAGGACAGGATTAACAAATGGCTGGCTTTAAAATTTAAATGGACGAAACTGATTTCCCCGCTGCATCTGGTAGACCGATACATGGAAACAGTAAAATTTCTGGGCGTTAAAAATGACGATAAACCCATCGATTATTATATCGCTAAAAAATATGAGCTGTCGGAATTTCTGCCGGTAAGCCATCAGGAAAAATTTGTCGCTTTCGTGATCGGGGCAACCCATTTCACTAAAAGATTGCCGAATGAAAAGATCATTGAAATTTGCAGGGGAATAAGCCTTCCTATTGTCTTATTGGGTGGAAATGATGTGCAGGAAAACGCGGAAATCATCAAAGCAGCCATCGGAGATCAGGTCTATAGTACCTGCGGCCTTACCAATTTAGATCAATCGGTATTTTTGGTTTCCAAAGCGGCTAAAGTAATTGGTTTTGATACCGGATTAACCCATATTTCTGAAGCTTTCAACAAGCCACTGGCCTCCATCTGGGGAGGAACAACCCCGGAATTACTGGGTGTACAGCCTTATAAAATCTCGGATTCACTGATTGCCGGAGTAGATTTATCCTGCCGGCCATGTTCCAAATTCGGATTAGAGAAATGTCCGCTCGGACATTTTAACTGTATGGAAAACATTAACACGGCTGAGATTGTTACCTTTATAAATAGTTAATCCATAATTAAAGGCTCCAATATGAAGCAACTTCTTTTAATACGACACGGCAAATCTGATTGGGGAAATAGTCATATTTCTGATTTTGAAAGGCCATTAAATGCCCGTGGACTTAGAAATGCACCGGAAATGGCAAGTAGAATAGTCAAAAAAGACCTTATTCCTCAGCTACTGGTGAGCAGTCCGGCGGTACGCGCCCTCACTACCGCAAAACACTTTGCCGAAGTATGGAACAAGCCCTTGCAAAAGATTCAGGAAGAACCTTCCATCTATGAAGCGAACGTGATGGCCTTATTAAATGTGGTGAATAACCTGAGCGACAAACACGATAGTGTGGCGCTGTTTGGTCACAATCCGGGACTTACAGAATTCGCCAATTACCTGAGTAATGCGAACATCTATAATATCCCTACTTGTGGTACAGTGCTTATGGAGTTTCCATTTGAAAAATGGGAACAACTAAGCAACCATACCGGTAATTTATTAGCTTTTGATTTCCCTAAAAGCGCTGATGAAGACTAAAAGTGTAAGTGCTTCACTGTTAATCCATTATTAATCAACTGTTTTAAGGAATCAATTCCAATTCTTAAGTGTGTATCCACGTAATTACTGGTTACTGAGCTATCACTTTCTGCAGTTTTCACCCCTTCAGGAATCATTGGCTGATCAGAAACCAGTAATAATGCACCTGTAGGAATTTTATTGGCGAATCCCGTCGTGAAAATTGTAGCCGTTTCCATATCTACTGCCATGGCACGTAAAGTTTTCAAATACTTCTTAAACGCTTTGTCGTGCTCCCAAACCCTGCGATTGGTGGTATAACAGGTTCCGGTCCAATAGTCTCTGGAATGGTCGCGAATGGTGGTAGAGATTGCTTTCTGCAAGGCGAAGGCAGGTAATGCCGGTACTTCTGCAGGCAGGTAGTCATTTGATGTTCCTTCTCCCCTGATTGCGGCGATTGGTAAGATCAGATCTCCCAATTGGTTTTTCTTTTTCAAACCACCACATTTTCCTAAAAACAAGACTGCTTTAGGCGCAATTGCAGTTAATAAGTCCATCATGGTAGCGGCCATCGGACTACCCATACCAAAATTGATAATCGTAATCCCGTCTGCAGTTACGCTTTGCATTGGTTTATCCAGCCCCATAATAGGTGCATCGCCATGCCATTCAGAAAACATATGTACGTATTTGCTGAAATTGGTCAATAAGATGTATTGTCCGAATTCTTCTAATGGCCTTCCCGTATATCTTGGGAGCCAGTTTTTAACAATATCTCCTTTAGATTTCAAACCAGATTTCACCGGAGTTTCTACTTCTTTAGTTTTCTTTACTTTTTTTCCTGCTTCTCCGTCTTTGTTTACTTCCAGTTCTTCATTCATAATATATTCGTTTTTCTAGTGTAGTTAATGGTGTTATTGCTGCAAGGAACCTGCCAGAATTCAGGATCCGAAGGTTGATGGATGAAAACCCGATCAGATCCTAAAATAACAAGTTAAAAAAAATCCCCGTAAAACGGGGATTAAATTATTTAAGCAGCTTTCAGCTTTTTAAAATCAGCCTTTTCGAATTTCTCCAGCGCGTATTCGAGCGTAATGCTCAATTCCTTAATGCTGGGATCCGAAGGGATATCAAACATGGCATCGAGCATAATGGCCTCGCAGATGGAGCGTAAGCCCCTTGCACCTAGTTTGTATTCCATTGCTTTATCTACGATGAAGTCTAAAACATCATCGTCAAAAGTTAATTTCACGCCTTCAAATTCAAACAACTTCACGTACTGACGGAACAAAGAGTTCTTAGGTTCAGTCAGGATATTACGCAATGCTGATTTATCTAAAGGATTCAAGTGTGTCAATACCGGTACACGACCAATCAGTTCAGGAATCAAACCAAAAGATTTTAAATCCTGAGGGGTAATGTATTTATAAAGGTTGTTTAAGTCTAATTCTTCATCATCCTTTTTCACTTTATAACCTACCGCCTGTGTACGCAATCTGTTTGCGATTTTACGTTCGATACCATCGAAAGCGCCACCACAGATAAACAGAATGTTATTGGTATTTACAGGAATCATTTTCTGATCCGGGTGTTTACGTCCGCCCTGAGGTGGAACGTTCACTACTGTGCCCTCTAAGATCTTCAATAAAGCCTGTTGTACGCCTTCTCCGGATACATCTCTGGTGATAGAAGGGTTATCGCTCTTACGCGCCACCTTATCTACCTCATCGATATAAACGATACCACGTTCTGCTGAAGCTACATCATAATCCGCAGCCTGCAATAAACGGGTTAAGATACTTTCCACATCCTCTCCAACATATCCGGCTTCGGTTAATACCGTTGCATCACAGATACAAAAAGGAACGTGTAAGATCTTCGCAATAGTTTTCGCCAACAGGGTTTTTCCGGTTCCGGTTTCCCCTACCAACATGATGTTTGATTTCTCTATCTCTACTTCATCCGCCTGATCTACCGTTTGACCCAATCTTTTGTAGTGGTTATACACCGCTACAGAAAGTACTTTCTTGGCATCATCCTGACCGATAACGTATTGGTCAATATGCGCTTTGATTTCCATTGGTTTCAATAAGGTAACCGAGGTATCCATTGGTTTCCCTTTTTTGTTTCCCAGTTCCTGAGCCAGCAACTGATTGGCTTGAGTCACACATTTATCGCAAATGTAAGCATCAAGACCTTCAATAAGCATTAACGTATCTTGCTTACCAGATCCACAAAAAGAGCAACGGGATTCTTTATTTTGTTTCGCCATTTTTTTCTTTGTTATTCGCTCCCAGCACTTCATCAATCATTCCAAAGCCTTTGGCTTCATCAGCTTTCATCCAGTAATCACGGTCTGAAGCTTTTTCTACCCATTCGTAATCTTGTCCGGAGTGGTTAGAAATGATATCATATAATTCTTTTTTCAATTTCAACATCTCTCTCAGGTTGATCTCCATATCGGAAGCAACACCTTGAGCACCACCTGATGGTTGGTGAATCATCACACGTGAGTGTGGCAATGCAGCACGTTTTCCTTTAGCACCTGCTACTAATAATACAGCGCCCATTGAAGCAGCCATACCGGTACAGATGGTAGCCACATCTGGTGTGATGTATTGCATGGTATCATAGATACCTAATCCTGCATATACAGAACCACCTGGTGAATTGATATAAATCTGAATGTCTCTATTGTTATCGGTAGACTGTAAAAACAGCAATTGTGCCTGTATAATGTTCGCGTTACCATCATAGATCGCATCACCTAAAAATATGATACGGTCCATCATTAAACGGGAGAACACATCCATTTGTGCCACGTTAAGCTGACGCTCTTCAATAATATAAGGAGTCATACTTTTTGGAGAGTTATTGGTAGCACCAATAAAACGATCCACGTTTAAACCATTAATACGATGGTGTTTAACAGCGTATTTTCTAAATTCGTCTTTGTCTATATTCATCGGTATGTCTATTTATATTTAATCTACCCTTATAATGTTTACCAAATTAATAAAACTAAATTGGTAATTTATTGTGGTATTGTAAAATTCTGTAATCTCTTTATATAAATAAGGCGGCCTTAATAAAGCCGCCTTATTCTAATATCTGTTAAAAGTATCCCGGTTACCCCTGAATTACTTCATTTCGATAAATTTATTATAAGCTATCTCTTTTTCTTCAATTGAAGCTACCGACTTGATGTATTCAAAAACTTTAATTGCTTTTACTTCATCAAAAATACGGTTTGCATTGTCTTTCTCTTTCAAGAAAGTTGCCGTGTATTGTGCCAACTGATCTTCTGGCATTGGCGCCGGGCTGTACATTCTGAACTGTGCATCTAAACGTTGTTTAGCAGTCTGGAATACATCTTCATATTTGATTTCAATGCTATTGTCTTTAATTAATTTGTTCTCAATTAAAGTCCATTTCAGGTTTTTAGCGAAATCTTCATATCCCTGATCCAATTCAGCATCCGTTAATTTCTCGTTAGTCGCTTTTAACCACTTACGTAAAAACACATCCGGAAGTTCCATTTTCACGCTTTCAGTCAGTTTCGTGTAGATGTCATTCTGCAATTTGCGATCTGCATCCTGCTTGAACATTCCTTCTACTTCTTCTGTGATTTTAGCGGTAAAACCTGCTTCATCAGTTACTACACCTTCACCAAATAATTTATCAAAGAACTCCTGGTTTAAATCAGACTCCTCTAAACGGTTTACATTTTTAACCGTTACCTGGAATTTCGATTTAACTTCTTTAGCTTCATCTTCCGGAAGGTTTAACAATTTTGCAATGATCACCTCATTGTTGTCAAACGCTTTCTGAACATCTAATTCAACTACATCGCCTTTTTTCAAACCGATTAAGGTTTTCAAGATCTTTTTATCAGCAACCTGATCTAAGCGAATAGAACCTGTGCTGGTAATGCCACCTTCAAAAACTGAACCATCCTCAGAAAGTTGTGCTAAATCGGCATAAAGGACGTCATCTTCTGCCGAAACTTCCGGGTTTGTCATTTTGCCATAGCTTCTTCTGATATTTTTGATACGGGAAGCTAAGGTTTCCGGATCCGCTTTAACTATGTATTGAGTAAATTTATCTTTATCTGTGATTTTCACCTCTACTGCTGGTGCAAGACCGATTTCATAGTCAAACTCGAATTCGTCAGTACCATCCCATTTGTAGTCTTTAGTATCATCCATGATTGGTAATGGCTGACCAAGAACTTCCACTTTATTATCAGCAAGGTGCTTACTTAAAGTTTCGCTCAATAGGGTATTGATTTCTTCCACTAAAATATTTCTACCGAACATTTTCTTAATATGTGCAATAGGTACCATTCCCTTACGAAAACCAGGAAGGTTTGATTTTTTAGCTTGTTCTCTTATAGATTTATCAACCTTTTCAGTATAATCTTCAGGTGAAATCTTAATTTTTACAACCGCGTTTAAGTCGTTAATTTTTTCCTGTGTAATGTTCATCTTTCTGAATCAATAATTATTAATGTCTATACAAAAAATTCCCCCTTGAGGAGGAACTTTTACTGCGGAAGAATGGACTCCAATCTACCGCTCAAAATTCCCTTTCGAGGGCGCAAATATATTCTTTTTTGTTGATTTCAATGCCTATAATTGAAAATATTATGTCTGCTGATTGTCTGAATCTCAGCACTCCAAAGTCTAAAAAAACAGGGTATCCGGGTAGGATTAAGAATTGACAAACCAGCTATAATCCGGCTATAAAAATGCTACAGTGCTGCTGGTTGCCGGAGGGTTAGCGAAGGGTTGTAGAAGGGATGGTAACGGTTGATTAGGGCTTAACCCTAAGCAACCCTTCTTCAACTCTACGTCAACTCCTCATCAACTACAACCAGTATAGCAATCCTATAGGAACTAAAATCATAGAGAAGTTATCTGATCGCTGAGGTTTAGCTGCTGTCTTCTACAAGAATGCACAAAAAAATGTGCGTAAAATAAAAATGGTGATAAATTTTTCAATCTATCACCATTATTGTGCGGAAGAAGGGACTCGAACCCCCACGCCGTGAAGCGCCAGATCCTAAGTCTGGTGCGGCTACCAATTACGCCACTTCCGCAGTTAGGATGTTCCCTTTCGGGATTGCAAAGATAGAATAGTTTTTTAAAAAGCCATAAATATTTTAAATAAAAATAAAGGATTTTTTGACCGTCGGGAGCAGCACCTTACTTTACCCGCAAACAATCAGACGCTTAGCTCAGAAATCAAACACTTCAATAAGCCTGAATATTTTTACCACAAGCACTTCCTCTCTTGATTATAGCTTCTTCTGAACCTGGATTACTTACTGAAAAGTTTTAGAAACGCTTCGGAGACGGTTTGGAAACCCGCTCGGGACAGCCTGAACACAGCAATTCTACAGTCACACTATGGAATGCATGGAGCTAATTTTTGGGCAAAAAAAAACAGCCCTTTCGGGGCTGCTTTTCAATTGTTGTGCGGAAGAAGGGACTCGAACCCCCACGCCGTGAAGCGCCAGATCCTAAGTCTGGTGCGGCTACCAATTACGCCACTTCCGCAGTTAGGATGTTCCCTTTCGGGATTGCAAATATAGATATTGTTTTTAAACTAGAAAACTCTTTTGCAATTATTCAGGAGCACTTTAGCTAACTTATTGATCTTACAGGATTTAATTTTCAATCTTTTTTACAGGAACTTTAATCAAACGTAAAAATCAATAGATTTAAGGCTATGACCTAATCGCCTTAGCTCAATTTTAGTACAATTCTTTTTGCAAATGAAACAAATACTCCACCGCTTTTACCAGTCTGCTGCCATACCAGGAGAACATTTCGCCATCAACCAGCATTACTTTTGCATTTGGTAAAGCCAGGCTGATTTCTTCCAGGTGTTTTTCTTTAAAGGGATAAGGTTCGGAGGATAAAAATACCAGGTCGGGATTTAATGCGGCCAGTGTTTCCAGATCCATTTCAGGATAACGGTTTTCTTTGACCACATTATTAAGGCCGTTCATGGCCAGCATCTGGTTGATGAACGTATTTCTGCCGGCAAATAGATACGGACCCTTCCAGATCAGGTAAGCCACCGATTTATCCAACCCGTTTTGTAAAGCCAGGGTCTGTAAATCATTAAAGCCGGCTGTGATCAAATGGTTCAGGTAGGCAGATTCGGGTTCCCGGTCTACCAGCGCCCCTATTTCAGTGATGGTACGCTTCGCCCCTTCCAGATCATAGATATCGCTCATCCAGACCGGAAATTCTGCCATCAGCGCTTCGATCTGACCGCGCTCATTCTCTTCCTTATTCCCAATGATCAGGTCTGGCTTCAGACTCCTGATCAGCTCCATATTCAATTTCTTTGTTCCTCCGATTTTAGTCTTTTCTTTGAACTGTTTTTCCGGATGAATACAGAATTTGGTAATTCCAATCACCTCTTTGTCCAGTCCCAACTCAAACAGTAATTCTGTCTGAGATGGAACCAGAGAAATGATCCTTTTTGGCGGATAATTAATAGTGATGGTACGATTAAGCTGATCTGTAAAACTGCGTTGCATCCTACAAAGATACACGCCATTCTTTAAAAATCTATTCGTATTTGAGGGCCTCTACCGGATTTGTTTTTGCGGCTTTGTACGCTTGCCAGCTGACCGTTAAAAGGGCAACCGTTAAAGTAGAAAGCGCTGTTAGCATAAAAACAGGCCAGCCAATAGCCACATGGTAATCAAATTTCGACAACCATTTGTCCATCATCCAGTAGGCAACAGGCATCGCAATTACGAGTGCTATTAATACTATTTTGACAAAATCCAGGGATAATAATTTCACCAGACCGCTTACTGAGGCGCCCAGTACTTTACGCACACCGATCTCTTTTGTCCGTTGCTCGGCAGAAAAAGCGGACAGGCCAAATAAGCCCAGACAAGAAATAAATATCGCCAGTCCACCAAACAAATTAGACAAGATGCCCAATATCTTTTCGTTTTCAAATTTGACCTCAATCAGACTGTCAACAAATTTAATATCAACCGGAAACTCCGGATTGATCTCCTTCGTAATTTGGGTAATCAGCGCAATATTTTGTGCGCTGGAATTTAAAGGGTTCATCCGCATATTAATCACATCGCTATTCTGCGGATTAAAACCGATCAGCATTGGAAGATTTCTCTTAGCAGGATCACCCCAGGTCAGGTCTTTAAACACACCTACAATTGTCCTGTCCATGCCCCAAAGCTTAATTTTCTGCCCAACAGGTTCTTTTAAACCCATGGTTTTAATTGCGGTTTCACTCAACATTAAAGCCGTCTTGTCCGAGGCAATTTTCGGATCAAAATCACGGCCCTCTACCAATTGGATTCCATTTGTTTTAATGAAGTCATAGTTGGTATAAATCTGATTGAAGGACATTCGTTTACCGGATTCGTCCATCCCTTCCCATTCCATTCCGCTGGAATTTGAATTGGGTGTAGAAATACTTCCCGACGACTGAGTAACACCGGTTACTGCTCCGGAAGCTAGTAAACGCTCCTTTAACAAGTCGAATTTAGGATATAGGTTTCCTTCATGCGGCATTTCCAGTAAGGAATTGACGTTATAACCAAGCGGTTTATTCTTAATGTATTGCAGTTGCTGATAAACAATCAAAGTCCCCACGATCAGTACAATTGCAAAGCTAAACTGAACCACCACCAACACTTGTCTGAAGTTCAATGAAAAACCTTTTTTAGCATTTACCGCCTTTTTCATGGTCTGTATCGGACTAAAAGAAGAAAGGAAAAATGCCGGATAACTTCCCGCCAACACACCGGTAAAGAAGATCAATGCAAGCGCTGCTAACCAGGCCAATGGATTTGTATAATTCAATTCCAACTGAATGTTTACCAACTCATTAAATTTAGGCAAAGCCAGCTCCACAAGTATTACGGCAAGCACCACACTTACAAAAGTGAGCAATAAAGATTCTAACAGAAATTGCATAATTAACGATTTCCTGGAAGCACCAATGGTCTTTTTTATACCCACCTCTTTTGCTCTCTTTTGAGATCTTGCTGTAGCCAGATTCATAAAATTGATACAGGCAATGATTAAAATCCCCAAAGCGAGGGCAACAAAAAACCGCAGCTGGTCAATTCTTCCGCCGGAAGGATGTCCATTTTCATATTCCCCATACAAATGAAGATTCAGTAAAGGCTCCACAAAAACGCTGGGGTCTGTGGTATCACTTGGTGCATGTTTAACAATGATATTGCTGATTTTCTGGTTAAACTGAGTTACATTAACTTCTTTTTTTAAACTGAGCAAAGTATAGGCAAAGAAATTACCCCAATTTGCTTTACCAGCCCAACTATCCAGTTTTTCACTCAATGTCCAGGGGATCAAACAGTCAAATTTATAGGTGGTATTGGCTGCATGATCTTTGATCACACCGGTCACTTTTACATTGACCTGGTTTTCATATTTGATCACTTTATTCAACACATCTGTGCTTCCAAACAATCGTTTTGCTGTACTTTCTGTAATAATCACCGAATTAGGGTCATTAAATGCTTTATCCGGATTACCACTAATAAATTGATAATCGAAGATTTTCAAGATTTCGGCATCTGCATACCTGCCTTCTACTTTTAAGTTATTCTCGCCGGTAGCCAGGAGGCGTTTTACAGGCCATAAAATTCTGGCGATGTGTTCAATTTCCGGAATTTCCTCTTTTAGTGTTTTTGCCAGAATATTAGGCGCCTGATCTCCGGTAGCCGTGATCTGCTTATTCTGATCAGCGAAATTCACCATCACATGGTAAATATTATCTTTGTTTTTATAACCACGATCGTAATTCCACTCGTAAGCCACATACAATAACAGCATTAAACAGGCGGCAAGACCAATCGCCAAACCGCTAATGTTAATCAGCGATGCGGTTTTATTCCTTAATAAATTTCTGAGCGCAATTTTAAAGTTTAGTTTAAACATCGGGAGTCTGGGTTAATTTGAAAAACAAAAGACAATTTGATTAAACACCCTGTGCTACTACCAGGTCTTCTTTGATTACACCATCCAATAAATGTAGAATCCGACTGCCATAAGCAGCATTTACTTCCGAATGTGTCACCTGAATAATTGTAATCCCCTCTTCTTCATTCAGTTTCTTAAACAGATCCATAATTTGAAGCGCCTGTGTTGATTGCAAATTCCCCGTAGGTTCATCAGCTAAAATGATGGAAGGTTGCGCAACTAAAGCCCTGGCAATTCCCACCAATTGTTGCTGACCACCGGAAAGCTGGTTCGGAAACAAATCTTTTTTAGCCACCATATTGAAACGATCCAATACATCTGCAACCCTGCTTTTTCGCTCTGCTGCCCCTATCTTTTTATATAATAAAGGCGCTTCGATATTTTCAGCTACAGTCATTTCATCAATCAAATGATAAGCCTGAAACACAAATCCGATATGGTTTCTGTACAGCTCAATCCGTTTGCGTTCATTGAGCGAAAGCACATCTTCGCTCATGAACTCATATTCGCCATAAGTAGGCTCTTCGAGCATTCCAAGGATGTTGAGCAAAGTAGATTTCCCGGCACCGGAAGGCCCCATAATGGATACAAATTCTCCTTGTTTAATCTCGGTACTCACATGACGCAGGATATAACTTTTAACCCCTTTATTCGCGTAATACTTCTCTATATTCTTAAGTGTGATCATGGTAAATTCTTTTTATTCTTATTGATTTAATTTTTTACTACTCCTATTTTGAAGCAGCTATTATTCATATTTTAAAGCATCGATCGGGTTGGTTTTTGCGGCTTTTAAAGACCTTAAACTTACGGTAACCAGTGTAATCAATACCGATAACACCATCGCCAGCAAGAATGGCCAGATACTTAAGTCAATCCGGTACGCAAAACCATCCAACCATTTCGACGTGAAAATATAAGCCAATGGCCAGGCCAGCAGGTTTGCGATGAGCACCATATACAAAAAGGAACGATTCAACATTTTCACCAACTCCATGGTGGAGGCACCCAGTACTTTCCTGATCGCAATTTCTCTTGTTCTTTGGGTGGCGATAAAAGAAACCAATCCAAACAAACCAATAAAAGAGATAAAAATGATCACTCCGGCGAATACTTTGAAAAGCACCCCCATCACTTGTTCTGTTCTGTAAAAGCTTTCAATGGTCTGATCCATAAATTCCAGTCCATAAACATCATTGGGGAAAGTCGCATTCCAAAGCTCTTCTACCTGGCTCATGGTTTTACTGAGCTCTTTAGGATCAATTTTCATCGCCATAGAACCATAATGCTTCTGGTTACTAAAGATAACCAGGGGAGAAACCGCCTGTTTTAACGAATTGTTATTGAAGTCTTTGATAACCCCCACAATAGGGGCTTCCTTACCACTTACCTTCAATCTTTTCCCGATCGCATCCTCTGGACGCAATACATTTAACATTTTCAATAACTGCTCATTGACAACAAATTCCTTAATCGTATCGCTTTTTGACAAGCCACGTCCGGCAACAACAACCATATTAAAAGTTTTCAGGTAATTTTCATCGGCTATTTTCAGATTCAATTGAAAGTCTTCATCTTTCCCACGGTGATCAAAAGAAAAGTTAGTCTCACTATTGCCATTTGACAAAGGGGCAGCAATACAATAACTACTTTCTTTAATCCCCGGCAACTGCATTATTTTTTCTCTGAAGCCATGCTGCTTAGTCCGGTTCAGACTATCCGTTGGCATATCAATCACGGCAACCGAAGCATGATCAAAGCCCAGAGACTTCTCCCGTACAAACTCCATTTGCCTCACCACTACCAAGGTAGAAATGATTAAAACTGCGGTAATGGCAAACTGCAACACCACCAATGTTTTCCTTAAGCCTATACCTCCGGCATTTGCCGCGCTGATCTTGTTCTTAATCGCTAGTGCCGGACTAAATCCAGAGATCACCAGTGCAGGATAAAGACCTGCCAGAAAGCTGACCACAATGACCAGTACCAGCATAAATCCAAAGATGGCAGGCTCAGAAAAAAGCTGAAATTTAACCTGATCATCCATCAGATGTTCCATCCCCGGAATCGCGAGTTCAGTCATCACACAAGCCAACAACAAGGCAATCACCGTAATCAACGTAGTTTCGCTTAAAAACTGCCACACCAATTGTCCGCGTCTGCTGCCCATCACTTTACGCACCCCAACTTCTTTAGAGCGACTGATCGCCTGGGCTGTAGCCAGGTTAATAAAGTTGATACAGGCAGTGATCAAAAGAAAAATACCAATCACCCCTAAACCGGCCAATTCCTTATAAGAAATGGTCGTATACCTGAAGTTCCCGAAACGTCCGTCGTGGTGAACTTCGCTCATTGCCTGAAAAATATGATTCTCTTTTCCAGGTGCATTATGCGTATAATATTTGTCAACAAACTTTTTCAAGGGTTGGTCCAGATCTTCAGCTGCTACTCCGGGTTTTAACAAGGCATAACACTCCGCCCTGTTCGTTACACTTCCCCATTCCTTAGAGTCCTTTCCCGGAAAGGAGGCATAAGAAGCGATCAATCCAAATGGAAAGTCACTGTTCTGAGGCAAATCTTTATAGACCGCAGTGATCTTAAAATCAGTCTTTTGATCGAAATTGACGCTTTTCCCAATCGCATTTTGCCAGGAACCGAAATATTTAACCGCTGTTTTTTCAGACATTGCCATCATACCCGGAGCCGATAAAGCGGTAGCTGGTTTGCCGGAAAGCCATTCGATATTGAAAATATCGAAGAACTGCGGTTCCACATAATAGAGCTGTTCTTTTCTTTTGACATCGGTATTTCCCCCTGTTGCAGCAGACGCTCCATTGCCCGGTTTCTCCTCCGGATTTTCTGAGCTGGCATTGGCAACCGGATAGGTTCCCTTTGCTAAAACTACGCCTCTCGTACTTCGTACCGCAGCCACCTGTTCCAGTTGCGAAAAATCATTACGCAAGGCAGGAGCCAAAGGAGCTGGCACGCCATTGGAAAAATTTACTCCATCAGGATAAGTCCAGGAAGACACCACTCTATAGATGCGATCCTGTTTATCATAACTGTTATCAAAACTGGTCTGAAATCTTAAAAAGAGAAAGATCAAAAGACAACTTGCCAGTCCGATAGCCAGTCCAACGATATTAATGGCGGTATAACCTTTATACTTCCAAAGATTCCGCAGCGCGATTTTAAGGTTAAGTCTAAACATGGTTGAGGTATTTATTATTCGTATTTTAAAGCGTCAACAGGTTTTGCATTCATCGCTTTTCGCGCCTGAAAACTAACGGTTAGTAAAGTCAACAGTATACTGATTGATCCGGCAATGATAAATGGCAGGATTGGCAGGTCGATTCGATAAGCAAAAGACTCCAGCCAGCGCTGTGCAGCGATGTAAGCTATTGGCCAGCCGATAAGATTAGCGATCAGCACGATCCGGATAAAGAATGAATTAAGCAAACTGAGGATATTATAATCTGTAGCACCCAATACCTTCCGGATAGAAATTTCTTTCATTCTGGTGGTGATCGTAAAGGCAGAAAAAGCGAAAAGACCGAGCGTAGCAATGAAAATAGTTAACAGCGCAGCGCCATAAAAAACAGCTTGTAATTGCTCTTGTTTTTTAAAGAGGCGGCCATACAATTCGTCCATAAATTCATATCTGAAGTCGTCTCCGTCCATCTTATTCAGGTCTTTCCAGTTAGATTTCAAAGCAGCTAGTGCGCCCGCCATCTGGTCAGGATCTATGTTGACCATCAGTTTCATTTTACCGTTGGCACAAGCACTTTTGATCGCATAAACAGTAGGTTCAACCGCAGACTCAAAGCCTTGCATTTTGGCATTCTGAATAACTCCAACAATGCGATAATCCATATCACAGCCTCTGATGGTCTTTCCTACAGGTTGTGTTATTCCATAAGCAGCCACCGCCGCTTCGTTGAGCACGATTGCATTTTCTGCATCAGCAGGATAAGTTTTGGAAAAGAAACGGCCATCTTTAAGTTTCAAACGCAGGGTCTCGAAATAGTCGAAATCTACATGAACAATGTCCATACCCAGTTCTTTACCCGCCATGGTATAATTAACCCTACCCGGGCGTGAGCCATCAGGAATATCGGAAGCCACGGTAAATGAATTGACTCCGGGGATTTCCATCACACGCGCTTTCATGTTATCAAAATACCCACGATCGAACCAGGCAATATTCTTGATGTAAACCACCTCTCCGGTTTTAAAACCGGTATCTTCTGTACGCATGTATTTCAATTGACTACTCACAATCAGTAATCCAGCCATGAAAACAATGGCCACCGTAAACTGTGTCACCAACAAGGCATTCCTCAGCCATAGCGTTTTATAGCTGGTTTGAAGATTCCCTTTTAATACCGCTGCCGGTTTAAACCCCGACAGGACTAATGCAGGGTAAATACCGGAAATGAAGGTAATGATCAACAGCACTACAGGTAGCTGCCAGGCCAGTTCATGGTTATCTTTCCATAGCGAAAATGAAACACCAAAGACTTCATTAAACTGCGGCAGAAATATTTCGGCAAGAATCACTGCCAGAATCAATGCCACCAGGCATTGCATAAAAATCTCGATCAAAAACTGGAAGATCAGGTTGAGGCGGTAAGCACCCAAAACCTTTTTCACACCTACTTCTTTTGCTCTCTTATTCGTTTGTGCAATCGTCAGGTTGGTGAAATTGATACAGGCAATCACCATCACCAATACGGTGAGTACGGATAGTGCCATCACAATTTTATAATTGGTATTGTTACCGGCAACAGGTCTTAGATGCAGGTTATCCAGGGGATCTAAAAAGACACCTGATTTAGTTAAGGTATTTACATCCGCAGCCATATTCACATCAGGCACCATACTCAATTCGGCAGAATTCCGGTCTTTAGCAGCAGTTACAGTCGACTTCCTGATCTCTTCTTTGAACACAGCGTTAACCTTTTGCTGAAGCAAATCCGGGTCAGTACCTGGTTTAACCTTAATATAAGTGTAATAATTATTGGCACTTGGTTCCTGATCTTTCCCGACATCCCCGGCAATGATTAGCGCATCAAAGACTACATTGGAATGTGCAGAATTATGGTTTATAAACCCTGAGACCTCACCAGATTGACCCGCACTGATTGGCCCAATCCCCACCTTAACAGGAAAAACAGGTGTTTTCTTTGGAAATAAGGCGGTTACAAATTCTTTCGGCATATACAAACTAAGCGCATCTCCTTTCGGTTTCAACAAGCCTCCCTGCGGTTTAATATGAAACATTTTAGCTAAAGTGTAATCAATTGAAAGCACCTCCTTTCCATAAACACGGCCTTCGGGAGTGTTAAAGGCGAACTCAAAGTTTATTCCCTTGCTTCTGCCTACACTTTCAATCTCCGGTATGGCTTCTTTGAGCGCTTGTGCCAGGGACAAGGAAGTGTAATTCGTTTTTTTGTCCGGCAAAACCCTGCCTACCAAATAAATATCTTCATGACCAGGAACATCATGATCAAAACTGGTCTCAAAACGTACATAGATCGCTACTAAAATAAATGCAGACAAAGCAATGGCAAGTCCACCGATATTTATAGCAGTATAAACCTTGTTTTTCCAAAGGTTACGCAGAGCGATTTTAAGGTTGAGTCTGAACATCGTTTATTCGTATTTAAGTGCATCAACGGGGTTTGCTTTCGCCACTTTCAGCGATTGCATGGATACCGTAAACAGGGCAATCAGCAAGGATAAAACGATGGCAAGGACAAATGGGATCACTGAAATCTCCACCCGGAATTCATAATTAGACAGCCATTTATTAATGATAATATAGGCGATAGGAAAGGCGATTACGTTGGCAATGACCACCAGTTTAATAAAGTCTTTATTCAATAAGGTGAGGATATGAAAAGTATTAGCACCCAATACTTTCCGGATACTGATTTCTTTTTTGCGTTGTTCGGCCATGAATAATGTGAGCCCCAGGAGCCCGAGGCAAGAGATAAATACCGCAAAGCCACCAAACCAATTGGCCAGCACACCCAGCAGTTTTTCATTATTAAACTTCGCTTCAAAGCTGTCGCTCAAAAAGGAAACTTCCGCTGGATAATCAGGATTGATCTCTTTTACAATCGCCTGTATTTCTGCTATAGAAGTACTGATATTTTGCTTAGGATTTAAGCGCATGGCCATCACCCCCTCCCCAACCTGCTCATTCCGGATATACATTGGCGCAGCAGTTTGATAAGGATTGTCCATCACAAAGTCTTTCATGACGCCAATTATTGTCAATTGATCACCATCCATAGTGACCACCGAACCAATCGGTTTTGATAGTCCCATTACTTTAACCGCAGCTTCATTGATCACCACATTTGTAGAATCATTGAAACGGGGAGAAAAATCCCTGCCCAACAGTAAATCGGAACCCAGCGTAGCGGCAAAATCATAATAAGCATATCTGGAATTGAACATGATCCTTTCTTCTGGATTTTTCCCTGGCCAACTCACATCAATGGTATTGTTACCGCCACGGGTCAGGCTCACACTGAACATACTTGCATGACTTACTGCCCCGGATTTCAGTAATTTATCCCGCAGTAAGATGGCTTTAGCCGGATCTTCCAGTGCCCCTTCTATCGGGATTTCTACCAATCCATTTTTCTGATAACCAACCGGTTTATTCTTAATGAAAGTCAGCTGCTGATAAATTACTGCAGTACATATAATCAGGCTGGAAGCGAAGACAAACTGGAAGACCACCAGGACTTTCCTAACGGATAAAGAAGCGCCTCCAGCCCTGTTGAACCCTTTTAATACTTTTATCGGTTCGAAAGAAGAAAGGTAAAATGCGGGATAACTGCCGGCGATAAAGCCGGTAAAGAGTGTCAGTCCGAATAATACAGTCCAGAATTTCCAATCCGCATAATCGAGCGTCAGGGTCGTATTTAACAATCCATTGAAGTATGGAAGGCTAACTTCAATCAGGATAAAAGCGACAATCATTCCCAAAAAGGCGAGTAACATAGACTCCAGCATAAACTGTCCGATCAATGATTTTCTTGCGGCACCAATGGCCTTTCTCACACCTACTTCTTTTGCTCTCTTTTCCGACCTTGCGGTGGAGAGGTTCATAAAATTGATGCAAGCGATCAATAAGATAGAGAAAGCGAGTATCACAAATATCTTAAGCGTATCTATCTTTCCTCCAACAGATATCCCCTGTTCAAACTTATCGTATAAATGCCATTTTGAGAGTGGATGAATCAATCCAACATTATCATTTCCCTTCTGATTTCTTGTAAAAATAGTACTGAATGAGGCGTTTACCTTTTCAAAAGAACTGTTGTCTTTCAATTGAAGCACAGTTAAGCAATGGCCAAATCCCCAGCCAGCTCTTTTAACCCATGGGTTGGTCTGCTCATACATCCCCCATGACATCAGGTAATCAAACTGAATACTACTACTGCGGGGTACATCTTCAATAACACCCTCTACGGTTAGTAAATGTTTACCACTAAGTTTAACCGTTTTATTTATTGGGTCTTCCTTGCCGAACAGAATTTTAGCAAAACTTTCCGTAAGGATCACTCCATTTGGAGACTTTAATGCTTTTTCTTTATTCCCTTTAATCATTTGATAAGGGAAAATTTTCAGAAAGGAAGGATCAGTAAAAATGCCCGGTTTCTTAAAAGATTTATCCTGATTAGTAATCAAAAATTCGTTGGGATAAGTAGAATGGGAAGCAAAGGCAACCTCAGGCATGGTACTGATTAAGTACGGTGCCATCACCCCTGGTGTCCAGGCATAACTATTGATATCATTTGCATTTTTCTGATTACTATACACCACATAAGTGCGGTCGTAACCCGCGGTATATTTATCGTAACTCCATTCGTAAGCCACGTATAACAGCAAAAGCATACAACTGGCCAAACCAATTGCCAGCCCTCCTACATTGATCAGGGTATAGCCTTTATGCTTCCAAAGGTTGCGTATTGCGATTTTGAGGTTGAGTCGGAACATTGGGATTTTAGATTAATTCTTCTGTACGGGTTTTATTGATTTTCTCCGAGATCACATGACCATCTTTTAAGTTGATAATGCGGTTAGAGAAACTGGCGTCATGAGAAGAGTGGGTCACCATGACAATCGTGGTTCCTGTTTCGTTCAGCTCACACAGTAATTCCATCACTTCATTCCCATGAGAACTGTCCAGGTTACCAGTTGGCTCATCGGCAAGGACCAATTTAGGCTTGGTCACCAGCGCTCTGGCTACGGCTACCCGCTGTTGTTGTCCACCGGATAGTTGTTGCGGAAAGTGCCCGCTCCTATTCACGATATTCATCCTTTCGATAATTTCGTTGACCAGTCGCTTGCGTTCTGCTGCCGCTACTTTGTTATAAATCAAGGGCAGCTCAATGTTTTCAAAAACTGTCAATTCATCAATCAGATTAAAGTTCTGAAACACAAAGCCCATGTTACGTTTCCTGAAATTAGAGCGCTCTTTATCGTTTAGTTTCAGTAATTCTGTATCTATAAATTTGTAGCTGCCACTTTCCGGTTTATCCAGTAAGCCCATCACATTTAAGAGGGTAGATTTACCACATCCGGATGGCCCCATAATGGATACAAACTCGCCTTCTTTAACATGTAGGTTGATCCCATTTAAAGCAGTAGTTTCAATTTCTTCAGTTTTATAAACTTTCTCCAGGTTTTCAATTCTTATCATGGCTATATTTTTTCAGGTTATTTACTTACTTCTACGATATCATATTGATTAAACTGGTCGTAAGATGAGGTAATCACATCCTCTCCTTTTTGCAATCCTTCCAGTACTTCATAATACTTGTGGTTTTTGCGGCCAATTTTTACATTTCTTTTGGTTGCTTTGCCATCTTTCAGGACGAATACCCAGGTGCCTCCGGTGCTTTGGAAAAACTGTCCCTGTGCAATCAGCAGCGACTTACTATTGTCGGAAAGCGTCAGTTTCACCTGCATAGATAACCCTCTTCTCAGGTCTTCCGGTGCTTTCCCATCAAACACGAGTTCTACCTGGAATTGTCCGGCAGTAACCTCAGGAATCACTTTTCGCACTACTAATTTATAGGTATTTCCGTTGAATTCTACGCTGGCGGTCTGCCCTTCTTTCACTCTGTTCACATAATATTCGTCTACGCTGGCTTGCAATTTATACCCTTGCAACACATCAATTTTACCCAGCATTTCATTTGGACTATAAGACTTGCCTATGACCGGATCGTAAGAGGAGAGACGGCCGGCCACAGGTGCCTTAATAGTCATATTTTCTATGTTTTGCCGGATAGTTTCCAGACTTTCATTCATTCTTCCGATAGAGATATCAATTTGATTCAACTGCATTACCCTACCCTGGTTTTCCTGTTTGATCGCTTGTCTCAAAATCCCTCTTCTGCCCTGGAAATATTCATAATCCTGGTTAGAAGTATTGAACTCTTCTCTGGTGATCACATTCTTCTTAAACAAGGCACTATCGATTTTATACTTACGGGTTGCAGTTCTCAAACTATTTTCAATATCCATCATATCCTGACCCATGATCCGTTGATTCTGCTCCAGATCTAATCTTAATTTTCTCAATTGATTGATCTGTTCGGTGATGCTGGTTTCGCTGGAGGTATAACTGGATAAAGCGTTTGGATTGGCGATTCTCAACAAAGGTGTACCCTTAACTACGGAGGCTCCGTTTTCGGTAAAGATCTCCGCTACGGTTCCACCTTCCGGCGAACTCACAATCACAGAAGTCAGCGGAACGACACTGGCATTTAACAAGACCACATCTTCGAAGTCGCCAAAAGCCACTTTGTTGATGGTCAGCTTTTCAGCATCTGCTTTATAAACCTTGCTTAAAGACAGGCTGTATCCATAGGCTACCAGTCCCACTAATACCACCGCCCCTACTATCGTTATAATCGTTTTTTTATTGAACCGTTTTTTCTGTATGATCTTATCCATTTTTGTATTACGCTTATTGATCTGCCATAAGCTAAGGCTGTGCCAATCTACCAAAACACTTTTATATAACTAATTATCAGCAAGTTAAATCATATTGATATTAAATACCGTTCATAATCGGACAGTAGCTGTACAGCATCGAACAGTTTCTTTTATTTTTGAAACCTAAAGAAGATTGGGAAAGGAATCAATTGATTCCGATGGCGGGCAGGATTAATAAAGAAAAGCTTAAATTCATACCATGATAGATGCAAATGTTTTAGTTATTGATGATGATGACGACATCCTACTCAGTGCAAGGTTATTCTTAAAACAACATTTCAGTCAGGTGATCACCTGCAAATCCCCGAAAGAAATCAATGTACTACTCAGTCATAATGAAGTAGATTTGATTTTGTTGGACATGAATTACCAAAAAGGGGCCAGTGATGGCCGTGAAGGCTTATACTGGCTGGAACACATCTTATCAATTGACAAGGACTATGTGGTGATCCTGATGACTGCCTACGGAAATGTAGAGCTTGCCGTACAAGCCATCAAGAAAGGCGCCACAGATTTCATCCTTAAACCATGGGAAAATGACAAGCTGTTTGCAACCCTGTCTTCCGCCTCACGGTTAAGACAATCCAATAAAAAGGTGAAAAAGCTGGAAAAGATCCATTCTTCTCTTCAAAAGGATCAGGCCAGACAATTTGAGCACATCGTTGGGAACTCTGCGCCCATCAAACATTTGCAAAATACCTTAACAAAAGTAGCCCCAACCGATGCCAATGTCTTGATATTGGGCGAAAACGGAACGGGGAAACAAGTGTTCGCTTATGAATTACACAAACATTCGCTCAGGAAAAACGCGATCTTCATGCATGTAGATTTAGGCTCCCTCAATGAGAACCTCTTTGAAAGTGAGCTTTTCGGCTATGCGAAAGGTGCTTTTACTGATGCCAAAGAAGATAAACCCGGCAGGTTTGAACTTGCCGAAGGTGGAACTATATTTCTTGATGAAATCGGTAATTTATCTCAGCCATTACAAGCCAAACTATTGAGTGTGCTACAAAACAGAACGGTGACCAGGCTCGGAGAAAGTAAGGAACGAAAAGTAAATGTCCGCTTAATTACCGCTACCAATATGCCTTTAAATGAAATGGTAGCCAAGGGGACTTTCCGACAGGATTTACTATTCCGCATCAACACCGTAGAGCTGTTGTTACCCGGACTGGCAGAACGAGGCGAAGATATCACCCTTTTGGCCAACCATTTCCTACATAGTTTCAGCAATAAATACCATAAAAACCTCTACAAATTTGAGCCGAAAGCGGAAAGCTTATTACTCGGCTACCACTGGCCAGGCAATGTTCGGGAACTACAGCATGTGATTGAACGCGCGGTAATTATGGCCGATGGCATGGAGATTTCTGCGCATGATCTACAGCTGAGTCCGCAGAAATTTGGCGGTGCAACGCTGATCCAACCGGAAATGGGACTTGAGGAAATGGAGAAACTGATGGTTCAAAAAGCCATAGATAAACACAAAGGAAATATTTCCAGAGCTGCACTAGAGCTGGGCCTCACTCGTGCGGCACTCTACCGACGCATAGAAAAGTTTGACCTATGATCTTTTACAACCGATTCACCTTCCGCCTGCTCTACCGATTATTGATTATCAATATTCTGGGTATTCTTTTGTATTATCTGATCCGGAACACAGAACTTTGGTTCACCATTTCCGGATTGACTATTCTTTTGATTGCGGCTTTGATGAACTTATATTTCTACATCAACCAGATCAGGGAAGACATTAAACGCTTTATCCTAGCGGTAAAAACCCGCGACAGCACCTTAAACTTCCGGAATAAAGCCACAAAAGGGAGTTTCCCGGAGCTTTATGAATCTTTCAATGATATCATCCAGACGCAAAAAGATATGCAGCTGGAAAAAGATTCTATGTTTCAATTGATCAAGACTATTCTGGAACAGGTTCCCGTAGGTGTGATTGTGGTGAAAGACAATGAGCAGGATAGCAAACAGGCAGAGATTGTATTTTTTAACCAGGCAGCCACCAGCTTACTGGGGATTCCATCCTATAAATACTGGCACCGGTTGGCACAACATAGTCCACAGTTTGCTCAGGAAATAGAAAATATTGGTAAAGGTGGCAAGCGCTTTATGGAGCTGAAAATCCAGGACAAACTGATCCAACTTTCCACAGAAGTGATCCCTTTAAACCTATACCTGACCGATTATACCATCATTTCCTTCCAGAATATCAAAGATGAGATTGAGCAAAAGGAATCCGAAGCCTGGAACCGCCTGATCGGTGTGATTTCCCATGAAATCCTGAATTCTATTACGCCAATCAGCTCCTTATCAGATACGGTAAACAGCATGATCGCAGATAAGGATTATTTAAATGCGGAAGATCTTGAAGATTTAAAACCAGCGATAAAGACGATCAAAAGAAGGTCTGAAGGCCTGTTGGACTTCGTAAAGGACTACCGTCTGATTGCAGAACTGCCTACCCCTGACCTCGAATACCATACCATCGGAGAAATCCTGCAACACATTAAAGTGCTGATGCAACCTTTTGCCAATGGCAGAAATATCATGCTTAAAGTGGAGCAAACTTCGTCGAAGATCACCATTCAAATAGATTTGAAACTGGTGGAACAGGCTTTGATCAACCTGGTTACAAATAGTATTTACGCTTTGGAAGGTGTAGAACATCCGGTCATAGAAATCAACTACCGTTTGGATCAGAATAAACTTTACCTGGAAGTGAGCGACAATGGAAAAGGAATTGACAGCGAATTGATCGAAAAGATCTTTGTGCCTTTCTTTACCACCAGAAAAAACGGATCAGGTATCGGGCTTACCATCACCAGAAACATCATGAAAATGCACCATGGAAACCTGGAAGTCAACTCGGTGCCTTATGAAAAGACCGTATTCTCTTTAGTTTTCAGGTATCAATAATCAGCTATAGAGATAAAAGGCATAAAAAAAAGCTTTGTACAGGAAGTTCCTTATACAAAGCTTTTTAAATCACAACGTTTTCGTTGCTTAAATCACGGTACCATCCGGAATCACTGCTCCTTTTTTAACTACTACAATACCATCTTTAACGGTATATAAAGAATGGTCGCTATCCGGAAGATGTGCGCCACCAATGATTTGTACGTCATTCCCGACTCTACAATTTTTATCCAGAATGGCATTGGTAATCGTACAATTATCACCGATACCAATCCATGGTTTTTTCTGCTCCAAATCCTTTTCTAAATCTTCCAACACCTGGTATTTATCACTCCCCATGATATAACAGCTGTCGATCGTGGTGCCTTTCCCAATCCTTGCGCGGATACCGATCACCGAATGTTTGATACATTTAGCATGTAAAATACAACCTTCGGCAATGATGGTTTTATCCAGTGTGGTGCCTAATATTTTAGAAGGCGGCAGCATACGTGCACGGGTAAAAATGCTGTGTTTACTATCAAAAAGATTGAATTTAGGCAGGTCATCGGTAAGGCCAAGATTGGCTTCAAAGAAAGAAGATATGTTTCCGATATCGGTCCAATACCCTTCATATTGATAGCTCAACACATGGTTAGAGGTCAATAATCTCGGGATAATCTCTTTCCCAAAATCCTTCTCCTCTGCATTTTCAGCGAAGATCTTGATCAGCAGGTCTCTGTTAAAAATATAAATACCCATAGAAGCCAGATGTTCTCTACCCTCTGCACGCATTTCTTCGCCCGTATCAGAAGTCCATTCTTCCAGTAATTCTGCGGCAGGTTTTTCGATAAATGAGGTAATGATGTTGTCGGAATTGGCTTTAAGAATCCCAAAGTCCGGCGCCTCTTTTGCGGTTACCGGAATGGTAGCCAGGGTGATTTGTACGCCACTTTCAATATGGGCATTCACCATTTCATTGAAATCCATTTGATAAAGCTGATCACCGGATAAAATGAGTACATACTCAAACTCGTGGTTCAGTAAATGGTGCATCACCTGTCGCACAGCATCCGCAGTTCCCTGAAACCAGGTCGGATTGTCTGGCGTCTGTTCTGCCGCCAGAATATCCACAAAAGCAGCACTAAAATGGCTGAAATGATACGTATTCTTAATGTGTTTGTTCAGCGATGCAGAGTTAAACTGCGTCAGGACAAACATCCGGTGTATACCCGAATTTAAGCAGTTAGAAATCGGAATATCGACCAATCTGTATTTTCCTGCAATCGGAACTGCAGGTTTGGATCGCGTTTGCGTTAGTGGGGAAAGCCTTGATCCCTGGCCACCACCGAGGATGACGGCTAATACTTTATCAGTCATAAATATTCAGTTTATATGTGGTACAAATCAATATATTGTTGTGCCGCTCTATCCCATGAGTGGTCTAATTGCATCATATACTTACGGATTTCTTTCAGTTGCTCCTGATCCTGATACAGTTCATAAGCCCTGCCAATCGCGTGTCCGACATCCCAAACACTGGTTTGATCGTGACAAATCCCAAAACCTCCATCACCAATATCTACCACCGTATCTTTTAATCCTCCTATCCTGCGGACGATAGGCACCGTTCCATAACGTAAAGCATACATCTGATTCAGTCCACATGGCTCCACTCTACTCGGCATCAGCAGGAAATCTGCCCCGGCATAAATCTGGTGTGATAACTGTTCATTGTAGCCAATATACGCATTGTAATTCCCCGGAAAAGCCTCTTTCAACTGCATCAACCTACCTTCTACCTGAGGATCGCCGGATCCCAATACCAGTACATTAATCGCTCCATTTCCCTTCGACAAGGCATTGTAAAAGATCTCAGGTAGCAAATCTGCTCCCTTCTCTCCTACCAACCTACCGATAAATGTAAATAACGGCTTTTCAGGGTCCAGGTTAAACACACGGCATAAAGCCGCCTTATTTGCCTTTTTCCCAGCATCCAAAGTACGTAACGCATATTTTTTCTCCAGCATAGGATCGTTCTGCGGATCCCATACTTCATTGTCTATTCCATTTAAAATGCCCACAGATTTGGAGCGCTCCTGCGCGAGCAGGTCTTCCAGTCCATTGGCTTTAAAACTAATTTCTTCTAAATAACTCGGTGATACCGTTGTTACCCTCCAGGCACATTTAATGGCCGCAGCCAATGGATTTATTGATCCCTTCCAATCTAATTGTCCGGATTTCCATAAATCAAATGGCGGCAAATAATGGAGTTTATCCCAGCCAAACTGCCCCTGATACTGCGCATTATGAATGGTCAGAATCGTAGGAACATGACTTAGCTTTTTAAACTGATGCCCATGTGCCATCATAAAAGGAACCAATCCAGTATGGTGATCATGGCAATGGATCACATCCGGCTTATGCTCCCACTGTGCAATCCAATCCAATACGGCAATCTGATAAGCTAAAAAACGCTCGGTATCATCGTCATAACCGTAAACATTTGGCCGATCCATTAAACCAGGTATATGAACCAGGTATAAGTCAAAGCCCAGTTTGTTGGTCAGCTCCCTGAATATCCTTACCGGAAAATCCTGAAAACCCAGTTTCCCCCATCCATCATACACAACTTCAAACTCGTTTTCCTGCATAAATTTGGTCTGATATGCCGGCATTACCACCTTAGCAACGTGGCCAAGCTTGTTCTGATATTTCGGCAAAGCGCCAACAACATCGCCTAAACCACCTACTTTAGCAATAGGGTAACATTCTGCACTCAGGTGGATAATCTCCATAATTCTCAGGGGGGTTAAAAAGTATCTTAAATTAGGTAATACAAGGTGAAAAGGCAATTATTCCTGCAAATAATTTCACTTAAAAAAAGCTTGCTGTTCGAGCCTGAAATCTTTTGCGCTGAAGGGCGCAAAATTTTCTAGATCTCTCTCCAGCAAAACTTTTTTTAACGACAGCAAAATTAACGCAGGATACTCGTGGAGGGGGGAAGCTGAACAGGATGCTTAAAGGAAAAGGAGGGCAAAAGAGTATGGGTAATACTTGAGAAAAGTATTGATTAACGCAGGATACTCCTGGAGGTGGGAAGCTGAACAGGATGCTTAAAGGAAAAGGAGGGTAAAAAGAGTATGGGTAATACTTGAGAAAAAGGTCAGAAAGACTGATGTTCTTATTTACTGCGGTAATAAAAAAAGAAGCGTTCTAAGAAAAGGTATAGAAAATTTTGCGCCCTTCAGCGTAAAAGATTTCAACCTTTTATTAGTAATGCTCCTTTTTTTTAGTTCAATAAACTATGTTAATCAGCAACCGCTCTAAACATCAGCGCGGCAACCGTCAAATTCGTTCTGCTGTCGATCAAAATCGCTGCACCATTCGCTTTATTCTCCGTATAAAGATCAAAAGCCAACTCATCCGCAGTTTTAATTAAAATCCGGCCGATATCATTCAGTTTGAAGTCCGTAGCATTCTGCTTCTCTAAAGTATTGATATCCACTTTATAGATAATTTCGCTGATCTTCGCTTTAGTAACCTTACTATTGTGTTGCAATAAATAGGTGATACTTTCATCAAGCGGGCGACTATCCATCCAGCAAACATCTGCTTCAATCAGCTTCGCATTTTGCGGCAGATGATCGGCGTTTACCAGTACATCGCCCCTGCTAATGTCTATATTGTCTTTCAGGTGAAGGGTAACCGATTGTCCGGCATGAACCTCTTCCGGTCTAAGATCAAAGATCTCAATCCTGTCAATGACAGAGCTGCTTCCCGAAGGCAATACCGTCACCTTATCATTCACTTTAAAAGAACCGCTCAACACACGACCAGCATAACCGCGGTAATCATGAAGCTCATCCGTCTGAGGCCTCACTACCCATTGTACCGGCATTCTGGCCAGGTTATAACTTTGTTTATCTTCCACATCAACTGTTTCCAGGAAATGTAAAAGGCTACGTCCCTGATACCAAAGCATATTCTGAGATTCATGAACGATATTATCCCCTTTCAATGCACTTACAGGGATGAATGTTACTTCCTTCATGTCCAGTTCTGCTGCCAGTAAGGTATATTTCTCCGTGATTGCATTGAACACCGTTTCACTATAATCGACCATGTCCATTTTATTAACGGCAACCACAACATGCTCAATACCCAATAAAGAAACCAGGTACGAATGTCTGATGGTTTGTTCTACCACTCCGTTTCTGGCATCAATTAAGATGATGGCCAATTTGGCTGTAGAAGCACCTGTAACCATGTTTCGGGTATATTGAATATGACCAGGGGTATCGGCGATAATGAATTTACGCTTTTCCGTCTGGAAATATTTATAGGCCACATCGATGGTGATTCCTTGTTCTCTTTCTGCTCTTAGTCCGTCCGTTAAGATGGCTAAATCTATGGTGCCATCGTCATTTTTGCGGTTAGATTGCTGTAAGGCTTCCAGTTGATCCGCTAAAATAGAATCTGTATCGTAAAGCAGTCTTCCGATAAGTGTACTCTTTCCGTCGTCTACACTTCCTGCTGTAAAAAATTTCAATAAATTCATTAAAAATACCCTCCTTTTTTGCGGTCTTCCATTGCAGCTTCCGATACTTTATCGTCTAAGCGGGCGCCCCGTTCACTAATTTTTGATGCACTGATTTCCCTGATGATGTCTTCGATCTGATCGGCTTCCGATTCTACGGCTGCGGTACAGCTCATATCACCTACGGTACGGAAACGAACCATTTTATTTTCTACGATATCTTCTGCATCCATGTTCAGGAATGGCGATGCCGCCATCAGCTGACCATTTCTGGTAATCACATCCCTACGATGCGCGAAGTAAATAGAAGGAAGATCAATATTTTCTCTTTTGATATAGTTCCATACATCCAGTTCCGTCCAGTTACTGATTGGGAAAACGCGGACATTTTCTCCTTTATGGATTTTACCGTTATAGATGTTCCACAATTCCGGACGCTGACGCTTAGGATCCCATTGTCCGAATTCATCCCTTACGGAGAAAATTCTTTCTTTGGCTCTTGCTTTTTCTTCATCTCGACGTGCGCCACCGATACAGGCATCAAAACCATGTTTGGCAATCGTATCCAGTAAAGTGATCGTTTGCAGGGAGTTTCTGCTCGCATTTTTCCCTGTTTGCTCTACCACTTTTCCCTGATCGATAGATTCCTGCACATGACCAATGATCAGTTTCTCGCCAAGGCGTTCCACCATCTGGTCGCGGTAGTTTATCGTTTCTTCGAAGTTATGACCGGTATCGATATGTACCAGAGGGAAAGGAAACTTTCCCGGGCGGAATGCTTTTTCGGCAAGTCGCACCAGGGTGATCGAGTCTTTTCCTCCGGAGAATAGCAATGCTGGCTTTTCAAATTGCCCTGCTACTTCACGTAAAATGTGAATCGCTTCGGCCTCCAGTTCGTCTAAATAATCTAAATTATACTTACTCATTTTCTTATCTTTTACTTGGTGGCATGTAAACCACATTCTTTCTTTGATTGATCTTCCCACCACCAGCGTCCGGCTCTGAAATCCTCCCCTTCGCGTACCGCTCTGGTACAAGGAGCACATCCGATGCTCGGAAAACCTTTATCGTGCAGGGTATTGTATACGATATTGTGTTCTTTGATATAGGCCTTTACTTCTTCCAGCGACCAGTAAAAAATCGGATGAAACTTCAGCAGGTTATTCTGCTCGTCCCATTCCAGGTTGGTCATATCTGTCCGGTTTACGGATTGCTCAGAACGGATGCCCGTGATCCAACAATCTTTACCCGTAATGGCTCTTTTTAAAGGCTCCAATTTACGAATATGACAACATTCTTTTCTGTTTTCTACCGATTCATAAAAACTGTTTGGACCTTTGGCATTCACCATTTCCTGTAAAGCTTCTGCTTGTGGGTAGTAAGCCAGAATCGGCTTTTTATAATTCTCTAAGGTTCTGTTCCATACATAATATGTTTCCGGAAAAAGCCTGCCTGTTTCCAGGGTAAACACTTCAATAGGAATATCATTTGAAAAGATCAGGTGTGTAATGACCTGATCTTCCCAACCAAAACTGGTAGAGAACACTATTTTCCCGGGGTAAGTAGCTGCGAAATATCGTAGCGCCTCCACCGGATCTTTATCTTTTATTTGTGCGGCTATTGCTGCTAAATCTTCTTTCATAACTAAAATTCTTTAAGGACAAAATTGATGATGCTGCGTAAGCTGACTAAGATCACCAACACGCCTACCGACACCATAATTGTTTTTGCGGAGATCTTGTTAGATACCCTTGCTGCAATCGGCGATGCCAAGGCACTTCCAATCACTAAACCTGCTACAGCCTCCCAATGGGCACCATTTAACATGGTGATAAAAGTAAGGGAACTCATCAAGGCGATAAAAAAGCGGGTGATTTTTACTGTTCCCAAAGAGAACCTTGCATTTCTTCCACCGGCAATTAAACTCGACAAAACGATTGATCCCCATCCACCACCGCCAACAGCGTCAATAAAACCACCGAACAAACCCAACATGCCGATCTTTTTGATTTTATCTTTTGGCCCTTTCACCTTACGGTTGATTTTGTAAGCTTTAGAAAGGATCACCCCACCAAGGATCAGCGTGTACAACGAAATGATGGGCCTGGTATAATGGTTATAATGTTCCAGAGACGACAGCAGGTAAGCACCTACTACAGCGCCCACAATTCCCGGTATTAACAACATACGGAACAATTTCCAGTTTACATTTCCAAAACGGTAATGCATCCAGCCGGCAATTCCATTACTCAGGATTTCCGATAAATGGACACCCATACTCGCTGAAGCCGGAGGAACACCCATGGCCAGGGAGAAAGAAGTGGAAGTAACGCCATAAGACATTCCAATCGCCCCATCAATCATGGCAAAGACAAATCCCCCGATCAGGAACCAATAAAATAACGGATCCAGCTGCGTCAGGTAGGCCTGAAATTCAGGTTCCTTATGCCAGAAAGCTGCAATCACGACCAGAAAAGAAAGTACAATTGAAGTCCAGATGAGCCACTTAAAATTTTGCTTTACCTTGTCGACATGCTTTTCTAAGACGGCAATCTGCTCCGCTGCTGCGTTTTTCTCCGAAGGATGATCATTGACCAGAATCGCCGTTACTTCATTCAGCTTTTTCACTTTTGCGGCAAAATCACCGTTTAAAGTATTCCTTAAAGCTTCCATGTTTCCTAAAGTATCATTTAGTTCTTCCGGCAGACTATCATTCAGTACTTCTTTTAAACGTTTTGCAATTGTTGGTGATTTCCCATTGGTCGATATCGCGATTTTCAGGTTGCCCTTTTTTACGATAGAACCCAGGTAGAAGTTACACAGATCCGGTTTATCGGCAAAGTTCACCAACAGATTCCGCTGATCGGATTCGGTTCTGATTTGCTGGTTTAAAGCCTCATTATTAGTCGCGGCTACCACCAGATCAGCATCATCCAGATCCGCAGGACTAAACTCCCTTTGGACAATTTCAACCTCCGGATGAGCCGCTGCCAGTTCCCGAAGTTCCGGTAAAACATCAATTGAAATGATGGTAACGCGGGCTTCCGGACTATTCGACAAGATGGCTGCTAATTTTTCCAGTCCAACCGGACCAGCACCAATCAGCACCGTGTGAATGGTATTCAATTTGATGAAGACAGGAAATAACTGGTTGTCTTCCATACTAATTATTGTTCAGCTTTAAGTGCATTGAAAAATTCTCTGATGGGTTGGAAAGAAGGATGCAAAGAAACCACCTCACCAAAAATCAATAGTGCTGGTGCTTCAATTCCTTTTTCTTCTACCGTCTCTACAATGGTATCTACCACGCCTATCGCCAGTTTTTCATTTTGCGTAGAACCACTTTGAATTGCCGCTACCGGTAGTTGTCCTTTTCCTTCATTCTGGAAAAGTTTCACAATTTCTTTCAGTTTACCCAATCCCATCAATACCACCACAGTAGCTTTAGATCTTGCTGCTTCATACAAATCGTTGGAAATTTTTCCAGAAGCTGTAGTTCCTGTAACCACCCAGAAGCTTTCGCTTAATCCACGGTGTGTAACCGGAATTTGCTGCAAACCAGGAACAGATATCGAGCTCGATAAACCTGGGATAACGGTAACCGGGATGCTATATCCCGCAGCAAAATCCAGTTCTTCATAACCTCTGCCAAATACAAAAGGATCGCCACCTTTTAAGCGTACCACATGACCATAGTTAAGGGCATAATCAATCATCAACTTGTTCACTGCATCCTGCGAGTAAGAATGTTCGCCGGAGCGCTTTCCTACATATACTTTAATCGCTTCAGGATTGGCATAATCCAGCACCCCTTCATTCACTAAAGCATCGTATAAAACCACATCCGCAGCTTTCAAGGCATTTGCACCTCTCATCGTGATCAATTCAGGATCACCAGGGCCGGCACCTACCAAAGTAATTTTTGGCTCTTTATTGTTTATATTTTTAGTGCTCATTAGATTTGCTCCTCTCTTTTTGCATTAATCTGATTAAAAAAGTCGGTTACATCAGCCAGGTAAGCGGCAGCAAATTCTGCTGTAGGCTCATTCTTATTGATTTGTAACACCAGTTCATTGAAAGTACTTTTCAGTTTAAATTCGCCGGTTTCTACGTAATGGGTATCAAACTCACGAATTACACCGATTTGCGTGCTGCTACTTACCGATTTATCTAGTAAAAGCGCTTTTGCAGCGTTCACAAATACCGCGTAAGTATGGTAAATAGAGTCAGACCAGGCCTCTGCTTCGAAGGAAGCTTTTGCCCAACCTAGTTTTTCTTCTGCTTCTAAAAGCAAGGTCGCTACTAAGTCGATCACTACCCCCGCACATTCTCCAACACCAATTGCCGTATTAAAGATCTCTTCATGCCCCCAATCTACATATTCGTCATCTTTCAGGGTCGTCAGGTCTGCCAGTGGTTTCAATAACTGATAGAAATAATCTTTCCCTTGTCTGTCGTAATAATGGTGAAAGCTTTCTTCAGTCTCACTATTGGTACTGAAATCGTTTAACAGTGTTCTTAATACCGCCGTAGCACGCTTAGAAGGTGCTTTAATCACCCTTTCCGCTACTCTACCTTCGCCATCACCTACCGTTCCGCCACCCAGCATTACCTGTACTGCCGGTACTACTTTTCCGTTTGCTTTTACAGAGCTGCCATGGAAACCGATGTGTGCCAGACCATGCTGACCACAAGAGTTCATACAACCGCTGATTTTGATTTTAATGTCTTTATCGTAGATCAATTCCGGAAACTCTTCGTAGATCACTTCTTCCAGTGCCACAGAAAGCGACATACTGTTCGAAATCCCAAGGTTACAGGTATCTGTTCCCGGGCAAGTGGTCACATCACCGATGCTGTCAAATCCAGGGGTCGCAAAATCTACCGCTTTTAAGGCTACATATAAGGAAGGCAAAGCGCCTGCTCTAACAAATTTCAAAAGTAAGCCCTGATTTTGGGTGATGCGGATTTCATCTGCCACATAAGGGCTGATGCCTGCTACCATTTTACGGGCACGGTCTGTTTTGATATCACCAACCGGCACCTTTACATAGACCCCATAAAAACCTTCTTGTTTTTGAGGAACTACGTTTGTAGCGCGCCAGTGCTGATACTCCAGCGTATCTTCAATGTCCAGTTTCGGATAATCCAGCAAAGCTGGAGGCTCAGGAGAAAGGACAGCGTCCCTATCTATCTGGAAAGATTTTGATTTATTGGCGATTCTTTCCTCCTCAACTAATCTCAATAGTTCTTCTAATCCCAATTTTTGCACTAAATATTTAAGACGTGCTTTATTTCTGTTGGTACGTTCCCCGTAACGGTCAAACACTCTCAATACAGACTCTGCATAAGGAATTATCTGATCTTCCGGAAGAAAATCATGCACCAAACTCGCTAGAAAAGGTTGTGCACCTAATCCACCACCCAGCATTACTTTAAAACCACGTTCTCCTTTTTCATTGATTTTTGGGATAAAACCAAGGTCATGGATATAACTATATGCGGTATCTTTTTCATCTGAAGAGAAAGAAAACTTAATCTTTCTGCCCATCTCCTGGCAAATTGGATTGCGCAGAAAGTAAGTGAAAAAAGCATGTGCATAAGGGGAAACGTCAAACAATTCATTTGGGTTGATTCCTGAATCCGGTGAGGAGGTTACGTTTCTTACCGTATTTCCACAAGCTTCACGGATCGTTACATCATCGCGTTCCAGCTCCTCCCACAATTGCGGGGTTCTGTCTAAACTCACATAGTGAATCTGGATGTCCTGTCTGGTGGTTAAGTGGAGGTTTCCACTGCCATACTCATCAGAAACATCAGCGATGCGTAATAGTTGTTTGAAGGTTACTTTTCCGAAGGGTAATTTAATACGCACCATTTGTACGCCAGGCTGTCTTTGTCCGTAAACACCACGGGCAAGGCGCAGGCTTCTAAATTTCTCCTCATGGATTTTTCCTTCGCGAAAGGCTCTGATCTTTTTCTCAAGATCTATAATATCCTTTTCAACAACAGGATTTTCTAACTCTGTTCTAAAACTTTGCATAGTACGTTTGGTCTTATTTGAAAAAAGCTTCTTCTGTCGGGGAGACTGAAGAAGCTTTTAAATATTTTTTCTCTTTACAGCCGAAATCATTAAACACACATACAGTGGTTTAGCATTAGATTTCCGTTGTAAATCGTTTGGTTCATAAAACAAATATATAAAGTATATAGGATTAGTAGTATATAATAAGTGTAATTAATTTGTAACCTTCTGTTTTTCAGTGGATTAATTTACTACCAAATCTATGGGATTAAATATAATTAAATCAATACTGCTGATTACAAGGCTATTACAATAACTTAGTCAGGACTATATTTCAGCAGGCGACCTACTTTCCGGCACAACGAGGCCTGGCCCATTTTTGCCCCTAACCTTCAATTCCCTGATCATCGGGAAAATGTCAAATTGATCCGGATCAAAACAAAATCCCTCCTGAAAACTTACATTTATAATTGTAAGCCTTTTATGAAAAGAAAAATCAACCTTCTACCCCTTGCGATTATCGCCGGTTTCGTCTTATTGCTCAACTGGTATGTTCTTTCGGGAATTGAAACACTGACCAGCAGTAGCTGGCTGGCTCCGGTATTCTGGGGATTCCTTATTTTCATTATGGGCTCATTGGCCTACTCCATTCAGCGTATGCGCGACAATGGTATGGATATCTTTTTCAAGATCACGACACATACTTTTTTAGTATTGATCACCAGCGAACTGATTTTCATTATCATTTTAATGATTGGAGATGCGTATCGGATGATCACCGGAGGCGCAAGAAGCGTTTACTGGGTAGAATTTGGACTGGCTTTATTTCTCGCCACCGTCCTGATTTTCTTATACGGTATTATTAAAGGTAAGTACGCTTACCGCGTGATCAAACACACCTTATTCTTCGATGAGCTACCGGAACAATTCGACGGTTTTCGCATTACACAGATCTCTGACGTACATGCCGGCAGTTTTAAAAACGCCAAAGCTGTACAGAGAGGCATCGACCTCATCAAAGCACAAAACTCAGATATATTCGTTTTCACCGGAGACCTGGTGAACAATAAAGCGGAAGAAATTGTACCCTGGATGGGCCATTTTTCGCAGGTAAAAGCACCTTACGGACAGTTTTCTATTCTCGGAAACCATGATTATGGCGATTATATCAAATGGGAAAATGAAACGGCCAAACAAGCCAATTTACAGGCGCTAAAAAGACATCATGCAGAAATGGGCTACCGTTTGCTTTTAGATGAACATGTGAACATTGAAAAAAACGGTCAACATATTATCCTTGTCGGGGTAGAAAACTGGGGCATTGGTTTTGGAGAACGTGGCGACCTGAAAAAGGCCTTACAAGGTGTAAATCCGGATGATTTTAAGGTCTTACTTTCTCATGACCCCACACATTGGGAGGCCGAAGTGAAAACCTGGCCTTCAAAAATACAGTTAACCTTATCGGGCCATACCCATGGGATGCAATTTGGCATTGAAGCTTTTGGCATCAAATGGAGTCCGGTAAAATATCGCTATGCGCATTGGGCAGGAGTAACCAGTGCAAATGGCAGATACCTGAATATTAACAGGGGATTTGGCTTTCTTGGTTTCTCCGGAAGAGTGGGCATCTGGCCGGAAATTACCGTCATAGAATTAAAGAAAACGAGAAGATAAAATCCCGTTTTCTTTAACCCGAACCGCGAACCTCCTCCTCCCGGCAGGCAGGCAGGCAGTATATAAACCTATATTACCGCAATACGGCTTCTGCATCAGCAGACACCCCTGATTTTTCATAACATTTCGCCAGTTTTTCAACCGCATAATCAATCTCCTCCACTGTATTGTAACGGCTAAAAGAAAACCGAACGGTAGAACGCCCAAAGGGAGTATCCAAAGCACTGAGCACATGAGAAGCGGTACCGGAATGACTGTTACAGGCACTACCACCGGATACGGAGATCTGATGTTGATCCAGATAAGCGATCAGGTTAACTCCGGTCTGTGGATCAGGAAGGGAAACACTCAACACGCTATTTAAGCTCTGCTCCGTATTTGCAGAATTTCCATTGAAATCAACATCATCAATCCTATCCCTCAGTTTAAAAATCAGGCGTTCTTTCAGCTTGATCAGATGCCCTCGCGTAACCTCTAAATTTCTATAACTGATTTCTAATGCCTTTGCCAGTCCCACAATACCCGTTACATTTTCTGTACCTGCCCGCTGTTTTTGTTCCTGCGCACCGCCGTTAATTAAAGGATAAAGGGTTTGTCTGGCATTCCGGTATAAAAAACCTATGCCTTTTGGTCCGTGGAATTTATGGGCAGAGCCGATGAGGAAATCCGCGTTCAACTGCTGGGTATCGTAACGGAATTGCCCCATAGACTGGACAGTATCGGTATGAAAAATGGCTTGGTATCTTTTACAGACCTGGGCAATCGCCTCAATATCGTTTAGATTTCCGAGCTCATTATTCCCGTGCATTACAGAAACGAAGGCTTTTTCATGGGTACTCAGTAATTTTTCCAAATGGGGCAGCGAAAGATTTCCCTGAGCATCATGCTCCAGGTAAATCAACCGGATTTCTCCGTTTTTCTCGAGGGCTTTCAGCGTATGCAGTACCGCATGGTGTTCTAAAGCAGAAGTGATAGCCAGTTTAATTCCATTGCTGCGAATGCCGGAAAGGATCGCGGTATTGTCCGCCTCAGATCCACCGGAGGTAAACACAATATGGTCCGGACTGGCATTCAGCAAGTCTGCGATGATTCCCCGGGCCTGGGCAATCGCTACTTTCGCGCCCCTTCCATGGTGGTGTGCCGAAGATGGGTTTCCGAAATTTTCAAAGAAGTAAGGCTCCATGGCCAGAAATACTTCTCTGTTTAAAGGTGTGGTTGCGGCATTGTCTAAATAGATTCTCATGCGAATTGGTTTAATAGATTAAAAAATAATCTACTTAATCAGTTTACAAGAATAAGGCATTGGACGAGTTTTAGGAAAACCAACGAATACGGTTTTCTAACAACTTATCTCTTCCGCCAATGGCGGACAGGAATTAGCACCTTATTAAAATAACAGGTTGCTAAGACATCACAGGGCCTTTCCCTCAGTCTTTCTGGATAAGTAAATAAATGTATGAACAGTTACTGCCAACAAAGATACAATAAAGACTACCAAATCAATAGTCTTTATTGAAATAATTATTCTATTTAGAATTTCGGTCATATAATTGCTAATTCTATCTAATAAATAACGGGTTTTGGCACAAATTGAAGTTTCAATTCCATATTTTTGCAGCATATTCTATACGAGTATAATCACACAACCTGAATGGAAGAAAATAAATTGAGAGAAGCGGCGCATCAAGTAACTGGCGACAACAGTATTTTAAAAAGAATATTCCAGGATAGAAAAAGAACCAATATTTTAAGCGGTGTAGAGCAAAGCACTATTTCCTGGCTGGTGAAACGCATTCCTAATTTCCTTACCTCAGATATGCTGACCTTTATCGGTACTGCTGGTTCAGTAATTGTACTCTTAGGTTTTATCCTGGGTACTTATGTAGGTAGAGAATACCTGTTATTAGGTCCGCTGGGATTAGCCATCAATTGGTTTGGTGATTCCTTAGACGGAAGAATGGCCTACTATAGAAACACACCACGTAAATGGTACGGCTTTTCATTAGACATCATTATGGACTGGGTAAGTACTGTCCTGATTGGCTTAGGCTACCTGGTTTATGCCAGAAATGAATATGAACTGATTGCCTTTATATTTGTAGCCTTATATGGCTGGGCGATGATTATCTCGCAGTTGCGTTATAAAATCACCGATATCTACAGCATCGATGCCGGTCTGGTAGGTCCTACAGAGATCCGCATCATTCTTGCACTTATCATTATTCTAGAAGTCATCTTTGGTCATTTAATTGAATACTTTGCAACTGGTATCTGTTTGGTCTTGTTTATCATCAACTTTATTGACACGAAAAAACTATTAAAACTGGGTGATATCAGGGACAATGCAGAGCGTGAAGCAAAACAACAAAAAGCGCGTTAATGAGCATTAAGAAATCTGTATACGTTTTTGCAAAAGCACAGGTTTCCGCTTTCTCGGGCGGCATTATCGATTACCTGATCATGATTGCCTGCACCGAGTTGCTACACATTCATTATACCATTTCTATTGCTATTGGTGGCATCATTGGTGCCATCGTAAACTTTTCTATCAATCGTTACTGGACCTTCAATGCCAACCAGTCCAACCAGCTTCCGGTAGGCAAACAACTCGTTAAATTCGTGTTTGTGGTGGCCGGCAGTATTCTCCTGAAATCTTCCGGAACCTATCTTTTTACCAATATGCTACGCCTGGATTATAAAATAACCAGGATCATGGTAGATATACTGGTTTCCCTGGGCTTCAATTATACCCTGCAAAAGTATTGGGTCTTCAAAAAAACCAGCACAGATTCAAAAACACCACAGGTAACAGAGATAAATAGCTAATTAGCGCCCTGATCGCTCAACACCGAAATCACAATCAGTAAAAAGTACCATTTTATGGAGAATTAGTACCGCTTAAAAATCCGGGTTAAGCAGTATCTTTGTATATGAAAAATGACATACCTGTTTATGACATCAGTACTTTTGAAGAATACAAAAATGCAGGTATCCTTGTCAGCAGGTTTGGTCATTATTCTAAGCAGTATTTACACTTACATTCGGCACACCGCCACTCCTTCTACCACATGGTTTGCTTCACAAAAGGAAGCGGAAACCAAACAATAGATTTCAAAAACTACCCTGTATTACCGGGCATGATCTATTTCATGACTCCCGGACAAGTACACAGCTGGGCTTTTGAATCGGAAGTGGAAGGTTATATCATCAACTTTTCTGAAAGCTACTTCAAGTCGTTTTTATACAACCCGTTATACCTGGAGAATTTCAGTTTCTTTGACGAGCATTCCGGTGATGCAGTGCTGGTTCTGCCAGAACTGACCATGGAAAAAGTCGTTTCCCTTTTTGAAGAGATTCTTCATGAAGGAAAAGAACCGAGACCATTTGATGCCGATCTGGTGAAGCTGTTGATGCTGAACATTTTTATTCAGGTATCCAGAGGATTGAGTTTAAAGCAGCAAACGCAGCCTAATTCCTATAACCAGACCCTGCTTAAAAGTTTCAAAAGATTAATTGAAGCCAATTTTATAGCACTGAGGTTTCCAAAGCAATATGCAGAGCTGTTATACATTACGCCAAATCATTTGAATGCTTTATGCAATGATCTTTTGGGCATTTCAGCAGGTCAGCTTATCCGGGATCGGGTGATTTTAGAAGCTAAACGCCTGCTGATCAATGTGGAGCTTTCCATTGCGGAAATCTCGGAGAAGCTCGCTTTTAGTGATCCCTCCTATTTCATAAAATTCTTCAAAAAACAAGTGGGTTCAACCCCAGATAAATTTAGAAAACAAGATAAATAAAACACACAGATATGAGCAGTACGGACCAATTAAATCAGACACCACATATTTCCCAATGGTATGCTTTCAGCCATTCTAAATGTCCAAGATGTCGTACAGGTAATGTTTTCACAGGCCCTACTTACGGTCTCAAAGTGCAGAAAATGAATGAATTTTGCCCGCATTGTGGTTTAAAATTTGAGCGCGAACCTGGTTATTTCTATGTAGCGATGTTTGTGAGTTATGCCATGAACGTAGCACAAATGATCTCTATGAGCGTTGCCGCTTATGTTTTAGGACTGCCTTTAACCTATGAGAATCTATGGTATTATGTTGGGATCTTATTGGTAGGTGTACTTTTATGCTCCCCATTCAATTACAGGTATTCCAGAATGGTACTGCTCTACTGGTTATCACCAGGCCTAAGTTACGACCCTTCTAAAGTCTAAAAAGACCGGTTGCCAGTATTTTAACACGTCAACAATTCCCCCTCATCATAAAGCAAAGGCTCACAGACACACTGTTGAGCCTTTCATTTTTTTAAAGCCCCGGCAATTCTAAGCCCCGGCTCCATGAACATGGCAACGCTATGGCACCATCATTTCCTGGGGCCTCAAGCCCAATACCTGCTGAAAAGTATTGCTAAAGGTCGATACACTATCGTAGCCCACCTTCATCGACACGCTTTTCACGCTCTCCCCGGATATCGAAAGCAACTCTACTGCCTTAATCATTTTGTACAATTTCAGGTATCCGGCTACGGTAATCCCGATATCCTGCTTAAACAACCTTTCCATCGTTCTTGCCGAAAGATTAAAACCCGCAGCTACCTCAGGAATTTTGAGTTCATTCATTACCGCACCGCCCTTATCTACACAATCCGTCAGAAAGCCGACCATCTTCGCAATCCTGGGGTCTCTGGGCACCGGAAGCACCAAAGGCAGGGAAGCATTAAAAGTTAATGGTAAAATCCCGACCAAAGCTTTAATAAAATCCTGTTCCAGGGGCTCTTCTTCTTCCAGCCTCGACCATTGCTCGGTAAACAAAATCATTTCCCGCAATACCTTAGAGGTATGAAAAATATTCAGTTCTTTAAAAAAGGGGCTGTCGCTGGTTTTATTCAGAAAGATACAGCGCAGGTACACCTGGTTAACCGGACTTGAACTGCGGTGCGCCAATCCAGGAGGAATCCAGGCACAATGCTGACTGGGCAATAAATAAGTTCTTTCCGCAGTATGGAGGTATTGAAGCCCCTTTTCTACAAAAATCAATTGCCCCATCTGGTGGGTATGCCATTCGTCAGAAAACTTCCAATCTGCTTCATGCCATACATAGGCTTCCTTTTTGACCGAATCAACGGTTAAATGACAAAATCTTGCTTTATTCATGTGTCGTAAAATGACATGTTATTGGCAAATATAGACATTTAAAGACAAGCTGGTTTACCGACCTTTGAGCCCTTATTACATCATTAATTAGATATTCAATGAATTTTATAAATTCAATACGCGTAAAAGCAGGAGTTTTAGTATTGTTGTGCCTGTTGAGCAGCACGATCTTAAAAGCCCAACCAAAAATGACCCAAAAACCTTCAGCTATGAAAATTCTGGTCTTATTTAACACAGAAAGTGGCGGTACCTATAAAATGGCAAAAGCAATTGCTGGCGGCATAGAAAAATTCCCTGGTGCAACCGCCGTATTAAAGCAGGTACCCAGAATTAAACCCTTAGCAAACGAGGATAAACAAGCATTTGGCGCTATTCCTTATGCCAACATCGCAGAATTACCGGAATACGATGGCATTGCCTTTGGATCAGCGGTTCATTTTGGAAATATGTCGTCAGATATGCGCTATTTTCTGGATCAATCCGTAGGAATCTGGACGGCACATAAATTGGAAGGAATCCCTGCAACGGTATTTATGTCGGCAGGAAGTGGTGCCGGACGTGAGGCAGCCATTCTATCTTTCTGGAGCACACTAGCCGTTCATGGCATGCTAATCGTGCCTACCGGAATTATGGGAACCTCTGAAATTGATAAAACCATCCCTCAGGGAAATACTGTTTTCGGTGCAACCTCACTTGCGGGTGCAACAGCGGTAAACAGACCTTCTGAAGGAGAATTACATATTGCTGCACTTCAGGGTTATGCCCTGGCTAAAGCCGCTAAAGGTTACCAGCTAACCAAAGACAGCGCGCCAATGACACCAGTTAAAGCAGTTTCCGCAGCGCCTAAAATGAGTAAAATCGAAGCGCGTTTGAAAGCCTTAAACCTGACTTTACCGGACGCTCCTGCACCTGTAGGAAACTACAAACCTTTCCGTATTTCAGGAAAACAGGTATTCATTAACCAGATTGCATTAAATGCAGGAAAAGTAGATCACCCGGGAATGGTGGGTACTGAGGTTACCGAAGAACAGGCAAAACTCGCTACGCGCCAGACTTTGCTAAACGTTCTTGCGGTATTGAAACAAGCAGCTGGTGGTGATTTGGATCACGTAAAACAAGCGGTACAGCTAACAGGCTTCTTTTACACTGCCGCTGGTTATACCAAACATGCGGTATTGATGAACGAAGCCTCTAACCTGCTGGTAGAAATATTAGGAGAGAATGGCATGCACACCAGGGCTACTGTTGGCGCTTCTTCTCTCCCGATGAATTCGTCTGTAGAAATCCAGGCTATTTTTGAACTGGAGTAACAGGGCTAGTCAGTAATCGCCTGTGGTAATTAATCTGACCGGTATGGTAGGCCAAATGCGCCAATAAATGACACAACATGAAATCGTTCGTTTGGCCTTCATATACCTCTTTAATCTGAACCGGATAAGCTGCATTCAGATCTTCTACCCTCTCAATACTCGTCTGTACATCTGCTTTTAAGGCATAAAGTTCCTTTAGCAAAGCTTCATCGGTAAATCTTACCGCCTTAAATTCGGCTTCACGGTCGCGTTCATAAGGAAATCCGCCCATTGGCGCACATACGAAGGTTCTTAAATTCCCGATCAGGTGTTGTGCCAGGTGGCCGGCAGTATTGGTAATCCCTGTGGCGGTTAACCACATTTGTTGTGACTGAGGATAAGCCTCAATCTCTGAAATTAATCTTTGAAGGTCTCTTTCGTAAATATGGATATAGTCTTGTTTTGTCATGATCTAGATTCGCTTTAGTACCTCCAAAAATCGTTAAAAACAGCTGATCTTTCCTCATTTTAATTGAAAAAACAACAGCAGACTTAGCATAAGGTCATAATTGCCCAAAGGGATGCCCCTGATATCGCCAGCCAAAGAATCAATCCTTGCAGGAATGGTTTAACACCGACCACCCGAACCACTTTAAAGGACAAGCCGCTACCAATCAGAAATAGCGTTAATGTTAATCCGACTTTAGCAATACTGACGATATAAGGCGACAAGACCGCTACAAAAGGCAGGTAAGTATTGGACAGCATCGCCAGGATAAATAAGCCGATGAAATAAGGCAGTTGTACTTTACAACGGTCACTTTTAAAAAGGAAGGCTGTTCCAAATGCCAATGGAACAATCCATAGTGCACGGGCCAATTTCACGGTTGTAGCAATCTGCAAGGCCTCCGTACCGTATTTACTGGCGGCCCCGACTACAGAACTCGTATCGTGAATGGCAATGGCACACCACATTCCAAACTGGCTTTGTGTTAAGTCCAGCGCATGGCCAATCATAGGGAAAAGAAACAAGGCGACCGAGTTGAGGATAAAAACAATTCCTAAAGAAACGGAGATGTCCTTTTCTTCCGCTTTCATGACCGGAGATAATGCAGCAATGGCACTACCACCACAAATCGCTGTACCGGCAGAAATCAGGTAAGAAGTTTTATCTCCTATTTTGAAGATTTTACCGAGGATAAAACCGAGGATCAGCACCCCTGCAATGGAGGCAACGGTGAACAGCACCCCCTCCTTTCCGGCTTTCATGGCCGCAAACACGTTCATTCCAAAGCCCAGACCTACCACAGAAACTTTCAACAACCAATTGGTTGCTTTATGACTGAGCTCCGGATAAGGATGTTTTATCAGCTGTGCCATGATTAACCCTAGTAATAAGGCTAATGGTGCCGACATAAAAGGCATCAGGCAGAACAACGCTGCTGTTAAAAATATAATCTTCCGTGTTTGTTCCTTCAGTTCCATAATCATTCCTCTTTCTGATACAAAATTGAGAAGAATGGAGCTGCTGGTCAAATTGAAAAACCTGATCCGATATTACTTTAAGTTATATATTAACTGCGCGTGACGTAAAAAAACTTCCGACAAACCATCTAGTTTACCTTGCAGGTGGATAAAATAAAAATAGCGTTCAATGTTTAATCCATTCACATCAATCACACTCAGACTACCATTTTGCAGCTCTTTGGTTAAGGCATGAATAGAGATAAAAGCCAGGCAGGAAGAATTCATCAGGTAAGATTTCATACTTTCCGTACTCCCCAGCTGGATTTCCATTTTCAGGTCAGACATTTTTAAGCCTATAGATTTTAGCGCATGGCTGATCACTTCTCTGGTTCCTGATCCCTGTTCCCGCAAGACGAAACCATAATCTTTAAGCCTTTCCGGATTCAACAGGTCTTTTTTAGCCAGGGGATGATCTTTCCCGCAAACCAGGACAATTTCATCCTTGATAAACTCCGTATAACTGATTTCCTGATTTTTAGATTTACCTTCTACAATGCCCAGATCAATTTCTTTGTCGATCAATGCTTTTTCAATCTGCTCTGTATTTCCGTTGATGAGGTTCAGGCGAATCTCCGGAAACTTCTTTCTGAAACCCGCAAGTAGCGGAGCGGCGATATAATGCGCAATCGTGGTACTAGCCCCAAGATTTAACAAGCCTTCCTTTTTATCCACCAGGGCATTCATCTCAAAATCGATGTTCCTGTAAATGGCAAACAGCTCTTCGGCATGACGCAATAACAATTCACCGGCGGGTGTTAACTCAATCCGGTTCCCTTTGCGCACAAATAACTTATTATTATACTGCTGCTCCAGTTCATGGATATGTTTGGTCACTGCCGGTTGGGTAATGAATAAACTTTCGGCAGCTTTGGTAAAGCTGAGGCGCTTGGCTACGGTATAGAATACTTCTAAGCGAAAATCTGACATCGGAATTTAAGTTTGGGTGCCTGGTTAAACACCCAAACTTAAAGAAAGCATTTACATATCCTTAAAACCGAATCATATTGTTACCTTTTATTTTACCGGAATTTCCATTTTCTTCAGGGCCTGATTTCTAAATATCGAGACCGGAACCTTTTGTACCAACTGGAAACCAGACTGAACGGTAGCCAGATCATTCCAGTTTTTAATCTCTTTGTCATTGCACATCAACAACACATCATTAGCCTTCAATAATCCGTGTAACACACTTTTCTCTGGTACTTCTACCACCAATACCCCGGTTTCGGTAGCCATACCTGTTGCAGAACGCTCGCCCAGGGTATTTAAATTCTTCACCTTTGCGCCAAGAAAATCATGGTATTCCGCTCCCTCAGACTTCATTTCTGAGGAAACAATAACCGGCAATTTAACCGGACGAACCAATGCTTTTAAAGCAGCACTGGTTACCCCGAATTGATCTGTCGGGAAATTCTTAAAACCTACTTTCAATGCCGGAGAACTAGCTTTTACGCTGTAATCTCCTTTTTCAGGATTGATAAACTGCGGATTTCCGAATAAGGAATGGGCATCAGTACCCGCTTTTTGAGCTAATAATAGCGCTTCTTTATCTGGGAAAAGGTTGTAATCTACTTCTTTACCCCAATCGTTCACCTGGATCGGATAGTAATTACGCATTACAATATTATGCTTAAAGATATCTCCGCTGTTTTCGAACCATACATGGGGATGAAAAGAGTTGTTAAGGATCACATTATTTTCTACTGTTCTAAAAAAACCTTCTCTGAGTTTTAATCCACCATTAAGGCACACATTATTATAAATATGATAGTTACCAGAACCATCGTCCAGGTCAATATCCCAACCATGATCACAACGGAAACGGTTGTCGTGGATGACAATCGGTTTAATAACATCCGCAGTAACTAACTTAGGATTGTTTTTAGCGATTACGCCCATCAAAGCATTATCCGGATGCCAGAAACGATCCCTTCCCCAGGAATTAAAGGCTCCATGGTCACCTGATTCCAATACCGTATCATACACATCATTGTAAGCAATTACGTGTCCACCCCAGGTGCCTTCAGAAATATTAATTCCGGCTCGGGGTACATCGTAGATCGTATTGTGACTTACTTTAATATCCATGGACATCGAAATCTCTACCCCTGCAATCTGTTTTTCAACGGCTCCCAATCCATGCATTAACGTATTTTCTACCGTACAATTGGCCGGATAATTATTAGTTTTCGGACCAGGCTCACGGTCCATATCCTTTAAAGGAGCAAACTGCGCATACTCAAAACTCGGAGAACGCACGGCAGCGGGATCCCCCACAAAACAAACACCACTGGCACCTGCATTGGCAATATGGCAACCGGTTACTACATTATTTCTGTTGTAATTGCTCATAAAAACCGCATTCCCACCAACCGTATTAAAATAGCAGTTGCTGATCACGCAGTTCTCCGCACCTTCCATCACTACAGCTCCACCACGATAAATGGTCCAGTCGCTACGCAATAAAGGCTCTTTGGTTTCCATAAAAGTTCTTAACGTATGGCTGAGTTCCATCCCTTCAATCCGGATATTCCTGACCGGCAAAGCGGCTGTTCCGCGAAACTCAAAAAGAGATTTCAACTGTGGAACCACCACTAAGGCTTTGCTTATATTCTCTTCTTTTTCAGGATACAAATACAGGGTTTTATCTTTTTTATCAAAATACCATTCCCCTACTGTGTCCAGTTCTTCGAAGATATTTTCTACAAAACGGTATTTATCATGCATTCCCGACTGGCGGTTGTTCTGAAATCCACCGGTTAGCTCGAGTTTCCCTGCTTCATCTTTTCCGGTAATCTCATAATGATAGCCGCCCCATTCATGACGGTGTAGCGCATGTACAAAACCACCTTCCGGATGTTTCCAGCTTTTCACTCTTTCCGGACTAATGGCATCTGCTGAGGCACCACCAAAAAATCTTACCGAAGGGTTGTAATTCGGATACCTGGCCATCCGTTGTTGTTTTCCATTTACAAACAACTGATCAAAAGCCACATCTGAAGTCACTTTGGCTTTTTTAATACCATTCTCCAGGGATTCCCAGGTCAGTTGTAATGGCTTTCCGCCGCTTACTTTTACCGCTTCTCCGGCATAAGCTTTATACACTACGGCAGTTTTTGGAGATCGGTCGTCTTCCCGGGTAAACAAGAGGGGAGCCGAGAGGTAATAAGTACCTCCGCGAACATACACCGTAACAGCTTCATTGATTTTCCGGGTTAGTAATTGTGCTTTTTGAAAGCTGGCGAGGGGTTTTTCTTTTGTCCCGGGGTTCTTGTCGCTCCCCTTTACGGAGATGTAAAGGTCTTTAGCAAAAGTGTTGCTACTCAGTAAGACTAAAAGCAGGCAACAGCGCAAAGGAAACTTTGCGCGCAATAAATGTTTCATCTTATGTTGGTTTATTTGGTGTTTCAGCTGTGGTTCAAACGGTTAGCTAATGATACAAAATATAAAAGAGAAAGCAGAAAAAATGCGGTCATTTGCCTGGTATGGCAACAAAAAAAGCTGAAGGTTAGCTTACACCTCCTTAAAAGCCATGATCAAAATCAAACAGCCTATTAATGAAAGTGGCTATTTACCTGAATTTGATAGTGACCGGGGGTCATTCCTACCACTTTTTTAAACGTGCGTATAAAGTAATTTGCATCGCTAAATCCAAGCTCATAACTCACTGCAGCCACTTTAGCCTTCGGGTTACTCAGCAACTGTTTTGCTTTCGCGATTTTTTCAGAAAGGATAAATTCATTCGGACTAATTCCCAGTTCCCGCTTAAATAGCCGGTAAAAAGTAGCCTTACTCATACAGGCCTTATCTGTCAGACTATTGATGCTGATTTTCTCATTGAGGTTGGCTTTAATAAAATGGAGCACATAAGCGAGTGGATTGCGGTTCACATGAGCCGGATCTGAGCCTAGTGCATTCAAATTCTGCTTTTGCATGATGCGTACCAGCAATTCTTTCAAGGTCAGATCGGCCAGAATATCCATTGCTCCCTGGCGTTCAGCGCAAATCCTGATCACCTTATTAATCAATGAAGCGATGTCTTCGCTATTTTGAAAATGGCAATCTTCAAAGTTCAGCTGCCATTTATCGGAAGTCTCTTCCTTCGGGAAGAATTCGTTGAGATAACCTATTGTTTTTTTGATCTGATCGGGATCAATGGCCAATGCGATACATTGGGTAGGATTTTCATTGCTTGCTTCCGGAAAATCGATATTCATCCCCAATGCGGGAGGCACGATTACCGTTTGTCCGGGGTAATAATCAAATTCGGCTTTTCCAGATAAGTGCATCACCTTCTTCCCCCGCAACATACTCGTGATCACCAAATCATTAAATACCAGCGGCACCTGATAAGATTCCGTATAAGTTTCAAAAACGTTCAATTCACAGCTTTGCAAAGTATAGGCTGTTCTGTTTTCTACGAGAGTTTTTAAGCTTTCTGCTCTGCTGAGTCCGAACGGATTTAATCTATGCTGCATATCAAAATAGAATTTGGTTTAACGGTAAAGCGGTTGTAATGATGAGACAATAATGCTATCGAATGAAACCATTCTCCTACCTATGGCAGCTCGTATGCCCTAGGTTTGTAATAGCGGGTTTCTCCCGATCAAATTCAATGTACTTTAAAAATCATTAAAAAGACGACATATTCATGGAAAATCTAGTAAAAAGACCGTCATTTAAATCGCATTACGACAATTTCATTGGTGGCAAATTTGTAGCTCCTGTAAAGGGTGTTTATTTCGATAACATCTCTCCGATAGACGGAAAAGTATTTACAAAAGCGGCAAGATCAAGTAAAGAAGATGTGGAGCTGGCATTAGATGCCGCACATGAAGCTTTCAAAACCTGGAGCAAAAGTTCAGCAGTTTACAGAAGCAATATATTATTAAAGGTTGCACAGAAAATAGAAGACAATTTAGAATATCTGGCTACCGTAGAAACTATTGACAATGGAAAAGCGATCAGAGAAACCCTGGCCGCTGATTTACCCCTGGTAGTAGACCATTTCAGGTATTTTGCCGGAGTCATCAGAGCTGATGAAGGTGCTATTGCCGAGCATGACGAGTTCACGGTAAGTATTGCCTTACACGAACCAATCGGCGTGGTAGCGCAAATCATTCCATGGAACTTCCCTTTATTAATGGCGACCTGGAAAATTGCTCCTGCCCTTGCTGCCGGATGTTGTACCGTGGTAAAACCAGCAGAACAAACACCAGTATCGATTATGGTCCTGATGGAATTAATTGGGGATATATTACCTCCAGGCGTACTAAACATCGTTAACGGATATGGAATAGAAGTAGGTAAACCTTTGGCTACTTCTTCGAGGATCTCGAAAGTTGCCTTTACCGGCAGTACCACTTCAGGCCGCTTAATTATGCAATATGCCGCAGAAAACATCATCCCTTCCACGATGGAACTGGGTGGAAAATCTCCTAATATTTTCTTTGAATCCGTAGCAGATAAAGACGATGCGTTTTTCGATAAAGCAGTAGAAGGTGCGGTGATGTTTGCCTTAAATCAGGGCGAAATCTGTACCTGTCCTTCCCGCCTCCTGATTCAGGAAAGCATTTATGATAAATTTATTGCCCGCGTCATTGAGCGCACCAAAGCCATCAAGATCAGCCACCCTCTGGACAAAACCAGTATGATGGGCGCGCAAACTTCCAATGAACAGTATCAAAAGATACTTTCTTACCTGGCTATCGGTAAAGAAGAAGGTGCAGAACTGCTTACCGGCGGTGTAGCCAATAAATTAGATGGGGACCTGGAAACTGGTTATTATATTGAGCCCACTATTTTAAAAGGCCACAATAAAATGCGGATCTTCCAGGAAGAAATCTTTGGTCCTGTCCTTTGTGTAACCACCTTTAAGACCGTAGAAGAAGCGATAGAAATTGCAAATGACACTTTATATGGATTGGGTGCAGGTGTCTGGACACGCGATGCCCATGAGTTGTATCAAGTGCCCCGCGCCATTCAGGCGGGTAGAATCTGGGTAAACCAGTACCATGCTTACCCTGCACATGCGCCATTTGGAGGATATAAAAAATCAGGTTTCGGAAGAGAAAACCATAAAATGATGCTGGATCATTACCGCAGCACCAAAAACATGTTGATCTCTTATGATAAAAACAAATTAGGATTCTTTTAGTGGTTGATTATTCAATCCCGGGTTAACAGCTGTTAATCCGGGATTTTTTCATTTCTCCAAAAACACCTGCACAAATCATAGAAATTATGGGAATCAAAAGAATAGAGGCGACAGCAAACGCCAAAGCGATCATTGCAAAATTAAAAGAGGAATATGGGGAGCTGATGTTTCACCAAAGTGGTGGATGCTGCGAAGGCTCCTATCCCCACTGTTTTGAAAAAGGCGGCTTTTTAGTAGGCTCCAATGATGTTTGCCTGGGCGAAATCGAAGGATGTAAATTTTATATGGCCGGAGATCAGTTTGAGTACTGGAAGCATACCAAGCTTACGCTGGATGTTATTCCCGGTAGAGCTGCTGGCTTTTCCCTGGAATCGACCCTTGATATGGGTTTTATAATTCATTCCCGGTTATTTACCGAAGAAGAATTGAAAGATCTGGAACCGGTAACAGCTGCGGAATAAATCCACAGCTATGCCTTTTTGCGAAATGAGTTTATACCAAATGAGTTTACTTATAGAAAAGATCCCAGTTTCCCTGGTACTGTGCATCAAAGTTCTCTTTGTTATCAAAAATTACGGGTAATTTCTCCAGATTAAAATAATTAAATTCATCGTAAGGCTTCAGTAGTTTCAGGTATTCCTTACGGATTTCCGCCTGAAGTCCATTTTCTTTACTGGCCATGAGCTGTTCCTTGGTTTCAAAGAAAAAAGTGGTATAAGCGCCAAAACGAGCGACTTCCCAAAGCTGCTGATCCGAAAACCTTACTTTAAAAGCATCGATTTCTTGCTGAGGAATTTTCTCATTGCAGGCAGCCTGTTCAGCAGGTTCAAATTCCTGAAAAATCACCCAGATATCCGGATTATCAAAAGAACCGCTGTTTTCATTCCTGAAAATCTTGAATTGGTCAGCAATAGCTTTCCGTTTTTCCTCATCATAACCAGCACCATCATGAAAAACGGATGCCTGACCTTGAAGTTCAAAGATCAGACTCAGTTTAGGCCGGTCATTAGGATCAATCTTATCGTAAATTATATTGATGGGTCTCCATCCAAATTCTTCTAAAATCCAATCTGCAAATCTGGAAAAAGAACTATCCAGCACTTTCTCTCCCTGTTTAATCAATTTTGTCGAATGATAATCTCTTTCAGAAGTATACATCATCTACCCTGCATTTTATATGGCCTTAACGACCGGATTTCACCCGTCTCCCCTCTGTTTCGGAACTACTTGAGCGCTGACGGGCTCCCTTAACATCTTTACTTCCGAAACGATAGGTACAAGTTAGGCGAAATACCTGACTTTCCCACCTTTCACTCACCACATAATTTTGCGAAGGCAAAGCACTGGTAATCTTACTTCTTTGCAGTTTAAATACATCATTGGCGGAGAACTTCAGGTTCAGTTTATTGTCCATAAAGGACTTGCTGGCGCCCAGATCTACTCCATATTGCGCTGCAATTAACAAGGTTCCATAGACTTGTTTGGACTGATAATAGCCCGACCATTCCAATTTTGTGGTCGGATTTAAAGTCAGGGTCTGTGTGGTATTCAGGTTAAAGGCCAGGCGACCGCTTTTATAAGGATCACCCAAAATATCAGGCGCCTGAAAATTGTTGTAATAGGTTGTTAAATTGTTATTCGTACTCCACCATGAGGTGATCGCTATCGGGTAGCTCAGGTTCAGGTTATAAGAATCCTGTTTGGCCAGATTTTGTATCGAGATAAAAATAGTTTTTCTGGCGGTATCAGTCAGCAATACATCAGTCATCACATCACTGGTATGGCTATAGCCCAGGGTTACATTTAAGGTCTTTTTGAAGGAATAAGACAATTCAAACGCATTGGTAAATTGTGGTTTTAAGAAAGGATTACCCTGTCTGTAAGAATACAAATCCAGGTAGTTGATAAAAGGATTTAAGTTGCCATAATCCGGACGGTCAATCCTGCGGCTATACGACACCCCAACCTCATGATCTTTTGACAATTCCTGATTGATGAAAACACTTGGAAACAAACTGATATAATCTCTTTTGACTACCTTATTCTCCGTCACAGAATTCCCTTTAGAATTGGTCTGTTCGGCCCTTAAACCAACTTGAACCGTCGTATTTTTGAACTTTGTCTTAAAATTAGCGTAGGCTGCATTGATGTTTTCATCATAAATGAACTGGTTGCTCCTCTTCACATCATTTTGCCATTGATCCTGTACAAAATTCTCAAAAAGGAAGTTATTATCCGTCGTTACAAAGCTGGACTTCAAACCAAGATCTAACTTCATATCCTTGCTCAGCGGATACGTATAATCCAGTTTTGCGCCCCGGATTTTTACGGTAGAAGGCGCCGCATTTCTGAAAATATAATCGGGTTTTAAGGGTTGTCCTGCTGCATTTTTAAACATATTATTGAAAACATTGTCTTCATATCCATTATAACGGGAATAATCAGCATCAAAACTGAGCTCCTGCCCTAAGGTATCCAAGGTTCCACGGTAGTTTAAATTATACGTAATCCCGGTATATTTCGAAGAGCCTGTATTTGGGGCTACTACCGAAGAATCCGTTTTACCAGGTCGGTCACCAATTAACGTCAATACATCTGAGCCAGATTTCCTGGTACTGCGATAGCCATTTACAAAGAATCCAAGGGTATGGTTGTCATTGATAAAATAGTCCATTCCTGCTTTAAAGTTCCCGTTTTTTCTGGTATTGATCCCATGACTGGTCTGGTCAAAATAAGTTTGATCGGCAGCGGTTTGATTTACCCTGACAATATCTGTTTCGCCAAAGCGCTTGTTCAATCCATAATCCGCATTTCCGAAAATATTAAACTTTTTCTCCCTGTGGTTCAGGCTCAAAGAACCATTCGCTTTATGGTACGTCCCATAGCCGGCACCTGCTGATATGGTTCCATTGGTTCCAAAACTCCTGTTTTTCTTTAATTTAATGTTGATGATTCCCGAGTTGCCCGCCGCATCATATTTAGCGGAAGGATTGGTGATGAGTTCTATCGATTGGATGGCGCTACCTTCCGTAGAACGCAATAAATTGGCCAGTTGTTCGGAGGAAAGGTAGGTCGGTTTTCCGTCCATCATCACCGTTACCCCTTGTTTTCCCCTCAGCGCAATTTTACCATCCTTATCTACGGTAACACCAGGTGCTTTCTGTAGGATTTCCAATGCGGTATTTCCGGTAGCGAGGATACTATTTTCGATGTTTAACACCGTTTTATCGATCTGTCTTTCGATCAATGGTTTTTGTTTCACAATCTCCACCCCTTTCAGCTGTTTCGCATCAATCACCATTTGAACCATCCCTACGGACTGCAAACGCTGATCTGTTCCGATCTGGTAAGGACCTTTAACTAGTTTTTTATAGCCAACCACATAAATAGACACCAGATATTTACCAGGCAGAACGCTTTTAAATTCATAAGCACCATTGTCGCCGGTTAAAGTACCTCTTACCGAACTGGAATCTTTGGCGTTAAGTAAACTGATACTTGCATAAGGAAATGCTTTCTGTGTTTCATCTAAAACTTTCCCTGAAATCTCTCCGGAACCATTTCCTGAATTTTGCGCGGCTGCTTTATTAAACACAAACAACAACGCAGTGATTAATAAGGGGAATACAAAATATATTTTCGTTTTCATATAGACATAGTTATTCCACCTACGCTTTTAAGCATATCATCAGGTAAGGTGAAAGGTTCAGGTGATCTTGTTAATTTTAATATAAGATGCCCCTAACCAGCAGAAGGTTACATGAAATTGAAAATATTTTCAGTATTAGTGACTAACTTTGACAGATGAACCAAGAAATTGCAGTCATATTTGACATGGATGGCGTTATCTGCCATACCAATCCTTATCATTCACTTGCCTTTCGTCATTTCTTTTCCCTTAGAAATCTAGCTCCGACAGAAGCTGAGTTTGCCCAGCACATGTTTGGAAAAAGCAATAGCTATATCTTCAGTCATTTTTTCAACAGACCGATTACCGGCACAGAGCTATTAGCATTGGAAGAAGAAAAGGAAGGCTTGTTCCGCGAAATCTATAAAGACCATATTGAACCGATTGCGGGTATCGTTGAGTTTATAGCAGATCTGGAAAATCATGGTGTTAAACTGGGTGTGGCTACTTCTGCACCTTATGCCAATCTTGAATTGATCCTCAGCCAGGTAGACATCAGGAATAAATTAGGCTCTATTATGGCCAGCGAAGATGTGAAGAAACACAAGCCAGATCCGGAAGTTTATTTAACCTCGGCTAAGAACTTAGGGGTATCAGCAGATCAATGTCTGGTATTTGAAGATTCTTATTCGGGAATTTCTGCGGCTTTAAATGCAGGGATGCGTGTAGTGGGCGTGTTAACCTCCCATACCATTGAAGAACTACCGAAATGTGATTTATACATCAATGACTACAAAGAGTTGTCTTACGACAAGATCATCCGGTTATTTAAATAAAAACTGACCTTACTTTTCCAATAAAAAACCAGGTTTTCGCTGTGTTCAACAGCAAAAACCTGGTTTTCTTGTATAGTTATCTTTTATAGCTACTCAGTTCGATTTTCAACTGTTGAATTTCTTCCTGGGTATGCTTGTTCTCCAGATAATAATAGATGGCGAAGGCTAAAAATATCTTGCCTAATATAAACACTGCAGCGAACACCCATCTCCATATCTTGCGGATACGCATGTGACCGGATTCCCCTTCTACCTCAATAAACTGCTCAGTTCTACGTGACCGGGAATTGGGGCGGCTTCTTTCTACCGGTTCATCACCGATAAGGTATTCCATTTTTGGTGTTTTCACCAACTCACTCATACTAGCTTCAATTTTAAGCCATGTATTTACTGGTGGTGCAATAGCCATATGTTCCGCGATACGTTCCAGATCAGCTTCCAGTATAGCCAGGGCTTCTTCAACCTGAGGATGTTTGGATTTAAGAGACAACAGCTCTTCAATTTCGGCTTTAGAGGCAGAACCTAATACATAGGATTCTAACGCTCCACTTTCTAAGTACTCGTTTATTTTAACCACCGCTTCTCATAATTAGGAAAGCCTCTTTTAAAGTCTTTCTGGTTAAATCCTCTGTTGTATTTAGCGCAATTGATAATGCGGAAATCGTTTTCCCATGATGATAAACCTCACAGAAAACCCTTCTTTGAAACTCATTTAACTTGTCAAGGTAAGTATTGGCAGGTCGAACAACTGACATTCCGGTATGGACTTCAGTTTCATCCTGCCTGCTTTGCACATGAAGCAGCAGCAATTTTGCTTTTGCATATCTAAGCAGCTCACACCAGGTATTGATGTCCGCTTCCTCCTGCTTTTCCCGCAGTAAGGAGAGGGCTGAAAAAATTTTCACTAAGTATTCTTCGGCTAATTTTCGGTCTTTTACTACTTCAAAAATATAACCTAATAGCATTCCCGCATGCCTGTCGTAAAGACAACGTATGCTTTGAGATTGGTGATCTATTGTCACCTGAGAGGTAGATTCGAGCATGATTACATCTAAATTAGCCAAAGTTTAGCGAAAACAAAAATAAAAATAATCTAGCCCGCTAACCCTTCAGGTTGTTTCCTGTTCATCCTAAAGATAAAAAACATAATTACAATAGACAACAAAATCAGAATTAAGTAACTGTAGCTCAGGTTTCTCTCATCCTGTGCAGGAACAATATTCACGATACCATAGCTTAAAAACGAAACAATTACATAAGTAATCCCGCCGGTTAAACCACCGGCAATACCTGCATTTTTAGGGAATTTACTCAGGCAGAAAGTGAAATAATTATTGAAAGTATAACCTGCACCTACATGAATGATAAAGGCAAAGAAAATCAGGGAATATAAATTGCTGACATAGTTAAGGCTAAAGATCATGACCGCAACAAAGGCCAGTTGCAAAGAGACATTCCAAACCAATCTGCTGAAGAAAGGCTTGTTGATGGTTGCTTTACCGATAAAGCCACCTACCATCCAGGCAAAACCCAATACCAGGGAGCTGTAACCAGCAATCACCGGAGAGAAATTAAGCTGATGTTCGATGATAAAAGGACCGGTCATGTTGTAGACCATCACCATACAATAGGCCAGACCAAGCATTACAATCCCCAGGGTAAAACTGGGCGTTTTAATCATCTCAAGATAGATATTTACAATCTTTTTGAAATTAAATTCTGTGGCATGAACCAGGGTTTCTCCGCTGTAGATCAACTCCAAAGCAGCAAAAACTACGGCAAATCCTGCCAGAAAATAAAAATTAGATTCCCAGCCGAATGCTGCCTGCAGGTAACCGCCAACAAAAGGAGCAACAATTGGCCCGGTAGACCAGATAATCGAAAATAAGCTGAGGTAATGTTTCAATTGATCTCCTTTGAAAACATCTACGAAATAGGCTCTTTTAGCGACTACAATTGCGCCTACTGTTAATCCGTGAATCACCCGCATGGCATAAATCAGGTAGATATTATGTGTCATCGCAATCACCAGACTGGCTGCCGCGAAAATCAAAAGAGAAACCAGGCAGACTTTATACCGGCCAAAGCTATCCAGTACACTCCCGATAAATAGTTGAGATACGCCATAACTGATCAGGAAAATACTCAACGTAAGCTGCACCTGGATACTGGAAACATTCAATACGCCTGCCATAGTAGGCAATGAGGGAATATAAATATCGGTAGCAAAGCCCGATAAAGGAAGTAAAGCAAAAGCCAACCAGGTCGCAATTTGCTGGTGGTTTTCTTTAATTGTTTTTGTTTTTGATAGAATTGTGATCATAGATGCGGCAAAATTAGCGATTTACCCGCAGGGAGAATTATGAGAATCAAATATGCGATTACATAAATCAACTATAGAAAACACAAAAGAGCCTTAAAAACGCGGTCAACGCAATAAATACTGGAAACCCAGGTTCAAGCCCAAAACAAAAATTACACAATTCAAACAAAGAGACAACTGAGAAAGCTTTAATTCCTCCCTGTATTATTTTTTCAAAGTCAGGTAAAAGGTTGTCCCCTGTCCTAAAGTACTCTGCGCATGAATTTTCGCATTCATGATCGTAGCCATTTCATAAGAAATACTCAAAGCCAGACCGGCACCATGATGTTGATTCAGTTCCCCATCAGCAGCAGCTAAAGTAAAGAGCTGGTCAATTTTATCCTGGCTCATTCCCGCTCCCTCATCCTTAATGCTGACGACCACTTCTGTATCATTCAGCTCCATGCCCACAGTAATCCGACCACCAACCGGCGAGAATTTAGTCGCATTATTTAACATATTCCGGAGAATAAACAGCAACATCTGCTTGTGCGCGTAAACAGTTAGCTCTTCCGCAACGTCAAGTTCCAGGCGAATCATTTTCTTTTCCTGGCCCATCTGGAAGAAAGTATTGGCCTCATCAATCAGTGCTTTGAGTTTTAACTTTTCCGGATGGTATTCAAATCCATTTTTCTTGGATTTAATCCATTCCAGCAAGCCATCCATGAAGGAAAGACTTTTCTGCGCTGTCCCATTCAGCTCCCTCATGATTTCCAGTTTTTCCTCCTCCCCCAGTAAATCCACTTCCGCATTAAAAATACTGGAAAGCATCACTACCGTACTAAAGGGTTGTCGAACATCATGGGCAATCACAGAAATCAGCATGGTATTAAAGTGATTCGTTTTTTGCAGCTCCGTATTCTGTTTTAAGGTCAGCTCATGAAGTTTTCTTTGCGCCTCCGCATATTCCTTTTTTACCCGTAGCGAGCGGTATACAAAAAACAACAGGGCCACGCTTAGGGCAAATAAACAAGCCAGCAATCCAATCATCCGGAATCTGGAATCTGCCTTACTTTTAAGCTCCAGATTTTCATTTTCACGCAGGGCGAAGCTCAGGTAGTTAAAGCCCGATTTATCTGCGGCTCTGGTAATCATATCTCTTTTTGCCAGTAAAAGAGAAACGTAATAATAGGCCTTTTCAGGCTGCCCATGGGCTTTATAATAGCGGTATAATTTCCCTGCGAAGGTGGTATAGTATTCTGCGTAGCCAAACTCTTCCGAAGCTTCCAGACCATTGGTCAGGTAATTAATCCCCAGCTGGTCTTTTTTCTGATCCAGCATCATGTCGCTCAAAGCTGCATAAGTCCAGACCTTCACACTTTCAAAACCCATCAAATCAGCCTGCTTCAAGGCATTTAATACAGTATCCAGCCCTGCCTGTTTCTCCCCTGCGTCGTACAGGCTAACACCGGCAGTGGCGGAATAAAAAATCATCATGCGATGGTCCTGATACTTTTTTGCAATGGCATAACCTTCGTCAAACAAGCCCTTAAAACGCGTTTCGCTTAAATTTGTATCAATATCCAGGTATTTGCTGATGAGGATAGAGCGGATAGAATCCTTTTTCAAAGTCTTACTTTTCTCGTAAGCTTCATGGATATATTGCTGGGCATCGCCTCCTGATTTATTCACAAAAATCAGACTGGCCATATACATCTGCACCTGGCAAACACCTTCTTCATCATTTATTCTTTTATAAATCCGAAGGGCATCGCTAAAATATTTCGCAGAAAGGTAGTTGTTAATGGCTATATAATAAATCCCCTGGCTGTTTAGCGCATCAGCGATTCCTTTATTATAGTCATGTCTAAGGGCAATTCCCTGTGCTTTTTGTGCATAATAGAGACAGGAATCCCGGTATTGAAGGTGGGAAAGCATCCCAATGCGATTGAGTACATCGACATATCGGATGCTATCGTTAATCTTAGGCAGGCTGGATTCCAGATTCCTGACCTCTGCGATTTGAGAGAACACATCTTTGCTACCGAACCCTAAGGCTAGTAAAAACACAAAAAACATCAAACGTTTATGACTGAAGAGAGCGTTAGGTTCAGGCATAATAAACTATAGTATGGTCAGAGGACTCCATCATATTGATTTCATTAAGATAAGCAATAATATTACAGCTAAGTTATTTTTATATATTTATAAACAGGTTCAATTTCACTATCATTTCGCACTCTAAATTTGAGTGCAGTTCAAAAGAACTTTTTCCCTATGAAAACAATACCCTCAACTTTCAGACCATCAATCAGATTACTGATTTTTTTATTTTTCATTCTCCTGAACCTTAAAAGCAGTTCACAACCTCAGGTGTTGTGGAAATTCAACACGGGTGCTGCGGTATACGGAACAGCGGCTATTCACAACCAAATGGTTTATTTCGGAAGTGGTAACCACAGTTTCTATGCATTAAACAAAATTTCAGGAAAATTGATCTGGGAATATAAAACGAAGGGGGCCGTACATTCAGATCCGCTGATTTATGAAGACAAAGTGATTTTTTCCAGTGCGGATGGAAAAGTATACGCATTAGACCAGCGCAGCGGACAACTTCTCTGGAGTTTTACCACCAAAGGCGAACAGCAATATGATGCCTGGGATTATTACCTTTCCTCCCCTGTGGTGGCAGAAGGCCGGGTTTATATCGGTAGCGGCGACAGCAGTGTCTATGCGCTGGATTTACAATCCGGAAAAAAGATCTGGTCTTTTAAGACCGGTGGAATTGTACATGCTACTCCGGTAATTAAAGACAAGAAAGTACTTATAGGCAGTTATGACGGCTTTTTTTATGCTTTAGATACCCAAAGTGGCCAGCTCATCTGGAAGTTTAAAACCGTTGGCGACCTGTATTTCCCAAAAGGAGAAATACAAAAAGCAGCCAGTACAAACGAAAGCTCCGTATTTTTCGGAAGCCGTGATTACAACCTATATTCCCTCAGTTTAAAAACCGGAACCGGGCAATGGAACCGCAAAGAAGGCGGTAGCTGGATCATTGCGACACCTTTACTTGACCAGGACCAACTTTATGTAGGTACTTCAGATACCCATCAATTTCACCGCATGGGTACTACCTATGGCGATATCAAATGGACATTGCCGCTCAATATGAGGGTTTATGGTGCTGCTGTTATGATGAACAAAGAACTGGTTTTCGGATGCTTCAATGGCAGGGTTTATTTTGTGAATCCAGAAACCGGAAAGGTAAATACCAGCTTCCAGACAGAGGAAAGCAAGAAACATTATGCCGCTTTATTTGATGAAAATGATAAAGTCAGAAAAGATATTGATCCGGATGGGAAGAACTACCTGGAAGTAGAAAAAAGAATTCTTGCTTTAGGAGCGATCCTGGCCAGCCCTAAAGTAGATCAGGATTTGCTTTATTTTGGCGATGCCAATGGCTTTTTCTATGCCCTGAAAAGGTAAGGCTACTTTAAACCTGTGTAACGATAAGAAACAAAACGCCCTGCAAACTAAAAATAGCATTTGCAGGGCGTTTTATTTTGAACAGCGCTTGCTGATTATTTGAATAAATTTTATCGGGGTTATTTAGCGTCAACTAAAGTCACTGTAAAATCAAGTACTGAACTTGCAGGGATTCCACTCTGACCTTCATTCCCATAAGCCAGTTTAGAAGGAATCAGTAAACGGATTATCGCTCCTTTTTGAACTTTAGAAATACCAATCTGCCATCCTGGAATTACACCACCCAACGTAAAGTTGATCGGTTTTCCACCACCATTATCAAATACAGAACCATTCAACAACCTGCCTTCGTACTGAGCAGTAATAGCGGTATTTCCATTGTAAATAACGGTACCTTCTCCATCTTTAATCACCTGATAAAATAAGCCTGATGGATCTTCTTTTACATTAGGAATTTTCTGATCGGCAATAAATTTTTGAATCAGCTCTTTATCTTTTGCAAATTGCTTTTCCTGATCGAATTCTTTAGCACAGCCTGCAAAGCATACCGCTGCGCAAACCAATAGAAATAAGTGTTTTATCGTTTTCATTGCCACAAATATATCATTTAATTGATTTTCACAACGTGATCCCTTAGATTTTATTGCTAAGTTTAAGGAAACAGGAAGCCCCTCCGGGCTATCCTTGTTTTTTTTTAATACAACTATATGAAATCATTAACGCAAAGAATCCCTCTACTCGACCCTGTACTAAAGGGCATCGGACAAATCATGTTACAGGAAAACGCATGGACAGGCCTCCTGTTTTTAGCCGGCATATTTTGTGGCTCCCTGCAAATGGGAATTGGCGCCATCCTCGCTACGCTATGTGGGACCATCACCGCGCAAGTTTTAAAATACAAAGAAGAAGAAATAGAAAGTGGACTGTATGGCTTCAGTGCGGCCTTAGTCGGCGTAGCCTTACCCTTCTATTTTCAATCTGTGGCGGTCATCTGGATCGCGATTGTCATTGGCGCTATTCTGGCCACGATGCTACAACACTTTTTTATTGTGAAGAAAATACCGGTATTCACTTTCCCCTTTGTATTTGTAACCTGGATTTTGCTATACATTTTCCATCAGTTATACCCGGTAGCACCATCTGATGTATTGATGATGGAAACGCAGCTGAATGAAGATTTTGCGCATGCTTTCCGTGGCTTCGGACAAGTTATTTTTCAGGGTGGCACCATTGCCGGACTGTTATTTTTTATTGCTGTATTTATCAGTTCTCCAATCTCTGCGCTTTATGCGATGGCCGCAGGCGTAGTTGCAGCTGCAATTTCCAGCTGTTTATCCTTAAATCCACAGGAAAGTATTGCCATGGGATTAGGCAGTTACAATGCGGTATTGTGCGCCATTGTTTTTGCGGGAACGAAAGTAATGGATGGATTTTGGGTACTATTATCAGTAGTATTGGCGCTGTTTGTGGCCTGGCTAATGGCAAGCTTTAATTTCACCTTGCTTACCTTCCCATTTGTGGCAGGAACCTGTCTGACTTTAGTGCTTAAAAATGTACATACTAACTTCTTCAAAATAGAAAAGGCAGCCAAATCGGGTGCCAATCAAAGACATTAACAACGAAAAAAGCCGGTTTGCAAATATAGATTGCAAACCGGCTTTCTCGTTTATAGTCCTTTGGCTAAAATAGCCGCTGCATCCTGATCGTCATAATTTGCGATCTGTGCCTTCAACTCCTTAGTCATTTCAGCAGTAACCTGCTCATAACCTTTCTTACCGTATAGATTATTCATTTCATTAGGATCTTTTTTCAGGTCGAACAGCTCCCAGCCATTCACGCGTGTATAAAAACGGATCAGCTTATACCTTTTGTTTCTGATGCCAAAATGTGGCGATACGCTATGTTCTCCATTTTCATAATAATGGTAAAACATCGTGTTTCTACCTGCTATTTTAGGATCTTTCAGTTGAGGAAGCATTGATTTTCCCTGTATCGCTGTAGGGATGGCAATTCCAGCAGCATCCAGCATCGTTGGCGCAATATCCAGGTTCATGACAAAATCTTTTGATACTGTGCCTGGTTTAATCACCCCCGGGTAACGCATCACCATTGGCGTACGGAAAGACTCTTCATAAATAAATCTTTTGTCGAACCAGCCATGTTCTCCAAGGTAAAAACCCTGATCAGACATATAAATAACGATGGTATTTTTAGTTAACCCCTGTTTGTCCAGGTAATCCAGCGTTCTGCCGATATTGCGGTCTAAAGAAGCGGCCGTACTTAAATAATCGCGCATATAATGTTGAAATTTCCATTCCGTCAATGCTTTTCCGGTTAGATTTTTAGCTTTCAGATCTGCTGCTATCGGCTGATAATACGCATTGAATTTTGCTCTTTGCGCAGCATTCATCCGTTTCACGGAACCTTCTCTATCTGCTTCCGCTTCTGATCCGAACATTTTCAAATCATAACCCATGATCATCGTTTTAGCGATACTCATGTCCTGAATTTTCGCGGCTTCACGGGTTTTATAATCGTCATAGAAATTAGCTGGCAAAGGGAAAGTTACTTTATCGAACATCCCCATATCGGCAGTATCCGGCAACCATACACGGTGGGTAGCCTTATGGCCAATCACCAGGCAAAAAGGTTTCGACTGGTCACGTTGATCCAGCCATTCTTCGGCTACATCTTCCACAACATTGGTCACATAACCATCGTATCTTTTCTTAGTCCCATCCTGCATCAGGAAATCCGGGTTGTAATATTGTCCCTGATCAGGCAGTACCTGCCAATGGTCAAATCCCTGTGGGGTAGTTTCCAAATGCCATTTCCCGATCCATGCGGTTTGATATCCGCCATTTCTCAGTTGTTTCACAAAAGAATCCTGACTGCCATCAAATTTGGAATGTTCATTGTCTTTGAAACCGTTTTTATGGCTGTATTTTCCGGTTAAAATTACCGCTCGACTAGGTCCGCAGATAGAATTGGTTACATAACCTTTATCAAAACGGACACCTTCTTTGGCAATCCTGTCAATCGAAGGTGTTTTCATCAGCTTGCTGCCATAAGCACCAATCGATTGAAAAGCATGGTCGTCGGAAACAATAATGATAATGTTGGGCTGCTGTTGGGCATAGGTCAAGTGTCCGCAAAGCATTAAAAATAATAGGGAAAGTTTTTTCATTGTGTGGTTTAAAGGTTTAGTTTTCAGGCGGTCTAACCTACCGCCTGAAAGATTTATTTATCCTGGGTGATGTTAAAAGTAACTGCCTGAAGGTTAAAGGTAGGATTTACTTTTATAGTAACAGTTCTCGCAAGCCCACTTGTATTTGGTTTTACGGTAACCGGGAGTGTAAAATCTCCTGAACCATAGATTCTGGTAATCGTTAACCAATCTATCTGCGGACTGGTAATCCACCAGCCATCAGCACCTGCACTGATCTTGATGTTCAGTTTTCCACCCGCTGCCGGGAGAGTGGTTACACCGCTTTCCAGCGTTGCGGAGAAAGGTGTGGGTTCAGGCTTTGGCGAGATATTTTCCTTTTTACAGGAAAAGGAAAGTCCAATCAGCATGACAAAAAGCAAGACTTTCAATTTATGATTAAATGTTTTCATTCTTTTCTGTTTAAATTGTGATTACCATCCTGGATTTTGAACCCATTTCTGTCCGGTTAACTGTAGCATTCGCTGTTGAATCGGCAACAAATAATCTCTTTCCGGATTAAAACCAGAGCCATTTGGCAAGATGCTTTTGAAAGGATCGATATATCTTCTGGCATCACCAGGATTGCCATTCAGGTAAAGATTTACGGATTTCCCAGCCGGAGCAGTATCATAATACAATAAGGAAGCACTATAAAATCCACCGGTAACATTCTGACTGGTCATATCGCTACCCACAAAAAGCGTCCCCAACTGGCGTTTGCCAATCAACAACTCCCCGGCTGCTGCCCAACGCATGATGTCATCTAAACGCATTCCTTCTGCGGCCAGCTCCACCCTACGCTCTCTCCTTACTGCCTGGATTACATTGCTCAGGTTCCGGAAAGGATAAGTAGCATCGGTATTATATTCTCTGTTGAAATCAATTGCAGGCATGCCAACACGCGCCCTCAATGGGTTGATCGCATTTGCAATTGCGGTAGGATCTCCGTTCAATTCTGCTACTGCTTCAGCATAATTTAACAAGACCTCTGCATAGCGAAAAGCGATGGCCGGAGCCACACTTTTAAAGTCGTCAGCTACCGCAGCAGCATTATTATATTCTAAAAATTTATAGAGCGGATAACCTGTTGTACTTTTATTAAAACCAGTCTGATTGATCGGTGGGTACCCAGGAACCACTACCGAAGGCCTTAAAGGTTTACCAGGAATGCCTACGGTTTGTCCCAAACGCGGGTCTCTTAATACCGGACTTAATTCCTGAGCGTACACTTTCTGTGCCTCAGCACGTTCTGTACCTAGAAAAGGTCGGCCATCTCTGGTTAAATAATCATCCACCAAAGACAATGTTAAGCCCAGATCAGCCCCAGCTGTACCGGTATATTTACTCACACTATGCGCGATATTGTCATTGGCATTGTATTTCTTCCAAAGCAGAATTTCCGGATTTGTAGAAAGGTCTGTGGTAATAAACAGGTTTCCATAATCTTCCAAAGGCTTAGCGGTGGTATAAACTGACCATTTACCGGCAGTCATTACGGCAGATGCCGCATCCCTGGCTTGTTCAAAATAACTTTGAATCTTCTCCGGACTGATGTCTTTGGTGAAAAAAGGATCATTTTTAGCTTTATGGTATTTCTGCCAAGTTGCTTCATATAGCGCTACTCTCGACTTGAAAGCTCTTGCCACATCTTTATGAAGACGCATGCTCGCGCTATTGCTCGCTATTGGCAATAAAGCCACCGCCTGATCCAGGTCTGCCAATACAGAATCCACAACTAAGATTCTGGAGTCCCTTGGTACTTCCATTAATTCCGGCTCTCCCGGTAATACGCGGTTTACCCAGGTTACCCCGCCAATTTTTTTCAGCATATTAAAATAAGTATATGCTCTAAAAAAGCGTGCTTCTCCTAAGTACTTCTGATTCTCAGCAACCTGTCCTTTTGCATTTTTAAAATTCTCAAAGAAATAGTTCAGATTTCTAATCGTGCTATATTCTCCTATTCCAGTGGCATTACTCAGGGCAAAAAGTCCACTGGTACGCGTATTTATGGAAGAGAAAATCATGTTATCTGTCCCTGCATCATTAAAAGCAATACCTGCCCCGCCAATACCAGTTGGCTGGCCGGGGAAAGCACCCTGATAAAACTGGTTCATATACATTCTCAACTCATTGGTAGAAGCGAGACTATTCGTGGTACTTAAAGTATCCAGTGGCTCCAGGTCAAGGAAGTTTTTCTTACAGGCAGAAAAAACAAACAGCAGGCCTAATAGCAAACCTATATTTAAATTCTTTTTCATTTTCTTATCTTTTTATAGCCCAATATTTACACCCATTGCATACACCCTGCTTAAAGGGTAAATTTTTCCGGCATCATTACTATTAACTCCGGCGATGGTTTCAGGATCCAGCATTTTTGCCAGTTTGGTAATCGTAAACAAGTTTTCACCAGTTACAAATACACTCACTTTACTCATCTTTAGCTTTTTGGTCCATCGTTCTGGTAAGGCATAATTGATGGTGGCATTTTTTAACCTGAGGTAAGCTGCATTTTGAATGTACCTATCGGCCACCTGTTCAGTTTTACTGATAAAGGAGCCTGCAGAACCAGCAGGTGCTGCATAAGGATTTGGATAATAAGCACCGGTATTTTGTGGCGTCCAATAATCTAAGTGTTCTTTAAAGACGGTTACCTGAGCTAAAGAACCTGCACCCCAGAAATAAACATCACTGGATCCCGGCACGTAATCTCTTTTACCAATCCCCTGGAATAAGGCAGAAACAGAGATTCCTTTCCATTGGATATAGCCGTTGAAAGAATAAGCATACCTGGCGGCAGCATTACCGATAATACTCAAATCTCCGGTATCACCAAGTACATTATTTCCTCTGTCAAGTTTCCCGTCACCATTCAGATCAAGGTAGTTCACATCTCCGGGCACCCAATTTACTGCAGACAGGAAAGAGTGGTTTAGTTTATTAAAAGCAGCGGCCTCTTCCGGTGTTTGAATCAAACCAGAAGCTCTATATCCCCAGATTTCACCTACTTTTTTGCCTTCGTACCAGGCATTGGCAGGATCACTATTGGTAGGATTCTGGTATTTAGTAACGACCGATTTATTATCAGATAACATGGCAGTCAGGGAATATTGAATACCATTATCCAGCTGATCACGCCAGGTTAGCGACAATTCCCATCCATTGGTTCTCAGGTTCGCATTATTACTTTTTGGAGGAATACCCCCATACATATCGGCAATATCCAGAGCCGGACCTAACATATCTTTTGTACTTCTTTGAAAAACATCTACACTCCCGCTAAGTCTGCTATTCAGCGCTTCGAAATCTAATCCGATGTTTCCATTTTGCACTTTTTCCCAGGTCACACCCGGATTAAATGGTACCGGAGCATTGATATATGCTTCTCTACCATTTTGAAAATACCATGGCCCTCCGGCTCCTGATGGTCCCGGAACGGTGACATTCATCGATTGCGCATAAGAATAAAGACCTGCACCGGATTGATTTCCTAAGAAACCATAAGATCCACGCAGTTTAAGCATACTGATGTGTTCTTTAAATGGCTCCATAAATTTCTCCTGAGCGAGGTTGTATCCCAGGGAGAAAGAAGGGAAAAACCCCCATCTGCTGTTTGATGCAAAGCGGGAAGAACCATCGTAACGGCCATTGATTTCTACCAGGTATTTACTTTTATAATTGTAGTTAAACCTCCCAAAAAAGCCCTGTGTTCCCCAATGGTTCCGTAACTCCTGGGTAGTCTGAGCCCCGGTAGCCAGAGAAATACCAGGTCTTGTTGTACTAATCAAATCCTGAACTGAAGAAGAAAGGTATTTATACTCATTCAATTCCTGTTGAAAACCTGCCATTACACTGAAATTGTGATCTTCATTCAGGGTGTAGTTGTAAGAACTGTATACATTCGGGGAGAAGTAATTGGTGGAACCCATATTACGGGAATATCCACCTAGTAAAGGGATATTATATTCGGACCTGTTTACAAACTTGGGCGTGCCGTCAATTCCATAAATCAGTCCCGGCAATTTCAAAATATCCTCATTCGTATTTTTCTTCAGGAGGTTAAAATCGGCCATGATTTTCCAGTTTTTAACCGGTTCAAATTCTAAACCCGGCAAAATAGCCAGGGTATTTTCTTTAACCACATCACTGGAACCAGATTGCAGATAAGGGACATTAGACATTTCCGAAAAATTCCCATTGAGGTCGTAAGGAGAAATATTGGGTCTCATCCTGGCCAGGTTATGAAAAAATAAAGATTCAAAACCCGCGAATGGAGTTTTAGAAGTAGACTGCGTGAATTTGGTGTTTAACTTTAGTTTCACCCAACTGGTCAATTGAGAGCTGATACTCGCATTCAGGTTTTATCTATCGTAATTGATATCTGCATAACGCATGCTTCCACCTTCATTATAATAGGCACCCGACACAAAAAACTGCGTATTCTTATTTCCACCACTGGCGCTTACATTGTGCGATTGTCGCAAGGCATAAGGCTTATAATGAAAGGCAAACCAATCGGTATTGGCAACCCCGTTTGAGGTATTTTCCCAGTTCGAATAGAAGTTATCATTGGCTTCCGGAAAGATATTCATTCCTGTAGGATCCTTGATATACTGCTGTAACAAGGCCAGTTTTTCCTCAGAATACTGCTTGCTTCCTGTGGCGTTGAAAGTTGCCGTATTGAAATAAGTTGCAAAATCATAGGAATTGGCCATTTTTGGCAGCAATAAGGGAGAGGTTAGTCCTACGTTACTGGAATAAGTTAAGGTGGTTTTATCGGCTACTCCTTTTTTTGTGGTCACCAAAATCACCCCGTAAGGTGCTCTTGCACCATAAATAGCGGATGCTGCTGCATCTTTCAAGATGGAAATAGACTCGATGTCATTCGGATTTACATCGGCTAATGACATGGCCATTCCATCTACCAATACAAAAGGTCCATCTCCACCGCTTAAGTTTCCGGCGCCTCTGATATTCAGGTTAAAACTTTGTCCTGGTTTGGTGTTGCCACCTACCGAAACATTTAATCCCGGAGCTAGTCCCTGCAAACTTTGAGTGGCATTCACAACCGGTCTATTTTCGAGCTCATCGCCTTTTACCACCGATATTGCCCCGGTTAGGTTAACCTTCTTTTGTGTACCATAACCCACTACCACCACCTCATTCAGCTCCCCAAGGTCAGCCTGTAATTTGATAGTCAGTTGTTTTTGGCCGTTAAGTTTTACTTCCTGACTGATATAGCCCAGGTAAGAAACCTGTAGGGTTGCATTTTCATCTACACCTTTCAAAAGAAACTGCCCGTTATTATCCGTTACCGCCCCTTGTCCGGTGCCTTTCACTTTTACCGTGGCTCCGGGAACGCCTTGTCCGGTTTCATCCAGCACTTTCCCCCTTACCTCAATCCCCGCCAATCCGATCAATTGATTTAGGGATGCAGGGCTGATCTTTTTATCTTTCACAATCACACTCTGCCCTTCAATGACATAAACAATCATCGGTTGGTTCCTGAAACTATGTTTCAAAGCTTCTTCCAGGCTCACCTCTTTCACATTGATGTTTACCGGCCTGGCCAGTTTCAATGCATCGGAAACAAAAACAAGGTCGAAACCACTTTGTCTGGAAATCTCTTTAAGGACTTTCCTCAGGGAGACATTCTGCTCAGAAAGTGTAATTTTCTTTTGAGCAAAACCGGCAGCACTAACTTGTAATAAACAGGACATCAACAACAGGACGGTCAGCTTCATTGTCAATAATATTTTACGCTTCATACGGCGATAGCCGCAGGAATTAAAGGTTATAAATTCATACATTTGGTTTAGTTGGTTTTTAATGAACGAGGCATAGCGGTGCTGTAACCCTCGTTCCTGGTCATTTATAAGGCGTTCGTGTTTTATAAAATGGATACCTGTAAAAACTTTATTAACCAGGAGCGGCTTCAACGCTTCTGGTTTTTTTGTTACAGGCCTTTAATTAGTAAAATTTAAGGCATCACTGTAACCCTCCTTCCTTCGACTTTAAAATTAAATTTATCTGTATTGGAGAGTGTTTTTAAGACGGTTTCAAGCGATTTATCTCTGGAAATATTACCACCGATTTTTTTGGAACTGATATTTGCTGCATAAGCTATTTCCACATCATACCATCGGGCTATTTTCCTCATGATGGCATGGATATCTTCATCCTGAAACAGGAAATAGCCTTCTTTCCAGGCCATCACTTCTGCCACATCAATAGCAGACACGTCCAGATGACCGGATTCAAATACGGCTTGCTCCCCGGGTTTAAGGAGCGCCTTTGCAGCAGAGCCAACTAATTTAACGGCCACGCTACCTTCCAATAGCGTAGTTTTTGTCTGGCTCTCCTCTTCATAAGCATCTACATTAAAATGTGTGCCTAGAACCTCTATTTCCTGTCCTTTGGTATACACTACAAAAGGCATTTTCTTATTCTTCTTCACTTCAAAATAAGCCTCACCAAGTAGTCTTACCGCCCGTTTATCCCCGGTAAAATCCGCTGGATAACTCAAAGTGGAAGCCGCATTGAGCCATACCTTTGTCCCATCCGGCAAACTGATCTGATACTGTCCGCCTATAGGGGTAGCAATTTTATTATAAGCACTTTTCTGAGCCTTTCCCGTATAAACCAGGGAACCATCTTTCGCTTTGGTAATGGTTACCCCAGCTTGTTTCGCAATTTCACCATTGCTAACTTCATCTAATGCAATCGTCCGGCCATCAGCAAGGGTGAGCATGGCCTTATTTTTTGAACCGGGCAAGGTATGACTGATTTTCTCCTGAGGAACTGCGCTGATTTTATCCGGTAAATTATAGTAATAGAAACCGATACTGCATGTAATCAGCACCATGGCTGCTACTGCTGCCATCTTTGGCCATAAAGAGCGGATCGCTGAGTTTGTTATCGGATGCTGCGCTGCCGGGAGATCCAGTTTATTTTGGAGAAAAGCCCATATTTCTTCCAGTTGCTCGTCTTTTTTTTCCTGAGAAATCTCCGGCAATCCGGCTTCCTCCTGCTTAAGGTACCAGGTTTCCAACATCCCTTGTTCCTCCGCCGAGCAATTTCCTGCGAGATATTTCTTTAATAAATCAGGTACTTCTTCTTTTTGCATAAGTAATCAAGAATTTTCTTCTTTTAAACTATAACAGCTAAAGGGTACCCGAACAGGTAGATGATTTGAAAATATATTTTTTTCTTCTACAGGAAATAGAATAAAACACCGAGTCTAACCCTCAAAATTTTCAGGGCATTGCTGATTTGTTTGGAAACTGTTTGGGGAGATAGGTTGAGGTGTTTCGCAATATCTTCATGAGAGAGGTGTCTTTCACGGCTCAGCACAAAGACCTCTCTCATTTTAGCAGGTAATGCTTCAATCTCCTGCCTGATAATTTGAGCGAACTCCTTTTCCCGAATCACCAAATCAGTAATATAATTATCCTCATTGATAAAATTCTGGATGGAACTGAGGTATTTAGAGGCGACTTGTTGATGCGCCAGGTGGTTAAAAACACGATTTCTTGCGGCACAGAACAAATAACCAGGGAGGTTATCAGTGAGGGGCATCTCTGATTTATGATCCCAAAGCTTCACAAAAAGGTCTTGTAATACATCTTTAACCAGTTCCAGGTCTCCTAGTTTTTTATACAGATGATTTTGAAGTAAGTTTTTATGACGATTATAAATCTCAGTGTAGGCGTGTCTATCACCTACTCTGAGCAGGCTGGTCAATTCCCGGTCACTGAGTATTTTATATTCCAACATTACAATTATTCCCCGGAACGAAATTATAAAAATAAAAGCTAGTTTTATAATACTTTAATTTTCAGCCCCATGCCTTTTGCAATTGCGGTCAGTTATTATAATCGGAATTTTAATTTGGGGAGACTGGTTGTTGATAAAATCTTATTTTTATGAAAAATAACGGAGCCCTTGTAGAAGCACAAATGTTAATCAGAAAACCTGTTGCCAGCGTTTTCCAGGCATTTATTGATCCTGAAATCACCAAAAACTTCTGGTTTACCAAAAGTAGCGGTCAGCTGGAGACCGGCAAAAGTATAACCTGGGAATGGGAGATGTACAAGGTATCGAGTACGGTACTGGTCAAAGAAATCATACCCAATGAAAAAATCGCAGTAGAATGGGATCAATATGCTACGCTGGTAGAATTCTTATTTGAAGCCACTAGTCCGGAAACGACTTATGTAACCATCAAACAATCTGGATTTAAGACCCGCGGGGATGAATTACTGGCAGAAATCAATGGGGCCAGTGGTGGTTTTACCACTGTTCTGGACGGCCTGAAAGCCTACCTGGAACATGGGATTAATTTAAACCTGATTGCCGATAAATTCGCTAAGGAATAAGGTCTGCCTTTTTGTTCTTTTTGTTTTTCTTATCATAGGTCAAGAATAATGCTGCAATTAATCCTTCTATTTGCATCAAATATTTAAAAACCCATCAATAATAAAACAATGAAAAGATTAATTTTAGCTGCAGTAGTCTTAGGTACTACCCTTTTTTCTTTCAAATCTAATGCACAAACGACTTGGGAAGCTGATGCAGCTCACTCTAAAATAGGTTTTGAGATCACGCACATGATGATCTCTGATGTAGAAGGATCTTTCAAAAAATTCCAGTCTACGATCGTTTCTTCAAAACCAGATTTCTCTGATGCAGTGATTACTTTAACTGCTGATGTAAACTCTGTAAACACAGACAATGATCAAAGAGATGGTCATTTGAAAGGTGAAGACTTCTTTGATGCAGCGAAATACCCTACATTAACTTTCAAAAGTACTTCAGTGAAGAAAGTTGGCGGTAACAAATACAAAGTTACTGGTAACCTTACTTTCCACGGTGTAACTAAAGCAGTTACATTAGATGCAGTTTTAAGAGGTGTAACCACTAATCCAATGTCTAAAAAACCTACTGCTGGTTTCAAAGTGACTGGAACAATCAAAAGAGCTGACTTTAACTTTGGTACTAAATACGGTGCTGCAATGTTAGGTGAAGAAGTTACTTTGACTGCAAACACAGAATTTGTACAGAAATAATATAAAAGTTAAGGTTGGGATCGCATTTTCCCAACCTTAATTTAATTTTAAAATTTATAACTATAGCCCAATCTGAATACCTGGGTTTCATAGTAATCGGTACTGATCAAATGAAAACCATTCCCCTGAATGGTTTTTTTAATTTGTAGGGTATTCAAAAGATCCGTTCCATTCAGAAAAACTTCTCCTTTTCCTTTTTGCAATGACTTTTTCAACCCGAAGTCTAAGGAGAAACGGGAAGCAATTCTTCCTTGTGGCAACAGGTCTGGCGCCAGATAAATCCCTGTCAACTGCATCTCTGCGAATTTTAGAATTTTAAACTGCCCGTTCAGCTTCACATTTCCGGAAATCAACTCGTCTTTTCCGGCGGTATAAACTACCGGAACCGGATAAAGATTCTCTACGGTAAAAGCATCAATTTTATTCTGATAAATATTGGCATTCAGGTTGATATTGAGCCAGGGTGTCATTTCCTGCTGAACCACCATTTCTCCACCAGTATTACTACTTTGGCCTGCATTTTGAAACACATTATAAATCAGGTTGCTTCCCGGCGCTTGCGTGGCGATCCTGCTGATGGTTCCCTCCGTATTCCGCTGATAGATGGCGAAGTAGAACGATCCTTTCGTCCAGTTGTTCTTATAACCCAGTTCCAGGCTATTTGTAAACTGCGGACGTAAACCCGGATTCCCTACTTTAATCAATTCAGGCTCATCATATTTCGGAAATATCCGGATATCCACCTCATTAGGGCGGTCTACCCGACGGTTATAAAAGACTGACAGCTTATTTTGCGCATTGAGCTTATACGCAAACCGAAGGTTTGGAAAAGGACGTGTATAGTCATACCCACTGCTTTTATAGGTTGGATGATTGGGATTTACCTCATAATTTACCTTCACATATTCTAACCTCATGCCTGCTTCCAGTTCAATCTTTGCGCTTTCAAAAACGTAATTACCATATAGCGCAGGTATCGTTTCTTTATAATCTGCCCAACCACCGGCATTGACATCCAGGGGAGAGTTGAGGCCCGGAAAGAACTGCATATTTACAGGAATAGTTCTGTTGCGGAGTTTCAAACCAGCTTCTACCCTGCCATGTTTTAGCGGACGCTGATAATCGACGGTCAGATCGGATACACGTTCATCGGAAAGCAATTTAAAAGCATCCTCTCCGGTAAATGCGGGCATTATATTGGTAAAAAAATATTGCTCATCCTCCCTGTGAAAGGTATAGTTAAAACCGGCATTGAGCAGGTGTCCCGGTTGCTTAAATTTATGCTGGTAACTGGCAGTTGCCGTTGCCGTGTATTTTACTTCATCTTCCAGAAACTGCCATAGGCGCTGCCTGGCCGATAAATCTTCATTGAAATAAGGGACATCTCCCCTATCGATGATCTTTTCGCGGTTAAACAATCCAGAAAAAGAGAACACATTTTGCTCGTCAGGATTCCAGTCCGCACCAGCTTTTAGCGTGGCATAAGAAGTATTTCTATTGCGTTTTACCTGTTGTCGGATGACTTCCCCGGTATCGTAAATCCGGGTCGCAAATTCATTGCGATTCAGGGTTTGGGTATAAAGCCAATCTGCCTGCATGAAGGTATTCAGCTTGTTTTTCCGGTAATTGAGTGATAGAGAAGGATTGATTTTAGGTGTTCCCTGGTATTGTGGACGAATGCCCGGCAGGTTTTCTTTTTTCTCCCAAAGGACACCTACACCTGTGGTAAGGCCTACTTTCCCATTCCAACCTTCCTGTTTATGTTGTTTATAAATGATGTTAATGATCCCTGCATTACCATTTGCATCAAATTTAGCCGAAGGGTTATTGATGATTTCAATGCGCTCAATGGCTGATGCCGGAATGTTATCCAGCCCCGCTTGTCCGCCAAAACCAGTTAATGCCGTTTGCCGCCCATCGATCAGCACCGAGACTTTATCACTGCCCCGCAACATGAGTTTTCCATCAGCACTGGTACTGATTCCCGGCAAATTTTTCATCGCCTGTAATACAGAACCCCCTCCCTGACTCAACTGATCGGCCATATTGAAAGTTTTCTTATCCATTTTGCTGCTCAAAGACTCCTGTTTAGCAGAAATCACCACTTCTGACAGGTTTTTAACCTCCGGTTGAAGTAGGATTACCCCCAGATCCAGAAATGACGACAATTGTCCGATTAACACTTCCTGACTTTTCTTTTGATGCCCAATAAAAGAGATAATCAGGAGATAACTGCCGCTATTTAACGCGGCTATTTTGAAAAGTCCATCATCATCTGTGACCGTTCCGGCCACAAAACTACTGTCTTTCATAGATTTTAGTCCAACATTAACAAAGGACAGTGGTAATTGGGTATGGCCATCTTTAATACGGCCGGAGAGGGTGATTTTAATGGTCTGTGCCCCTCCGGAGAAAAAAACAAGCATCAGTAAAATTATATAAAGGAATCTTCGCATAGCATAAAAAATAAATGGTCAATAATAAGTTCTGCTCCAAATTACCGACAGAATCTGTGGACTTTTTGAAGTTCAACTACCAGATTCCTATAGAATTAACCTTATATTCCATTAAAAAATTAATTTATGTGGTGGATATATGCATTGTTATCGGCCGTTTTCGCTTCACTAACGGCAATTCTTGCTAAAATCGGCATCAAAGGAGTAGACTCCGACCTCGCAACAGCCATTCGTACGGTCGTTATTTTAGTATTGGCCTGGACCATCGTTTTTTATAAACATGCCGGTGCAGGCTTAGGTGGTTTATCGCGGATGAACTGGACTTTTCTAATCCTTTCGGGCATTGCGACCGGTCTTTCCTGGATCTTTTATTTTAAAGCGCTACAAATGGGGAAAGTTTCTCAGGTTGCTCCGGTAGATAAAGCCAGTGTGGCGATTACGATTTTACTTTCTGTCGTTTTTCTGGGAGAAACACTGACGATAAAAACGGCCATAGGTGCCTTATTAATTATTGGCGGAACACTGGTATTGGTTTTGTAAAGGGTCGTTTTGAGTTGGAAAATCCGGGAATCAGGAAAGGAGAAATAAGCGGCCGAACTACTCCGGCCGCCCTTGATTGAGCGTATTAAAATATCTTGATTGCAGGAGCTAAAAAGCTCAACTGGCAAGTATATGATTAGATTCCTAAAAAGCACTCCCCTTATCATTGTGAGCTGCTTGCTGAGACGAAATACTACAAATTAAAGCGGAGATACAACCTTTGGTTGTTTCAAAAGAGGGTTTTGAAACAACACAGCCAGGTTGCTGCAGGAATAAAATCAGACAGAAAAATCTATTAAAAAACTGAGGGACTAACACTTAGCTTAGTCTTGTAATATTCTTTGGGACTAAATCCGACTTTCTTTTTAAAAGCGTTAAAGAAGGTAATCCTGGAATTGAAACCGACCATGGAGGCCAAACCTTCGATAGAATAACGCTCCAAAATATGCTGTTCGATTAATTCTTTGGCATAATCCACCCGATAATTATTGATCAGCTCATTGAAATTAGTTTTAAATTTCCGGTTTATGAGTACAGATAATACCTTGGGAGAGACCTCTATATTTTTGGCCAGGTCGATGATGGTAATTCCCTTCCTGAGGAAAATCTTTTCTTCATATAGGGCATATCTTATTTTTTCCAGGAGGAGATCCGCATCTTTAATTTCCATTTCTGTAGGAACTAGCTCCCCGATACTTTCTTTAAGTGCCGGAGTTTTATCATTTGCTTCCAGCTGCGTTCCTTCCGGCACTGCTGATCCCAATTGAAATCCATAAACCAGCTCGGGCTTAAAATTAATATAAGCATTAAGAAACAGGATTCCCAGGAAAGCAATAGTGGAACAAATAAATTTAGGACCGGAATACTGATCATGATTCTCTCCAAAATAGGTAAATAGCATAAAACACAAATTGATCACAATGATGATCCCCATCACTGAAAGCGATAGAAACAACCAGTTTTTAAGCTTTTCTCCGGAGACCTTTTTCAGAAAATCAGGTTGCAATTTTCTAACTAAATGGAGACAATAAAAGAGATACCCAAGCTGAAGTACTAACCTGAACAGGTAATGAAATGAAATGGGAATTAGTCCTGAGCCGATATAATTTAACAAGTCCTTATTGGCAAAAATCATTTTGGCGATCTCCCGCTTTTCTGCTACGGGTAACCCGTAAAATGGCATCAAATCGATCAAATGTATCAAAGCAGGTAGAAAATGAAAGTAATCGTATTTTGTTAAGCCATTCTGGTTCGTCAAAGAATTTCTGATATAAAAATAAAAGAACGGGGCATTCAGATACATTAAAGGGCTAATGCTGCGCAGTAAATGTGGGTGTTCTACGATAAAACCCGTATCTATCCAGAGGAAATAAACCAGTAAAGAAATGTTATAGCAAAGTAGCGAGATGCCCAGCATTCTATTCTTCAGCAGTTGATTTTCGGTCTTAAAAATTAGGGTAAGGCTATTTATGGTAGAGAGCGACAGTAAAATAATGCACAGCAAGTTCATGAAAGGGCAATTAATCAAAAGCGTGGCTGCAATGTTATCGAAAAATTAATTCTTTCACAAAAATTAAAGTCAGGATCAGGGTATCTATTAACAAAAAAGGAGAGTTAATCTGATGATTACCTCTCCTTTTTTTAATCCATGATGCGAAATCTTCTAAAAGATTCCGTTTTATGGCTTTTATACTTTTCAGTTACTAATTAGTCTTTCAGTTTTCTCAATCTCAGGGAAAGGTAAACCTGGAAAATTCCGATCACAATAAATGATGCGGCAGTATAGAAAACGATGGTCATCCCTGCGAAAATCGGGTTCCAAAGCATGATGAAAGAAAAAATTAAGCCTATGATACCGATACCTAATAAGCTACCCCAACTTGGAACTTGTTGTTTTTTAAGCTCTATCGACCAGCCTATAGCCATAATCGAACGGAATAAAATCGCGAAACCAACATAGAATGGCAATACCAATAATGAAATCTGTGGGTTTGCGACCAACATGATACCGATTAATAAATCGACAATACCACCGGCCAGCGACCAGCCCCAGTTATCCAGAGATTTGCGATTGGAAATCGCATAGACCAGTTCCATGATTCCGGTAAAAAGAAAAGTTACCGCGAACAACATCGAAAGGGTAATGTAAGAGGCTAAGGGGGTCATAAACACCCAAACGCCGACTAAAATAAGGGCTACGCCCAATAAGGCCAGTAAATACCAATATTTAACCGTCTTTCTGATGCTTCCTAAAACTTGTGTTTCCATAGTATTGATTTTATATTTAAAATTTGATGTCTGTTTTACCCGTTTCATTTTTTATGTCGAATCCATCAAATCCATTAACCAATAAAATATGGCAAGTCTAAGAAAGCGTTATTCATCATAAAGACACGATTATGAGGACAACAAAAATCCTCCTAAAATGTTTATGCTTTATGCAGATTTGCCTGATCATAATCGCTTGCTACCGCAGCAAGACCATCTTTTGATACTGATCCTGTGCCTGTTAGCTGCAACTGAGGAGCCAAATTTACCCCGGAAATCGCAGCATCATGAAGCAAAGATTCCAGAAAATCACCCACATGAGTGGTCAAACCGTTCTTATATTTTTCGTTTCGGAACTTCTTTAGCATATAGAAAACCCTCCTTTCTTTTTAGTAAAAACCTGATTTATTGCTATTTAAACCACTACAAGAGGTATACCAAGGGCATAAACCAGCAGTTTAGGGTGTCAAATTTTCATATTTATGACAAAAATTCGCATGAGAAACAGCTTTGGTATTTTACTTTTTCTTAAAAATAAGGGGGATAAAAATGCAGAAAGCCAGGATAAAACTGAGCAGTAATCCGATGGCTGCCATCACCGGGATGCCATGGAATAGCGGAGGCCTGCCGGCGGAAATCAGCATCGCAGAAGCGATCAACAGACCAGCTAAGACCAAGGCCATGATTAACCTGTTCATCAGGCTAGACATCATTTTCCTGGTACTTTCCAGTTGTGGCACCTCCTGAATCACCTTCAACTCACCATTATTTAATTTGCTTAAGACCGACTGAAATTCTTCCGGCATAGTTTTCATCGCTTCCGTCAGTGTTCTCAGCAGGTTTAACGCATTCTTTTTCATTTCATCCGGACTGAGTTTCCGCAGCGCGATTTTTAGAATATATGGACGTAAACTTTCTACAATATTCAAATCCGGAACCAGCGCTCTGCCGATTCCTTCAATCAAAACTATTCCACGAACCAACAAGTAGAGGTGATCTGGCATCAGGATTTCATTCTGATTCAAGATGGCAGAGAATTTTGTGAGCACTTCCTTGATGTCCATTTCCTGCAGGGAAGCACCTTCCAACAGGTTAAAGAAACCATGAATATCGCGTTCCAGTTGATTTTCATCGCTTACATTAAAGCGAAGCGCCATTCTTTTGAGCGTCATGATCAATCTTCTGGCATCCTGAGCCATAAAATGGGAGATAAAATCTTCCAGCATTTCCTTTTCAATCGGCATCATACTGCCCATAGAACCGAAATCGATGAAAGCAATCTGTCCGGTTTGTAAGACGATCAGGTTTCCCGGATGTGGATCGGCATGAAAAAAACCATGCTCCAGCACCTGGATCAGGTATAAGTCCAATCCGTTTTCTGCAATCTTAGCCGGTTTCAGCTCCATCTGTAAAATCGCTTGTTTGTCGGTGATTTTAGCCCCTTCGATAAATTCCATGCAGAGGATATTATCATTTGAAAGCTCCGGAAATACTTTGGCCAGGTAAATCGACCGCTGCCCTTTAAAGTTTCTGGAAAAACGCTCAATATTGTCTAATTCATTTACAAAAGAGAGTTCATGAAAAATAGATTTCTCAAATGCTTCCAGCACTTCTACCAGATTTATCCGCCGGAATACTTCACTATAGCTGATTAATAATTTAGCGATATCTTTCATGATCAACATATCGGAAGTCACTACTTCCCGGATGCCAGGCCGTTTAATTTTCAAAATAACCCTTTCTCCGCTGATCAGGGTCGCTTTATAGACTTGAGAAATGGAAGCTGAGGCAAAAGGTATTTCGTCGATATGTGAAAAATAAGCATCGGGGTCTATGTTCAGATCTTCGCCAAGCAGGGTTCTTACTTCAATCGGCTTTGCCTCTACATTGTCCTGTAGCTTTTGCAATTCGACGATCATTTCTTTAGGTAAAAGATCTTCTCTGATACTGAACGCTTGTCCGAATTTTACATAAGTTGGGCCAAGCTCTTCTAAAGTCATGCGGATCCGCTCATAAACCGTTAAAGAGGCATATTCATTGTTGTTTTCATGATTGGTATAATTCAACAATTCGCCAAATCCATATTTTGCCAGGATTTTGACCAGCGAAACGGTTCTTTTGAGCTTTTTCTTCTGATTTATCATCATAGAATCTTACATTTTTCGTTTAACAACAATCAAATATCTGGCCAGTATTAAAATAAAACGTTCATTTAGGGTTTGGAAAAAACATGAGGCGCAGAAAAGATAACTGTCGGTACTGGTCGGGTTGTGGTTTGGAAGAGTGGCGTCTTCGGATAGGGGAGCGAAAGGGGTCACCTACTCTTGTTGTATCTATGCGATACCTTTAGTATACGCAACACTATCCAATACTTTACTCAACCCTAACTGAAAAAAGCGCTATTCCCGACCAATACCAACACACTATTAGTACCAATGGAAGAATATCAGCCACAAAACACGGGATTGACCTAAGCGCTATTTTTCTTTTTAAGAAAACAGCAGGAAGCGCTAAGATTTGATTTTAAGCGCTTATCTTTACTGAAAAATATTGATAAGCTATGAAAAGCACGCTAAAAACCGCCTTCATCATCGGTCTGACTCTTTTTTCGATAACCGGTGTTGCACAAGATAAAATGAAGACTGCGGATGAATTAATCAATACCACTGATCCGGCCTGGCCCCTGATTCAAAAATGGCTGGATTCTGCGAAAAACAAAGTCCAGGTATTGGAAGCCGATACAGCAATCGCTAAAACGGCCTTATATCATGCACAGGTATCTACATTTTCGACCTTAGGCGCGGTGATTTACCATACCGGAGGCATCATGATCGACAATGGCTGGTTAAGAATTTTAGGTTCCGGCAATGCGAAGTTAAGTCGTTCGGTTCCGGATTGGAATAAAGGAAAAACTGTTCAGGAATTTGGGGATCAACCGGATTTCACACTGATTGCAGATGATGCCATCGGTGGTTTCTTTGCCATCAATTACGGTGCTTTTGGAGCTGATCTAAAAACTGTGTATTACCTGGCGCCAAACAGTTTGAAATGGGAATCTTTAGACTTAGGCTATTCGGGATTTCTTCAATTCTGCTTTAATGGCGACCTTGCTGATTTTTACAAAGGATTAAGGTGGTCTACCTGGGATCAGTTTATTGCCAATCTGGATGGAAACAAATCTTATAGTTTCAGACCTTACCTATGGTCGGAAGCCGGAATGGACATCGAAAAGGTATCCAGAAAACTGGTATCTACTGAAGAGCTTTATAAATTTAACCTGGCTAAACAGAAGGAACTGAACCCCAAAGGGGTAATTGAAAAACATTAAAACAATTGCTCTTCAAAAAATGTATAGCTATTAAGCATTATCTGTGTTAAATAAATATACATTATGAAGAAAAGATACTATTTCCAGCTGCTCGTTTCCGCGCTGTTGTTGAGCTGTCAAAGTAAAACAACCGGTGATAAGGGCGATGCCATTTACTTTGGCGGCCCTATTTTAACCATGGAAGACGCAGAACCTACTGCAGAAGCCATCGTAGTTAAAGACGGTAAAATTTTATTTACCGGAAAAAAAGCAGAAGCCGACAAATATGTAGGCGATAAAACGGAAGTTCATGACCTGCAAGGGAAAACATTGATGCCTGGTTTTATTGATGCACATGGCCACCTGACTTCCAGAGCAGGTATGGAGTCGGCTATCGATCTTTCTGCTGCCCCTTATGGAACCGTAAATTCGATTCCTGATATGATAAAAACCATCCAGAAGTACATCGCAGATCACCCTATGCCGGCAGATATGCCCTTATTAGGTAATGGTTACGACGATGCCCTGATGGTAGAACATACCAATCCAACCTTAGCGGAAATGGATCAGATTTCCCCTACACACCCAATTATAGCCTTACACGCTTCCGGTCACGTGAGTGTGGCGAATAGTGCTATGCTTAAGTTTTTGGGTATTACAGAAACCGTTAAAGATCCTCCGGGTGGACATTATGGCCGCGATAAAAAAACCGGAAAACTGAATGGAAAACTGGAAGAGAATGCCAATTTCATGGCTTTAAATAAATTGATGACGAAGATGCCGGTACCAAAAGTAAAACCGGGAGAAGAGTCTCAAGCCATGCAAAACCTGATGAAAGCACAGGAAGAGTGGTTAAGCTACGGACAAACTACAATTTGTGATGGCAGAACAATGGGCGAAAGTGTACCGCTTTTAAAAGAAGCCGCAGCGAAAAAATTACTGGTTGCCGATATCGTGTATTTCCCGGATTACGATATGTACAAGGATAAACTGGATTCGTTTAAACCAGAATTCATGAAATATACAGACCGTCTGAAATTAGGTGGCTTTAAATTTTCTTGTGATGGTTCTCCGCAAGGAAAAACAGCCTGGTTAACCATCCCTTATGTGGTGCCACCATTAGGTCGTAGCAAAGACTATAAAGGTTCTCCGATTTACACCGATGAGTATTTATATAATGGTTTGAAAAATGTTTTCCAACATGGATTTACTGCGCAGTTACACGTAAATGGTGATGCAGCGATTGATCAGGCCCTTGGTGCATTTAAAAAATTAAAAGACGAAGGTGTTTACAAACCTGAAATGCGTGCGACTTTGATCCACGTACAGAATAGCCGTCCGGATCATATTCAAAAGATTAAAGATGTGGGCGTGATTCCTTCTTATTTCTCTACCCATGTTTATATCTGGGGCGACTGGCATTATACCAGCGTTTTTGGTCCAGAAAGAAGCCAGTTCTTAAGTCCGGCAAACTCTGCCAGAAAAGCTGGAATTACGTTCACGATTCACCATGATGCACCGGTTACCCCTCCTGATTTGCTAACCGCAGTTTACGCTGCTGTAAACAGAAGAACTCAATCGGGCAGGATATTAGGACCGGATGAGAAAATAACTCCGCTAGAGGCTTTAAAAGCGATTACCATTAATGCTGCTTACCAATATCAGGAGCAAGACCGTAAAGGTTCTTTGAAAGCAGGTAAACTTGCCGATTTAGTGATTCTTGATCAGGACCCTACAACAATTGATCCTTTGAAAATCAAGGACATTAAGGTAAATGAAACGATTAAAGAAGGAAAGTCGGTTTACAAACAGAAAATATAAATTAGTTTTTTTACCTAAACAGGGCCTTCTATAACGGAAGGCCCTGTTTTTTTTACTGGTATTTTTTATTTCATAGAATGGAATCCGATGGCATTGCCCTCGCTATCCATACACACGCCACAAAAACCATATTCTCCAATAGACATTTTATCATTGAGGATTTTTCCTCCTGCTGCTGCTGCTCTGGATATTTCTGTTGCACAATCTTCGCAGCTAAAATAAACCAGTGTACCTCCCACACCAGGTTTCATCATCGATGATTTAACCAGCGCACCGCTGGTTCCCGGAGCGGCCATATCTCCCGGAAAAGAAACCATTTCATAAGAATCTTCGCAGTCTTTTTCTATGTCCATGCCAGCTGGCACAGGCAAAGCTTCCAGTTTCACTGCCAATACGGTTTCGTAGAATTTTTGGGCTCTTGCCATATCTTCCACATAAATTTCTGTCCATCCAAATGGATTCTTTGATGCTGCCATTTTCTTGATTTTTAAATTATGAATCTATTTCCATGATATTTATAACTACACTAATATCAGTAAATTAACCACATTATCACGGGGCTAAACAAGACAAAAAATAGGGGCATTCGGGTCCATTTACCCCCTGGTCCTATATTAGGATTATATTTGATATATTTAGAATCAGGATATGATTCCCCTTGATTGCTTTTCAAAAAAACAAACCGACTTTGACAGAACTCGAAAATTACCTGCATCACTATTTCAGCATCGGACAGCATGATTCCCAAAAACTGGCTTCCCTATTTAAAGAGGAAAAACTGGCTAAAGGCGAATTCTTTCTGAGAAGTCAGCAACAAAGCAACCGGTTGAGCTTTATACAACATGGCTTATTGCGATTATTTGTGGCCTTACCGGATAAGGAAGTGACCCAATGGATCGCCAATAGCGGAAATTTCGTGACCGATCTTTCGGGGTTTTTATTTCGTAATCCAGCCAGATGGAACATACAGGCGCTTACGGAGGTTACTTTATTCACGATCAGCCATGAAGAATATCTTAATGTGGCCTCCTTAATTCCGAAATGGAACGAATTTGAGAAACTATTTATCGGAAAGTGTTTTGTTGCGCTTGAAAACAGGGTTTTTAACCAGATTTCTTTGTCGGCAGAGGAGCGTTATGAGTTGTTATTTGAGCAGCAACGCGAGTTATTTCATCAGGTTCCCCTGCAATATCTAGCCTCCATGCTGGGAATGACACCGGAAACTTTAAGCCGCATCCGCAGTAAAAAAACTTCTTGATTTTTGTCAATTCAAATCGCTGCTTTCCTACCCTACTTTTGACCTGACAAATTTAAAAGATCAGGAAATGAGTAAAAAAATGAACTTCAATATCCAACTGGAAGAAGCGGCAATAACAGCAATATCCCTATATTTTCTTTCCCAACATTCCCTTGCTCTTTCCGTATGGCTATGGATTTTACTGTTTTTTAGTCCGGATCTGGCGATGGTTGGTTACCTGTTCAACACAAAGACAGGCGCTCTTATTTACAACCTGTTTCACCATAGAGGCATTGCTTTGATTTTAGTTGGCATAGGGTTTTTCAGCGGACAGGAAGTCTGGATAGCTGCCGGCATTTTGCTTTTCGCTCATGCTTCATTCGACAGGATGCTGGGATTTGGATTGAAATATGAGGATGCGTTTAAACACACCCATCTGGGTACGATGTAGCCTTAAAGAATTATCTGAAAGCACAATTTCGTATTGCGCTTTCAGATAAGCCGATATATAACGTTAACCTTGATTACAGGCTACTAGTTTCTGCTCTGACTGTATTGGTCATTAATTTTCTTGGACGCTTGGTTTTAAAGGGCTCCGCGCTATTTGCTGAACCTTGTAATTCCTGAGATTGGAAGCGGTTTTCTCTAACTACTCTTGGTTTCTCTGCTCTATCTTCATCAGCTAGTTTAACCGTAATTTTTCTACCTTTCAATATCATTCCATTGATCGCGGTAATCGCTCTGTTGGCTTCTGCCTGATCTTCCATCTCGATAAAACCAAAACCTTTATGTCTCCCGGTCACTTTATCAGTTAGCAAACTCACACTGTGTATTGTTCCATGGATACTGAAAATATCAACCAATTCAGCTTCCTGTATATCTAGTGAGTACCCCACCACAAATAATTTAATCATGCTCTTATTTAAAAGCTGCAAATTTAAGCTTTAATCAGGGAATAAAAGAACTTGTCTGCCGGATTTGAAAACAAACCAATCGTTCGGTATCTTTGAAAAACTCATTCCATGAACAACTCCGACGAAACTACGCTCCACGAAGACAAAACATTTACCAATATCAATTATGCAGAAAAACGGTTGGAAAACAGGGAATTTATCAACTGTGAATTTGTAAACTGCGACTTTTCCAAGAGCGATTTAAGTCATAATGATTTCATGAACTGTCATTTTAAACAGTGTAATTTCTCCCTCACTATCGTAACAGGCACTGGATTTAAGGATGCTACTTTTACAGGTTGTAAGGTATTGGGCATAGATTTCTCGAAATGTAACAAGTTTTTATTCTCTTTTACTTTTGAACAGAGCCACCTGGATTACTCCACTTTTTATGGTACTAAGCTGAAGAAAACTAAGTTTACAGATTGCTCACTCAAAGAAACTGACTTTGAAGAAGCGGATTTAACTTCGGCCATATTCCATAACTGTGACCTTTCGGGGGCAACCTTTGTGCGTAGTATTTTAGAGAAAGCAGATTTTCGTACGGCAAAGAATTTCAGTCTGGACCCCTCGGTTAATAAAGTAAAACAGGCCAAATTCTCTGCATTAAACCTTTCCGGATTACTATATCAGTATAACCTGGACATCGATTATCATGGTGGTTAATTAGCCTTCCGATTTCTTACCTCTTGTATTTTTGCCAATTCTGAGCTTAAAACGACTTAATATACTCAGTCCCTGCTAAGTAAAAACTAGCAGGGTTTTACCTGAAAGATTAAGCTTTGAAATAAAAAAGCGCCCTGATTTTCATCAGGGCGCTTCCTATATTTCAATATACTTAAGCTTACAAAGAAGCTAAAATAGTATTCAATGTTTCACTAGGACGCATTGCTTTGTTTGCCAACTCATCATTTGGATGGAAGTAACCACCAATATTTTGTGGCTTACCTTGCGCAGCAATTAGTTCCGCAGAGATTTTAGCTTCATTTTCAGTTAACGCTTTAGCTAATGGCGCGAATTTAGCTTGTAATTCAGCATCTTTAGTTTGTTTTGCTAACTCCTGAGCCCAATATAAAGCCAGGTAGAAATGAGAACCACGGTTGTCAATTTGTCCAACTTTACGAGCAGGAGATTTATCATTAGCCAGGAATGTTTCCGTTGCAGCGTCTAAAGTTTCCGCCAACACCAATGCTTTTGGATTGTTTTGTGTCTGACCTAAATGCTCTAAAGAAGCACCTAAAGCTAAAAACTCACCTAGAGAATCCCAACGTAAATAACCTTCTTCGATAAATTGTTCGATATGTTTTGGGGCAGAACCACCAGCACCAGTTTCGAATAAACCACCACCATTCATTAAAGGAACGATAGATAACATTTTAGCAGAAGTTCCTAATTCTAAAATCGGGAATAAATCTGTTAAGTAGTCACGCAATACGTTACCAGTTACAGAGATGGTATCTAAACCTTTTCTAATTCTTTCTAAGGTAACTTTAGTCGCCTCAATTGGAGCAAGGATCTGAATATCTAAACCTGTAGTATCGTGATCAGCTAAGTATTTTTTCACTTTTGCGATGATCTCTCTATCGTGTGCTCTGTTTTCATCTAACCAGAATATTGCTGGTGTAGCTGATAAACGTGCTCTGTTTACGGCTAATTTAACCCAATCCTGAATTGGCGCATCTTTAGTCTGGCACATGCGGAAGATATCTCCCTTTTCTACTTTCTGATCGAAGAAAACGTTTCCTGCTGCATCCGTTACACGAACCGTTCCGTTTGCTTTTGCCTGGAAGGTTTTATCATGTGAACCATATTCTTCAGCTTTTTGTGCCATTAAACCTACGTTAGGTACAGAACCCATTGTAGATACATTGAAAGCACCATTTGCTTTACAATCGTCGATTGTTGCGGTGTAAACACCAGCATAACAACGGTCAGGAATTAAAGCAGTGGTATCCTGAGATTTACCTTCTTTATTCCACATCTGACCCGAAGTACGGATCATTGCAGGCATTGAAGCATCTACAATCACATCACTAGGCACATGAAGGTTGGTAATTCCTTTATCAGAATTTACCATGGCCAATGCCGGACCATTCTCTATCGCTTTAGCTAAATCAGCTTCCACTTCTGCTTGTTTAGGGTGGCCTGCAATTTTTGCATAAACATCACCTAAACCGTTACTTGTATCAATATTTAGTTCTTTGAATAAATCCGCGTATTTAGCAAACACATCCGCGAAGTAAACTTCTACGATGGCACCAAAAATAAGTGGATCTGAAACTTTCATCATCGTTGCTTTTAAATGCGCTGATAATAACGTTCCTTCTGCTTTTGTTGCCGCAATTTCTTTAGCTACAAATGCTTTTAAAGCTGATAAGCTTAAAGCTGAACTATCAATTACTTCACCTGCTTTTAATGGAGCTAAACCTTTTAATTCAGTTACACCGCCATCTTCAGCAACAAATTCTATTTTAAATTGGGTTGGATCAGCAACGGTTACAGATTTCTCTGAACCATAAAAATCACCTTCAGTCATGCTTGCTACACGGGTTTTAGAATCCGCAGACCAGGCACCCATCGAGTGAGGGTTTACTTTTGCATAGTTTTTAACCGCTTTAGGCGCTCTACGGTCTGAGTTACCTTCACGTAAAACCGGATTTACTGCCGACCCTAATACTTTGCCATATCTGGCTTTGATTGCTTTTTCTTCTTCCGTTTGTGCATTATCCGGATAGTCTGGTAAAGCATAACCTTGTGATTGCAATTCTTTAATCGCTTCCACCAATTGAGGAATAGAAGCAGAAATATTTGGTAATTTAATAATGTTAGCCTCTGGCGTAGTTGCTAATGCACCTAGCTCTGCTAAAGCATCCCCTACTTTTTGATCATCTTTTAAAAACTCAGGAAAGTTTGCTAAAATTCTACCTGCTAAAGAAATATCTCTTGTTTCTACATCAATACCTGCTGATGCGGTAAAAGCTTGTACGATTGGTAAAAGTGAATAGGTTGCCAACATTGGCGCCTCATCGGTTTTGGTGTAGATAATTTTTGATGTATTCGACATATTGATTTTTGCTTTATAAGATTAACTATTCGATAGATTTTAATTAAAATCCCTATCCATATTTTAAAATCGCCTAAATATAAAATAATCGCCCGACTAAAGGAACATAGTAATGTATTTTATGGTATTAAAGAATCGTTAAATCAGTCCGATTGAGCTATAGAAGCCTAATACACCTGAGCGATAAACCGGGACATGGTTGTCGGTTTTCTACCTAAGAACCTTTCTAAGGTATCATCTACGACATCCATTGTGCCTTGCGCCTGAGCCGTAGCCCACATACTGAACATACCGATATACAAATCAGGTACTCCAAACGCTTTCATTTTAGCTTCAAATTGCTCAACGGTTAAGGATTGGTAGTTAACTTCTTTGCCCAGGTGATCAGCTATGGCCTTAGCGATCTCCGTAAAAGAAACGGAAGTCGAATTAGTTAAGCTATAAATTTGTTGCTCATGTCCTTCGGTCGTTAATACGTGTGCAGCAGCTTCTGCTAACTCTTCACGAAGCACATAGCTTGCTTTACCCTCCGCTGCAGGAAATAATATAGTCCCGGTCTCCGCTACTTTTTCTCCGGCAAAAACTGGTATCATTTCCAGGTAAATACAGTTTTGAAGTATCGTATAATCAAGGCCACTAGCGATTAAACAGGCTTCTGTTGCTCCATGTGAATGCTGGAATGCGGCTATAGCCGAATCCTCAAAATTTGCTTTCCTCACAAAAGAGGTATAAACTAGATGCTTAACATTGGCGGCTTTCGCAGCCTTTATGACGTTTATATGCTGAGCAGTCCTGTTTTCGACCGCTTGTCTATCGTTACTGGAAACCAATAATAGCTTTTCTACTCCCTGAAATGCTTTAACCAGGGAATCATAATCTGTGTAATCCCCTACTTTGACTTCAACTCCCTTGCTTTTGAGATCCGCAGCATTTGCTACATCTCTTACTAAAGCCGAAATTTCAGCTGGTCTAACACCTTTGTTTAATAAATGATCAATGGCTTTCGAACCGAATTGACCTGTTGCGCCTGTTACTAAAATCATATCTTATGTTTTTATTGTGAAGTAAACCTAGCGATATTAATATACTAAGTATACTTTCTTACTAAAGATTAGTACTATACTTTTGTATACTAAGAATAACGTAAAATTATGAGTGATTTCAAGGAATTATTAGATAGAGAAAAGGTGCAACAGTGCCCAAGACATTATGTACTGGCCTTAACGGATACTTTAAATGTCATGAATGGCAAATGGAAGCTACCGATCATTGCATCGCTGCTACATGGAAAAACCAGGTTTAAAGATTTACAAGACAACATTGATAAGATAACCCCCAGAATGCTTTCCAAAGAATTGAAAGAACTGGAAATTAACGGTATTGTTGAGCGTAAAGTGTACAATCAAACACCGGTGTTAATAGAATATCTGCTAACCGAATCTGGTAAGAATCTAACCAGTGTAATTGACTCGATGATTGATTGGGGAATGCTGCATAGAACCGAAACGATCAAAAGCAGGTGGTAATGAGCAACATCCCCGCTACGCTAAATAACTTACAAATAATTTAATAAATACATTATTCAAGATATCAACAAAGAAAGCCCCTACCATAGGAACAATTAAAAATGCTTTATGCGATGGTCCGAATTTATCGGTAATGGCTTGCATATTGGCGACAGCCGTTGGGGTTGCACCCAATCCAAATCCACAATGCCCGGCAGTCAGTACAATGGCGTCATAGTTACTTCCCATGACTCTAAAGGTTACGAACATGGTAAATAAAACCACTAATACCGTTTGTAATATCAGTATGATTAATACTTGAGAGGCCAGCCCTTCTAATTGCCATAATTGTAAGGACATTAAGGCAATGGTCAAAAACAGGTATAAACCGGTGTTGCCCAGAACATCTACAGCATGATCATTTACCACATATTTAGACACCCGGGTAATGATATTTCGAATAATAACGCCGATAAACAGACACCAGACAAAATTGGGTAGCTCGAGCCAGGATCCTTTTAAAGATTCATAGAGTAGTTGTCCGCCCGCCAGGCAAATGGCTAACATCGTCAGTGTTTCAATCATATTACGAACATTGATTCTTCTGTTTGAAGTTGGATTTTCAAACATTTCTATGGGTTGTTCCTGTTCCTCTCTTTGTTTAGTTGGCTGTATATTCAATTTTCTTAACAGCACTTTGGCTACAGGACCTCCGATGATACCACCCATAACTAAACCATAGGTAGCACAAGCCATGGCAAGTTCCATAGCGCCACTTATTTGAAATTTTTCAGTAAGACTTTCTGCCCATGCTGCCCCTGTTCCATGTCCCCCGGTCAGTGTTATTGAACCTGCAATTAGTCCATAACTGGGGTTTAACCCAACTAACTTTGCTACTGATATTCCAAAAATATTCTGAAGCATGATGAAAGAGCCGGTCAGCAGTACGAATATCATTAAGGGCTTTCCTCCTTTTTTTAGCTTTTCGAAATCAGCGCTTAAGCCAATTGAAGCAAAGAAGATGAGCATCATCGCCGATTGAAGTGAGCCTTCGAAAGAAAGACTAAGGCCAGTACTGTAATTTAATATATAAAGGACAACTGCAATGAAAAAGCCACCTACTACGGGTTCTGGAATATTGTAGTTTCTAAAAAAACTCACTTTTTTCACGATAAAAAATCCTAAAAGTAAGACAAGACAGGCAAATGCTAATGTTTCAAATATTCCAAATGTCATAATGGTATTGTAGTAGATTTTGATTCAAAATAAAGTGGAAAGGTAAGCATAAAATATAAGAGCGCTTTTTGGGCGGGACAAGCACTTTAGGATAAAACAGTTCGAATCTATAATATCATACTCCCATTTTATGAACCAAAACCTTATTTGCACACTGCTGCTATACATTTACAGAAAAAACACTTATGTATAGATCAACCTATAAATTCTATCAGGTAATTACTATGGGCATCTTATTCAGCTCATTACTTGGCCCTGCTTATGCGCAAAAAAAAATCTTGTTTGTAACCTCCAATCAGGAGTTTTATGGCAATAGTAAAATTACTGCCGCGAACCACTTTGAGGAGATTGTTATTCCTTATCATCTATTTGTAAAAGCAGGGCTTACGGTAGACTTCATCAGTCCAAAGGGCGGGGCAATTCCGATTGGCTACATCAATTCTTCGGATAGTATTCAGAAAAAACATCTTTATGATGCCTTTTTCATGGACAAACTGGAGCATACTTTAAAGCCATCAGACATCAATACTGCCGATTATAGTGCCATTCTTTATACTGGCGGCGGAGCAGCCATGTTTGGTGTGGCAGAAGATCAAACTATTCAAAATATTGCCAGGAAAATATATAACCGGAACGGAATAATTGCCGCAATTTGTCATGGCACGGCAGGATTAGCCTACCTACAGGATGATGCTGGAAAATCGCTGTATAAAGGCAAAAAAATAACAGGCTTCCCGAATAAGTTTGAAAACAAAGAAGCAGAATACTACAAAACATTCCCTTTTGTAATTGACAAAGCCATAGAAAGCAATGGAGGCAACTTTGTGTATTCTGATAAAGGCTGGGACAGTTTTGTTAGTGTTGATGGCCGATTTGTAACCGGACAAGACCCGAGTTCTGCCTCAAAAATGGCTTATGAAATTATAGCGCTTTTGGAAGCTAACAGCCCCCACATACGTAAAGGAACCACTAAAAACTTAGATCAGGTATTTTCTGAATGGGACAATGCTCCACATAAACCCGGCCTGGCAGCAGGGCTATTGAAGAATGGGGAAATTGTCTTCCTAAAAGGATTTGGAAGTGCCGATGTGAATCATCAATCGCCCATCACCATAGACACCAAATTTCAAATCGGTGCAATGTCAAAACAATTTACAGCCTTTGCCATTTTACTGCTTGAAGAACAGGGAAAACTGTCTCTATCTGATGATGTTCATAAATATATCCCGCAGTTACCTGATTATGGATATCCCATAACCATTAAACATTTGTTGAGCCAATCCAGTGGATTTTCCGACTTTTTAGCCTTAAAAGAAATTGCAGGATGGAGAAGCAAGGATATTTTCACACAGCAAGATGCGCTGAATCTGATCTTTAAACAAAAAAAACTGGATTACATCCCGGGCAGCAGATTTTCCCAGAGCGCATCAGGACTCATTTTATTGACTGAAGTGGTCAAACGACTGACCGGGCAAAGCCTTGCAGCCTTTTCTCAGCAACATATTTTTCAACCCCTGGGTATGACCAATACCTTGTTTTATGACGACAATGAACTGATCATACCTCATGTGGCTACCTCTTATCAAATTGAAAAAAACGGGTTAAAGCATAATCACATCAACCATTCCATTATTGGAACAACCAACCTTTACACTTCGGCTGCAGATCTAAGTCGCTGGTATATCAATTTTGAGAACCCCAAAACAGGCAGTAAAAAATTAATTGAAAAACTGAATCTGCCAGTTACTTTAAATGATGGTACTACAACTTATAACCCTACTGCAGGAAGATTGCTATATGGACAACAATATCAACACGCAGAACGAGGTGTTCCAAAATTATGGACTTATGGTTTAGAGGGTGGTTATGCCAGTAATATCTTCATATTTCCACATCAGAATGTCACTTCTTTTGTGCTTGGCAACAACAATAGATATAATGGTAGGATTGCCATGGATATGGCGATTGAAGTGCTTGGGGATATATTTCCTGCCCCCGAAAAGATTGATTTTACGCAGCTTAAAACCATAAAAATAACACCCCATAAATTAGAAACCTACAGTGGCCATTATTGGGATGATGAAAATGCGGCCGCTCGCAGGCTTTATGTAAAAAATGACACCTTACGATTCCAAGCTTTAGACAGCAATGAAGAGAGCCTGCTGCTACCCGTAGCAGAAAATGTTTTTCAAATGGTAGTTGAGGGCGATGATGTAATCATGCTGAAATTTCGTAAAGAAAATGGTACGATGAAAATGGTTTACACTTATGGTGAAAGCGATGAGTTTGTATACGAAGCATACCAACCCATCAAACACTCCATTACTGCTTTGACTGAGTTTACAGGCAACTTCTATAACAAAGCATTAAATACAACCTATACCTTATCTCAAAATGAAAAAGGCTTATTTACAAGCAATAAAAATCAACCCGCAATTAGTCTCAGTCCTACTCAGAAAGATATGTTCTTAAGTAGCGCCAGGAATTTGGGTGGTATTCGGTTTGCCCGTGACAAACAAAAAAACATAACAGGTTTTTATATCAATTCTGACAGGGTTAAAAATCTGTTTTTTGAAAGAGTAAAGACTTAAAATGAAAAACAGGACATATCACAATTATGATATGTCCTGTTTTTATCATGCTTCGTTTGCTGCTAAATACAATCGAGGCATCTCCATTCTACAATACCATCGCCAGAACCGAAGCGCCACATGGTATACTTTTCAATATGTTGACACAGTTTATTTTTGATCATCAATCAGTGGTATCTCCTATAAGGACATTCATTTTATCCAGCTCAGTTTTCTTTTCAAAAATATTCTTTTCTTTTTCAAACTGACTAATAGTTTCCACATTAACCTTCTTACTGATTTGCTGAATCAGGGTATAAACATCCTGGTAACAATCAGCACGGGGATCCACAAAGCGGAGGTAGGCTAAGGCTTTAATATAGCCTTCCTTTGATTCTTCCAATTTTGCTTTGAGCAATTGTTTAGTCCCGTATTCATTTTTATGTTGCTGATAAATGGAGGTAATCAATTGCTCAACTTCCTGATAGCAGTCCAGCTCTTCCGGAACATAACGTAGCAAGGAATATGCTTTATTAAATTCTTTCCGCTCAAGGTTTACTTTGGCAGACTTTAAAATTTTAGGACAATTTTCCTGATAAAACTTATGGATATATTGTTCTCCGGATTGTAAAAAATCACTGAGTTTTTTATCGTTAGGCTTTATTTCCTGAATAGCTTTTAAGATTGCAGCATCTACATTTGATGCCGTGGTAATCGTAGTTTTATTAAAAGTATTAAACGTTGCATTAAGGTCGGGGTTCTCTATGGTAAATTGAATTTGCAGCTTCATCACCTTGACATCCCCCATATCACCGGCAGACATATTACCCAGAATAGTAATTTTAGGTACAATATAGAAAGGCGACTGGTTAGAAAAGCTTACCCTATTCCTGAAGTTCTTTTCTAATTGTGCTACCAGCAATTCGTAATGTTTCCGCGGAACCAGCTGATCTCCCCCCGGGATAGTAAAGCTGTAGGCGATGGAGCTTACTTTAATATCCTGGGCGAAGGTTAAGGAGCTTAAAAAAACGAGAAGCATGGTATTTAAAAGCACTCTTTTCATAGACAACTACTTAATTGTGATAAACAAGCTCTGACCTTTAACATTTCGGGTTCCGGATAAATTCTTACTTTTTAAGAACCGGATGATTTCGTTCGCAAATTTATTTGGATTATAAGGCTTATCCGTCTCCTGATCAAACAGGGGAATACGAACCTCATCGAATACCATTTTGTTTTCAACAATACCAGCCAGATTAGCTCTACCTCTAAATGCATTAGCAGAAACCCATTCTTCAATCGCTTCGTTTAAGAATGCTCCGTTGCCAATTTCCGAATCAAAATCTATGGCACAATTTTCATCCAGATTAAAATGAATAACCAACGCTCTGCCAATATCTCTGATCTCATCTGTTTTCACCATCAGGGTATTCATAAATTCCTCCTGCATTTTTTCAAATGCTTTAGTAATGAGCTTCTCCACATCATTGGTTGCAAATCGTCCACTTGATGCCGTTTGGTTTGAAAAGCTCGCCCCTGTATGAGTTTCAAATGCCGTTACATTTAAGGTAATATTGGTGCCGCTATCGTCCGTACTATTCTGCACATCTACCTGCACATAAAAATCCGCACCAGAGCCACTCAATAACTCAGATTTGAAGTTGCTTTGCCTGTCGGCCGTAAAGGCCGAATTGGCTTGTGCAGCACGTAAATTAGCTACGAAATCTACGGTAGACCAGCCCCTTTGATCAAATGCTTCTTTAACCTTAGATACGGCGGTACGTATAGCAGGGTTATCATCTAAAACCGTTTGAATATTTTCATCCTGTTTATTATAAGGTACCACCATGATTTTTGCAGCAGCACGGGTCATCTCACTACTTCTGGTCGCGGCAATTTGCCCCTTAACATTTGGGACAAAGCAGGCTAAAACCAGGCAAAGTATTAGATTTACAAAAACACTTTTCATCTTAAAAACCAATTTTATTCAACACTTTATTACGCTCTAATTCCGTGCGTAAAGCATTGTAATTCAATTTAAATTCTACGACGGCTGAAACACATTTTTTATTATCTGCACAGGTATAATAGTCCGATTTGGAATTTGTGATAAACTGCTTGTAATCATCTTTCCAAAACTTATCAAAAAATGCTTTATTTTCATTTTCAATAGATTTTCCTTTACGAATCATTGGGTTCTTGAAATCTGTACCCGGGAAACCCATATAAAACAATTGTTGCAAAGCTTTCTTATGTGCATCTTTAAGTGCAACTTCATATCCTTCCCCCTGCTTGTTGTTCGGGAATTCATCGCTCACTCCTCTTAAAGTTACCAAACCCTGTGCCTCATGCTTGATGACAGCAGAATTCGAATAAGGATTTGTCAATAGTTTTTTAGTACAGCTAGACGATACAGACAGACTTATAGCCAACAGTACCAACAGTTTAATTTTTCTCATGTTTTTTTTTAAATTATCTACTTAAATTATTAATTCGTTAAAACTCCAAACCTTACTTTATCAGCAACGGCTTTTTTAATATTTTTCTCTCCATCGATTACCGTTGCACTGGAGAAGTTTCCATCGTCTACGCTAAACACCCATGCCTTTCCTATTTTTTGCTGTCTGTTGATGGTTTTTCCACCTACATTGACCGAACTCAGCGAGACAATATCCAGCAATTGTCCTTTGTTGATCCCTAAGTTTGAGCCCGCAGCAATGACGAAATCTTTAAAGGGTCCTTTAAAATTCACATTAGCACCCTGTGCAGATTGTGATTTCCCAGCCTTGCCAATCCATTCCACAATCTCAATATGCATCGGAAAGTTTTTACCGGCAAACAGTCTGACATTCTCACTTAAGCGATCCAATGCCACTTTAAATGAGGCATCCGAATTACTTTTTGGCTGGTTTAATTGTACAATTTTATTTTCCAGTGCTTTAAGTTCGTCCTTGTTGTAATGCGCTTTTGCAATCGATTTTAAGTTTTCCGCCTCCGGAACAGGCTCGGAATCTATGCTTTCTGTTGTTATGATTTCTCCTGTTGAAACATCCAGTACTTTCAACTGTACGGTTACGCTACTGCTCCATTTATCTTTCTTATCGATATGTTTTATCCCCAGTATATTGCCCTCAATCAGGTAGCTGGCCCCTTTGCTAATACCATCTTTAAAGGAATCCTTGCTATCCATAAAGGCTTCTGTCCTTTGCAGCTTCTTCTCTTTCTCCAGACTCTCCAGGTTACTCCGGTCTACAACCGTAAATCTTTTTGAAGAAACAAATGAATTAATAATGGTTTCCTGAATGATTTTAACTTCCATCTTTGAAACGGCTTCCTCATCAAATGACATAGGAATAAATGCGACACTTATCTTTTCCTGTGCTTTTAAACAAAAACTACAGAAGAATAAGAACGCCAGATAAAATGATTTTTTAATCATGATTTAATAAAAGTGCTGATGAAAATTTGTGATTAATAACTTGTATGGTTGGCCCGGAATATTCAATAATCATCCGGCAAACCAACGCTGCAAAGGTTCGCTATTTAGACTGGCGATCCAAGTAGCTGAAAGGTAGTTTCAGGGTAGCAAAAAGGTAGTTTACACCAGTATAAAGGGGTAGTCTGCTGGGTAGTCAACACCACCAAAAACAGATAAGTATTTATTTTTAAGGGAGTTAATCCGATATAGCTAAAAATCAACAGCTATAACTTCCCCGGGCCCCTACGCAGCGCATAAGGGCTATTTTTACTTACAAAATAAGCTATTGGTTGATTTTTCAGCGACAAAACAAGAAGGTCATTGGGTTTGCCGGCATTCTTTAACTACATTAAAGCCGAGCGGTTGTTAACCTCTAAAATGTCATAAATAGTTTTCAGATGATACTTTACGGTATTCTCGGAGATAAAAAGTTCAGCGGCAATTTCTTTATTCGTTTTACCTTCACGAACAAGTTCGATAATTTCTAAATGACGTGGTTTTAATTTAGATCTGTCAATCGTTGTTAATAGTTGAGTGCTTTCCTGCGTATCAATTAAATCTGTACCATTTAGTAAGCGAAAACGCAATAATTCCAATTCTTTCTCAATAGAAAGACGGCGCTGTTTATTCGCTTTATTCAACTTAAACAACGCCACAATCAAGCCCAACAAAAGGATGATTACATAAATATAAAGTAAGGTTATTTTCTTTTGATTACTGCTTTCTTCCAGATTACGCTCCTGTAGGAGTTCTTTCTCTAACTGGTTCAATTTTCCGCTACGATTAGCCGCATCATATTGACGTCTTTCTTCACTTACCTTTTTCTGGACTTCATAAGCATGCTTATAATCATCGTTCTCTACGTAGAAAAAGATCATGCTTTCAAGCATGGTAATCTTATAGATATCTATACCATATTTCTCCGCGTAATAAAAGCCCTGATCAAAGGCGTCCTGCGCCTTTTGTTTATTTTTTAATCGATTATATAATTGAATTTTGGCCTTATATAATACCGGCAGATGTTTAGGATTGTGATCTTCTAAAAGCTTAATACCCTCATCAAAGTATTTTTCAGCAGCGATCATGTTATCCTTTTTTAGCTCCAGCTGGCCTAGTATACAGATGTAAAAGGCAAGTGTCTCCTTGTTTACATAATGGAGGTGCTTAGGATCAACTTGTTTTAAAGATTCCAGTAACTCCTTTTCATTCTTTAAATCATAATGGATTAATATCCTTTCCACTAATATTCGCGTTTCTGTTTCAAGCTTATGCGTGCTCTGCTGTCCTTCCTGATAGGCATTCTGGAGGTTTGTCAAAGCGCCCGTATAATTATACAATTGCTTATACGTTAGGGATTTTTGCAGATAAGCCTGGTACTTATCATAGGCCGTAGATGCTGAATCGTTTATAATGCTTTCTAACTTAATTAAAGATTTTTCATTTTGGTTGTTGCCATTTAAGACGGAGATTTCTTCCTGTAATTTATCGGGATTAATGGTTTGACAAAAGGCAGGCTTTAATGGGATGAAAATACTAGTCGTACAAATCAGTAACAGGAAACGTAAAAACATGAAGAATTAAAAAGATAGTGCTAAGAAAGTTAATTTGATTTAGCGAAGATAGAAAACAATTACCTGAAAATTATTGGAATAGCTGAACAAGTGAGATAAGCCTCCCTTTTTTGGTACTTTTAAGCGTCTTTTGTCCATAACCTTACCTGTTGAGTATAACTATCTCCAATGGGTAGTATAGTCTCAGCTAAGTGGATCTTTTTATTTTGCACAGATTTTACAGCTGCAATCGACACGATATAGCTCCGGTGGATTCTTTTAAACTGCGCTTCCGGAAGTAATCCCAATACCTTTTTTAAGGTCATTAGTGTAAGTATTGTTTTTTTCGTTTTAAGGTGAATTTTGATATAGTCTTCCATACTTTCAATGTATTCGACCTCTTTGAATATAATTTTGATCATCCGATAAGCGGAATGGACATAAATACCAGCCTCATTCTGCTCTGGAGCGGGACTCATTTTATATTTTTTCACCTCAATTGCCTTGTCAAGTGCTCTGGAGAATTTCTCATAGCCCAATGGCTTTAATAAATAATCCAGGGCTTCCAGCTCGAAACCATCAAATGCGAATTGCTTAAAAGCAGTCGTAAAAATGATCATAGGTTTGTTTTTTAACGCTTTAGCCAGTTCAATTCCAGAAATATCCGGCATATTTATATCCATAAATATTAAATCTACCTGGGCTGTGGATAAATACTCAGCACCAGAAATGGCATCTTCAAACGTATGGATGAGCTCGACATCAGGTCGACGTCCGATATAGGTATGGATCAGTTCCAGTGCCAAAGGCTCATCATCAATAGCAATACATTTTAAAAGCATGCGATTAGTTTATAGTATTAAATATATAAATAAACAAGGATACCAGTATTAAGACTAAGCTTGAAAAATTTAAGAAATGAAACGATTTGAGTTTTTACCGATACAAAAGTCCTGTTTATCGGGACACCTCCTGATAAACACTATAGTTTTAACACTTTTAAATGAACATCCCTTTAAAATAGTCAAATGGAAGGAATGGTGAATCATCAATGTTATAATTTTTAATGGGTGTTTTATTATCAAAATCAATTATGTTAATCGTAGGAGCTAAAGGATTTGCAAAAGATATTCTAGAAATTCTTCAGGAGCGTAATGAACTAGATCAACTGGTTTTTTATGATGATTTAAATTCAGATACTGAAGATCAATTATTTGGAAAGTTCCCAATCTTAAAATCCATTGAGGCAGCTGAAGAATACTTTTCAAGTGTTGACGCCAGATTTTCAATTGGTATTGGAAACCCTGATTTAAGGTATGACATGTACCATAGATTCACCTCTTTAGGTGGCGTATTACATGCTACAATCAGCACTAAAACAGACATTGGTCACTATGATGTGAAAATAGGTCAGGGCTGTAATATTTTGTCCGGTGTAAAGATATCTAATAGTGTTGAAATAGGAATGGCAACCATGATTTATTATAATTCCATCATAAACCATGATGTGGTGATTGGAGATTTTGTTGAAATATCCCCGGGTGCTATGCTTTTGGGAAAGTGTAAAATAGGCAATTTCACTCATATAGGATCAGGGGCCATAATATTACCAGGGGTAGTTATTGGTAACTATGTTAAAATCGCAGCCGGAGCAGTTGTGACTCATAATATGCCAGACTATGTCATGACAGCAGGTGTTCCGGCAATTATAAAGAAAATAAACAATTATGATTAGCTCAGCAGGAGGCTGACAGTGAAAAGTTTGTTTTTATCATCTATTTCTAATTTGTGTTTGCCGGGATAGAGATGTTCAAGTCGCTGTTTGGTATTGGAGATCCCAAGACCTTTACGCTCATTTAGATTCCTATTTTCGAATATCGTATTTTGGGCATAGAAGCTGATTAGTTTCGCCTGAATAATGATTTTAATGACAATACTGGTCTCGATATGATTGCTTAAGCCATATTTAAAGACATTCTCAATGAAGGTCATTAAAATTAATGGGGAGATCTGGTGTCCCTGAGCATTTCCATTTACTTCATATACTAAAGTCACCGTTTTCCCGAGACGGATTTTTTGCAGGGCAATAAAATCATCAATACAGTCTAATTCTCCTTGTAGAGGAACAAAGTCAGCTTCAGCTTCATCAGTTACATAACGCATGATATGCGATAATCTCAGGATACTTTCCGATGCTTTTTCATTTCCTGTGATGCATAAGGTATAGATATTGTTGAGCGTATTGAATAAGAAGTGTGGATTGATCTGGGCCTTTAAAAAAGAGAGCTCTGCATTCGCCTTTTCTGTTTCAGCGAGGATTGCCCGTTTTTCCATAATTTGCCACTCTTCAATAGTTCTCAGGGCAATTCCTATACCTATCACCATCAAAAAAATAAACAGACTGTTAATATCAAAAAAATAGCCTGTATTTCGGTCTTTTGTTCCCTGGAACGGTCCTGTCTTTACCTGGTCCTGTAAATGAGGTTTAAACATGGGAGCTGGTTGGCTCGGTTTACGATTAAGTTGCATCAGCTGATCAAAGGGTTTGATCATGAAAATAAGAACTAACAAGCTGATCATGGAAAGGCCATATAACAGATACTTCTTATTGAAATATAGCTTTGGAAAGAGATAACACGCATTGAGGTAAAAAATGACCATATACAACAGACAGAATTTAACATAAGTCCAGGCGTTATTACCGGAAAAGGAATTCATGAAATTATGCCGCTGATTAATGAAGATGATCGGAAAACTTATAAAAAGTAGCCAGGCAGCCACATGAATAATAATAGTAGATGTTCTTGCTCTGGTCATCTACAAATCAACCTATTTTATTTGAAATTTCAATAGTCTGTCGGTTAAAACCATAAATGTATAGATGAATCAAATAGATATGAGATTAAAATTGCCGCTCCTAACAAGTATAATTCCTTCAACACCGACCAAGGCAATGCTTAGGTTCAGGTTATAGTCATATGAGCCTGAGGCTATTGTGCCTTCGTATTGACATTAAGATTACCTGGGCTTTTTTCCGTTATTAATTGGAGGTTGATAGGGCCTAATAGCGTCAATAGCCCGATCAAGGTCCTGAAGAACAGCTATTAACTATCCTTTAAGGCTTTAAAAATATACAGATCAATAAGAGTTAATCCCGAAGTTAATTACTACCTTGATAAGGTCCGGCTCGAACAATACCGTACTCAACCTCAAACCTTTAACCGATCTAACATGGCAATAGCTTCAAACGGTCCCCATGGCCATCTCAATGGAAAAGTAGGCAATCTTGTTTTTTATATGCTCAATGGGCAGCCTGTGGTACGTTTAATCGGTAGAAAGGGAAAACCGAGTACGCTTCAACTGGCCAATTATCAGGAAATGGCAGTCACGACTAAACTACTCAGCAGAATGGGTGGTTTTATTAAACTCGGTTACGGTTTGCAGGCCAGAGGAACAGTACATAATGCCCATAACTTAGCGACTTCCTATCATAAGAAACAGGCTTTAACCGGCGTATACCCCAATATCAGCATCGATTACAGCAAGGTGAAGCTGAGTCAGGGCCTGATGCCGGAAACCGCTAACTTAAAAATAAAGAAGTTAGCCGGGGGGCTGGAAATCACCTGGGATCCAAAAAATGATGCGGAATTAGAACACAACGACAGTGTGATGGTTATGATTTGTTGCCCGGAAACAGGAAAAGACCAGGAATACCTAAATATAGCCAGAAGATCAGAAGGGAAATGTTTTATCCCAATGCATGAGCAGATACTAAATCAACAGCTGGAACCCTATATTTCCTTTATTTCTGCGGATGGCGAGAAGGTGTCCGATAGTGTTTATCTGGGCAATCTGAACGGATCGGGTAAAAATCAAGCAGAAAAACAACAAGAAAAGAAATATCAGCAGGTAAAAACAAGGTTTGATCAGGTAGAAGGTAGTTATTCAGCGCAATTGATAGCTAACTACGGCGAAAGACCCAAAACAAAGGCATTTAAATACCTGGAAAAAGAATATCAGACACTCAAAAAACAACTGGAACACTTACCGGGAAAACCTGGTTAACAAAAAAACATTCTCCTGGCCCATTTATTTTTCATAAGACATCGGAACATACTTTTTCTGCTATCTTAATTATTGAGCTCTTTAGCTTAGGAGCAACTTTATGCTCATTTTTTTTCGGATTGAATTAGGACAGTCAAAAGAATCGCACTAGACCTATCTAATGGATGATGTTTATGAAATAATGAGTACCTACCTGAATATCAACAAACTGTATCATTTTCGTTAAAAAGTTTTAGCTAAATAATTTTCAAAAAAGAATTATTTATATTGTTATATCGCTGCTGTTCTAAAGAAAATCTGCAGCGTATTTTCAAAAAAACCTATTGTAAAAAATCATCCTTATGTGTACAGGTATTCAAGTTAAAACAGCAAACGGTGCGCCTATCTATGGCCGTACCATGGAATTTGCAACAAATTTACAATCAGAAGTGCTGGTCATTCCCAAGGGAACCGCCTTTGTCGGGGCAGGGCCAACCATTAAGAAGCATGGTCACCACTGGACCTCAGCGTACGACATCACCGGCCTCAATGTCATGAAATTGAATCTGATAATCGATGGCATCAACTCTGAAGGATTGTCTGTTGGTGGGTTCTACTTTACTAATTATGCAGGCTATATGAGTGTAGAACCAGAAGAAGCACACCAATCCATTTGCTCTACAGATTTACCGACTTACCTGTTGTCTACCTGCAAAACGGTCGACGAAGTAAAAAAAGCCTTATTAGAAGTTAAAGTTAATCAAGGTGCCCACAACGTACCAATGCAGGATCCATCGATTCAGAATCCACCTGTTGCCCTGCACTATAACATACACGATGCACATGGCAATATGTTGGTGGTTGAATATATAAATGGTGAATTAAATATGCACGATAACCTGATTGGTGTTTTAACCAATTCACCGGATTACCTGTGGCATTATACCAATCTCTGCAATTATGTAAATCTAACGCCTCATAATGTTCCGCAACTATTTTTGAGAAATATGACAGATAACGGGAACGGATTGCTTCCGATAGCGGTAAATGCTGCTGGTCAGGGAACAGGCTTACTCGGACTACCGGGCGATTTCACGCCTCCATCCCGTTTTATTCGTGCCGTATTCTATTCACAATCTGTTATACCGGTGACGGAAAATGAAGAAGGCATACTACAGGCATTCCACATCCTTGATGCATTTGATATACCTCTTGGAACCATAATGGATAATAATGAAGGGCCGGAATATACCCAATGGACAGTAGCCAGTGATTTGAAAGAAAGAAAATTTTATTTCCATACCGTAAACGACAGAACCATCCGTATGGTAGATCTTGCCAACTGGAACTTTTCGGATCCTAAAATGGTAATTATGAGTATCAACCAGGGGCCTACTATTATCAATATGGCTGATCAGAAATTGAGTGATCTGGTGCTATAGAATAGTATAAATGAGCAGGAGTAAACGAAAAAAGCTGTTTTTTTTTAAAAGAAAAACAGCTTTTTAAGCATTGATGGCCATCATTGCAGAAAGCAACCGTTAAATGGTAGAATGTAACCTTATCGGTTATCATGTTGTCTTAGGGGAAGAAGATTAGCCTGATAATACGAATAATCACCTGGGCAAATGCCCCTTTATTCTACCAACAATGAAACCATATTTATTTTTTTTACTTTGCTGTCTCAGCCTGAGATCATTTGGACAAAATACTCCTGATTCTATTCATAGGGAAGATTTTAAGACTGAAAATGTTAAGTTCAATAGTGCTGGTGTGATTTTGGAAGGCTCTATTTTTATACCTAAACATACGGTCGCCGCGCTAGTCCTGGTTCATGGATCTGGTCAGGAAACCAGAATGAATAGTTTCGCTTCATTTTTAGCCGAAAACGGCATTGCAGTATTGACCTACGACAAACGTGGGGTGGGTCAATCTGGCGGAATATATGCCGGACCGGAAGTTGGGACCAATAACGTTGATGCTTCAAATTTAAACCTTTTAGCTTTAGACGCAAGCGCCGCCACTGATGAGCTCCTGATTCATATGACTACTAAACGAATACTCTTGGGTTTAATGGGTTTTAGTCAGGCTGCCTGGGTAATTCCTCTGGCCGCAGAAAAAAATCCAAAGGTAAAATTTATCACATTATTTAGCGGACCAGTTGTCACAACCCTCGAACAACTGCGTTTTCAGTTTTATACGAACGGCAATTCGAAATTCTGGGAGACGCATAGTGAATCCGATGTACGTGAACATATAAGTAATGACCCTGATAAGTATCAATTTGCACCTACTGATCCGCGTGAAGCTCTTTCCTTACTATCGATTCCCGGGCTTTGGCTCTATGGAGGAAAAGATATACAAGCTCCAGTAGGTTTATCCATAGAACGTATCGATGCTCTTAAAGCAACAGGTAAGCCATATAAATATAAGTTGTTCCCACAATTGGGCCATAATACTGCTTCCTCAAAGGAGCCGGTTAACTTTGCTATTCAATGGATTAAGGGATCAATCCCAAAACTTGTGGAGCAATGATTCTTTTTTTTAATTCACCGCGCAGGATCAGATTGGATAAAAAGCAAAAAAGCCTTAGATTTCTCTAAGGCTTTCCAATGTACCGTTTCTCCGGATTACTTTGAACATTTAGAGTGTTTTTTAAGGCTTATTGAACCTATTATTGAAGATTTAAAAAGAAAAGCTTTTATAAAAGACAGTAAATCTCATCAGCCTACATCAAGAAATTTCCTAAAATGAACCTGCTCTAAGTTAATTTTGAACCAAAATTTTGGTTATTAATACAATTATGGTTTTGGCTTGAAAAGCAGACTAATGTGCCTGAAGATTAAGCCGACTTTAGGAATCTAGTAGTAAAATTATTTTTAATCTTAAACCTGTGTTTTATTGACCTATTATACATAAGTTCGTACATATCACTCATAATATGACAGTTAAAGATCAAATAATCATTTATCAAACCACAGATGGGACTACTTCTATTGATGTTAAACTTGAAAATGAAACTATATGGCTTAATCAATATCAACTAGCTGAACTGTTCAAAACAGATCGTACCTCTTTAGTAAAACATATTAGAAATATATATAAAACGGAAGAATTAGATGAGAGATCAACTTGTGCAAAATTTGCACAAGTTCAAACTGAAGGATCAAGAGCTATTAAACGAGAGGTGACTCATTACAATTTAGATCTCATTATTTCAGTTGGATATAGAGTAAATTCAAAACAAGGCACCCAATTCCGCATCTGGGCAAATAAAATTCTAAAAGAATACCTGGTAAAAGGCTATTCTTTAAATGAATCACGATTACGAGAACAAAATGATCAATTAAACTCTTTAAAGAATACCGTAAATCTTTTAAGTAATGTACTTGAAAACAAAGCATTAAATACAGACGAAGCTACCGGGCTACTACGAGTAGTAACAGATTATGCATACGCATTGGATATACTTGACAAGTATGATCATCAGCAATTAACAATTGAAGGAACAACTGCCCAAGAATTATTTGCAATAAACTATGACGAGGCTAAACAAGCTATCCATGATCTCAAAGATAAATTCGGAGGCAGTTTATTATTTGGAAACGAAAAAGATCAATCTTTCAAAAGCTCCATTGCTACAATATATCAAACATTTGATGGTATTGATTTATATCCGAGTGTAGAAGAAAAAGCCGCCAGCCTTTTATACTTTGTGGTTAAAAACCATTCCTTTTCTGATGGGAATAAACGGATTGCTGCTTACCTATTTGTTTGGTTTCTGGACAAGAACAGCATCCTTTATAAACCAGATGGATCAAAACGCATTGCAGACAATGCATTAGTTGCGCTAACACTAATGATAGCTGAAAGCAAATCTGATGAGAAAGAAATGATGGTGAAGGTGATTGTCAACCTTATAAATATCAAAAATTAAAAAAGCCTTTAGATATCATCTAAAGGTTCCAATAAATATATTTTCTAATATTCTTTCCCATATGGGAAAGATTCCTGTACCGTTTCTCCGCATTACTTTGAACATTTAGATCGTTTTTTAAGGCTTATGGCACCTATTATTGATGATTTAAGTGTCAAAGGTTTTATTTGAATTTGCCTTTGCTCTAGTTATTAATAGCTCAAATCTAGTGAACAACAACCTTATCCGGACTCCCTTTGAACCAAAAATTTGGAAGTAAAGTAATTTATAATTTTGGTTTATGGGCCATGAGGAATTCGCCCCATCGCCTAAACACCAAATTAAGAAAATACAATAACTAAAAGCAAGAAAACAAGCAAAGGACTCAATAGAATGAAATAATAAGATATATGATCAACGAAAGTATTCTTTTCTTCAGTAAGAAAATCCTCTTTTTTATCTACATAATTTCTGTTTACAGATTGCAGAATATAAACCGCTAAAAAATAAAATGGTATATATATATATTTAGGAATATTTTTAAGAAAGGCGCTAAAAAATATGGCTACTACTACAAGCAACTGAACATTAAAGGCAAACATCAAACGAACCGTCCTATCTTTAACCCCTCTTTTATCTTTAGTTCTTGTTAAATAATTAAAAAACCAATCGATTACACTCTTATACGGATTTAAAGTCATAATTAAATTATTCTTGGAACCATACCTAAGTTAATTAAATATATTTGAATAGTCTGTTCGATTGGAGGCAAATTGGTATCTACCACTCCCTTTATACCATCATTTGCACCTGTACCATCTAAAATCGCATAGGCAGTAAGAGCTCCTAAACTAATTATCCATCAAGTGCACCGACAGTAGGTTTGACACTTATACTTTACCAACCTGAAATTTTGTTTGAAATGCATTTAAATCAAATTTAGCAAAATCTAGTGTCATTAATAATGATAGAAAAATGATACAAAGGCTGCTTTATTATTTATAATATATACTAAAAAATTAAAATTCAGTAGAAATATGTACATGAAGGTGATGGGTTACTAATTTCATTTTGAGAAGATTTTTTCTTTTTAGGCCCTATAGGAGATGAGAAGGTTATTAATACAATTATGGTTTTGTATTTGGGCCAAGCGAGTTTAAGAAAAGTCAGTTAAACGAAATATAGTTTATTAACTTAGACTCATGAAGATTCCGGAAGAAACGCAAATTTCTGTTAGATACCAATCCATACCAGTAATTTACCAATTACAAGTTTATTCTGATATGCATAAAATGGATGTTTATAGAAAAATAAACTTATGAAGATATCACTTTTAACATTCTTAATTGGTTGCTTGTACATTTTAAATTCATTTGCCCAACCAAAAAAGATTATTGACACTGCTCAAATTAAACCCATTAAAATATATGAAAGTTATACCGATAGGTCATTAATCGATAATCCAAATAGAACATTCCTAGATCGCTTCACAACTTTATTTCAATACAGAGAGTTTGCTAAAGAGCCAAGTTCTGACATGAAGGTTAACATTGCAAATATTAGTAAAAACACGCGTTATCGGCTATATCTTAAAAACTCAACGAATGGGAACTACATCCTTATTTCTGATCGTTGGACATACAACAAATACGACTCGACCGCTAGCATTTTAGTTGACCGAAAATTATTTAAGAGCCCATTTAGGTACGAAGTGTCCGTTATTCCAATAGCTGAGTTAAAAGGTAAAACTTATATAAGTACAAGCAAGAAAGCAACATATGAAAACCTTTTTGCGAAACCGCTAGCCTACTTTAATTTAAACGAACGCTCCAGAGTAAGACAAAATTTCACATGGTTATCTATCTTTCTGATCCTGGTTCCTCCAATATTCTTCAACGTTAGAAGAATGAAGACTGTAAAAGCCGAAAAAGAAAAAGAAAAGGCCCAGCTTCAATTAGATGCAGTTCGTTCTCAATTAAACCCGCACTTTTTATTCAATGCACTGGCTGGTATTCAAACCCTAATGAACACTAACCAAACCGAACGGGCTAATAGGTACTTAACGCGGTTTGCAAGATTAACCAGGGCTGTTTTAAAAAGTACAGATCTTATCAGTCTGGATGAAGAGCGTAACTTACTGGACGATTACCTTCAAATGGAGCAATTGAGGTTCAATTTTAAATATGAGATCACAACAGATCCCAATCTCGATCTCAATAATGTAGAAATACCCTCCATGTTATTGCAGCCATTTATAGAAAATTCGGTAAAACATGGGATCGCTAGTTTAAGTAGCGATGGACAAATCAATATCGCTATCTTTAAAAATGATAACGACCTCATTCTTAAAATTGAAGATAATGGAAAGGGCTTTGACACCACCAAATCTTATGAAGGTTTAGGTTTCGATTTGAGCACCAAACGGATAGCGCTTTTAAACAAGATATATAAACAAGATCCAATTCTCTTGAGCATGGAATCCAAACCAGGAAAAACAACAATAACTATTACTTTAACCAAATGGCTCTAATTTATGAAAGCGATAATAGTTGATGATGAGCCTGCCAATGTAAAAAACCTTACCATTTTACTTAATAAGTATTGTCCACAGGTAGAGATATTAGGTTCTTCAAACAACAATCAGGATGCATTATCTCTTTTTGAAGCAGATAAACCACATCTTATTTTTCTGGACATCCAACTTGATAACGATACCGGTTTCAATTTGCTCAAGCTGCTCCCGAAGAAAGACTTTGAAGTTATCTTTGTAACTGCCTATGATAACTACGGCATACAGGCTATCAAATTCGCCGCATTAGATTACATTTTAAAGCCAATTGATATTGATGAACTGATATTTGCTGTAAATAAGGCAGAGGTTAAGCTAAAAGAGAAACAGAAAACCATGCAGCTGGATTTTTTGGTAAATCACATTAAACGAGATCACGCTATCCCCCTCAAAATTGCTTTACCGCAGCAAAAAGAAATAATATATGTGTTGTTAACTAATATTGTGCGTTGCGAAGCAGAGGGTACCTACACGTTCTTTTACCTGCAAAATGGCGAGAAAATATTGGTATCTAAAGTGCTTAAAGAGTATGCAGAACTTTTGGAGAATAATGGATTTATAAAAACGCACCAAAGCCATCTGGTAAACCTCACATTTGTAAAAAGCTGGTTAAAAGAAGATGGAGGTATGCTGCTGCTAGAAACCGGAAAGAAAATACCGATATCCAGACCACATAAAGACAAGGTTAAACACCAATTAACAGGATCAACTTTGTAAACTTACAATAACTGCTAAACTACATGATCCAATAATAGCATATCCACAAGCCCCAGTACAGAAACAACTGTTTCTATCGCTGTCCAAACGTTTTTTTTAATGTTAAAACAAAAACCACGAAATACCAATTTTGCAATAAAAAAAAAGGCCTTAGCATAGTGCTAAGGCCTTTTCCTTTATTTTACCCTCTCAGTGTTTTGAGAGGGGCGTACCGTCTCTCCGGATCACTTTGAACATTTAGATCGTTTTTTAAGGCTTGTTGATCCTATAATTGAGGATTTAAAAAGAAAGTATTTTCTAAAATGAACCTGCACTGGACTAATTTTGAACCAAAAAATTGGTTATTAATACAATTATGGTTTTGGCTTGAAAAGCAGACTCGTGAGCAGACAATTTAAAATTGAATAATAAAACACTCATTAAATGCATAAAGGAGAAATACTAATGTATCAAACACCAAACGGAAATACCCAACTGGATGTTAAATTAGATGATGAAAATGTTTGGATTAACCGTCAACAGATGGCTGAATTATCTGATCGTGATTTGAAAACGATAAGCATGATTATAGAGACATTAAATAATTGACTAAAAATTTACCTACATAAACCTGAAAGCAACGCCTAAATAAATAACAAATAATAATAAAAAATAAAACAATAACAGCAACCGACTACAACTCAATAAGATAAACAAAAGCAAATTTATTTTCATTTTATAAACAATATTGATTAGCATTTAATTCATTCTGCCTCAGATATTTTTCTAAAATTTGCAGAATTTTTAATTTCAAATTATCAAAATGCTCTATCGATTACGTTTATTCGTTTCTCTCCTATTCTTTGTACTTTTAGTTAACAATGCTTTTGCTCAAAACTGTACAGTGAATGCCGGTGTTGCACAAACCATTTGTCCAGGCTCTGATTTTATCCTGATTGGAAGTGCTTCCAGTAATTTTGCTTTTAAAAGTGATCCAAAATGGACTCAGATTGCAGGACCTGCTGTCACCCTTTCTACTACTACAAATAGCAACAAAAGTGCTACTGCGATAGTAACCAACTATGTGAAAGGTGTGAGTTACACCTTTCGACTCACTTCTCAGTGCCAGGATGGTTCAACGGTTTTTAACGATGTCGTTTATACCGTTTCAGACTTAAGTACCGCAAATGCGGGTAAAGATGAAAGTCTATGTCCGGGAATTTTTTCATTGAAAGGCTCAGTACTAGCTTCAGGAGAGAACGGAAGATGGACTAAGATTGGTGGAGATCCAAACATGCCAGAACCTGTAAATCCAGGGAATCCAGGCGCAACGTTACAACTTGCCCCATTAGCAGGCCTACAAACCGCAACTTATAGGTGGACGGTAACCAAAGGAGATTGTACTTCTTTTGATGATGTCACTATCACCAACCTGGGCACCCAGCCAGTAACTGCGGGGAATGATCAAAATCTATCCTGTTATCATGTAAGCACCAAAACGAAGTTAAATGGTTCATATGCTGCAAAAACAAGCGGTCAATCGGGAACCTGGTTATTTGTAAGCGGACCATCAATACCCGTAATCGATAATAAAAATCAATTCAATACTCAAGTATCAAACCTCATAGAAGGTAAATATATATTCCGATGGACAGTAAGCAGTCCTTGCTACAACGGCTCTGATGAAGTGGTCATTAATGTGGCTAAAGCAACTCAGGAAATTACTTCCGCAAATGGAAGCGATCAACTTTTTTGTGATGGAAGAACATCTGTGGTCTTGAACGGAACCATCCCTTCTTATGCTGGTGAATTAATCACATGGGAATATCTTAGTGGTGGCAATGGCAGTCCAACCTTTTCCAACAAAAACAGCGCTGTAACCACAGTTTCAGGATTAGACAGTAGCCCGGGAACCGTTTATAGGTTTAAATATACCATTAGCAATCCAGCCACCTCATGTACCAGTGAAGGCATTCATGTTGTTGAATTTAAAACGGCCCCCACAATTACCATTACCACTACACCCAAACCTTACTTTGCAGCATGCGGAGAAGATGCGGTGACAATCAATTACTTCAGTGCAGGAGGTACAAAAACGGAATTTGCACTGGTAAGCGCTCCAACAGGCTCCGCAATTGAGATCAAAATGGGTGGAATCAATAACTATACCCAAGCTATTGAATCGGGAAAACTACTGGAAGGTTTCAATAAAATAGGCATTTATATATTAAGGTACAGACGTGCAACAGAAAACAATGTTGGCGGCTGCTCCGATGCCTATGCGGATATTAAAATTGTCATATCCGGTAATGCCTCTGCTTCCAATGCAGGTACAAGACAAGTATTGGCTTGTGATGTTAAAAACGCGACGCTTACCGGTGCTGTACCCCCAAAAGGAAACGGTAAATGGAGTCAGGTGAGCGGACCAAACACTGCGATATTTGATAGCCCCTTGAATTCAAATGCCGAGATAACAGGCTTAATAAATGGATCATATATATTTAGATGGGTGATTTCAGGTGGAGATGGAGGCTGCTCCAACAGCCAGGCAGATGTAGAGGTAGTCGTTTCTGAAAATGTAAAACCTGTAACTGTAGCCGGAAACCCAAGAACCACCTGTTATGATACCCCGGTAACCTTAACTGGAAATATCCCACTGGAGAATGAAACTGCATTATGGACGGTTTATAAAAACGGACTCCCTGCCACTGAGGTACAGCTTTCAAACCCTACTCTTGCAAATGCAAAAGCAACTGGATTATTGGCAAATACAGCCTATACTTTTAGGTGGACAATTACCAATTCCTGTAACAGTGACTTTAGTGAAGTAGTGATTACTACCACAGCGACCGCTGGTGTGAAACAGGCATTGGCCGGCGCCGATCAATGTTTTCCAGCTGCCACCAATACATTTAATTTAGATGGTAACGTTGCAGGAGCAGGAGAAACTGGTACATGGGTTTTAATATCCGGCCCGAATACGCCTTCTTTCAATGCCAATACATTCAATGCAAAGGTAACCGGCGCGCTTAATGGAACCTACGTTTTTCAATGGCAATTGAGCAATGGAGATTGTGTTGCGACCACAGATCAGGTGAATATCACCATTTCTGATCCAGTAACTACAGCCACTGCAGGAGCAAACCAAAATCTATGTGGGAACGCTACCCAGCTACAAGGAAATCAACCTGGCATCGGAAAAGGATTCTGGACACAGACTGAAGGTGCTGGAGGAGCGGTTATCGCTGACCCTACAGCATACAATACTGAAATTACCGGATTAACAGACGGACGATATAAATTCACCTGGACCATCAGCAATGGTAGTTGTGCAGCAGTTTCTTTAGCTGAAGTGACTATTAATGTATCAACACCTTCCTCTATTGCAGCTGCAGGACCAAATCAGGCAGTATGTAATCAAAACAGTACAATCCTTGCAGCCAGTCCAGTGACCAATGGCCATGGTAGATGGGCTGCCATCAGTGGACCAAATGTACCCACCTTCAGCGATGTCAGCAGTCCAACCAGCACGGTAAGCAACCTGATTTATGGCGTTTACCAATTAGAATGGATCAGCAGCGGCGGATTATTCTGTGAAGACAGCAGGGATCAAATGACCCTAACTGTCAGCAAGAATGCTTATGCCGGTGGGTCTAAAACCCTTTGTAATACAAATACCATTACGCTGGTTGGTAATTCAAACAGTACTGGTATCTGGACTGTAAAAAGCATTCCTGCAGCTGCATCAACACCAACGCTACAGACAACAGGGAGCAATGGTGCAATTGTTACAGGATTAGTTCCGGGAGTATATACTTTCACTTATACCATCGCCGCATTAAATGGCTGCCCGGCAACCAGTGATGATGCCACTTATACCATCTCTGCCCCTCCTACTATTGCAGAAGCAGGAGCAGATCAGGACAGGTGTAGTCCAACCACCACGATTGATCCTTTTCAGCTTGCCGCAAATCAAGCCGTTTCCGGAACAGGAAAATGGACACAGGAGAATGGCCCGGCAGGTTCATTTTCAGATCCTTCGGACAGGAACTCTACTTTTAGCCCTTCAACAGAAGGTGTATATCTATTGAAATGGGAAATCAGTAATGGCGATTGTAAAGAATCATCATCAAGCAGTGATTACCTAAAGATTTCTGTTTCTTTTCCACCAACTACTGCTCAGGCAGGTGCCAACCAATTATCAGCCTGTACCGACAACGTCTTACTACAAGGAAATACGCCATCGATCGGCTTTGGTACCTGGACCATAGTTTCTATACCTTCAGGTGCCCCGCAACCAGTTATCGACCAGCCCAATAATGCACTAAGCATCGTGACTGGAATCGTTCCAGGTGGTTATACTTTTAGATGGACCATTACTAACGGTAGCTGTACCCCATCCAGTTCAACCGTAAACATTACAGTGACTTCAACTCCGCCGAAAAAAGCGGTTGCAAATATCGATCAATTCCTTTGTGTGCCTACCCAAGCTGGTCAAACTTCTACTGCGCTTAGCGGAAACCAACCTACCGGAATAGAAACCGGTTTATGGGAGATCATTTCACCAATTCCAACTACTGCTACATTTGCAGATGCAACAGTTTACAATACCACCATTAATGGATTAACGGTTGGTTCTTATACCTTAAGATGGACATTAACTAATGGAAGCTGTCTTTCTTCCGATGAGATGGTCATTAATGTACTCCAGGAATCAACACCAGCAGTGATTACTTCCGGCAATCAAACCATCTGTTTATATGAACCGCTTACTTTAACCGCAAATCCGGTGACTATCGGGATCGGCACCTGGTCTGTACAGAACAAACCAAGTGGCGCACCAGAACCTGTTTTTGAGCACATTAATGACAATATTACCAAGGTATTTGGTTTATTGGAGGGTCAGTATACCTTTAAATTCAGTACTGCTAATGGACAATGTAACCAGTCTGAAGCCACAGTAACGATCACAGTAACCAAATTGCTTAGTACCGCTATTGCCGGACTGGATCAAACCACTTGTTTTAACGCTCCCCTTACCTTAAAAGGAAATGGGCCAGCAGCAGGAGAAACCGGCACATGGACAGTAACCAGCGGTCAGCTAGCTACAGATTATGAATTCAGCAATCCGAACTCGCCAACAGCGACATTCAAAGGTAAAGTGGAAGGCCTGTTTAGCTTAACCTGGACCATTAACAATATCGCCTGTGCGACGAGCAGTTCCTTAAATATCACCGTACAACCAGCGTTAATCAATAATAGCATTAGCAGTACAGTTACTTCTGTTTGTGAAGGAGGAACACCACTCCTTAAAGGCTCAACTCCAACTGGCGGTGCTGGTGAAAATACCTATCAATGGCAATTGCTGGTTAACGGTGTCTTTAATGATATTGCCGGAGCAACCAATCCTGATTATACGCCAACGTTAAGCAATACCAGTATAGTTTCCGTTACCAACACTTATAACAGAGTAGTTAGATCCGGAAACTGTGCCGTTCTTAACAGCAATTCCTTGTCGATCACCATTCCTCCTACGATTAAAGGCAATACCCTAAGCACACCAATTACAACCTTCTGCTTCACTGGCGACCCAACAGTCATCAAAGGCGGAATCACTACAGGTGGAAACGGTACTTATGCTTACCAATGGCAACGTTCTTTAAACAGTACCACTGCCTATACAAATATTCCAGGTGCAACTTCCGCAGATTATGATCCGGAAATATTGCCTGACAACCTAACAAACGGAAACCAGGTTTACCGGTACAAACGCATAGTAACCTCTGGTGATTGTACATCGGAAACCACATTAACCATTACGGTTTATCCAAAACCTGCATTAACCAGTGTGACTACCACAAGTGTTTGCAGCAATACGTTATTCTCATATACGCCAACATCTGCGGTAACAGGCAGCACATTTATCTGGACCAGAGCTAAAGTCAGTGGTATTGTCAATGAAGCGGCAACAGGAGCAGCTGCGATTTCAGAAACCCTGGTGAATACCACCGCAGCACCTGTCACTGTAAAATACAGTTATACCTTATCGGCTAATGGATGTGAGAATCCAACCAAATTTATAGTGGATGTGATTGTTAACCCAAGTCCTATTGGAACCAATGAAACCATCAAAACTTTAACTTGCGGCAATTCGGTATTCAATTATAGGTTACAGGACAATATCGACAAAACTTATGCGATACCAGCCACTTTTACCTGGACGGTAGCAGCAAATGCGAACGTAACTGGTCAGCGTGATTCCAGCGGTGATATCATCAACCAGACTTTAAAAAATAATACCAGCACAGTTCAAGAAGTGATTTATACCGTCTCTCCTACTTCAAAAGTACCGGGTGCATGTGTTGGAAAATCATTTACTATAACAGTGACTGTTCCGGTTTGTGAAGGCATTACCATTGATAAAACCACAACCAAAATAACACCGGTCACCAAAGCAGGTGATCAGATCCCTTATACCATTGTAATCAAAAACACCAGCAATGCCGATCAGACCAATGTAAAGGTAACTGATCCATTTTTAAGTCCTCTTCCATTAACCAGCCCGGTAAAAACCGGCGGGAATACGGACAATATCTTAAACATGGGAGAAACATGGACTTACAGCGGAATTTATATCGTAACGCAGAGCGATATTGACAACAATGGTAGACCTGCATTCAACAGCGGCCAAATTTTAAATACAGCTACGCTGACCTCTGACCAGCAAAAAGCACCACTTACTGGAAGTACCACGGTAAACATCAATGCAGTTACTGCATACACGATTGTGAAATCAAGTGCAACGACTGCCATCACTAAAGCAGGTCAAATCGTTCCTTATGAAATTGAAGTGAAAAACACCGGAAATACTTCAATTAGCAATATAATAGTGAATGACCCCATGTTGACCAATATTCATCTGTTTTCTGGTGACGCGAATATTAACCAGAAACTAGACCTGGGAGAAACCTGGATTTTCAGGGGTAGTCATACGATCACACAAACGGAGCTGGACAACAACGGGAACCTACTGCCAGCTGGCAATGGTATCCTCCGAAACACAGTTTCAGTAACCGGACAAAAACCCGATGGTACATCCGTATATCCAGTACCTCCAACTGCGGAGAAAAACATCCCAATTGTATCTGCAGGTTCATTTACAGTAAAAAAATCAAGTACCACTACCCTAATCACTAAAGCCGGACAAATTGTTCCGTTTAGCATTACAGTAGCCAATACCGGCAACGTAGCCATCAGCAATCTAGTGGTTACCGATCCAATGTTATCCAACCTGAGCTTATATAGCGGCGACATCGCCCCGGCAAATCTTAAACTGGATGTAAACGAAACCTGGACCTACACGGGCAGCTATACCGTTACGCAGACCGACCTGGACAATAACGGCAAACCACTGCGCCTGTCTGGAAACCTATTGAATAATGCGACTGTTTCAGGAGTTTATCCAAATGGGACACCAGATACAAAAACATCAAATGATGTGGTGATTCCAATTCAGCCATTCGTTGCTTATACCATTGAAAAGACTGCGGACAAAACAGAAATTAAAATTGCCGGAGAAACAGTAATTTATACCATTAAAGTAAAAAATACGGGAGATGCAGCCATCAATAATATTCAGGTTGCAGATCCAATGCTTGTATTAACCGGTCCTGCTGGCGATGGCGGTATTTCGAATATTTTAGACAAGGGGGAAACCTGGACCTATACCGGTACTTATACCGTCACTCAAAATGACATCGACAGGAATGGAAATAATCCCATACATGTAGGTACATTAAGTAATACGGCTACCTTAACCGGCAAAAAGCCAGATGGTACCCTAACTGACCCAATCAGCAGTACTCAACTTATCCCTATAAATACATCTTCCTCATTTACGGTAATCAAAACTGCTGATAAAGCCGTGATTACCGCAGCGGGGGAAAGCGTTACGTATACCATTACGGTTAAAAACACAGGTTCGACTGCCGTTAATAATATAATCATTACTGATCCAATGTTGACTTTAAGCGCTCCTGTTGGTGATGCAGGTGTACCGAAAGTGCTAGATGTGAATGAAACCTGGATTTACAAAGGAACTTATATCGTATCTCAGGCCAACATCGACAACCAGGGCAACCTTTGTCCTGATGGACAACTGAGCAATACTGTTAATGTAACGGGTAAGAAACCTGATGGTTCAAGTGCAGGGTCTGTAACTGATATCCTGGAAATCCCAATCTTACCAGCCGCTTCATTCAGCTTAACAAAAACCAGTAATGTCACTGAGGTAACTAAAGTGGGTGACCTGATTACCTATACCGTTTCCGCTAGAAACACAGGTGTAGTTGCCATCCATTCTCTGGTTATCAATGATCCGATGGTAAACCTGATTTATCAAAATGGAGACACCAATACCGATGGTAAACTGGATCTTGCAGAGATCTGGACTTATAGCGGAACCTATACAGTAACTCAAACCGACATAGACCGTCATGGTAACTTGATCACCATTGGAAAAATGGTGAATACAGTAACCGGAAATGGCAGAAAACCCGATGGCACCTTGCTTGCTGATGTATCAGCGACAAATCAGGTAGACCTGAAATCTAAGGCGCAAATGTCTGTTGTAAAAGCAAGCACTGCTACTGCAATTACCAAAGCTGGTGAAGTGGTACCTTATACCATCTCTGTCACTAATACAGGTACAGTAGCAGTTTCAGATGTGAAAGTAATTGATCCTTTACTCAGTGCAACACCTCCAATACTTCATAGTGGTGATTTCAATGCGAACAATAAACTAGATGTCAATGAAACCTGGACTTATACTGCTAGTTATACCGTTACTCAAAATGACATCGATCAGCATATCAACTCGGGCTTCTTACTGAACACCGCAACTGTAGAGGGAACCTCACCAAATGGTGCAGTTACTCCAGTTACCAGTAATGAAGTAAAAACGCCTATTGTTGCTAAAGCTGCTTATACCATAGAAAAAAGCAGTACCACAACCAGCATCAAAGCTGCAGGAGAAGAAATCACCTACTTCATCACAGTTAAAAACACAGGCGATGCAGCCATCGGAAATGTGCTGGTTAAAGATGCCATGTTTGGCCCTACAGCACTCCTACCGATCAGTGGTGATGGAAATGCCAATGGAAAATTAGACTTATTGGAAACCTGGAATTATAGTTTTAAATATTTAGTAAGCCAGTCGGACATTGACAATAACGGAAATACTACCACCCAAGGTGTACTGAGCAATACGGCTACTTTAAACGGCAACCACCCCAATGGAGCAGCCCTTGCACAATCTAGCAGCACTAAAATCATTCCGCTTACTACAACGAGTATGTTTACGCTGGATAAAACCGCTGATAAAGCTTCGGTGAGTAAAGCAGGTGAAATAGTTAATTACACCATTACTTTAACAAATACCGGGACAGAAGCCATTAGTCAACTGAAGGTGGAAGACCCATTACTAAGCCAAAGTCCGTTGATACTTACTTCTGGTGATTTGCTAAATCCTGGAATACTTGATGTATCAGAAGTCTGGGTTTACAACGGGACTTATACCCTTACTCAGGCAGATATTGATGAAAAGAGAAATCTGATCAATGTGGTTACCGCTACAGGTACAAAACCGGATGGCAGTAATGCAGGTATCGTGAGCTCAACAAATGTGGTTCCGATCCAACCGGTGACTAGCTTTACTTTAACAAAAAGCAGCAATGTGAACAAGGTCACTAAAGCCGGTGATCCGGTCATCTATTCCGTTGTTGTTCAAAATACAGGTACCAGTGCCATCAATAGTGTGGTGATAAATGACCCGATGGTTAACCTTAGCTACTTAAGTGGTGACTTAAACACGGATGGTAAACTGGATGTATCAGAAAGCTGGACATATACCGGTACTTATACCGTTACTCAGGCTGATATTGATCAGCATGGAAATGGCATCATTGCAGGAAAATTAGTGAACAGCGCAACAGCATCCGGAAGAAAACCGGATGGAAACAGTATTCCTTCTGTGAACGCGAACACTTCACTAGATATCGTTCCGGCTCCAGCCATGACCGTTAAAAAAGCAAGTGCTACAAAATTGATTACAACTCCAGGTCAGATTGTTACTTATGCCATTACAGTGGCAAATACTGGAACAGTGGCTATTGCTGATGTTCAGGTAAATGATCCAATGCTTAACGGCATTAGCCTTTACAGTGGTGATGTGAATGGAAACTCAATAATGGATGTCAGAGAAACCTGGACCTTTACGGGCACTTATACCGTAACACAAGCCGACATTGATGGTTTTGGAAAGCCGGTCTTAAATTCGGGAAACCTGGTGAACACTGCCAGTGCTTCAGGAAAACTACCTAATAATGATCCGATCAGCGGAACCAGCAACACGGTAACGATTCCTATTGAAGTAATTGCAGCATATTCAGTAGAAAAGAGCAGCAGCACGACGGAAATTAATGTTAGCGGTCAAACGGTTCCTTATACCGTAGTCGTCACTAATACTGGCAAAGCAGCTATCAATCAAGTGCTCTTAGTTGACCCAATGCTTCCTTTAACACTAATCAGTGGTGACCTGAACAATAACCAAAAATTAGATGTCAATGAAATCTGGACTTATAAAGGAACCTATGCGGTAAAACAAAGCGATATTGACAACAATGGAAATACAGCAGTCAAAGGTGTATTGAGCAATACCGTTACCTTAAATGGCAAAAGCCCTAATGGAGTAAGCCTAGCGCCAATAACCAGCAGCAAGGTAATCCCATTAAATACCAGTACCCTATTTAGCGTGATAAAAACCGCCGATCAAACCCAGATCAGCAAAGCAGGTGATATCGTTAACTATACAATCTCTGTAACCAATACAGGGGCGGCCTCACTCAGAAAAGTAAAAGTGAACGATCCCTTATTGGGTGGTTTAATTGCTTCACCAACAACTGGTGATCTGATTAATCCGGGAATATTAGATGTAGGCGAAGTTTGGAATTACAAAGGTAGTTATACCGTTACTCAAGCTGATATTGACAGAAATGGTAAAGTTTCTGGTAGCTCTGTCCTTTCTTCAAACGGAAAGCTCATCAATATTGTGCAGGTATCAGCCGAAAAGCCAGATGGGAATCCTGCAGGAACAATCACTGCAATTCATGAATTACCTATCAATCCTTCTGCCACATTTACACTGACAAAAACCAGTAATGTGAACAAAGTGAGCAAGGCAGGAGATCCGGTGATCTATACCGTTGTTGCAAAAAACACCGGACTAAGTGCGATCAATACTTTTGTAGTAACCGACCCAATGGTTAACCTAATTTATCAAAGTGGTGATACAAACAATGACGGCAAACTTAATGTAACAGAAAGTTGGACTTACACAGGAACTTACCATGTAAGTCAGGCAGACCTGGATAACTATGGCAACGGTATCACTGTTGGAAAATTGGTGAACGTAGCAAGCGCGACAGGTAGAAAACCTGATGGCACCTTAACCAATACCGTGAATGCAATTGCCAATGTAGACATCATTGCTGGCAGTAACATGACTATTGTTAAAACAAGTAGCACCACAGTGGTGAATAAAGCCGGACAGCTGATTCCTTATTTAATTGCTGTAGCGAATACCGGAACCAGTACCATTTCTAATGTAATAGTAAGCGATCCGATGTTGGCAGATCTCCTCATGATTCATGGCGACAACAATTCGAATAACAAATTAGACGTGAATGAAACCTGGACTTACACTGGTAGCTATTTAGTAACTCAGGTAGACCTGGACAATAATGGAAATACTATTATTAGAGGAAAACTGAGCAATACAGCAACTGTAACAGGAAGTAAACCGGATGGTACTTCAACCGGAACAATTAGCAGTACAAAAGATATCCCGGTACTCCAAAAGACAGACCTGAATTACACAAAAGTCGTTACCGGACAAGTGGGTTATATCGCTGGACAAACTGTTACTTATGAACTTAAAGTGACCAATACAGGTAATACGACATTAACAAACATTGTACTCTCGGATAACAATGCGGTGATTACCAATGGATCTCCAATTGCGATTCTTAGTCCTGGACAGACTGCATTGGCTACAGCCGTTCATACGTTAACGCAGGCAGATGTTGATGCTGGAAAAGTAATCAACCAGGCCAATTTAACTGCAAAAGATCCAAATGGAAATCAACTGACTGCAAAAACTGATGATCCATCTACTCCAACCTTAGGTGATCCGACCATTGCTCAGATCGTTTCACCGGGAAGCATTACCCTGGTTAAGACGGCCATTTTAAGCGGCGATGGAAATACCATTACCTACAACTTTAGGGTTAAAAACACCGGTATCGTTACTTTAAGTAATATCGTTATCAGCGACACCAAAATTGCAGGTATTATCCTGGTTAGCCCAGCGATTCTGGCACCTGGACAAACTGGCACCGCAACGGCAACATATACGGTCACATCCATAGAGAAAGTAACCGGCCAGGTGAGTAATACAGCGATCGTAACCGGAACTAGTCCAAATGGATTTAAAGTAAACGATGTTTCCGGAACAAACGCAGATAACAACACCCCTACTCTAGTTAAATTACCAAAAATCAGTGGTAAAAAAATGGTAACTGATGCCAATGGAAACAAAATTATTGAAGCCGGTGAAACTTTAACCTATCAAATCCAAATTAGCAATGATGGTGAGGTTGACCGAACAAATGTTAGTGTAAGTGATCAAATTCCAGAAAACACTAATTATGTAGCAGGAACTGCAGACAATGGTGGTATTGTTAACGGAAATGTGATTAACTGGAATAACCTAACGATTCCAGCTAACAGTAACCTGATCCTAAGTTTAAAACTAACTGCAGCATCGGAGCTACCACTTGGACTTACAAAAATTACCAACATCGCAAGTATTGTAGATCCATCACTTCCCACTGCTCCAATTATGGTGGAAACCAGCTTACCGGTTGAAGGTAAACTGGAAAGCATAAAAATCGTTACCGATGTTAAAGGAAACAAGGATGGTGTTGCACAGGCTAATGAAATCCTAACTTATACTATTGAAGTTAAAAACAGTGGAGGCAGTACTTTAACGGGTATTAACATCAGTGATGCCATCCCGGCAGGTTTGAAATTCATCAATGCTTCCGCTAGCCATAGCGGTGTCTTTAAAGAAGCCAGCAATACCTTAGAATGGTTAGTTGATCTTGCTCCAGATGCGATCATCAAATTAAGCTTTGATGCGCATGTTGTTTCAGACGTAAACACTTTATCCAGCATTAAAAACATAGCTAAAATTTTGAGTCCAAACGGCCAGATACTGAGTCCGGAAACCACTATTTCTACAGATCCCTCAGCTGACCTTAGCATTAGGAAAGAAATGCTGACCACAGGTCCGGTTAAAACTGGTGATCATGTGGTTTACAAAATCACCGTAACCAACAATGGCCAGAATAAAGCTACAGGTGTGAAGGTTAGCGATGTCCTACCAGGTACACTTGATGCCCCTTTTGAACTGGTAATGAGTAAAGGAACCAGCAATTACGTCAACACCAGTAAAACGCTGAACTGGAGCATTGGAGATCTTTCATTAAATGAGCAGCTCACACTTACCTTCAAAGCAAGAGTGGTAGCTACCGGGACACTGGTAAATACTGCTACCGTAACAGCTGATCAGCCAGATCCGAAGCCTGACAATAACTCTGCCGCTTCCGGTGGACTGGAAATAGGTGGTGAGGATCTTTTCATTCCAAACTTATTTACCCCAAATGGTGATGGTAGGAATGATGCTTTTGAAATCCGGGGTCTGGATCAGTTCCCGGAAAATGAACTGGTGATTGTAAACAGATGGGGCAATGAGGTATTCAGAACGACCAACTATCAAAACAACTGGACTGGAGAAGGATTAAATGAGGGTACTTATTATTACCTGTTAAAAGCCAGAAAAACAGGATCAGGCCAATGGAAAGTATTCAAGGGATACGTTACCCTGGTTCAGAATTTTAAAAAATAGGCTTTAAAAAATCAGGAAGACCATGCCATAATATGGCATTGGTTTTCCGTTTTTATTCAAAAACATAACAACATGAAGAGATTACTCACCACATTAATCCTTGGATTATTACTCGTCTACAAACCGGCATCGGCACAACAAGACGCTCAATATAGCCAGTACCTATTTAACGGAATTTACATTAATCCAGCCTATGCGGGATATAAAGAAAACCTGAATCTGCATTCCTTTTACCGCAGTCAGTGGACAGGAATTAAAGGTGCACCAAAAAGTATGTCATTAGCCCTGGATGCTATTGCCAATGAAGGAAATGTTGGTCTCGCTCTACAAGTAGCCAGTGATCAACTAGGTGCCCAAAGCAATTTAACTGCCTACGGAAATTATGCTTACCGAATCCGGTTAAACGAAGATGGTTCCTCTCGTCTGGCTTTTGGTCTTGGTTTTGGCGTAATGCAACTCGGGATAGATGGTGCAAAATTAAACCCTAATGACCCTGAACCAGATCAACCTACCGGAATGGAAAGCGTAGTTCTTCCAGATGCAAGAGCAGGGGTTTATTATTCAACGAATAATTTCTTTGCAGGTTTTTCTGTTGACAACTTGATTTCTCAATATTTCGATGTTAAAGACCGCGCCTTTGTCCCTCAGCCAAAGCCACACTTTTACCTGACTGCCGGTACTTTAATCTCAGTATCTTCTGAGGTGAAGATTAAACCATCCATTCTATTGAAAGATGATGCTGCTGGTCCGACAAGTTTGGATCTCAATGCATTTGTTTTATTAAGCGAAAGACTATGGCTGGGAGGATCCTACCGTACTGGAGTTAAGCTTTATAATAAAGACCACATTCAGAAAAATCTGAGCACTCAGAATTCAGCAGTTGCAGCAGTAGAATTTTTTGCGACAGACAAACTCAGGATTGGTTATGCCTATGATTTTTCTGTCGGCGCTTTACAAGGTTATAGTAGCGGAAGTCATGAATTCTCAATTGGTATTTATTTCCTAAAACCAAAAGTTAGAATGGCCACCCCACGTTTCTTTTAATTCAAGAACAAATTTATTCCATCAAAAAAATGAAAAATATTTTATCTCAAATACTCATTTCCTGTTTCGTTATAATGGTTTGCAGTACCAGCCTAATGGGCCAAAATAAGATAAAGGCAGCAGATCAGCAGTTCGAGTTATTTAATTACATAAAAGCAATAGACTTATATGAGCAGGCCTACAAAACAAAAGAAAGTTTGCATGCGGCAGAACGTCTGGCAACAGCATACCGCCTGACCAACGAATATAAGCAAGCAGAAAGCTGGTATGCCATATTGGTAAAGATGCCGGAAAGCAAGTCAGAAAACATCTTGAACTATGCGAGGGTTTTACAGAATAATGCCAAGTATACTGAAGCAAAAAAACAATACCTCCAGTATTTCAGCAAGAATATGACCATCTCAAGCCAACAGCAAAACATTTGGCTAGCCTCTTGTGATTCTGCCTTAAAATGGATGAATCATCCGGAAAAAACAGAGGTGATGAATCAAAAAGCATGGAATAGTAAGCAATCAGACTGGGCTGCTGTTCCTTACCAAGGTGGTATTGTCTTCACCTCAGACAGAACTATTGCAGCTGTTAAACAAAATAACAGAAGACCCTTTTTAAGATTTGACGGAACGGTATGGCCGGACAAAGAAACTTATGGCTGGACAGGCAATAGCTACCTGAAGTTATACCACAAAACCGAGGGTACCGATAGCCTAAGATTATTTCCAATCCCATCAAGTACAAATTACCATATAGGATCTGCAAGTTTTACTGCAGACGGGAATACCGCATTTTTCACCTTAACACAACTTCCAAAAAGGGTGAAAAAAATAAAGAATCAACCTGCTACCATTCATGTAGAAATTTATAGCAGCAGCAAAGATGCAACAGGGGGCTGGACTAAGCCTACTCCTTTTATATACAATAAGGCCAATGCTTACTCTGTTGGAGACCCCTTTATTTCGCCAGATGGAAAAACCTTATATTTCAGTTCCGATATGCCCGGAGGTTTTGGAGGTAGCGACATTTATAGCAGTACAAAAACAGAGGATGGCAAATGGACCAGCCCGCTTAATATCAGTACCGTTAATACAGCAGGTAATGAGAGAAGCCCTGTGCTTAGTAATAATGGCGTATTTTTCTTCTCCAGTGATGGCCGCTTGGGCATGGGAGGACTGGATATCTACAAAGGCCGCATGACAGATTTTTCAGTAGACAGAATAGAAAATCTCAGGTATCCATTCAACTCTCCGCAAGACGATTTTGGTTTTAGCCTGGATCATGAAGGATCTCTTCTTTTTCTCTCTTCTAACCGTATTGAAGGTTTAGGGCAAGATGATATTTATAGCTTAAAGAACGTTCCAGTAATCCAATTAAAGTTGATTGGTAAAGTATTAGATAAGAAAAGTAATTTACCAATAGCCAATGCACTTGTTGCGTTAAGCAAAGTAGATGGTGGAATTTTGAAAGTAGAAACCGATGAGACGGGAAGCTTCAAATTTGATTTGAGCCAGGAATCCAATTATACCTTACTAGGTGTTAAAACCGGATTCCTTGCCGATAGCAAAGAATTGAATACCCTGGGGCTAACCAGTTCCACCGTTATTAAGAAAAACCTCTACCTTGAAGCTATCGAGCTAAATAAAGCAATACGCATCGACAATATCTATTATGATTTCGACAAATGGAATATCCGTCCCGATGCAGCATTAGAATTAAATAAACTAGTGAAAGTGTTAAAAGATAATCCGACGATATGGATAGAATTAGGCTCTCATACCGACAGTCGTGGTAAAGATGCTTACAACCTGAATCTATCTCAGAAACGAGCGGAATCTGCTGTACAATATATCATCTCCAGTGGCATTGATAAAAACAGAATTACTGCCCGTGGCTACGGTGAAACTCAATTAATCAACCATTGTTCCAATGGCGTAGAATGCAGCATTGAAGAACATCAGGAAAACAGAAGAACAGAATTTAAAATTGTAAAATATTAAATGAATTAACTTCTTTCTTTAAGGGATACCTACTTTAAATAGTTGGTATCCTTTTTTTTTATACCAACCATCAATAGGCATTACATTGATCCTTCTTTTAAGAAATCGCAGCCGATCAGAATGGCCAGAAAGCAAAAAAGCCTTAGATTTCTCTAAGGCTTTCCAATGTACCGTTTATCCGGATTACTTTGAACATTTAGATCGTTTTTTAAGGCTTATAGAACCTATTATTAATGATTTAAGTGTCAAAGGTTTTATTTAATTTGTCTTTATTCTAGTTGTTAATAGCGCAACTTTAGCGAAAAACAACCTTAACCGGACTGCCTTTGAACCAAAAATTTGGACGTAATGTGATTTATAGTTTTGGTTTAAGCGACTAGAAACTATCGTATTCGAACTATTTCAACAGCGACTTAATCATACATATTGTTTTAAATGATGACCAGATACGGTGTCAAACTGACAATCCAATTTTCGGATTCAATAAAGTTCGTAGATTAGCCTCATACATAAACCAAAATGATAATAGTTGAATTGACATTAACTTTTCTAGCAATAGGCTTTATTTTTCTTGCATATTGGATTCCAAAGAAAATGGGCTATTCAAAGTTTGGAAAATATGTTTCGATCATTTTGACATTATTGATCGTTATCATGACTACCCTATCGATGTTCGAAGACCAGCTATTTTCAAAAACTGACGCAGAAAAACTACTAACGGAACAGGGCATTCAACTACACGATAGCTTTAAAATTGAGGAAAATAAATCGATGTCTGCGATTGGTGACTATTACCATACGTTTACTTTGACGATCACAGTCAATGATAAAAAAAGATTTATAAATGAAATAAAAAGCTCCTTAAATTTTAATAATGAAAAACAAGTTGAAAACTATTTTGACAATAGAACCGACTATTATACCGGTCCAAAAAGAATAAAAAATTATGAAACAGAAGCGGAGTATGTTAGAGAACTTTTCGAACCACAGGGAGAAGAATATGCACCGACTTGGAGAAAAATAAAAATTGAAAAGAAAAACAATAAATTAACGTTCGAAGACATTGATGAATGAGAAGTCACGTTACCTTCTTCAAGCCTTAAATTGTTATAAACAGCCTTTACAGACAGCAATGCCGACAATAGAAATAGTTTCGATTAACTCAACAGCACTTCAGCTGAACCAAGAAAGCTTTAGTATTGCAATCATTGAAGAAGATAAGCTTATAAGTCATCGGGGACTTTTTTATGATTTACTTCAGCAGCAAAACGGAATAATTATTCATATTGGCAATCCTGAGTTTAAATACGACAAGAGTGGTGGATTTTTCGCTGGTGAATTAATTGATTGGGGTGTTGATTATCCAGGTGAACTTATTACCATACCGGTCAACAAGATCGGTGATCCAATTTTCAATAGTGACGCAAATCAGCAATTCAGTTTTAAGTTCTCAGATCAATACAAACCTGATATTGATAAGCTATTAAAGATAGCACTTGACAAATCGCCAATTAAGAAAGTCTGCTTTCTCACAGATTATCAATTTGGCCCTGAAAAAGAAACCATCGAAATTATTTATACCATTAACGACTTTTGGCAACAACATGATAACAATGGCTTGAGCTTAAATACACTATATGAAATGTATGGACGATAAGAATGTAGCATTTCCAACAAAACTTATGCTATGGAACTGGTATTGCAGCGTACTTATTTGTTTGGTTTCTGAAAAAGAACCGCATTCTTTATAAGTCAGATGGATCGAGACCTATTAGAGACAATGCATTGGTTAATGCTAATGATAGCTGAAAGCAAGTATAATGAGAAGGAGATGATGGTGAAGGCAATTGTCAACCTTATAAATATCAAAAATTAAAAAAGCCTTTAGATATCATCTAAAGGCTTCAAAAATATATTTTTTGATAATCTTTCCCATATGGGAAAGATTTCTGTACCGTCTCTCCGGATTACTTTGAACATTTAGATCGTTTTTTAAGGCTTATTGAGCCTATTATTAATGATTTAAGTGTCAAAGGTTTTATTTGAATTTGCCTTTGCTCTAGTTGTTAATAGCGCAAATAACCTTAAGCGGACTACCTTTGAACCGAAAATTTGGAAGTAAAGTAATTTGTAGTTTGGTTTACAATGCCCATGGGCTGTAATGAGTTCGAACCATCGACCAAAAGATTCTGAGTTCCTCTAACAAGCTGAGCTAACATGCATTTGAAGCGTACCAATGTAATTTTCATATTCAAAACCACATAAAAGTGTACCAAAATAGAACAGATCGGCAATTATAATGACCTATTACTATCTTTATGAAAGATCAATTCATGTTAACTTGACTCTCAAACTATGAAAACCAAAGCTCTTCACCTTATCATAAGTATTTTAGTTTGTGCCTTACTCAATCTTTTCAACATTGCCATGAGTTTCTCTCAGATGGCTCCCAAAGAAAATCTACATCAGATCATTACCAGGCTTAATACACAAAATGACAGTCTTTCCATCGAAAAGCTTTATCTGCAAACTGACAAACCAACTTATCTGGCGGGAGACACGTTGTGGTTCAAAGCTTATTTATTGAATGCGTCCTTTCTGACCTATTCAACTAAAAGCGGGGTACTTTATCTCGAACTTTCAAATGACAGCAACAAGTTGGTTCAACGAATTATGGTTCCTGTAATTAGCGGAATGGCATACGGTTATATGGGATTAGATCTGGACCTTAAGCAAGGGGGATATACGTTAACAGGATATACGAACTGGATGAGGAATTTCGGAGAGAGTTACCTATTTAAGAAACACTTTTATATTGGTAATGATGCCGGATCAAACTGGCTAATTAATTATAACGCAAATTTAATAAATGACGACAACAAGCAGAGAATTGAGTTGGGACTGAGGATCAATCAATTTGACAAATCTCCTGTGGGATTAAGAGAAATGCAGATGAGTGTTATGGATGCTAAAAGAACATGGTTTAAGGACAAAGTTGAAACAAGTTTGGACGGGACTTTAAAGTTAAAATTTGACTTGCCTAATAAGGTATCTGGAAAAAACATCACATTAGGCATACAGGATCTACGCAAGAGCCAAGGCAGTCGTAAATTGCTCATCCCACTTATATTTAACCGGCCAGAAAAGATTGATTTACAGTTTATGCCTGAGGGCGGAAAACTGGTCGTAGGTCAGAAAACTAATATTACATTTAAAGCTTTAAACGAAGATGGCTATGGAGTAGCTATATCAGGTAAAATTTATAACAGCAAGCAACAGGAAATTACTTCTTTTAAGACTGCGCATGCAGGAATGGGGATATTTAGCCTTGTACCTGAAAAGGCAGAAACTTATACTGCCAGAATACAATTACCTGACGGGAAATATCAGAGCTACCAACTTCCATTTGTTGAGCAAACAGGCATAACACTAAATGTCACGAATCGATTTAAAAGTGATTCCTGTGAAGTAACACTTACCCCTACAGCAGGTATAGCTTCAACCTATTACCTCTTTGGTATGGCTAGAAATATAGTTTGCTGGGCATCAGTAGCCGATTTTAGTAAAGGAGCAATTAAGTTTGTACTAAATAAAAAGTTTTTTCCGAGTGGTATAATTCGCCTTATTTTAATGGGCGAAGACAAGATGGGCCTAAATGAACGTATGTTTTACAATGACTTGGGTGATCATTTGAATATCCAATTGGAATCAAATAAAAGTGAGTACCAACAACGAGACAGTATTTCTTTAAATGTTAAAGTGAGTGACCATACAGGGAATCCCATACAGGGTAGTTTTTCACTTGCAGTAACAGATAACGGACAGGTTAAAATTGATAGTATTGCAGAACGCTCAATTTTAAGCCACATGTTATTGACTTCAGACCTAAAAGGCAATATAGAAGGTCCTGGCTATTATGACGATGCGGCAACAAATTCCGAAAAATGGCAGCATCTTGATTATTTGCTTTTGACACAGGGTTGGGTAGGTTACGACTGGCCCCAGGCGTTTAAATCTGCTGAGCCTTTTGTCTACTCCAATGAGGAAGAGTTTTCAATAAAAGGAAAAGTTACCAATGCTTTTAATAAACCAGTTGCAAAAGCTCCAATTGCATTATTTTCAAAAAAACCATTATTTATACTAGATACATTAACCGATGATAAAGGTAACTTCATTTTTAGAGGGATTAACCCAATTGACACCCCTGCTTTTTTTATCAGTGCTAAAAATAAGAAAGGAAAAAGCTTTAATGTTGGCATTGAGATGGAGGAATTTAAGGCTCCGGTTTTCTCACCAGTAACGGATAGGATCGTTCCATGGTTCGTAAATATTGACACTGGCACCAATTTAATAGTGAACAATCAGGTGACTTTAAAAAAAGAACAATTGCGCGTTACCGGAAGGAACATGCTTAAAGAGGTTGTTATTAATGCAAGAAAGGTCATTAAAGATTCGAAAAACTTAAATGGCCCTGGTGCTGCAGATGTCATTATTGATGAAGAACAATTACTAAAAGCAGGTAGAACTACTCTCGGTGAACTCCTGGAAAAGAGCATTAAGGGATTTAGGCCAAATGCGCCATTTAATTACAAGATACACACCATGTTAGTTCACTTGATTATCGATGGTATAAATACTGATTTTTTCATTCCGCCGGAAACATCACAATACCAGTATCTCAAAGATATTTTTGAGTATTATGATGCTGAAGAAATCAAAGGGGTTGAAGTGATGACAAGTACCAGATATCAAATGAGGTATTCAACTTATTACCTTCATCCGCTAGATAAACCATGGGACCATGCCTTTATTGAAGTAACTACCCGCGGTGGAAAAGGCCCCTTCCTGAAAAAGAGTATTGGTACTTATCTATATAAACCGATGCCTTTTATCGTTCCAAAAGAGTTTTATAGTCCAAAATACACTTCAAGTAGTATCGCCGACAAGTCGGATATACGTTCAACTATATATTGGAAGCCAAATATCATTACGGATAAAAATGGCAAAGCAACAGTTAACTTCTATGCTGCAGATAACCCTGGAATATATACGGTGATCATTGAGGGAGCTGATTTAGAGGGATACCTGGGCGTTAAGAGAAAGCAGATCATCGTTAAATGATGAATAGCTGGTAATGATGCCATCATGCAGAATAAAAAAAACATCCCGTAAGTCTTGAACGGTGGTCATAAGTGTTTAATTAGCATTGCTAAATATAGCGCCTATTTTTTAATAATCTTTCCCATATGGGAAAAATATCTGTACCGTTTATCCGGATTACTTTGAACATTTAGATCGTTTTTTAAGGCTTATAGAACCTATTATTAATGATTTAAGTGTCAAAGGTTTTATTTAATTTGTCTTTATTCTAGTTGTTAATAGCGCAACTTTAGCGAAAAACAACCTTAACCGGACTGCCTTTGAACCAAAAATTTGGACGTAATGTGATTTATAGTTTTGGTTTAAGCGACTAGAAACTATCGTATTCGAACTATTTCAACAGCGACTTAATCATACATATTGTTTTAAATGATGACCAGATACGGTGTCAAACTGACAATCCAATTTTCGGATTCAATAAAGTTCGTAGATTAGCCTCATACATAAACCAAAATGATAATAGTTGAATTGACATTAACTTTTCTAGCAATAGGCTTTATTTTTCTTGCATATTGGATTCCAAAGAAAATGGGCTATTCAAAGTTTGGAAAATATGTTTCGATCATTTTGACATTATTGATCGTTATCATGACTACCCTATCGATGTTCGAAGACCAGCTATTTTCAAAAACTGACGCAGAAAAACTACTAACGGAACAGGGCATTCAACTACACGATAGCTTTAAAATTGAGGAAAATAAATCGATGTCTGCGATTGGTGACTATTACCATACGTTTACTTTGACGATCACAGTCAATGATAAAAAAAGATTTATAAATGAAATAAAAAGCTCCTTAAATTTTAATAATGAAAAACAAGTTGAAAACTATTTTGACAATAGAACCGACTATTATACCGGTCCAAAAAGAATAAAAAATTATGAAACAGAAGCGGAGTATGTTAGAGAACTTTTCGAACCACAGGGAGAAGAATATGCACCGACTTGGAGAAAAATAAAAATTGAAAAGAAAAACAATAAATTAACGTTCGAAGACATTGATGAATGAGAAGTCACGTTACCTTCTTCAAGCCTTAAATTGTTATAAACAGCCTTTACAGACAGCAATGCCGACAATAGAAATAGTTTCGATTAACTCAACAGCACTTCAGCTGAACCAAGAAAGCTTTAGTATTGCAATCATTGAAGAAGATAAGCTTATAAGTCATCGGGGACTTTTTTATGATTTACTTCAGCAGCAAAACGGAATAATTATTCATATTGGCAATCCTGAGTTTAAATACGACAAGAGTGGTGGATTTTTCGCTGGTGAATTAATTGATTGGGGTGTTGATTATCCAGGTGAACTTATTACCATACCGGTCAACAAGATCGGTGATCCAATTTTCAATAGTGACGCAAATCAGCAATTCAGTTTTAAGTTCTCAGATCAATACAAACCTGATATTGATAAGCTATTAAAGATAGCACTTGACAAATCGCCAATTAAGAAAGTCTGCTTTCTCACAGATTATCAATTTGGCCCTGAAAAAGAAACCATCGAAATTATTTATACCATTAACGACTTTTGGCAACAACATGATAACAATGGCTTGAGCTTAAATACACTATATGAAATGTATGGACGATAAGAATGTAGCATTTCCAACAAAACTTATGCTATGGAACTGGTATTGCAGCGTACTTATTTGTTTGGTTTCTGAAAAAGAACCGCATTCTTTATAAGTCAGATGGATCGAGACCTATTAGAGACAATGCATTGGTTAATGCTAATGATAGCTGAAAGCAAGTATAATGAGAAGGAGATGATGGTGAAGGCAATTGTCAACCTTATAAATATCAAAAATTAAAAAAGCCTTTAGATATCATCTAAAGGCTTCAAAAATATATTTTTTGATAATCTTTCCCATATGGGAAAGATTTCTGTACCGTTACTCCGGATTACTTTGAACATTTAGATCGTTTTTTAAGGCTTATAGAGCCTATTATTGAAGATTTGAAAGTAAAGGGGTTCATAAAATGAATGAAAAATTAGTAGCCAAGCATTAATAAACTTTTAATGTAATACCCTTAGTGCTCTACTTTTGAACCGAAAATTTGGTTAGTAATATAATTTTGGTTTTAACTTGAGAAGTAAGCTATAGAATTGCTACAATACATTTCCGAGAAAAGAACTGGAGAAAAAAGCAATGTGCAAAAAATGCATATTGCTAATCCAGATAAACATTTTAATTTGCGGCTCATGTTGATATTATTTACAGCTCATTTTTCGCCTATATTGAGCCGCATTTCTTACTAAAATGAGCTTCATTTTCTATGACTACAATGTTGTAGCTCATCACAATCTCATTTGTAGCTCATTTATAATTAAAAATGAGCTACATTTGCACAAACAGTGAGCTACATTTAAATATTATGCAAGGAAAAAATGCTACTCTGATCCTTAATTACTTAAAGGATCATCCATTAAGTTCATCCAAAACAATCCATAATGCGCTGAGCGAAAAGGTTGCCTATGCAACGGTAAAACGCATTTTATCGAACCTTTCCGCTCAAGGCTTCGTTGTTTCTGAAGGAAAGTCTAAGGCTACAAAATACGCTGTAAGTGCCTCTTATGAATTACTCCAACCCCTTAATGTTGAAGAATATTTTAAGCAAGAGGTAGATGAACGTCAGATCAAGGATAGCTTTAACCTGGAGCTGATTACAGAAGTGCTGAGGAATGTTAAGCTTTTCAACGATGATGAAGATCATCATCTAAAAGGACTTCATCGCCAATTCAGGGAAAATATTGCGACATTAACTCCAGCTACCTATAGTAAAGAACTAGAACGACTAGCCATTGATCTAAGTTGGAAATCATCACAAATCGAGGGAAATACCTATTCGCTTCTGGAAACAGAACGCCTGCTGAAGGAACAGGAAACTGCTGAAGGTAAACCGAAAGATGATGCGACTATGTTGCTGAATCATAAGGAAGCGATCAATTTTATTGTAGCACATCCTGACTATGTTGTACCTTTAACCATTAGGAGTATAGAGGATATACATAGTCTGTTGATCAAAGATCTGGGTGTGGACAGAAACATCCGCCAGAGACGTGTAGGTATCTCCGGAACCAATTATAAGCCCTTAGATAATGAGCATCAGATACGTGATGCCCTCAATGATATGTGCACGCTGATTAACGAGAAAGAAAACATCTTTGAAAAAGCGTTACTGGCTTTAGTGCTGCTATCTTATATACAGGCTTTTAATGACGGTAATAAACGTACTGCCCGGATAGTCAGCAATGCTTTATTGATCGCTCATGAACATTGCCCCTTGTCATTTAGAACAGTAGATTCAATCGAATACAAAAAGGCAATGCTGATATTTTATGAGCAAAATAACATTAATCCTTTTAAGGAAATTTTCAAGAATCAATTTGAATTTGCTGTTAAAACCTATTTTTAGTGATTTTTTAGAGATCGGAACAGTATTCGAAGCAGCTGTTGCAAAAAATGCAACAGTTAAAAAACTAAAAAAGCCTTTAGATGATATCTAAAGGCTTTTAATTTTTGATAATCTTTCCCATATGGGAAAGATTTCTGTACCGTTTCTACGAATTACTTTGAACATTTAGATCGTTTTTTAAGGCTTATAGAGCCTATTATTAATGATTTAAGTGCCAAAGGTTTTATTTGAATTTGCCTTTGCTCTAGTTGTTAATTAGTGTAAATCTCGTGAAAAACTACCTTAACCGGATTATTATTGAACCAAAAATTTGGAGTAGAATTAATTTGTAGTTTTGGTTTAAGTTACCTGATCCTAAAACAGCGAACTATACCAATGGTCAAATCTGCTTCTATGCCGCCTTTTTCATCATCGTTCTTTAACTTAACCTATTTTCTTATTCCCATTTCTAGATATGCATGCAATTCACAGTAGACTATCCTTTGAAGTGATATTTCTCCACAACCCGCCCAAATGCATTTCTTTATTGAATTTCCTCTCGTTTTGAGCAATAGGCCAATTTCTAAATTTCTTGAATCAAAATTAACCCAATCATTTAGGCTTTCCATTCGCACAAGAAACTGTACTTGATATTTATCTGCCTTTTCTAATCTCCAGTAAGTTTTATCAATTTTGTACTGGTAAAGTTCATAAAATCCGCTTTGATCAATAAGGGCAAAATCAATAGCTATTTTATCCGAAACTTCTTTGTCCAGATAATATATATATTCACTAAATACTTTCATATCCTCTTTCACCATAATTTTTAATATTTACTCTTATTAATCAGTTGCTTTAACTTTAGGGACTTACTAGATTTAGGCTTTATCTCTTCAGGCTCCAAATGTTTTTCTATCATAGAATTCATTTTCCAACCTGATGTAAATGAAGGTTCAAATAATTAGCCTTCATCAAGAGAGCTAACATCATACACAACATCAACGGGTACTCGTCCAACAACTTCATAGAATCCTGCATAATTTTTAAAATAAAGATCGGGCATATACCGGGTAAATTTCTGCTTTATCATCCCAACTACCAAAGTTGCAGCTTCTGTATCTTTTACTTCATATATGGGAAGCGAAGAACCATTATCCGAAATTACCATAGAGGCGTACATTATCAATATCTTCCTGACAAAAGGTAATTGTTCCTTCTAATAGGCATTCCCAAACCCTGCTATCATCATAGGGTTTTCCAGCCCAATAATTTTCGATATACTTCTGGAGCGGTTGTTTGTAATAGGCATTAAACCATCTGAAATCCGCCTGATGATACCCCATTGGTATAACTTCGACACGAACTCTGCAAATCAAAATTCCTTTTGTTTCATTTAACATTGAGCGGATGTTGTTTGCACCACGGTCATCATCTTCACATATAAACAGGCATGTTAGCCTACTCGGCAACTGGCGCTTTGGGTCTAATTCACGGCGGTGGCTTTCGAAGGCCAACTCAGCATCCGCTACTTTTAAAATATGTTTTTGATACTGTTCTGTTACATTCCTGCCAAATTTAACCAGATGTTGCCCTCTTCTAATTATATCAGCTTCTATCAACGCCCCTGATCTTGGGTTAACAAGTCCTTTGAAAATCTCACCCGGTTTATTTTTCAGTTCGTCCAGTGGTAAGGTATAATAATCACTTCTAGGTCCGTGTAGATAGATAGAGGTGGTCATTAAAGAATGTAACTGACCACTTGAAAAAATATTTTCGCATTTTAACCTGTCATTTAAATAAATTGCATGCAAGTACTCGGTTTGTGTAATTTTACTTATCATATAGAGCAAATATAACTCACAAAAAAAATTATATAAAGGCTAAAACAGAGAATATAATTTTTCTCTGGTAAAATTATACCTATCTTTTTAATTACCGTACTGAGAAATTTAATACAGTTCAAAACTATCATTCCTGTTCCGGCCATTCCCGAGCAACGCAGTAATCACCATCCTCATCTTGGTAAATAATTATACCACAGTCGCACTCAAATTCAAGATCTCCGTAGTGATAATTAACCGCCCCGCATTCACATCGGACATGAAATGCATTGCAATGTTGGCAAGATCCAAATTCTAACAAAATTCTGTTTTTGCTATTGGCTGCTTCAATATCTGCTTCGGTGATCTTAAAATCATCTGGCAGATCTAATTGCAACTGATCTGGATTAAAATGATGATCTTCAGTATTTTCAATTTTAACCTCAATGGCCGGATCATAAACAACAATGTTAGTTCCCAATTCCTCTCCCTTACAATTAGCAATACAATGACTAATGGTATCCATGTAGTCATTGTAAGCATCAATTTGTGCAATTAACTCCTGGCTTAAATTGAGTGCTTTACCAATATTAAGTTCAAAAGTAATTCCCGAGGATTGGAAATAAGGTTGAAGATCAGGATGGACCTCCTTACTTCCTTTGCTGGCGCAATAATCATCGGAATTATTCGATACAAAAATAGTATCTCCGGTATCATCATATTGATCATTCCTAAAAAAATCAGCAGCCGATAACAAGATCAACGCATCGCCTACGCTGTTATTTTTCTTATGAAAAGGAGCCTTCTTATCTTCTGCCAGCTTTCCGGCTTCAATGTAAAATTCCGGTTTGATGGGAATGGTCTCTGCTTTATTAAATAGTAAGTCTTCAACTTTTTGAATATGAGTTTCATTAAGGTCAATTTCTTTCTTTACACTTGCTTCCAGCTCTTTAAAAACCTCATCTACTTTTTTCTTTCCCTCTTCTGAAAGCTCTTTCTTTATCCCCTTAAAAAAGTCGGCCTTACCTTGAAGTGTGGTTTCCATTTTCTTGATGTGGTTTTCGGCCACGTCACGGTTTCTCTTAAATTCTTTAATGATCACATCATTTACAAATAAGCGAACTACGCCACGTTCCACTAAGGAAATAAGTTCAGCCAATAATTTAAAATGTAAGCCGCTCTGGTGCTTGTTGGTCTCCTGATCATAACCATTACAGAGATAAAGCCAGGAATTGGTGTCGAGAACTATATTAATCATCCTAATAATTTAAACAGCGTTGCCAAACAAAAAACCGGGAATTTGTCAGATGACAAGCCCCGGTTTTAAATTAACGCTCTCAAAAACTAAGATATGTATAATTTGCAAAAGTCATTAAAACACCTGCAATTATTTACTGGGTTCGATCAACCATTACCCTTTTAGGCCTTTGAGAGGCTCCTATGAAGCCCGGAAATCCTGACATGTGTTTTAACTTTGGTTAAAGAGCAGATTATATTTTGTAGCTTCGAATTGCAGATATATTAACATGAGCAAAGTCATTTCACTAAAAAAAATCGAGGATACAACTTTATACAAAGAATTACTTTCGAGGGAAAACAATAAGTCGATAGTTGGCAATATAGCTGACCTTTGCGCAGATGCTAGCGAAAGGATAAAAGTATTACCTAAATATTTTCCAGAATATACGCTTCATGATGAAGTTCATTTTCTCAGGGTCACTGAGCTCATGTCTATTATAATTGGTACTAAACTAAAATCACTCAATGACCTTGAAATCTGGCTCCTAATAATGGCTGCTTTCTACCACGATCAGGGAATGGTTTTAGATGTTAGCGAATCTCAAGGCCTTGCAACAAATGATCGCTTCAACCTATTTAAGAAGAATTGGCAATTAGACCACCCGAACTACCAAGAAATTGTTCGACAAGTCGTGAGCAGTGCAATATCCGGTCAAGAGAAGATCAGGCTCAACAAATTAGTAAATGAACTAGATGCTGCATGCCTCACCGATTTTCTCAGGATCAACCATGGACAGCGATCAGCTGATTACATCAACAGCGCTCTGTCCGATGATCCCAGGGCATCAATCTATGGCATAAATGTTAGTCACCTACTTGCAAATATATGTTTGTCCCACGTAAAGTCACATGAATGGCTACTCAACGAAAGCGGATTAAATTTTGATGATAATATCGGGAATTGCACAGTGAACTCGATATTTCTATGTATTGTACTTCGACTGGCTGACATACTAGATTTTGATGCAGACAGGACTCCTGATATCCTATTCAAGTCAATCCACTTTACCAGTCCCCTTAGTATACAGGAATGGCAAAAACACCGGAGTGTTCAAGGTTGGGAGATCAATAAAGCAAGAGTAAGATTTACCATGCTGTTTGACCATCCTGTTTATGAAAAAACGGCAAGAACTTTTATGGATTGGATTGATGAAGAGTTAACAAGCGCTCAAAGAACATTGCGTTTATTTCCGAAGCAAGACGGTCATTACGCTATAGATCTCCCAGAAAGGACTGATCGAAGCAGGCTCTCTCCAAAAAACAATAAATATCAGTACAGTGATGTTGAATTCACCTTGTCACGAAATGAGATTGTCAATTTGTTACTTACAAACAACCTTTATAAAAATGCCTCGTTGTTTATCCGTGAGCTGCTACAAAACAGCCTTGATGCACTGAGACTTCGAAAAGCCCTTTTAGCAACAGAAGGTTTAGATTGGGGCAAAGGAATTATCCGTTTCAAGAATTTCATTGATGAAAATGGTGACAACGTTGTAGAATGTGTCGACAATGGCGTTGGAATGGATGAAGGAATCATTAGAAACTTCCTTGGAAAAGTCGGCAGAAGCTACTACAAATCACCTGAATTTGAACAACTTAGAGCAAATCTACAGGAAAAAAACGTTGATTTTGAACCTTGTTCCCAATTTGGAATCGGGTTTATGTCGTGCTTTATGATCGGCGACAGAATTGAAATATTGACAAGAAAGGATTACGGACATGGCACCGCACAAGGTCCTCCTTTAAAAATAGAGATAAATGGTTTAGGTGGTTTGATGATCATTAGGCAAGGAGCTTCTGACCAGCCAATTGGAACTTCAATTAAAGTTTTCAGTCGAGAAAGGAAGCCGATTTTTGATGATTGGTCCGACCCGATTCGCCTGACCACGATTTTACAGGGAGTCGCACTCGCTAACGAATTTCCGATTGAGGCCACCTGCGAAATCGAATGTCTTCAAAAATCCATTTCAATTACTCCAAGCATAGATGTGAAGTTAACCTTCCTTGAAAAACGAAGGATAACTTCAATAGTGACAATTGAGATAGATCTTACCACAATACATCCAGACCTACATGGGTTTCTAAGGCAAAGCTTTTTGAAAGATGAAAATGGCTTACCGGGATTCAGTTCAACCGAAGGCTACTTCGTCTTAGAGCAAGATGACAACTGGAAAGATGAAAGAGCAACATTGACCTATTATCACAAATCTTCAGGGGAACGCAAACAGTTTGATATGGTCCATTTCGAAAATCATGTTGTTTGCCTAGATGGTATTCTTGTATGCGGTAAGCCAGGACGTCAGGGAGCTGACAAATACGAAATGATGAACCTGGGCCATCTAACTAGCCGTATACATTCGGAACACCCATTTACCATTGATGTGCGTGGAAAAATCAAGCCTGAACTTAATCCCGCCAGAGAACCGCTTGAAAATAATAGTATCTTTCAATCAGCTCCAAAATGGCGACAACTCCAGCGTTTAATTGATAGAGCAAGCGGTGAACTTTGGGAAAAGGTGCTGGAATTTTCATCGTCTGGACTTGACATGGAAACGTTCTGGCAGTTATTGATCGCCTATGATGGATCGTTAATAAATGTGTCAAGTAAGTCGCTTTATAAATTTATCCAATTCCCAAACGCTGAACAACAATGGATACCGGTATCTTCAATTGACTATGCATGGGTAGAGAATGCTAATGTCATTGTCAGTGATTATAGTGGAAAACATCATACAATCGTGTTTCCTGAGACCATCACCAAATATGGGAAAACACATCAGAACGGGGTCAATTTTAACTATTACATTGAACACGTTATCTTCAATTTATGTCTCGTTGATTTTTCAACACCGGATCCAGTTTTACGGATGAGAAAATATTTTGAACCAAACGAGCGCCCGTCCAGTAATACAATGAGCACTCATTTTTTACGAACTCGTTACCTATCATTTCTCAACCTACCCCATGATTATATAGGTTGTGTGCAATACGTAGACATTGCGAATTTTGAAAATCCCATCATTAGGCTGAGTTGCGACTCTCATTTCGGCAACCTCACAGATTCTTTGGAAAACTATGCAGTCGCCTTGACAAAGTCAGTAGCAGAATTAATTAAATACCAGAAAGAGAATAATAAACCTTACACCCTCGACGTAGGAAATAATTCCCTGAAGTATCTCGGTTACAAGTACGAATCCATCAACTGGGAAAAGTACGATGATAAGTTCAAGCCTCCTTACAAGATTTTCATCAATCATGAAACCACACTTGAAATAACTGCAGCAACCTTAATACGCTGGTCGAAGATGAAACTATAGTTATGTTGAGCCAAAGAGAATAAGAAAGAAAGTTAAGTACTTATCCCTCCGCGCTAAATTAATTGGTTGTCGAAAAGAATAGAGCATAGGAAATAATTTAATTTTAGTTAACCTTTTCTTCTCATAAAACCAAAACACGGGCAGTAGCCTAATACAGAAACCATTGCACTAATTAAAATGAACTATCTTAGACACTAAAAACGGATATCGTTGGACCATTTCCCCATTAAGGTCTAACTTGTATCCTGTTTCAATACTGCGCAGATTGCAGCACAAAGAAATAGATAAAATGGAATTTAGAACCCTTATTCGATTAAAGAAAGAACTGTTGAGTAATGGTAAGATTACCTAGGCTCTTCATATTGACAGTAAAACAGTTGACAGTTTTATACATCAATTCAATTGGTCAACTTTAGCGTCATAAAAATCTACATTCGCAGCGCGGAGTTCATTCTGAATGCCAGAAACTAGCAATTTGACTATACCTAAAGTTTCTGAAAGTTCTTCTGCAGATAAAATAATTTTTTTTCCTGTTTTAGTTTTACCATTTCGATGGACGAGATCATGACGTTTATGAACAGCCTTGGATACAGCACCAATATCCGGAAATTTCATATTGAAAGTTGTAGTATACATTTGCTTTACTTTACCTAAATCATGGTAAATCGTATCATACATTATTTTTTTTGCAGTCTCACTAATTTTATCATAGACTTCATAAATCTCTCGCATATCAAATCTACGATTCTTGAATTCTGGATTAGTCTCTACAAATTTCTTTAAGTATTTTGGCTTAGCCAAGGTGATATTATTAAAGGCATCAGCAAGAAAAACTTCCATTGAACCTATTGCTCCAATGTAAACCTGTCTCCATAAAATTTGCTGCAGGTTTTCATCAGGAAACACCTGTCCACTAAGCTGGTCAAGTCCATTCATTGCGGTTTCAAATTCTTTGAAGTACTGTTTATTTCCAAGAATGGAGTCAACCCAATACATATAGTCATAATCAATATCCTGATCATATCTGCCTTCATCCATATCCTGTTGAACAATCACTAAATCTTTCATTCTACCCATAACGCAATTTTGATATATTTCAAAATAAGACAATTTCACAAACAGAGGCCACAATTACTATATATTTTACTGTTTTCGCTTCAAATTTTATATAATCTTTTGCGTCTCAATTTTCGTTCTAGCGTTGAGATCGTATAGCATCCTTGTCAAGCTTTCATCCTGTCTAAAGCGCTCAACTTTCTTTATAATCTGTGCTATAAAATCTTCAGTCCTATTTCCCGCAAACCAAGACATCTTATCGATGTGTGAATTATCAAAATTAAAATCATATGGGCTACCAAAATTATAGTTACGTGTTTCCATTGCCTTAGTATGAGTCTCAAACTGTCTGTCAACCCTATCGAATGCAGAAAGGAGCATTGAATAATCTGTTTTTAGCAACTCATCCATTTTAGAACTATCAAAACCCACTGGATCTTCTAGTCTAAGGTGAAACTCAAATGTCCATCCTACTGCGAGTCCTAGTGAATTCTTGCCGAAATCAGCTAGGTACCAGCGGATATCGTATTGCTGATTACCCCAAGGCTCACACACCCATCCTTCAACTGGATTTGTCATAAAATATTTCAATAAAGGTTGTTTAAGTTTTTGGAGATAATGCCATTTCATCGTTTCCTTTTGATTGGCAAGTTCCACAAAAGCGTTCCATTTTTCGGGGCTATCAAAAAGCCCAATTGTTTGATTTAATAATTCCTTTTGCATAATATTTTAGTTCCAATATTCAATATACTGTTTTACATATTCCCTTATCCTATAATTATCTTTTGGCAATCGATCTAACGACCTTGTTAGCCAGTCACATACAAAATCTCTGAACAATAAATGTCTGGCCTCTATCGGGACCTTTTTAGGTAATTTTTCATCCCACCCAATAGGCTTCGTCAATGTATTTGTACTTGGTATCTTCCAATCTCCAGGAGAAAGATAAAGCAACTGGTACAGCTGTCTGGGCGGATTGGAAATATAATTTTCTGGCAAATGTCTTTCGCAGATCGTCCGATAAATTTCCTGATGCCAATAACGATATAACTGATGATCCTGATCTTTCGCGTAATTTGATTTGTTCTCTATCACTACTACTGAATGGGGGTGAACTCTTTTTAGAAGTACATCAATTCTACCTTTTTCTGCAGTAATTATCCAATTTTCGCTATCATGCCGCCGGTCTATCTCCAACAGGTCGAGAAAGATATTCAGGAATAAATGGCCCTGTCCATGTGCCTCGTTGGGATTCAAAAAATAAGCTAATAAATAACTATGTTGTGTCTCTCCAATACTAAATAGCCTAAGCATATTAAAGTCACAGCTTGTTTCACGGTTTGTCATCAAAGATTTTTTATGAATCTCTTGTATTTCCCCAACCAAGCTTTTAGCATTAGCAATAGTTATACTGTGATATACTAGCAGCATACCAAGATTTCTTTGTGCGATCTCTTTGCCAATCGAAATAGTATTGTCCAGAAGTTTACGGGTAATTAATGAATATTCTCGTATAACCTCTTCAGCCAGCAGGAGGGCCTCATCTTCCATAATTTAATTTTGTCTGTTTTAGATTTGTGAAAGTTTAGAAGATAAATGGATCCGTTCAAAAAAGTCTGGATTTAATGTTTGTTCCTATAGACAAAACATAAAAACAACCTTATCAGAGACAGTTTTCATATTGTTTCTTTTATTCTATCCAAGTCAGTTCTAGTAAAATATGTCCAAGAGCCATCATTCTTAGAAAATTCTTTATTGTCCAATCGTGATTGATACAGCCGATCAAACAAACTTAAAAGTTCAACAAAAAATTTCACCTGATCAAGAGAACTATCTGTCACAATTATTTTGTCACAAGGTTTATGGTAGAGTTTCTTGCATTTCAAGGTTTCGGTATCTAAAGAGCCGATGACAAATTCCCCAATGTTTGAGCATTTCAAAATTGTGCAACCAATATTGTTAAGCGATTCAGTCATTTCATTTATAGTCCATTGTTTTGCATCCGGTTCCATTACCTCTAATGCGCCAATCAAAAAAGGAATGGTAAGTCCATTTTGGATATATCCTTTCCTTTCAAAGTGCCGAAGTAGCCGATGCCAATATGGCGATAACCCTAAACTCATATCTAAAATCCTTAGATTGCTTTGTAGTCATAACAAATAACAATATCATCGTTACTCAACTTTTTAAAATTTTGATGTTGAGTTAGGTATTTTTCAATCTCTTCCACAGTTGGTGTATTATCAGAATCCGAAAAGTCCTTGTTAGGAAAATAGTTTTGGTGGGCTCTTGCCCAATCCTTTGGTGTCGTTGAGCTAATTACACCACCGTTGTTAAAGATTATAAAGTGTTTTTTGTTTATTCTTTTTCCCATCTTTTGATTATCAACATCATGTTTTTAAGTCTCTAATTATTAATCAGGTCACTTTAACAAAAGCTATTAGTTAGCATTATAGTTTTTTGATGAATAATAAATTAATTGGATTATACATCCAAAGTTTTGTGATCCTGATCATAGAATCTGCCGACGCAATAAACACTTCCTTCTAATTCATCAGCAATCATTGATGTACTGAAAATGATCTGATGAGGAACATGTTTGTACTGCTCCGAAAGACGCACAATTAATTTTTGAAAATTCTGTGTTCTCTCTTTTTCCATCCCTTTATCCTCCATATTGTCACAAAATATTAGCCTTGGAAACCGCATAAACTGCTTTACAATAGAAGCAAAAAAAATCGCAAACCGACCGGAGTTTTTAAGGTAGACATTAGAACTAGCTGAAAAGTTGAAACTTTCATCTAACGAAATGGAGTCGTTGAGGAAATCGATTTTTATTCGTTTTGGACTTTTAAATTCCTTTTGACGATCCAAATCATTCTGTACAAGCCATATAGCGATTTTTTCAATTTGATTCATCGCATCGGTAATGCTTCTTTTTTGAATAGCCTCCTTTTCACCTATACGAAGTGTGATAGCCTTTATTTCCGTAGTCAATCTAAGTACTTCTTGCCTCAAAGCTTCCAGTTTATTCAAGCCTGTTAGTTGTGCATTCAGGAAATCAATCTGTCTCTCCAAACCGCCTTTTCGAATAAGCAATGAATCAATCAGATCATCTCGAGAGGACTGAGAAGTAGCGATAGCATTATCAAGATTTCTTTGAGCGGTTACTAATGCCTGTTTAGCTTCGGAAAGCGCAGACCTCATTCCAGCAATAGTTATTTCCTTTCTGCCTAATAACATACTGGATTCCTTAACCTGTAATTCCAATTCTTGCTTTAATCTTTTTGCATGGGTGCGAGCCTCGTCCTGTGGCAATTCCTTCTTACATAAAAAACATGAAGTATCAATGCCATGATTATCTAATGGCAACAAGCATTCAGGACAATAAGTGAGTGACAATTGCCCCAAAGATCGCCGTACTGACATTGATTTGGCTAATTCACCTATCCGTCCTTCAAGCATAGCAATAAACTGCCTTGAATCAACAATATCGTTATCCAGTTCAAAAATCTGCTCATTTAAATTAGTGTGGGCTTCTTTTTTCTCCTGTAACTCTGTTTGCAGTTGCTCAATATTCATGCGGGAATTCACAGCAATCCTAATCTTCGCAGCTGCTCTTGCCTCTGCAAGATCCTGATTCACCTTTGCAATTTCACCATTTACTCCACTAATTCGGTTATTCAATTCCGCAATATTAATTGCAGCTCCAGCATTGCTCAACACCTGCTGCTGACTTTTCAGTTCCTTCTCCTTTTCGTCCTTTTCCTTATTTTTCTTTTTTACATCAATCCTGTCACTGTACAAATTATCATCATAAACACCCAATAGCAATTCAGAAATCGCCTGCCTAGTCAATGGGTAATCAAAATTCTCAAAGCGAAAAAATTTTTGAGTAGGGGAATCTTGATCCACATAAAGCAATCTAAGCACCTGACTCATATTTATATTACGGTCCTCTTCATTTCTTACTTCAGGAAAAGACAATGCATTAAAAAGAATATTAGAGAAGCTCACCCGTTCGTCATATTGATTATAGCCGAAAGTTTTCCAACCACTTGCATCCTTCCTAGATTCTTCATAATTACCCCAAAATATAGACATAGGTTGTCGTATAGAAGTAGTAATCTGGCGCTTAAGCGTTAAAGTTGCGCCATTAATTTCCACTTGAGCAAAGACCTCGTGGCAACGTAATGATTCACCGTTCCAACTATTATAGTCACCGCCTAACGCATAGTAAATGAGGTTTGAGATAGTAGACTTTCCTGAGCTATTCTTACCACGAATAATGTTAACACCAGTATGGAACTCCTCATCGTAAGCAATACCACCCAAATGTTTAGTGACAACCAATCTTTTTAAAAAGAGATATGAATTAGGTTCTTGGATCATATTTAAAGTCTATTAACTTGGTGCGATGTTTCAGGCCATTTTCTCCGTATAACGGAAGTGACACAAAATCAGACACTAACAACTTAATTATATTTTTCTTCAACGGGGAAATACCTTCAATTTCCTCTTTTAAATCAACAGGAAGTGGTTTTTTAGTCCGTTTTATAACATTACGAGATAAACTTTCAGCATCGACGAAACCATAAGAAGCAAGACATCTCACAGCAGCAAGTTGATAAGAATGCATTCTCTCAAAAATTCGCTTAGGGTTAATCAGCTTTTCATAGGCATTATCTTCAACTTTGAAAAGCGTATTTTTATTCTTTCTCAATTCAGATGGAAATTGAATTTCCTTCACCTGCGAAGGAAATGTTAGGTAAAAATCCCAAATGCGTAATTTATCAAAAGAGAGTTCTAATTCTTTTGAACCATCAAGTAAGCAAAGCATCCTAAAAATGCAATTGTACAAGTCAAAGGCAGGGTGATAAGCAAGTGTCATTTAGTCCATTTTAGATGACAGTTTCCTGTCAGGAAATACAACATACCATTAATGTGCATAGCTGTGATGCCTAGGTAGTTTTCACCAAGTTCCTCCTTCACAGGGTTAATCAAACGTTCCGTAATTAAGAGGTTAACTTTCTCCTGCGATTCACCATTGCACAGTGCTTGGTAAATTTCATTTAAAAACCGAGATTGTATTTCGGTTAACAGATGAACAAAAATCTGTTGGGCAGCTTCCGAAAACTGATTTTTAAACAAAAAACGTTGAAATCTGTCTTTGGCATCATTCGCATACCAAAACAAATCTTCACGGCTTGCCATTGTCAACTTTTCTTCAAGACCGATAACATCTCCATCACGTTTGTTATTGTAATAATCCAGATCATCAATAAAATCCCTTTTTACTTGGCTACCTTCGCAATCCTTTTTATAGCGATCCAACAATGATTTCATATAAACACCTTTTGATCCTGAAAAGATCATTTTGGTGGATAGGTCATTAATGTCTCCTCCCGCTATGTGTCCTACTACATTTGAGTTAGATACACGAACACCATCGTCAAACATATTATTTCTTTATGTCCCGACCGGCTTTATTAATGTTACCCCCCGCAATATCACCAGTTACACTGCTGTTTCTTACGTCAACACCACCATTGCGTTTGTTTGTACGAATTACGATCCGAAAAATTAATCCGGCCCCGACAAGGGCAGCCACAACTGCCAGAATTATTTGAGTAACGTTATCACTTAGATTCATGATTCAGATAAGATCTAATTAAATTTAATGGGCAATATAACAAAATTATTGTTTTAATTAACTTATCCTATCAAATTCATCTAGAAAGATGTGACTTGCGTTAAAAAACAAATGCTTCCCCGGTTATCTCATACAGTAATACCAAAAGCGGGAAGAGCATAAGAATTTTGAGCAAGTGGAATTCCGCATGCCACAAATGAGCGTCCGAAAACAAACACCTATTATTCGGAAAGCTTATCAGCTTTGCGATAGACATTGATGCGTCCTCGCTTTTCTACAACGTATAAAACTCCATCTTCTACCCAGTTCAATAATATCCTAGAAATATCTACACTCAATTTCCTGGTTCTGGTTAGTTCTTTCTGCTTTTCAAAATGTAGTATAATATCATCTACTGTCACTGCATTTCTAAAGAAATCCTGTGTGTCATATAATTGTCTCAATTTTTTTGATAAAAAAATTCTGTTCTTTTTATCTTCTGAAAGCTCATACTTTGGTTTATAGAGAATTGGTAAATCGAATAGCTTAGTGAGTTTAAAGTCGATTGCTTTAGCGTACCCAATGTAATAATCTAAATTAGTAGCGATTCCTTTTTCTAAATTAATGACGGTGGATTTCGAAAAGTCTGTCATATCAGAAATATCACTTAGCGAATACTCTAATGATAGGCGTCTACCTTTCAATTTCTCACCTATAAGCTGTTTCACTCCATCAGCTTCATAAATTTTCGCTCTTTTCGACATCAATCAAAAAGAATAATAATTATAATGTAATTATGAACTTAAATAAGAACGAATTGCATATACTAGTTTTCTTTGTTATATTTGATTTATGATTTAAGGTTGAAAAAGTTAATAACGTTTTAAGGTATAATAAAGAGTCTCACGTTCCCAAGTCTAACATTTAAAATAAACGGAGAGCGATAAATTATGCCCACATACCATATTGTGCTATATTTGCGCGATAAGGGAGTGGGCACTATCGTTGAAAATCACGTTTATGGGAGTTAGACCCCGGGAACTGATTGGAGATGGTGTCTCTCCCTTATTTTTTGAGCACAAGTTCCAATAAGACTCGTATAAACTACGAGCATGAAAAGTAACAAAGTAACCGACAGGCAGTATTATTTTAACATATTCCAAGAAGGCAATGAAAAGGGACTTGAGTTTTTTTACAAGCTCCTATATCCATCTTTATATATTAAAGGATTAAAATATATAAAAGATGACTTTAATGCTGATTGCATTGTCAATGATGCATTTCTCAGGCTCTGGCTAATCAGAAAAACTATTATTGACCCAGCTCATATTGAAACATTTGTTAAAAAATGGACTTCAGATGGGTGTAAAGCTTATTACAGAACTTCTGACACCAAATTTCAGCGAAACATGTTGAAACTGGATGACCTAGAAAATTACCAGGAATATATCGGTGGTTACAACCCTTGGGAAGAAGAAGATACAGATGTGCTATACCAACAAGAGCTTGACGAAAATATGCGCAAGCAATGGGAACAAGTAGAAAACGTCCTCCCAAACCTTCCCCAAAATCAACAGTTATTCATCCGCCTTTGCATCAAATATTCATTTAGCTATGAACGTATTGCTTGGCATGTGGGCGGCATATCAGACTATCAGGTCGCTAAAACAATTGAAAAAACACTTCAATCTCTTAAATCTATTTTAACGAATAGCCAAAAGCTCAATGTTGTTGGAAAAACAAACAATTTCAGGTTCGAAGGTGATCTATGCGAAGAGCAATCTACAATTCTAAATATGCGATATGAGCTTCAATACAGCTTTGAAGAAATTGCAAGAACATTAAACCTAAGCCAAAGCTATATCCAAAAGGTTTTTGTACAGGCCTATACCAAGATAAAAAAGGTAAAAATTTAATGCCATGGAAAATAACACAATGATTATCACCCGCAAGATCCAGTTACTCATTGATTCTGATGACAATCAGTTCATCAAAGAGACCAAAGACAAGCTATTCAATTGGCAATCGATTTGTTTTCGATCGGCCAATATGATCATGACCCACCACTTTGTACAGGAACAGGTAAAAGACTTCTTCTACTTAACAGATGAAATCAAACTAAAAATTGCTGATGAAAAAAAAGAACCAAACGGCATACTCAAGTCATCCAGAATAAACACCACCTATCGCCTGCTTTCTAATCATTTTAAAGGACATATTCCAACCAATATCCTGAGCAACTTAAATAACACATTGCTAGCTACCTTTAACAAAGAAAGAGTTGCATATTGGAAAGGTGAAAAGTCGCTGAGAAACTACAAAAAAAATATTCCTATGCCTTTTGCTGCAGAAGCGATCACAAAGTTAGATAATGCTCCTGATAACAAAAACTTCTGTTTTAAGCTCTTTCAAATTCCATTCAGAACCTTTCTGGGGAAAGATACAGCTGATAAAAAGATCCTTCTGAATAGAATAAAAAATGGGACAATAAAACTACGAACCAGCCACATCCAGTTAGATAAAGGTAAAATCTATTTTCTGGCAGTGATTCAAATTGAAAAAGAACAACATGTTTTAGACACGGCAGTAATTGCCGAAGCTACACTTTCCATTGAACATCCGGTAAATGTTAAAATTGGAGATCAGCAATACGCCATAGGGAATAAAGAGGAATTTCTACATAGAAGGTTAGCTATACAAGCGGCCATTTTCAGGGTAAAGAAAGGAATCACCTTCAATCGCGGGGGACATGGGGAGAAAAGAAAAAAGAAATGTCTTGTAGACTATCAAAACAATGAAAAAAAATACGTTGAGTACAAATTGCATATCTATAGCCGTAGACTAATTGATCTTTGTATAAAACATCAGGCTGCTACCTTAATCCTGGTTAATCAACAACAAAAAGAAGAAATAGCAAAAGAGGATCCGTTCTTACTTCAAAATTGGAGCTATTATAGCCTAAAGGATAAAATAAATTACAAAGCTGAGAAAGCCGGAATTCAGGTAATTATTGAATAAGGAATTTAAAGAGGCTGCTTGTAAAGCCGCATGGTGAGACAAACAATGTACTCACTAATATTCATTTAGAGGTAACCACTCTTAAAAGAATAATACAACAGCCGGGCCTACTTTTGATCATACCTTAATGGGCAGGTATAAAATTAAAAAAGCAAATTGAAGAATTAATGAACATATAATTGAGGCTGCTTGTAAAGCCGTAGGGTGAGATCACATGATATGCTCACTAAAATAGTTAGAAATTATACAACGGGCTGCTGTTATTCCATTTTAGCAAGTAGCAAAATTAAGTTAGAGAATAATATTTCAGGAAGTTTTTGATTTTTTTAGAGCTAATATTTTGCGGAATTATGTTCCAAAAAAACCTAATTGTTGCCAAGTTTTAGGTGTGGATATATCCATGGATATACTTTTTTATGGGTTTAACCTAGCTTAAAGGCACTTAAATGCCAATGGATATACCCGGAGTATATCCCACCCCCCCTTAGCGATAGCGCCAGGGGCGAAAAGTAAGGCTCTGCCTAACTTCCGCTTGCTCCAATTTTTTCAAAGAAAATTGGACTACGAAAAGAGCCAAAGTTCTGCACATAAACATAAGCACTTTGGTAGATTCTGCTAACTAATTGTAATTCTCCCATATGGGACAACGGAAATCAGATTAAACTCAAATTGCTGAAAACAGTGTTTATGACAGCAATAAAGGAAAATCCAAAAATCATCAAACCAGAAATAACCTTGCTACCAGACGAAGGGTACATACTTGATTTTTTGCCCTTGCCAGTTCAAAAAGTACTGGAAAAAAGCGAATATAAATTTAGTCAAAGTGAGCAGGTGTTATTGACTTTATTCGCACAAATTATAATTGAAATCATATTAAAAGAGGAATTATGAATGCTATAGGATACCTGAGATTAAGTACAAAAGACCAGTCAAAATCTTTAGAATACCAGGAATCGACGGTTCGGGAATATTGCCGGAGAAATAACTTAAATATAATTGCGCTATTTAAAGATAACGGAGAAGACAGCTATACCTTCGACCGGCCAGATTATCGTGCACTAGAGGTCTTCTTAAAGAAGTTTAAGGGAGAATGTCAATACCTCATTGTATTGGATCACGATCGTTTCAGCCGTAATCTACCTGAAGCGTTAATGAAAATTGCAGATCTGGAAAGCAGTCATGGTGTAAAGGTGTTATCAACAAATGAACGCGTAGATCTGGATACATCTGATCCAGATGTTTTCATGAAAAGGGCATTTGATTACATGATTGCCAACAAAGAGCTTTTCACTATCCGCAACAGAACAAGGCAAGGGATAAGAAATGCTAAAGAAAACGGACGATATCTTGGACGCGCGCCTTATGGCTATAAAAACACTAATGACGGCTCAAAAAAGAACCATATCCATATCGATCAGAACCAAGCCGTTATTGTAGAAAGAATATTTAATGATTACCTGCTTGGCATCGCACCGTACATCATCTACAAAACAGTTAGAGCAATGGGATTTTCCAACAAAGGAAATAGTGCCATTCATGATATATTGAATAATTGCCTGTATGCTGGATTGATTAGAGTCCCCGCCCTAAAAGATTTACCAGAAAAGTATGTTAAGGGCATCCATAAGCCAATAATCACCGAAGCTGAATACTGGACCGCAAACAAAATGCTCAGCAACAAACGACCAGAGAAAGTACGTCCCGACGAAGACTTCCCCTTAAGAGGCGTTTTAAAATGCTGGTGCGGACAAAGTATGACTGCGGGATGGTCAAAAGGCCGAAAACAATATTACCTGTATTATAGATGCCATATCCATAACAATGTGAATGTACCAGGTAAACTTTTGCATGAACAATTTGACGAAGTCCTTAAAGACATTTGCTTTGAACCGCAGCAGGTAGAATTTCTTCAGCTCGCAGCCAAAGCACTACTAGCTGAACCTCTAAAACAAAAGCAGGAAAGATCAAAAGAAAAACTGAATGCGATCAGCGCAATTAACGTTAAAATTCTGGAGCTGGAAGAGAAATTCATGAATAATCAGATCGAGAACACAACTTATCAGACTTGGTTTAAGAAATACAAAGAAGAAAAAGCATCCTTGGAAATGAGCCTAAATGGAAATCCTAAATCAAAAATAGAAATTGACAGTCTGATTGATCGGGTTCTGCCTTCTCTTACCAACCTTTTTGAGATCTATGAAAAATGTAACATCTTCCAAAAACATGCTATTTTAAGGGGGGTGTTCAAAGATAATCTGGTATGGGCGGGGGGTCTACTTAGAACCGCTTTTATCGACCCGACCTTCCGGCATAACCTGCAGAGGATCAATAAAAAAGGGTTGCTTTTTTATGAGCAACCCTTTGATTCTTCGGACATCAGTCCGGTATGTACCCGGAGCCGGAGTCGAACCGGCACGGTTTCCCACAGGTGTTTGAGACCAGCGCGTCTACCAATTCCGCCATCCGGGCATTTGCTTCGTTAGCGGGTTGCAAATATAGGAACTTGTTTTATAAAAGCAAATTTTTATTTCATTTTTCTTCTTTTAACTTCTTATCTACGATAAAAGGGGCAAAAGGAAGCAGTGAAGCGGCACCAATCATCGCTACTTTTTTGAAATTCCATTTATATTCCATCCAGGCCATAACTAAGATTACCATGTACATCACAAACAGCAAACCATGCGCCCAGCCGGTGTATTTCACGGCAAGTGGCATACCAGCCCAGTATTTCATTGGCATCGCTACAAATAACAATAACAGGTAAGACAGCCCTTCAGCCACTGCAACTTTTCTAAAAATGGATAATGTGTTCATATAAATGGGTTTGATCCCAAAAGTAGCTTAAACAAACATTGTAAAAAAGCCTTGAGGGGCTTTTTTACAATGCCGTAACACCTATGCGGCAGATTCTGCCTTTTTGATACTCTCCCGGATTCGGTACAAGTATTTATTGCGGTAATATAAATCCTTTACAGCGGTCAGGATCCGAAGCTGGGCTTCCTTATCCTTATTTTCAAATGAAGTCGTTAGAGACGCGATCTGGTCGCTTAAACCCTTTTCTATTTCATCTACCTCTGCTTTTAAGCTGGCTAAACGTTCCGCATCCGGATCAAACTGTAAATCCATCAGCGCTTCATTCACATCCATCATTTCCATTAGGAACGACTGAGGAAGCGTATAATTCTCTCCCTCAATCAGCTGACCTTTCAGCTCCAGGATATAATTCAGCCTTTTCTGAGGGTCGCTTAATACCTGATACGCTTTATTATTGATCGTACTGAATTCCAAAACCTCTGCTTGTTTCTCTTCCGGTTCATTAATATAAAAATCCGGATGATACTGCTTACTCAGCTCATAAAACTTCTTTTTAATTACTGCAGCATCAGGATGAAAAGTAATCGGTAATCCATAAAATTCAAAATAATCTACCATGCCGTTAAGGTTTGAAGAAGACTTTGAACAAGTCGTTCCCCAGTACAAAGACCATCAAGGACAATAAGATCACGAAGCCTACCATTTGTGCACGCTCCATAAATTTATCACCAAGTGGCTTTCCTTTTACCATTTCAATTAACAGGAATACAACATGTCCACCATCCAATGCAGGAATAGGTAACAAGTTCATAAATGCCAATGCAATAGAAATAAAGCCGGTAGAAGCCCAGAATCTAGCCCAGATCCACTCACCACCGTAAACTTTACGTGCGATCTCTACAGGACCTGAAAATGCTTTATTCGCATTAACTTTTCCGGTTACCACTTTCCAGATGCCTTTAGCATTGTCAGAGAATGTTTTCCATGCCTGATCTATACCAATTGGAAGCGCAGCAAACAAACTGTATTTAATAGTTTCCTGTTTAATCTCATCGACGTTAAAAATAAAACCAATAGTCCCTGAAGTATCCACAGGAATCATCAGGTCCATATTTTGTCCGGCACGATTGATCGTGAAATCAGTCGTTTTACCTTTGCTTTTGATAATCAGTTCGCGGACATCCACGTTATTTTTAACAGGTTCCTTATTGATGGCCACAATCACATCTCCTTTAAGTACACCTGCAGCTGCTGCTGGTTTCCCTGCAACCACACTATCTACCGTTGGCGAAAAAAGTGGTGTACGACTGATAAATCCTTCGATTCCAGAATCAGATACTTTATTCAGCAAATTATCAGGTACTTTAATATCTAAGGTTTTATTGCCACGGACAATCGTTAAAGTGGTATTTCCCAACAATACTTTAGAACTATACAGTTCTTCAAAACGAATCACTTTCTTACCGTTCACTGCAATTACCCTGTCTCCTCTTTGAAGACCGATTTCTTTACCGATCTCACCTGGATTAATACCAAGAAGCACAGAACTGTTTGGAATGAAGGTTTCTCCATATTTAAAGGTCATCATCCAGAAAATGAAAATACCTACCACAATGTTGACGAATACACCGCCCAACATCACGATCAGACGTTGCCAGGCTGGTTTACTCCTGAATTCCCAAGGCTGTGCCGGTTGTTTCAATTGCTCCGTATCCATGGATTCATCAATCATACCTGCAATCTTAACATAACCACCCAAAGGCAACCATCCTATTCCGTATTCACAATCACCGCGTTTGAAGCTAAATAATTTGAAGCCCCAGGCATCAAAAAACAAGTAAAATTTCTCGACTTTAATCCCAAAAGCACGCGCTGCAAGAAAATGTCCTAATTCGTGTAAAATTACCAGTATCGATAACCCCAGAAGCAACTGGGCTGCCATAATCAATCCGCTCATATCTTATATTAATGTTTTAATTTTGATTCGTTAATTCCTATTTTGTTACTAGTTGATTCGCAAATATACGCGTATGCTGATCCGTTTCTAAATAATTATTCAGACCAGGTTCTTCAATAAATCCAATCTCTTCCATACACCTTTCAATCACCTCACTCATCTCCAAAAAGCCGATTCTATCCTGTAAAAATGCGTTTACCACCACTTCATTGGCCGCATTAATGATACATGGCATATTGCCTCCTTTTCTCAAAGCAGTATACGCCAAATCAAGATTTCTAAAGGTTTCGTTATCCGCCGGATAAAAGGTCAGTTCCGGGTATTCCAGAAAGTTAAAACGCTTAAAGTCCGTACTTATTCTCTCCGGGTACGCAAAAGCATAATGAATTGGCAGTTTCATGTCGGGAACACCCATTTGTGCCTTCATCGAACCGTCCTTAAACTGGGCGATAGAATGAATAACCGACTGTGGATGCACAATCACATCAATCTGATCGGCTTCCAGATCAAACAACCATTTTGCTTCAATCACTTCCAGCCCCTTATTCATTAAAGAAGCAGAATCTATCGTGATTTTAGCACCCATCACCCAGTTTGGGTGTTTCAAGGCCTGTGCTTTGGTTACATTGGCCAGAAACTCGCGGTCTTTCCCTCTAAAAGGACCACCGGAAGCAGTAAGATATATTTTTTCCAGCGACTGATTTCCCTCACCTACCAGGCATTGGAAGATCGCAGAATGTTCAGAATCGACAGGAATGATGTTTACACCGTGTTTTTTAGCCAGACTGGTGATTAAATCACCGGCTACCACCAAAGTTTCTTTATTCGCCAGGGCGATGTCCTTTCCTGCTTCAATTGCAGAAATGGTCGGTTTTAAACCGGCAGAACCCACAATAGCGGTCAGCACCAGGTCTACTCCTGCCAAAGCAGCAGCTTCGCATAAAGCTTCTTCTCCTGCCAATACCTTGATTGGAGTACCCGATAAGGCAGATTTTACCGCCAGATATTGACTTTCATCTCCGATAACCACCAGTTGTGGCTCAAATGATAAAGCCTGACTGATCAGTAAAGCAGCGTTGGATTGAGCGGTTAACGCTAAAACCTTGTATAATCCGGGATTAGCTTCAACTACAGCTAATGCCTGGGTGCCTACAGATCCTGTAGACCCTAGTATTGATATATTCTTCAATTAAAATTCTCCCTGTTCTTCGCCTGTACGACGAATTGTAAAACTACTTAAATCATCTGCAATCTTCCTGTCATTTGATAAACGAGGGACTTTATTCTGTCCACCCAGCTTACCTTCCGCCCTCATATAGTTCACAAACGCGTCTTTTTGCAGGGAACGGATGATCAAAGGTTGCAGTATTTTACCTTCAATGAGGTCAAAATAGTAAATATTCTTCTTTTGCAAAGCCTGATCTACCTTTTTACTAAACGCAGCAAGGTCTTTTGGCGCAACTGAGAATTCTACAAACCACTCATGGTAAGGCAATTCTCCCTGTGGTGCATTCACCTGAGGCGCCACGGTAAATTCGGTGATCCCTACCCCCTCTTCATTGGCTACCGTTAAAAGTGCGTGTTCCACTTCTTCCCCAATCACATGCTCTCCAAAAGCGGAGATAAAATGCTTGATTCTTCCGGTAACCATGATCTTATAGGGATCTTTTGATACAAATTTGATGGTATCGCCTAAGCTATATCCCCATAAACCCGCATTCGTATTCAGAATTAAAGCATAGTTTTTTTCCAGCTCCACTTCTCCCAGACTTAAACGCGTCGGGTTTTCATTGTAATATTCATCTGCTGGCACAAACTCATAAAAAATTCCTGCCTTCGCCAATAACAATAAGCTTTTATCCTTTTGGCTATCCTGATAAGCAATAAAACCTTCCGATGCCGGATAAGTTTCTATGGTATCTATCTTTCTGCCGATGCTTTCTTCAATTTTCGCACGGTAAGGCTCGTAATTCACGCCACCATAAACGAACAGACTAAACTCAGGAAAGATATCCTTGATCTTTTTACCGCCCGATTGCTCCCGCAGCTTATCAAAATACATCTGCACCCATGGCGGAATGCCGGATATCAGTGTCATATTCTCCTGAATAGTCTCCTTTACAATCGCATCTACTTTCTCTTCCCAATCTTCAATACAATTGGTTTCATATGAAGGAAGTCTGTTTTTTTGCAGGTATTTAGGCACAAGGTGAGCCACGATACCTGATAAACGACCTACATTGATGCCATGTTTTTTTGTCATCACCGGACTGCCTTGTAAAAAGATCATCTTTCCGTTGATGAACTTCACATTGCCCGTTTCATGAATATAGGTTAATAATGCGTTTCTTGCTGCCTTGATATGCTCAGGCATAGATTCCTTAGAAATAGGAATGTATTTTACACCGGAAGTAGTACCCGATGTTTTGGCGAAATACTGTGGTTTTCCTTTCCACATCACATCAGCTTCGCCTGCCACTACGCGGTCAATATAAGGCCTTAAGGCCTCATAATCTCTTAATGGAACCTGCTTTTTAAAATCTTCATAGTTGCGGATTTCCCCGAAACCATGGTCTTTACCAAAAACAGTATGTTTGGAGGAATCCAGTAGCTGCGCAAGAATCGTATGCTGTGCAGCTACTGCATTTTTTTTCCATTTATTGATGCCTCTGACTACAATTGCTGCAAACGGTTTACTTAATGCCGCTTTTAATCCCATAAACTATTTTTAAACGATGTTATGTAAAATATCAGGATGTTCATCTCCCTTATATTCTTTCACCATTCTACGGTAAGCTACAGTTACTAAAGCTGTGGAGAACGGTACAACGATAAAGGAACTAAAAATAGCTGTAAATAAAGAAACGTAGGAATAAATCTCGTAGTTGAAGATCAGACTGATCAATTGAAAACCACTTACGACTACGATATAGAAAAACCCGAAAACAATCGCCTGAATCAGCACAAAACCGCCAAAAATAAACAACAATTTAATGAAGTTTCCCTTGGTGGTGGCCAGACTCAGCTTAATCGATTCAAATGGGTGCACATGTTTGTCAATGATAAAGAAAGGGAAGAAAATGATCCTGATGAAGGTAAAAAAGATGCTCAGAATCGCAATGGCTACTGCAATGTTGACGATCACCTTACCCGCAGCAGTAAAATTCTCAATGAATCCCTGGTTCATGGCAAACTTTAAAATCAGATCCAGCACATACAATACCGGTAGTAATAAAATTCCTACCAGGAAAATACTGATCCCAAAATATACCGTACCGACTAAGAAACGAATGATTTCCGTCCTCGTTGGTAAAGTTTCGATGATCTGAATGTCTTTGTCGTCTTCCTTATCCAGCAGGCGGAAAATGTATTTCAGCAGGGAAAGGTTAACGATACAATACAATAACACAAAGATCAGCAACATCACCACCCTTACGCCTGTAGGAAGTTCTCCCATAAAAAAGGCCATAAAAGTGGAGGTGGAAACGGTTATAAAAACCAGAAAACACAAGGTGGCAATAGAGAAATAATTGTCGCGCGTAACGATCCAGGCCTGCATGATTACATCCTTCACCGTAAACGTACTCTCCTTTAAAAAATTTATCATGGTTGTTTAAATACTACACGCTTAAAAAAATCCTGCATAAACCCTAACCCATATGCGGTTAGTTGAATGAATGATGCAATGATACTAAAAAATGCCACTTTTAAAGATTTGTTGATTTGCCAGGAATGAAAAAAGATCATGACAAAGTACAGCAGCAACATAAAGTTACAGATAAAAGCCATAGGCGGCCAAATGATATTCATCAACAAAGTGAAGATCACAAAACAGGTAAAAGCCGCAGGAAAGAAATGGACTATTTTCAGTTCCGAAGGGAAATGTTTGTAGATATTGATCCTTGCTCTTCCAAAAAAGTGCAGTTGTTTATAAAACTGGCCGAAGCTGGTTCTTCTCTTATGAAAAACTTTAGCTGCAGGGATGAGTCCGATCTTAAAGCCACTTTCATGGATTCTGATGCTGTACTCAATATCTTCTCCTAAACGGGTCAGGATAAAACCACCTACTTTTTCCCATACCGCTCTGGAAACGCCCATATTGAAGCTTCGCGGATGGAACTGGCCAATGTGTTTCTTGTTTCCTCTGATCCCACCTGTAGTAAAAGGGGAAGTCATCGCATAGCTGATCGCTTTTTGTACCGGTGTAAAAGTATCATGGGCAGCATCCGGACCGCCATAAGCATCCAGATGGTGTTCAAAAAGATAGTTTTTCACCGTTTCCAGGTAATCATCCGGAATCAGACAGTCAGAATCGAAGATGACGAAATAATCGCCCTTAGCCCGCTCAAAACCGTAGTTTCTGGCAAAGCCTTGCCCTTCATTAGGTTTAAAGAAATACTTAATATCCAGTTGATTCTCGTATTCCGAGACAATCGCTTTCGCATCATTTGTAGATCCATCCTCTATCACCAGAACCTCAAACTGAGGATAAGTCTGCTGTACCAAAGTATTCAGCAGCTCATCAATTTCCTGTGGACGGTTATATAAAGGGATAATTATAGAAAAAAACATAGCTTAAAGGATTTCCTTTTCAATAAGATAAGCATTTCTTTCCGGTGCATTTCTGGTCACCAGCTCTGCAACAAAGCCCGTTAGGAACAATTGAGAACCTAAAATAATGGCTACTAAAGCAATGTAAAATAAAGGCTGGTCGGTGATTTCCCTTTTATAAGGAATCAACATCGCGATATGGTATAACTTTACACCGATCATCCAAAGCGCCATAATGGTTCCCAAAAGGAAACTCAACACGCCTAATGATCCAAAAAAGTGCATTGGTCTTTTACCAAACTTGCCCACAAAGAAGATAGACAGTAAATCCAGGAAGCCATTTACAAATCTGCTCAGTCCGAATTTAGTAACGCCATATTTCCTTGCCCTGTGTTCTACCACCTGCTCACCTATCTTTTTGAAACCGGCCCATTTTGCAATTACAGGGATATAACGGTGCATTTCTCCGTAAACTTCGATGGTTTTAACCACTTCTTTACGGTATGCTTTTAAGCCACAGTTGAAATCATTTAACTGAATACCAGACATTTTCCTGGTGGCTGCATTGAATAATTTGGTCGGAATGGTCTTTGTAATCGGATCGTAGCGCTTTTTCTTCCATCCGGAGATGATGTCCAGCTTTTCTTCTTTGATCCTGCGGAATAATTCAGGAATCTCATCAGGGCTATCCTGTAAATCTGCATCCATCGTGATGATGACATCACCCTGTGCCGCTTCAAAAGCAACATTCAGTGCGGCTGATTTACCATAATTCCTTCTGAATTTAATGCCTTTTACGGTATTAAACTGAGTTTTCAATTCTTCAATCACTGCCCAGGAAGTATCAGTACTTCCATCATCAACAAACAGGATTTCGTAAGAGAAGTTATTCGCTTCCATCACCTTAGCAATCCAGGAAGTTAACTCCGGAAGAGACTCTTCTTCATTATATAAAGGAACTACAATTGAAATATCCATGACTTAATAACGTGCTAAAAAAAAGCAACGTGCAAATTTCATCAAATAAAATGATAAAACTGCACGTTGTATATTTATAAATACATAGGTTAAAATTACTTTAATCTATGTGAGACTCTCTTTCCTTCTTGAAAACTGCTGCGCCAACAAGACTTGCGATCAAACCGATGATCGTATAAGTAATCGCTGTTCCGAAGCCAACAAATAGTCCCATATAAGGACGCATCATTTCCACTCCTTTAAGTTTTTGAGCATCATCACCAGCTTGTTCAGCCGCAGCTGCAAACAATTCATCCGTAGCCGATTTATCTACAAAATAATAGATTACCTGTACCAGAAAGAGTAGCAATCCAGCATAAGCCGCAACTTTAAATCCCGCAGAAAAACCACGTTTAAAACTCATGAAATCACCGAGTTCTTTTTTATGGTTCGTTTGCACATAGACAATAGCCAAAAAGAAAGGAACATAAGATAATAACTGACTCACCACTTTAGAAGCGGTAGACAAATGGGTATTCGCAGGACTGATGTTCAGAAATTTAAACACAAAAATCAGTACAAAAAAGTATAGTGCGAAAGCTATAGCTGCTTGAAAAGCCAGTTTATTTGGCTTTTTTTCCATCTCAATTAAGTCTTGGTCCATATATTATGATTTATGTGTTAGTTTTTGTTAAAATTAGCAATTAACGTATATACTGCAATGTCAAACTCCTTATTAGGGCTATACTCTTCTAAATCTTTAACGATTTCTTCACTTTCTTTTGGTGCATGGAAGAAACACATGAAAGGAATGAATAAATCTTCCATTTCTTCGCTCAATTCGATCATACCTACATGACTGCAAATATCTTCTACACTACTTTCTACCAGATTCTGGTTGGTGATCAAATCTTCATAGATATGGAATTCGTCCTGGAACTCATCCTCTTCTACCAATAAGAATTCTTTCAGGAAGTCGCCAAGCTCAGGCTTAATGCGCTCATCATGACATTCATTGATGTACAATAACAGATTTAAAAGCTCTGTACCTCTATCGATTGTCTCTTCCTCAATATCCGCCCACTCATCCGTTTCCAGGTAATCTTCTTCCAGTTTTTTCACATCATTGGCGAAAAAGTTAATCATCAATAAATCGAAGAAAACCTCTCTTAATGCCTCAAATGCAGGGTACTCATCAAATGCCTCATCAAATTCTTCTACCTTCTCCAGGAAGCCAAGATCTTTACTAAATATTTCGATCAACCTCTCTTCTAATTTGATGGAATCTATTCCAGATACCGCTGCAAATTTATCTAACGACGCAATTAGCGCTGTTCTAACATGATTATCCATATGCTTGTAATTGTTTGTTATTATATACCAGTTGAACTTTACCGGTTAATTTTTTATTTAAAAGCGGTGAGTTCGCTGATTTTGATTGATTATTTGAAATATTATATTCCCATTCCAGCGTTGGGTGATACACCGTGAAATTGGCGATCTCGTGCTCTTCAATGACCGGAACAGCAAGATTTAACAATTTGCGGGGATTGATCGCCAGCTTTTCTGCAATCTGTGTTGCATCCAGTCCGGCTTTAAGCATTAAAGGTAAAACCGTTTGCAAGGCAATGATGCCATAAGCAGCGATTTCAAATTCTACCGCTTTAAATTCTATTTCCTGCGGACGATGCTGAGAACATACCGCATCAATAGTACCGTCTTTTAAGCCGTTGATCAATGCTTTTACATCAGATTTGCCACGTAATGGTGGTTTCACCTTGTAATTGCTGTCGAAATCATTTAAAAGCTCTTCGGTGAACACCAAATGGTGCGCAGCCACATCACAACTGATCTTTAAACCGTCTTTTTTTGCCTTTTTAATAAGCGCTACCGAACCAGCAGTAGAAATATTACTGATGTGTAATGGCGCTTCATGGTAAGTAGCCAGGAAGATATCCCTGCTGATGTGCATTTCTTCCGCTAAAGCCGGCACACCTTTCATGCCCAGCAATACACTGGTTTTACTCTCATTGATCTGCGATTTACCAGAGATCGATTTATTTTCCGGATGCACCATCATCAGGCCGTTAAAGCCTTTCAGGTATTGCAAAGCGCGACTCATGAATCCATCGTCACAAATCGGTTTTGTACCATCAGAAAACGCAACGGCACCTGCCTGTTGCATATCGTACATCTCCGCCAGCTCTTTTCCTTCCAGATCACGACTAACTGCCCCGATTGGCAATACATCTACCAGATTTCCTTTGGCTTTGTTGATGATATAAGCGATTTCTCCTTTAGAATGAACAATCGGTCTGGTATGTGGCAAAACCGCCAATCCAGTAAAACCACCAGCCATAGCGGCGCGGGTTCCCGTTTCTACATCCTCTTTAGTCTCAAATCCAGGATCTCCTATGGAGCAGTTCAGGTCAAAAAAGCCTGGTGATAAAATGGCACCTGCTCCGTCAAAAATTTCTTCCTTGCCGGAAGATTGCAGGTTACTACCAATTGCAGTAATCTTGCCCTGTTCTACACGTACATCACAAGTTTTTTGATGGAACTGGCTATTTGGGTCGGCAATGGTTACCCCAGTGATGAGAAGATTCATGGTTTTTGTATGTTTTTTGTTTTATTAAAAAATCGGATCAATAGTATTTCGATGGCTAAAAAAACAACAGTCAAAATTAGGCAAAGTTTCCATAACTCTATACTGCTATTTTTCGCCTGTATATTTAAGGACAAGGCATCTTTCTGAGAATTGTGCATCGCGACCTGCTGTCCGGCAAATAAGTCCTTCAGCTTCTGATCGTTTATGTAATTCATATCGGACTCCCTACGGTCGTCATTAAAAGCCAATACTGCGAGTACAGAATCGGTTCTTTTCAGGTCGTAAAAGCCAGTTTTCTTAATCTGGTCTGCAATATACAGCAGCGTTTTCCCTGGTGTCTGACGGATTTCAGGAATGATTTCCTGGCCATCAGCAGATTTAAGGATCAACGATTGATTGGCGCCAACTGTAGTTTTTTGCTGCTCCAGCAAATCATCTTTGCCGGCAGTATAATACATGGGCTGTTCTTTAGCACTGCTAAAAGCTACCTTAAACAAGAGGGGCACAAAGACCGGATGTCTGGATAAATTACTGTCTTCAGGTTTTAAGCTGCTGGCCGATAAATATATATCTCCTGCTCCGGATGGATATCTCGCAAAAAGCGTCTGGTTTAATGGCAATTGAAGAATACCTTCTTTCCCGGTTGTATTTCTTTCCAGATAACTGAAATACCTGTTCACCAAAGGAAGGTCCATATTAGCAGGAACCTGATCAAATACATCTTTAAACAAAGGATCTTTCAGTTCGATGCTGCTGTTTACTGCTGTTCCGGTATTTAATTTCTGTACGGCAGGTAGCGATAATGCTGTTAAAAACGGGGTATAAACCGCAGCACCAGCATCCAGATCCGGAAAGATCAATAAAGAACCACCGTTTTGCACATAGCTTTTAAGTTGCTGCGCCAGTCCGGAGGAAGGTTGTTTTAAACCATTCAGCACAATCAGACTATACTCCGGGAAGCTTGAATAATTGATGTTCGCCTCTGCCATTTCCTTTAATTTAAAATAAGGATCGGTAGCGAACAGTGATTTGATAAATTGTTGGCTGGGATCGCCAGAGATACTTAAAACCTTCATTTCGCTATTCACGCGGAAGCTAAAATTCAGTTCATCATCAAAAGTGATCGGGAAATCTTTAATAGACAACAGGCCTTTTTGCCATCCTTTTTGCAAACCGCTGAAAGCTAAAGTGTCTTTCACAGATTTTCCGGCAGGGACTTTAATGCTACTGATGGCTTTTTGTTGCTGATTGATCAGCAGTTTCAAAGGAACATCATTGGCATCCTCAGAACCATAATTATGCAGCTGTACGACTAGTTTTTCCGCCTGATTTGGCTGATGAACCGGCGATAAGCTCCAGACACTGTCTACCGCAATATTCGGAAGTGCATTGGCATTTAATTTAATCAGGGAATACCTGATCTCAGGATCAGATTTTATTTTTGATGTCCCTGCAAAGTTCTGCTGAAAATCAGAAAGCAGGTAAACGATCTGATTTTTTCTGGAATCACCCTCCTGCTGTAGCCTGTTAACCACTTGTTGCAGGTTTCTATTGGCCGGAGATATTTTCACATCTTCCAGCATTTGAATAAAAGCTTCTTTGTTTAATTTACGTTGATGTTTCCCTTCAAAATCATTGGTCAGCAATTGAAACTGGTCGTTCAGCTGATAGGCTCCGGCAATTTCTTTCGCCTTGCGCTTTGCTTCATCCAATAGGTTCCCCTCCTTGTTTACCGTTTCCATACTGTAGGAATTATCGATATAAACACTGATGAGATTACCTTTATTAGGGTCTGCACCTGTTTCCAGGGGGATATAAGGCCTTGCAAAAGCAAGCACCAAAAACATCACTGCAAGAATCCTGCAGGCCAATACCAATAAATGCTGTAGCTTATCCCTGGAAGAATTCTGTTCTTTAGCTTCTTTAAGAAACTGTACGTTACTGAAATATACCTGCTTAAATTTCCTAAAATTAAATAAGTGAATTACAATAGGAATGGCTATTGCCAGCAGTGCGAAAAGAAAACCTGGGTATAGGAAATTCATTAAAAACCAAAGGTAGAACTTTTACATGAATTTCCTCATAGCTGACCATAAAGTTTCATCTAAACCATAAACATCTGCCCGATATTGCATTGAACCGTTCTGTGACCAGGCAGTAATGTAATTGATAATCAATGGAACCTGCTTTTTGGTACCGAACCAGGTTGGTTTTAGCTTAAATAAATTAACGGTATCTGCTTTTTTTGCCAGTTTCTTGCGATACAGAGCCATTTTAGTGGTGTCTAAAGGCGGAAGGTTGACTTCCATCCTGAGCTGATCGTAACGGTTTTTATCTTTAACCAGGTTCTGGGCAAATTCTAAAGGTTTTTCAACGCGGATACAACCATGACTGATGGCGCGGTTGGCTCTTGCAAAACCACTTTTATTATTGGTGTCGTGCAGGTAAATACTGGAACCATTGTCGAAGATAAATTTGAATTTACCCAAAGCATTCCCATCTCCGGAACCTTGTTTAAACTGGTATGGTAATTTCTCTCTCGAGTAGTTGCTCCACTGAATGGTATCGGGCTCGCCAATCAATTTCCCATTGCGGTACACATTGATATTGCTGTTAGAAAGATAATAAGGATCTTTTCTGGCCATCCAATAGATTTCATTTCTGGCGATACTCACTGGAATATTCCAGATCGGATTTACCTGAATAGAGTTCAGCTTACTATATAAGATCGGTGTTTCATGGTTTTTTGGTTTATCATCGAGGTTCCCACTTTTCAGGTATTTAGCGATTTTCTCTGTGTATCCATCTTCTCTCTTTCCGCCTACGCAAACTTTCATATGGCTTAGCGTATCTTCTTTGCTAAACCAGGTCAAAGAGAAATCAGGGATATTTACTTCCACGTACTCATTCCCCATCTCGGGCAACTTCCACCTTAAACGTTCCATATTTACCAGAATCGTTTTCGCCTGATCGCTTTTCCCCAAACCCGCAGATTTTAAATCGGCTAGTTTGTGTTGTAAGGCTAAATATTGCTTAGAAGCTGGCTGAATTTCTTTCAGTAAAACCTGGATATCTTTAGTTTCCATCACCTTAGACATACTTACACTATCCGGGCGTTTTACCGGGACATAATAACGGGAGAACAGTTTACGTGGGTTTACACTGCCGTAACTAACAAAATTATCATACTTCGTTAAGCTTTCCGCAGCATTCAGTTCTAAGTCTGCCAGGACAGGATAAACTTCCTGAATGGTTTTAAATTGATTAACAGAAAGGGCTTGTAAAGCCTTTTTCAATTCTTCCAAACGGAAAAGCTCCGGATTGTAACCATGGGCATCTACCCTTGCGATGTAAGCTGTTAAGGTATCCAATCCGCCGGTAATGAAAAACTGAGTCACCAGACGTGGCTCCTCATTATGGCTCGCATAAAAGTTTTTAATCGTATTTGGATTGGTTAATTTTCCTTTCAAAGCATCAAAACGTTGCTTAAAGACTACATTATATTCAGCGGTATCAAAATCTTTGTAAAGTTTTTTGTCAAAATGCTTAGATAGCACTAAACCAATCTCCGGCGTATCCTTAAACCAGGAACAGGCGTTTAATAGTAGACAGAACGGGATTAAAAGGAACAGTATTTTTTTCAATGTGGTATTTTTTTTACAAAACTAGATGTTAATTGTCATTATCAAACTGAATTAGGCAAATTAAATGCCATATATATTTTGATTTGTGCTTTCAATCTATATATTTGCAGTTCCACAGCATGCTAATACTTGTTGATTAAGGACTTAAAAATAATTATGACACTAATTTTGAACCATCACTTACATTTGCACCATCGCCTGTCGGCGATGTATATGTAATGTTTTGTACTTCAAAACTTGTTTCCGAATTACCTTCTTGTCCAATTTTCAACAAATTCAACTATAGCATAATTGAAAACACTTAAAATAGCTATCCAGAAATCTGGTAGATTAAACGAAAAGTCAGTAGAAATTCTTAAAAATTGTGGTTTATCATTCGAAAACTACAAAAGTTCCCTAATATCCACCGTTACTAATTTCCCTTTAGAGATTCTTTTCCTGAGAGATGATGATATTCCGGAATATGTTCAGGATGGCATTGCCGATTTAGGTATTGTTGGCGAAAACGTCATTGTAGAAGCTGGCGCAGATGTATCTTATCTCCAACGTTTAGGCTTTGGAAAATGCACTTTAAAAATTGCCATTCCAAACGAAAGCAGAATCACAGAGATCGCACAATTAGAAGGTAAAGCCATCGCGACTTCTTACCCGGTCATCTTAGAAAAATACCTGAAAGAAAATCATGTCAATGCAGAAGTAAGAACCATTTCCGGTTCTGTAGAAATCGGTCCTGGTTTAGGATTGAGCGATGCCATCTGCGATATCGTATCTACTGGTGGTACTTTAAAGAGCAATGGTTTAAAACCATTCTCGGAAGTGATGAAATCTGAAGCGATCCTTATTGGAAGCAAAGGTTCTGAGCTACTTCCTGAAGTTCAGGAGCTATTACAAAGAATACTTTCAGTGTTACGCGCTAAAGAAACCAAATATGTGGTCTTGAACGTAGCGAAAATCAACCTGAAAAAAGTAGTTGATTTATTACCGGGTGTGAAAAGTCCAACAGTAGTTCCTTTGTTTGATGAAGAATGGGTTGCCGTTCATTCTGTAATTGCAGAACACGATTTCTGGGAAAAGATCAACAGCCTGAAAGCTGCCGGTGCTCAGGGAATTGTAGTGATGCCAATTGAGAAAATCATCGCTTAAGCTCCGCTTAAAAACTAATCATATGGAAACCATCATGCTGATGATCGTTTCATAACCCTTAAAATATACTTTGATGAAAATCTATAGTTATAAAGATTTAACTGAACAGGAAATCAAAAACCTCTGTTTAAGACAGCTGGAAGACGACAGTTCTATTCTGGATCGTGTAACTCAAATCATTGAGCAGGTAAAAACCCGCGGAGATGCTGCATTGATCGATTATGCGCAGCAATTTGATCAGGTAGCCTTAACGGAATTATACCTTTCGGAAGCCGAAATTGAAAGTATTGCGGCTACGATTCCGGCAGCAGAAAAAGCCGCCATTGATACTGCTTATGCCAATATCAGGGCCTTTCACGCGGCCCAGGCCAACACAGAAGATAAGTTGGAAACCATGCCCGGCGTAACCTGCTGGCGGGAATCCAGACCAATCGGCCGTGTGGGATTATACATTCCCGGCGGATCGGCAGTTTTACCCAGCACCTTTCTGATGCTTGGTATCCCCGCTGTATTGGCAGGATGTAAAGAAATTGTAGTCTGCTCCCCTCCTCAAAAAGACGGAAAAACCAATTGCTACCTTGCTTACTGTGCCCTAAAGCTTGGTATCAAAAGAATATATATGATTGGCGGCGCACAAGCTGTTGCGGCCATGGCTTATGGAACGGAAAGCGTGCCTAAAGTTTACAAGATCTTTGGTCCGGGGAACCGTTACGTAACCCAGGCAAAACAACTGATCCAATCCAGCAGCATGATGGCAATTGATATGCCTGCGGGGCCTTCAGAAGTTTTAGTCATTGCGGATGAAAGTGCAAACCCAGCTTTCATTGCCTCCGATTTGCTGGCTCAGGCAGAGCATGGCGCCGATAGTCAGGCGATTTTAGTAGCTACTTCAAAGGAAATAGTGACCGAAACGTTAAAACAAATTGAAGCGCAGATTGCTATACTTCCCAGAAAAGACGTTACCGAAAAAGCGATCGCCAATTCTTATGTCGTATTGGTAGAGAACCTGGAACAGGCTATGGAATTTAGCAATGAATATGCACCGGAACACCTCATCTTAGCCAGCGCTAAATTTGAGCAACTGATCCCCCTGATTGAGAATGCAGGTTCCGTATTTCTAGGTAACCTGACTCCCGAAAGTGCCGGTGATTATGCCTCAGGAACTAACCATACCTTACCTACCAGCGGTTTCGCGAAAGCGTACTCTGGCGTATCTCTGGATTCTTTCCTTAAAAAAATCACCTTTCAACACATCACGGAACAAGGATTAGCCAATATTGGCAACACCGTTGAAGTATTAGCCGCAGCAGAAGGTCTGCAAGCGCACAAAAATGCAATCACTATTCGTTTAAAATCATAAAGATGGATATCAATAACCTCCAAAGAGAAAACATCAAAAATCTGAAACCATATTCTACCGCAAGAGATGAATATAAAGGACAGGCCAGTGTATTTTTAGATGCCAATGAGAACGGATACGGTTCTCCATTAGATGTCAACTTTAACAGATACCCGGATCCATTGCAACTGGATCTTAAAGATGCCATCAGCAAAATCAAAGGTGTACCCATTGAAAATACTTTCCTTGGAAATGGCAGCGATGAAGCCATAGACTTATTGTTCCGCGCTTTTTGTGAGCCTGGAAAAGACAATGTGATCATCCTTCCACCAACTTATGGGATGTATGAAGTTTCTGCCAACATCAACAATGTAGAGGCCAGAAAAGTAAACCTGCTACCAAATTACCAGTTAGACCTGGAGAAAATTGCAGAAGCAATTGATGAAAACACGAAACTGATCTTCATCTGTTCACCAAATAATCCAACCGGAAATTCTATTATCCGCACAGATATCGAAACGGTCCTGGCTAACTTCCAGGGATTGGTGATCATTGATGAGGCTTATATCAACTACGCGAAACAACGCACTTTTATTAAGGAGCTCACAGAATACCCTAACCTGGTTATTTTACAAACCTTTTCTAAAGCATGGGGTCTTGCCGCATTACGCTTAGGAATGGCATTTGCTGCCCGTCCGGTTATCGACATCCTCAATAAAGTAAAACCGCCTTACAACATCAATCAGGCCACTCAGGATCTTGCTTTGAAAGCTTTGGAAAACATCGCCCAGGTAAATGAGTGGATTAAAATTACCGTCTCAGAAAGAGAAAACCTGAGCGAAGCACTGATCGATTTACCAATCGTTAAAAAAGTTCATGCTTCTGATGCCAATTTCATACTAATTGAAGTCATTGATGCGTTGAAAACTTACGACGCTTTAGTAAACCAGGGCATCATCGTGAGAGACCGTTCTAAAGTAACTTTATGTGAGGGCTGCCTTAGAATCACGATAGGAACCCCACAAGAAAACGAAATCCTTCTGGCAGCTTTAAAAGCGCTTAACTAATAAAACATGAAACAAGTATTATTTATTGACAGAGATGGCACCCTCATTAATGAACCACCTGATGAGCAGATCGACTCTTTTGAGAAACTGGAATTCTACCCACGCTCTCTTTATTACCTTTCAAAAATAGCCAAAGAGCTGGATTTTGAATTGGTAATGGTGACCAACCAGGATGGATTGGGAACAGATTCCCACCCCGAAGCTAACTTCTGGCCGGTACACAACTTTGTAATGAACACATTTGCCAATGAAGGCGTAGTCTTCAATGAGGTGATCATCGACAAAACTTTTGCCCATCAAAATGCCCCGACGCGTAAACCTAACATCGGTTTATTGCAGCATTTCCTAAACGGAGATTACGACCTGGAAAACTCTTTTGTGATTGGTGATCGCATCAATGACATCATTCTGGCGAAAAATCTGGGTGCAAAAGCCATTTGGCTTTGCAATAATATGCAATTAGGTGCCAATGAAAATCTGGATAAAATTGAGGCCCTTAACGAGCATATTGCGTTAAAAACTCAAAACTGGGAAGATATTTACACCATGTTGAAAGCCGGAACACGGACCATTCACCATGAAAGAAATACCAATGAAACGAAGATCAGCATCGATATTGATCTGGATGGCACCGGCAAAGCAGAAATCTCTACAGGATTAAACTTCTTTGACCACATGCTGGACCAGATCGCCCGTCATGGCAGTATCGACCTGAAAATTAAAACCAATGGCGACCTTCATATCGATGAGCACCATACCATTGAAGATACCGGAATCGCCCTTGGCGAGGCATTTGCCAAAGCAATCGGCAATAAATTAGGTTTGGAGCGCTACGGTTTCTGCTTACCGATGGACGATTGTTTAGCACAGGCGGCTATCGATTTTGGCGGCAGAGCATGGATCGTTTGGGACGCGGAATTTAAGCGTGAAAAAGTTGGTGATATGCCTACAGAAATGTTTTATCACTTCTTCAAATCCTTTAGTGATGCTGCAAAATGTAACCTGAACATCAAGGCAGAAGGCGAAAATGAACACCATAAAATTGAAGCTATCTTTAAAGCTTTCGCTAAAGCCATCAAAATGGCGATTAAACGCGATGCAGAAAAGTTAGTCTTACCGAGTACTAAAGGCGTATTGTAATGATTGGAATTGTAAACTACGGCGCAGGCAACATCTTTTCACTCAGCTCCGCATTGGAAAGACAAAACCTGAACTATGGGATGGTGAACACGGAAGAAGATCTGGATAAATATACCCATATCATCATTCCAGGGGTTGGCCATGCTGGTGCAGCCATGAAAAAACTGGAACAAACCGGACTGGTAGCGCCCATTAAAGCGCTTAAAAAACCGGTGCTTGGGATCTGTGTAGGTATGCAGTTACTAACCAGCCATTCAGAAGAAGGAGACGCGACATTAATGGGCATCTTCCCTTTAAAAACCAGGTTGTTCGACAAAAACCAGGGTATTAAAATCCCACACATGGGATGGAATAATATCGAACATAAAAACAATCCATTATTTGAAGGGGTTACTAATGGGACACAATTTTACTTTGTGCATTCGTACTTTATTGAATATAACCCTATTTTTGATATTGCCACAGCAAATTATGGTACGCCATTTTCTGCTGCGATACAAAAAGACAACTTCTATGGCGTTCAGTTCCACCCGGAAAAATCCGGGAGCGCCGGCGAACAGATATTAAAGAATTTCTCAAACTTAAAACAATAAAATGTACATCATTCCTGCTATTGATATTTTAGATGGTAAAGTCGTTCGCCTTAGAGAAGGTGACTATAACCAGAAAACTGAATATGATGTTTCTATCGCTGAAATGATCGAAACATACCGTTCTAACGGTACAGAATTCATACATATTATTGACCTAAACGGTGCTAAAGGAGATTTCAGTAACCAGAAAGCATTGTTTGAAATCATCAGTAAAACTGATATGCGTGTACAATACGGAGGCGGAGTACGCACCATCCAACAGGTTACAGACCTATTGGATGCTGGAATTCACCGCGTTATCGTAGGTACACAAGCCATTACTAACCCTGATTTCCTTTCGGAATTAAGTCAGGAAGTAGGCAAGAAATATGATTATGCCAACAGAATCGTGGTTGCGATTGATGTGTTGGATGAAGTGATCAAATATTCTGGCTGGATGGAAAGTTCACCAATCAAATTAATGGATTACGTGGATAAATGTCTGCAACTGGGCTTTTTCAGATTCCTTTGTACCGACATCAACAAAGACGGAAAACTAGGCGGAGCCGCTGTAGACCTCTATAAAAAACTATTGGAGCATTCTCCATTCATTAAACTGATCGCTTCGGGCGGTGTAAGTTCGATGGCAGATATTGAAGAGCTTGCGAAATTAGACATCCGTTCTGTAGTAGTGGGTAAAGCCATTTATGAAAACAGAATTACCATTGAGGAGATCAAAGAATGGAATTTAAAGCAAATGACTTCTCTTTAGGCCGATGCTAAGTAAACGTATCATTCCATGCCTGGATGTTAAAGATGGCAGAACGGTTAAAGGGGTCAACTTTGTAGACCTTAAAGACGCGGGAGATCCGGTAGAACTGGCCTGGCAATATGCACAGCAAGGTGCCGATGAACTCGTATTTCTGGACATTACCGCTACCCACGAACGTCGTAAAACGATGATAGAAATGGTGAAATCAGTTGCCCGTCAGCTGAATATCCCTTTTACCATTGGCGGCGGAATTACCACGATTCAGGATGCAGAAGCCCTGTTAAACGCAGGTGCAGACAAGATCAGCATCAATTCAGCAGCGGTCAAAAACCCTGCTTTAATTGAAGAACTGGCTGCTGCATTTGGCGTTCAATTTGTAGTGGTGGCCGTAGACACCAAATTGGTGGAAGGTAAAAACCGCGTTCACCTGAACGGTGGCCGGTTAATCACCGAACTGGAAACTGAAAACTGGATCCGCCAGGCGGAAAGTATGGGTGCCGGAGAAATCCTGCTCACCTCTATGGACCATGACGGGACAAAACAAGGGTTTGACTGTGGCTTATTGAAAACCATCACTCAAATGATCAACATCCCTGTGATTGCCTCCGGAGGTGCCGGAACGGTAGAACATTTCATAGAAGTATTTGAAAAAACAGGCGTCGATGCAGCCCTTGCGGCTTCGGTATTTCACTTCGGTGAGATTCCTATCCCCGACCTGAAACAAAAATTAAAATACCACAATATACCTGTAAGGTTATGAATATAGATTTTGAAAAAACAGACGGACTGGTTCCTGTCATCATTCAGGACGACCAGACACTGGAAGTTTTAATGCTGGGTTATATGAACCAGGAGGCCTGGACAAAAACTCAGGAAGAAGGCAAAGTAACCTTCTTTTCCAGGTCTAAAAACCGCCTCTGGACTAAAGGTGAAGAAAGTGGTAATTTCCTTTTCGTAAAAGACACGCATATTGATTGCGACCGCGATACGATTTTGATTAAAGCAAGTCCGGTAGGCCCAACCTGCCATACCGGAAGCAGAAGCTGCTTTAAAACCGACTACAATCAAAACTTCCTTTTTGAACTGGAAAGCATTATCTCCGACAGGTACGAAAACCCTTCAGAAGAGTCTTATGTCAACAAACTTCGTCAGAAAGGACTGAACAAAATTGCCCAAAAAGTAGGTGAAGAAGGTGTTGAAACCGTGATTGCTGCTTTAAATGAAACCGATGAAGATTTTGTCAATGAAAGTTCCGACCTGATTTTCCACCTTTTAGTCCTGCTGAAAGAAAAAGGAAAAAGCTTAACGGAGATTGCGCAGAACCTAGAAAAAAGACACCGTAAATAAAATTATCATGCTGAAACACTTACATACCCTAAACGGACACCAGAACCCAATTTATGCCTTAGCGAATGCGCCTGAAAAAGATACCTTTTTTAGTGCCGGTAATGACAAAGGCGTAGTACAATGGTCGCTGGAAACGATGGGTTTTGTAAAAGTGCTTGTACCGGTGCAAAGCTCTGTCTATGCTTTGCACCGCTTCGGCAACTTGTTATTCATTGCGCAACGTAGTGGCTCCATCCTGGTCTTCAACCTGGAGGAAGAAAAAGTAATTACCACTTTAAACTTCCATCAGAAAGGGGTGTTCGACCTCAAGACCATTACTTATAAAAATGAATTGCTGAGTACCGGAGAAGATGGAACCCTTGCCGTATGGTCTTTAGCAGACTTCTCTTTATTGTATCATTTCGAGGTGATTCCTCAAACGGTCAGAGTCATTGCCTTGAGTAATGATGAGAAAGAAATGGCATTGGGTGCCAAAGATGGCCTCATCAGAATCTACAATACAGAGGATTACAGCCTTCTTAAAGAACTTAAAGCGCATACCCACCCTGTTACCGCCCTGCAATACTCCCCTACCGGAGATTATCTGATTTCGGGAAGCCGCGATGCACAGTTAAAAGTATGGAGCCTGCCTGGTTATGAACTGATCAATAGCATTGCTGCACACATGTTCAGTATCTACGCCATTGCCTTTCATCCTACCAAGCCCTATTTTGCGACCTGTAGTCAGGATAAAGGCATTAAAATCTGGGGCAGTACCGATTTCAAATTGTACAAAATAATGAGCCTCGAAAAGAATACCGAAGGACACTTCCATTCGATCAATAAACTGATTTGGAGTACCGATGGGAAATACCTGATTTCTACCGGAGACGACAGGCAAGTGATGGTTTGGGATTTTAACTAACAGGTTATCAGAATACTGCCATTTACTTTCAAAAAACTGAGGAAAGAAAACTAAGAATGTTTAAATTGGTATAAAATAGTACCGATCATGGCAAAAGAACACCAATATAAAACCGCAGTCACCTGGACAGGAAATAAAGGTTCAGGGACAATGGACTATCGCTCATTCGACAGAAGCTACGTGATTTCCATTGTCCATAAAGCCGACATCTCAGGTTCTTCAGATTCCGCATTTCTAGGCGATAAAACCAAACACAATCCAGAAGATTTACTCGTTTCTTCCCTATCCTCCTGCCACATGCTTTGGTACCTTCACCTGTGTTCTCAGAACGATATTATTGTGATGGATTACAAAGACAATGCCGTAGGTACGATGCTGGAAAACGCAGATGGTAGTGGTTATTTTTCCGAAGTTACCTTACATCCGGTGGTTACCATCACCAGAGCGATTGATCAGGATAAGGCGAATGCCCTACATGAGGAGGCACATAAAATGTGTTTCATTGCCAATTCCTGCAACTTTCCGGTGAAGTGTGAACCCAGCTGCATCATAGAAGGCAATTAACTCCTTTAAATAAATCAGCTTAAATAAAGCGTTTAATGATTCTGAGTTGGTGACTATAACGTCCCAACTCTGCATTATAGATCCCCTGATCATCTATCGGGTCGATTCTGACCTTACCTGAGGCATGGATAATGCGATCTGCACTGAGCATGATGCCCACATGAATGATCTTACCCTCAGTATTGTCGAAAAAGGCAACATCTCCAGGTTTCACGGCTGGTAGAAAATCGACTACATCTCCTTGCTCTGCCTGCTGCCAGGCGTCACGTTTCAATTGAAAACCGTTCAGTTTAAATACAATCTGTACAAATCCCGAACAATCTATCCCGAATAAATTCCTGCCACCCCATAAATAAGGTGCATTTAAAAAGAAAAGTGCATGCTGGATCAGCTCTTCCGGGGTATGGAAAGCCGTGATTTTTAGAGGCGTAAACATGACCGCGAATTTTTCTGCTCCAATGGTACAAAAGCCGTTTTCTAACATCGGCAGGTTACTTCCCGGAGAAAGGTAATATTTAGTACCCTGCTCATCAATCACTGTTCCCATCAATTCTGCAGGAACCACATGGTCGCAGGAATGGTTGTTCACATACTGCTCCAGGGTAATCATGACCAGCTGTTTGAAATCCATCCAACCCTCATAACCATCAAAAGCATTATAAACCAGCCACCAGTTTTCTTTCTTTTCCAGGATCTCTACATGATCCCCAAAAAGCAATTGAGAACTAATTTCGGCCCTATCAGAGGCATCAGTCCTTAGCGGCGCGATGGCCACCCTACAAATTCCATATTCTTGTTCCATATGTTCACTGAACTACTGCCATAAAAATAGCAATAACTCCATCATATTACAATTTTTGAGTCATCCCTATTTCGGCCCCATTCTGAAATAAGACCAACTTCTTCGTTTTACCATCTTTGTCCAGACTAAACTTAATCCTTGCCGGTACTACGGTATAAAAGAAACTATCCTCAGACTCCGGATAAATCTGAACCTCTGCCTGAGTATGATAACGGGCATAAAGATGGTTTCCATCTGCACGGATCTTCATTTTAAGTGCCGGAGCCTGGTCAACTACATATTCACCAGCTAAGGGTTTTAATTTTTCTGCAGCAATTGGGATACTTTTCTTAATGACTGCTTTTACTGGAATCTCAGGTTGCTTCCCATCAAGGAGTTGAACAGCTCCAGCCATCAATTGATAAACACTTGCCTTATTGCTGTAATTTGTCAAGAGAATAATGGTTCTTTTTAATCTGGTATTCCTAAGCATCAGATTAACATAACCACCAAAGCCACCAGTATGGAACATCTCCTCCCCCATTACTTCCCCTGGACTCATCATCCAGCCAAAACCAAAAGGACAACCCGGCATCATCTCCGCAAATTTATCGGATCCCACTAATTTTGTAGGGGTAAAAGCCGCTTTAAAAGTCTCTTTACTAACCAGTTTCTCTGTATATAATACCTGATCCCATTTAAAGAGATCATTGATCGTACTACTGATGCCATATGGTCCATTTACGCCGTCCAAATAATTCGTCATGTCACTTTTAAGATCATCCGTTTTAACATAACTATTTATCGCAGCATCCCAAACTTCATCACTGGCGTAATTGAGGATCTTTTTTGGAGTGGTTAGTCTGGAATAAACTTCCGTGTGTAGCATGCCCACCGGAAGAAATACATGCTTTTTCATATAAGCAGCAAAGGACTGACCAGATATCTTTTCTACGATAGTCGCAAGCAGCAAATAGTTAGTATTGGAATAACTACAGGCTACACCTGGTTTAAAAATCGGTTTAAGTTTACTACTTGCTAGTTTTTCAATGATATCCGTATTAAAGTTCACCTTGTTAATAGCTAAATCATTGGCTGAAAACCCTAAAAATTCAGGAACACCTGAGGTATGTGTTAATAGATTCCTAATCGTTACCCTTGGATAATCCAATTCCGGAAAATACTGCTTTATGCTATCCTCATAATTAAGCTTTCCTTTTTCCTGCAACTGCATAATCGCCATTGCGGTAAACATTTTGGAAACCGAAGCCAATTCAAAAGCCGTTTCCGTGTTCAACAGGTGGTTTTGCTGCTCATCAGCATAGCCATAAGCTTTGCTAAAAACCGGCTTCCCCTCTTCGGCTATTAAAATGCAGCCATTTAAATTCTTCTGAGCATAAATCGTATCGAAGTAAGTTTGCAGTTTCGCTGCGTTATTCTGAGCATACAAAGCGGGATTTAACAGGCAAGAACCCGCAAGCAGGGCAATGGAGAAAATTCTGAAATTCATGGAGTACGTTAATTGATAAGGAAAGATAGCCAATAAAATGAAGAATAGAAATTACGTGATGAGTTTCCATAAAGCCATTGGAAATCTATATATTAGGCAGTAGAATTTCCTTTTTCAGGAAATCCACAACAGGATATAACTTTAGCTAACCAAACAATTTACCTTAAAAAGATGTCTTAATAGTATAACCATTAAATTGTAAGACCATGAACCTTAAAAAGATTTTAATTGCTGTCGACAATAGTACCTGCTCCGAAAAGGCGGCCAAGACAGGGTATGAAATCGCGAAAACATTTGGTGCAGAAGTTGCGCTGGTTAACATTATAGAACCGATTCCGGCCAATATCAACCCGGATCTGACGCTTGCTCCTGTGTTTCTGGAGACTTACGACAACAGTGAAGAGAATAGCAATATGCTATTGAAAGAAATAGAGTCTAAATATAGCCTGGGGATTCCAACCACTTATTTAAGTGTGATTGACAATGCCGCACATGGCATCATTCAGCAATCCGACGAATGGGGTTCTAACCTGATTGTGATCGGTACTTACGGCCGAACTGGTCTTTACCATTTCTTAATGGGAAGTGTTGCAGAACACGTAGCCAGAAAATCCGCCTGTCCGGTACTGATCGTTCCCAATAAATTTGAAGATAAAGATTAAGCATAAAAAAAGGACGCCAAAAGCGTCCTTTATATTTTTCAATACTTCTGTTCTTAGTTTTCCTGATGTAACCAGGCCTTTTTAGCCAATAGCTCTTCTTCAGTTTCACGCACGTCTTCATCATCAACACAGCAATCTACCGGGCAAACTGCCGCACATTGAGGTTCATCATGAAAGCCTTTACACTCTGTACATTTATCGGAAACGATATAATAAACTTCGTCCGAACCAGCTTCCATAGCTGCTTCTGAGTCCACTTCTTTACCGCCGAAATCAATGATACCATTTAAATTGGTTCCATCAGAGAATCTCCAGGCTGTGCCTGCGTCATAAATTGCATTATTTGGGCATTCAGGCTCACATGCTCCACAGTTAATACATTCGTCTGTTATTTTAATAGCCATGTCTTCGTCTAATTCTAATGCTAAGGTTACCTTTGCAAGGCAAATATAACACATAAACTTTAAAATAATTGGAATATGGCAATCCTTACTGCTGAAAAACTCAAAATTGCACTCAAAAAGCTTGGTCAATTTACAGCCAATCCCGATCCTGACTTTAAAAATTTAATTTTAGCAGCACCAAACAGCAATGCCTGGTTCACCGTTGAGGAAGTAGAAAAAGCCTTAAAAGCGTTGCATCACATGCTCAACGACGAGGATATTGAAACCTGGTTCAAATCGATCAAGGTTAGCGAGACGCCAAAAAGAGTCGGTTTAATCTTAGCGGGGAATATCCCGATGGTTGGTTTTCATGATGTAATTTCTGTACTGGCTACCGGAAATATTGCATTAATCAAACTTTCCGGTTCAGATGACAAGTTGTTACCTGCCCTACTGCAAAGACTGGTTGAATTTGAACCGTTACTGGCAGATCAAATCGTTTATATAGAAAGACTGAAAGATTTTGATGCAGTAATTGCGACCGGCAGTAACAATACTTCCCGATATTTCGATTACTATTTCAGTAAAGTACCTAATATCATTAGAAAAAACAGAAATAGTGTAGCGGTCTTAACCGGCAAAGAAAGCAGGGAAGAAATCACCATGTTAGGTCATGATATTTTTGATTACTTCGGATTAGGTTGCAGAAATGTATCTAAACTTTTCATTCCGGAAGATTACGACATTAAGGATTTCTATGAGCCGATTGAAGGTTACCAGGACATCATCAACCATTTCAAATACAACAACAATTACGATTATAACAAATCTATTTACCTGGTCAATGCAGCTACGCATTTCGACAATGGATTCCTGTTGCTGAAAGAAGACACCAATATGGTATCGCCTTTGGCTGTCCTGTTTTACGAGCGCTACAAAAACCTCGAAGAGGTTCAGGAAAGACTAACTAAAGAAGAAGAAAACATCCAATGCGTGATTTCTAAGGCTGATTTAAAGCTAAATACTACTGTTTTGGCACCAGGGCAAAGTCAGGCACCTAAATTATGGGATTATGCAGACAATGTAAACACCATTGAATTCCTGAACCAGATATAAAGGTCTGATTCTTGTAACGCTAAAATTAGGGCTGGCCCCTTCATTTCTCATTTTGAAATACTATTTTTGAACAAAATGTATGTAATCAAAGTTAAAGGCATTGCCAAAATCCCAGACTATGTACAGTTGCGGGACGAAAAGTTCACGCTATTGGCGTATTTTAGGGTAGACAGGCCTGAGAAGTCCCTGGAAAAACTCGGTTTAGGCGAGAAATTAACGGCTATAATGAATTTTGTGAACGATTTGCCCTTTGGACAAATTGCTAAATTAGATATTTAAACATGACAGAAAACGCAGTTATAAATTTAAAGAACGTAGATGTGTTCCAGCAGAAACACCTGGTCTTATCTGATGTAAATCTGAATGTGGATAAGGGAGAGTTCGTTTTCCTGATCGGTCAGACCGGTTCTGGTAAAAGTAGTTTACTGAAAATCATTTATGGCGATCTGCATATCGGAAACGGTGAAGGGCAGATCGCTGGTTTTGATTTAAAGAATCTGGCGATTAAAGACGTGCCTTATTTACGTAGAAAACTGGGCATTGTGTTCCAGGATTTCCAGCTGCTAACCGATAGAACGGTAGAAAAGAACTTAGAGTTTGTCTTAAAAGCAACCGGATGGAAAGATGCGGCACTAATTCAGGAGCGTATTAAAGACGTACTGGAAAAAGTGGGCTTACGTTCTAAGATCAGAAAAATGCCGCATGAGCTTTCCGGTGGAGAGCAGCAACGTGTGGTTATTGCGCGTGCTCTACTGAATAATCCGGAGATTATCCTGGCGGATGAGCCTACAGGAAACCTTGATCCGGATACTTCCGAAGAAATCGTGATGTTACTGAAACAAATCAGTCAGGGAGGAACGGCCGTATTAATGGCGACTCACGACTACCATATCATCCGTACTTTACCTTCAAGAATCATAAAATGTGAAGGTGGTATCGTGCATGAGGATGCACAAATTGTGTAACCATATTCTGACAAATTATTATTATTCAGCCATTCTAGTCAGTCTTTTCATTTGAAAACTGACAGTATGGCTGATATCATTCATTGGCAAACCTTTTGAGTTTGAATCCAAAAATTCTACTATACCATGTTTAGCAAGAAGAAAAAAAACGACATCGAAGATCCTATTATGGGAAATACTGCTGATGAGCAGGTAACCAACGTGCAAGCCGAAGAAAGTGCAGATGCCGATTCAACACCGGAAGAAGTACAACCAGAGCTTTCCGTTGAAGAAAAACTACAACAGGAAGTTGCAGCTTTAAATGATAAATACCTGCGCTTATTCGCAGAGTTCGACAACTACAAACGTCGTACTCAAAAAGAACGTGCAGAGCTTTTAAAAACTGCAGGTAAAGACGTAATTGTCTCTATGCTTCCTGTATTGGACGATTTTGATCGTGCCAACAAAGCAATGCAAGGTGCTACTGACGTTGCACCGATCCTTGAGGGTCTGGCATTGGTTCACCATAAATTAAAAAGCACATTGAACCAGAAAGGACTGAAAGAAATGGAGACGTTACATACGACATTTGATACAGACCTTCATGAGGCAATAACTAATATTCCTGCTCCTGAGGAGTTAAAAGGAAAAGTGATGGACGAATTAGAAAAAGGATACACTTTAAACGACAAAGTTATACGCTTTGCAAAAGTCGTTGTAGGGAGTTAATATTTTATGAGCAAGAGAGATTATTATGTTGTGCTTGGCGTGTCCAAGGGTTCAACTGCTGAAGAGATTAAAAAGGCTTATCGTAAGTTAGCCATTAAGTTTCACCCGGATAAAAATCCGGATGATAAATCAGCAGAGGATAAGTTTAAGGAAGCAGCCGAAGCTTACGAGATTTTAAGTAATCCGGAGAAAAAACAACGCTATGACCATTACGGACATGCGGGTGTTGGTGGTGCTTCTGGCGGCGGTGGCGGCTATGGTGGTGGCGGCATGAACATGGAAGATATCTTCAGTCAGTTTGGAGACATCTTCGGTGGTGGTGGCGGCAGCCCATTTGATAGCTTCTTTGGCGGCGGCGGCGGTCAGCAATCTCGTGGTGGTGGCCGACGTGTAGCGAAGGGAACCAACCTGCGCATTAAAGTAAAACTAACCCTGGAAGAAATCGCCAACGGTGTAGAAAAGAAAATCAAAGTTAACAAACAAGTTAGCTGTAAAACCTGTGATGGTTCAGGTGCTAAAGACCGTAATTCGGTAAGCACTTGTCAAACCTGTGGTGGAAGCGGTGCGGTGCGCAGAGTAACCAATACGATTTTGGGACAAATGCAAACGACCTCTACCTGCCCTACCTGTAACGGTAGCGGTTCACAGATTACCTCTAAATGTACTTCCTGTCATGGCGAAGGCATCACACGTGGTGAAGAAACCATTACCATCAATATTCCTGCGGGAGTAAGCGATGGAATGCAACTGAGCATGAGTGGTAAAGGTAATGCAGCGCCTCAAGGTGGAATTCCAGGTGATTTAATCATCCTGATTGAAGAAATTCCTCATGAAAGCCTGAAACGCGAAGGAAACAATGTCGTTTACGACTTACATGTTTCTATCATTGATGCGGCTTTAGGTTACAGTGCGGAAGTTCCTACTATTGATGGTAAAGCTAAAATCAAAATTGAACCAGGTACCCAAAGCGGCAAACTTTTACGTTTGAAAGGCAAAGGTATTCCGGAAATCAATTCTTACCACCGTGGTGATGAGATCATCCATGTAAACATCTGGACGCCGAAAGCTTTAACTTCGGAAGAAAGAAATATGCTGGAGAAACTTAGGGAATCCCCTAACTTCAAACCTCAGCCAGGAAAGAATGATAAGAGTTTCTTTGAAAAAATGAAAGAATATTTTGACTAACCTCTGGTAGTCAGCTAGAAAAGCCACCTCAGGGTGGCTTTTTTTATGTCTCATTTTTATGGCATTTTAAATTATTATGCCAAAATCAGTAACATTTTGATAAGTTAGTATACTAAACAACTACTAATCCATTAAAACTAAAAGATGCTGATTATTAATAACATTGTAAAGCAATATGCTGATCATCGCGCTTTAGATGATGTCAGTCTACGCGTAGAAAAAGGAAAGATCTTTGGCCTCTTAGGCCCCAACGGTGCAGGAAAAACCTCCCTGATCCGAATCATCACTCAAATTACCGGTCCCGATAGCGGAGAAGTACTTTTCAACGGAGAAAGGCTCAACGTAAAACACATTTCTCAAATTGGCTACCTGCCGGAAGAAAGAGGCCTGTATAAGAAAATGGAAATCGGCGAACAGGTCTTGTACCTCGCTAAACTCAAAGGATTAAGCACCGCAGAAGCCACCAAAAGAATCAGATACTGGTTTGAAAAACTGGATATGGCCGATTGGTGGAGCAAAAAAGTGGAAGACCTGAGTAAAGGAATGCAGCAAAAAGTGCAGTTTGTGGCTACCGTATTACATAAACCAGAGCTAATTATCCTCGACGAACCCTTCTCAGGATTCGATCCGGTGAATGCCGATGTGATCAAAAACGAAATTCTGGAACTCAATAAAGAAGGTGCTACCTTCATTTTCTCTACCCACAGAATGGAATCTGTAGAAGAGCTTTGCGACAATATCGCCCTGATCCACCGTTCTAAGAAGATCCTGGACGGCCCCATGGCAGAAATCAAAGCCCAATACCGCAACAATACCTATTGGCTGGAATACCAGGGCGAATACCCTATTGAAAACGGCAGGGAAATCTTTGAGGTGCTCGAAAACACGAACACCCATGGAAAAACCAGACTTAAAATCAAAATCAGGGAAAACCAGAGCGCAAACCAGGTGCTGGCCGCCTTACTTCCATACGTTGCCATCAGCAGATTAGACGAAGTAATCCCAACCATGAACGATATTTTCATTGAAAAAGTAACCCAACAAAGCTAAAATCATGAATAAAATATTACTCATTATACAAAGAGAATACCTGTCTAGGGTAAAGAAAAAGTCCTTTATTCTCATGACTTTACTCACGCCAATCATCATCGCCGCTTTTTATGGGATGATCATTTACTTCTCCATTGAAGGGGTCAAAGGAACACATAGTAAAGTAGCAGTTGTTAATGACAACAAGGCCTTAACCGAGCAAATCAGCTCCAATAAAAACGTCAGCTATACCTATGTAGACCAATCCCTGGAGGCCTTAAAAGCTTCTTTTAAGAAGTCAGATTACGATTACATCTTGTATATACCAGCTTTTGAACTGAGTAAGCCGACAGGAATTCAGCTCTTAGGTAGCAAACAAGCTGGTTTATCCCTCAACGGAAGGATCTCCGGCGATGTAGAAAACATGATCCGCAACCAGAAGCTGAAAGCCTCCGGAATTGCACAGGCCGATCTGGATGGCTTAGAAACCAACGTAGATATTGACAACAAAAAGATTAGCGAAAGCGGTAAGGAAGAAGATTCCAGTGCCGGAGCCAGCACCATTATCGGTAGCATTGCCGGTATCATGATGTTCATGTTTATCATGCTTTATGGCATCCAGGTGATGCGTGGCGTGATTGAAGAAAAAACCAGCAGGATCATAGAAATCATGATTTCCTCGGTAAAACCCTTCGAGTTGATGATGGGCAAAATCATCGGTATTGCTTTGGTTGGTCTCACCCAGTTCATTTTATGGATCGTACTGACCGCTTCCATTTCTACGGTTGCTGTAACCGCTTTTGTAGGAAAAGACAAGCTGAAAGAAAGCAGTGCCGTGGTGATGAAGGCCAAAGACGGCACAACCATCAGTCCGGCAGCAACATCGGGCATGGACAGTCCGGTATTAGCGATGCAGAAAAGTCTGTCCAGCTTACCACTAACCAAAATCATTACCGTATTTATATTTTTCTTTATTGGCGGATATCTGTTCTACAGCGCGCTGTATGCAGCCATCGGATCGGCAGTAGATAGTGAAACGGAAACCCAGCAATTTATGATGCCCGTCATGATGCCATTACTACTCGGTTATGCCCTGTCTTTAAGCGTGGTGGCTAATGACCCTTACGGGCCTATCGCTTTTTGGCTGTCGATGATCCCTTTTACCTCTCCTATTGCCATGGTCGTGCGTTTACCATATGGTGTACCAGATTGGCAATTGGCGCTGTCAATGATTATTTTAGTGGTCGGATTTATAGGTACCGTTTGGCTGGCCTCTAGAATCTACCGCGTAGGAATTTTAATGTATGGCAAGAAAACCAGCTTGAAAGAGATGGTAAAATGGTTTTCTTATAAAAACTAATCAAAATGAAAGTTGCAGTTATAGACTTAGGCACGAATACTTTTCACCTGATCATCGCTGATCTGGATGGACCTGAGGCTAAAATCATCTATAAAACCAATCTGCCCGTCAGACTTGGCGAAGGAAGAATCAATGACAACATCATCATCCAGGAGGCTTTTGAAAGAGGCCTCCTGGCTCTGGAACAATTCAGTCTGCTGATCGCAACACATGGGGTTAGCCTGGTTAAAGCCACTGCTACCTCCGCCATCAGAAGTGCGGCCAATGGTGCCGACTTTGTCAAAGCCGCCAGAAGTTACGCAGGAATTGAGATTACGGTGATCAGTGGTGAAGAAGAAGCTGCTTTTATTTACCAGGGTGTAAAAGCCACAGGACTTATAAAAGAACGCTGTTTAATCATGGACATTGGTGGTGGAAGCACTGAATTTATCATTTGTGATCCTCAGCAGGTCTTCTGGAAGAAAAGTTACAATATCGGAGCAGCAAGGCTGATGCAAGCCTACTTTCATTCGGACCCCATCAATACTGCTGATAAATCTGCGATTACAGCGCATTTAACCACTGAATTAGCCGACTTAAAGGGAAACTTAGATAAGTACCTGCCAAATCATTTGATTGGTTCAGCGGGCGCATTTGAGACTTTTACGGGGATGCTTTATCCAGAACTGGATTTAAAGGGCCTTAAATCCCATAAAATCCCCCTGGAAGATTTTCAGAAGTTATCAGCAAGGTTTATCAATTCCAGTCATGCGGAAAGAGAAAACATGCCGGGTCTGATCAAATTAAGGGTGGATATGATTGTGATGGCCGCCCTACTCACAGATTATATTCTGGAGCTGGGCAACCTTCAGCAAATGAGTTTATCTACTTACGACCTGAAAATGGGCGTACTTGCAGCTTTAAAAGATCAGACAGACCAGTTACCTTCAGCCAAAGCCTTGTAAAGTCGTTCTGTAGGCAAGCCCATCACATTGGTGTAAGAACCGATGATTTTCGCCACAGCGATTAAACCAATCCAGTCCTGAATACCATAAGATCCGGCCTTATCCATAGGCTGGTAATTTTTAATGTAAAATTGAATCTGTGCCGGCGTTAACCTATTGAAAAATACTTCTGTCGTATCGTAGAAAGAACGAATTTCGCCATTATGGGTTAAACTAACGCCGGTATATACCTGGTGATTGGTACCCGATAGTTTGGTTAGCATTTCTGTAGCATGGTGTGCATCTTCCGGTTTCCCAAGAATCTCACCGTTATAAGCAACAATGGTATCTGCAGTAATGATGATACTTCCTTTGCTGTCTTCATCAAATGCTTTTGCTTTTTTCTCTGCGATATAAACGGCGATTTCTGCTGGAAGCAAGTCTTCCGGATAAGTCTCATCCACCTCTTTCAATACGACCTTAAAATCAAGGTTCATTGCAGTCATTAGCTCTTGTCTGCGTGGAGATTTCGAGGCCAGGATAATGGGAAGTTTTTGCTGATACATAAAATATATTTGTGCAAAAATAACAAAAGCGGCCAATGGCCGCCTTTATTATTTGCAATAAAAGTAATTTATTGCTTCCCCCCCACTATGGATCACTGACCCATTCTATTATTTTTCATGCGTTCTTTGCGTTCCGCTTTATACGTTTCGTAAGCTTTTTTCTGATCGGCAGTTAAAATTGCACCAATCTTTGCATCTGTCTCTTCCGATAATTTCATCATTTCTGCTCTTCTCGCCTCTTTGTCCGTATTACCCGCTGCACGGGCTTTTTCCATGGCGGCTACCTGATCTAAAAATATCGCCGTAGCTTTAGTTTTCTGATCCTCATTCAGGTCTAATTTTTTCGTTAAACCTTCAACACTTCTTTGGGCTCTTTGCTCCGGTGTCATTTTCTGACGACCGCCATCTTGTGCCTGTGCGAATGTAATTACACTGAATAACAGTCCGCAGATCATTAATAATTTCTTCATGTGGTTCATTTAAATTGTCTAAAATTCTGAGTTCAACACACCGATCCACGAAATTAGGTTCTGTATTTTGAGCCTCTTTTTTGTAAGATTAGAGGAAAAATAAAGCCCATGGTTTAACACCCCTAATGTAACATATCTATTACACAAAGAAGCAGAGAAATTATAAAATCTTTAGATTTATTTACCGGAATCGGCAGCAGCAGGGTTTTCATCAAACCATTTCTCCTGTACGCGCATTACTTTTTCAATAATATCTCTAACCGCAGTTTTACCACCGGTATAAGGAGATACATATTGGGCAATGGCTTTAATTTCAGGAACGGCATCTGCCGGACAAGTAGGGAGTCCTACGAGCTTCATGACCTTTAAATCGGGGATGTCATCTCCCATATAAGTAACCTCAGCCATGGTCAGCTGACGTTTTTCCAGATAACTACTCAGCACCTGTACCTTATCCGATACGCCAAGGAAAATAGCTTTAATGCCTAAGCCTTCGAAGCGTTTCTGCATAGCCAAACCTTTACCGCCGGAAATGATACAAACATGGTAGCCTTTTTTTACAGCAAGCTGCAAGGCATAACCATCTTTAATATTAAATGTCCGCAAAAACTCCCCCGAATCTGAGGCCAGGATATCCCCGTTTGTCAATACACCATCTACATCGAAAATGAAGGTGGTAATCTCTTTAAGTTTTTGCAGAAACATAAGGTCTAGTTTTGGTTATCTCTCCATTCGTAAACCCAGGCCGACTGGATTTGCTCCAGGTGTCCTTCAGAACTTTCTTCTTTGGTTCCTTTGAAATTAGGCAGAGAAAGTACCCATTCTAATAATTCAGTAAACCTGATACGGTATATTTTGGCTTCATTGAAATCGTCCCCAAATTTCTCATATAATTCCTGAGCGATGTCTTCGTGGTCGTTCCAATAAATTGGTAAGGCAAATTTATCTTGCATGATGCTGTTTGTTTGTTAATTAATGGCCTAAAAATTCGGATTGATCCGGGATCGTCACTTCAATATCTCCGCTGATTACTACACATTGGCAGCCTAATCTGGAAGTAATTCTAGGGCGAACAGCACGGTCAATAAAGTCTTCCTCCTTATCGGAGATTTCCTGAATATTATCCATACCCTTAGTCACGTAAACATGACAAGTACTACATCCACAAACACCACCGCAGTTATGTTGCAACTCTATTCCGTGATCATGGCATACATCAAGAACTGATTCCCCTCCAGCAATAGGAAGTTCAATTGGCTCTTTACCCTTCTCTTCAAAATTTATCTTTAATTTAAAAATACTCATAATTTATGTGTCAAAATTAAGCACCAAAAACCACAATTAAGCGATTAATCTGTTTTTTTAATGCTTTTACTTAAAGTTTCATAGAGATCCTGAAGTTCAGGCATCCCTGTTAACAATTCTTTATGCTTGGATAATGTTTGTTCATCGTTGCGGATGGCCGGTCCGGTTTGTACATCGCGGGGAAAGGCATGTTGCACTTTCTCTGCGGTTTCCATGATTAAAGGCCTTAAAATCTCAAAGTCAAGCTGGTTCTTTTCCAGAATATCCTGACCAATCGCATACAGGTGGTTGCTGAAATTACAGGCAAAAACCGCGGCCAGATGCAGGATTCTTCTTTGTGCAGAATTCACCTCATAAACCAATGGGCTTAAACCCAATGCAATCTTTTTCAAGACAGCCAGTACCTCTTCATTTTTAGCTTCCAGACAAAGCGGCACTTTCGAAAAATCGAGTGCTTTAGTACGGGAAAAGGTTTGTAATGGATAAAGTACACCGTAGTTCTTCATCGAAGCAGGAAATACGCTAAGGTCTGTTGCGCCGGAAGTATGTACCACCAGGCCATTTACTCCCGCCAATACCCCGATCATTTCCGGAATTGCATCGTCCTTTACCGCAATCAGGTATAAATCGGCATCCAGGTTGATATCCGCTACTAAGGAAATCCCCCTGGCCCCTACCTGATCTGCCAGTAACACCGCATGGTCCTGATTCTTACTCCATACCTGGATCAGTTCATGTCCTGCTGCAACAAATGCAGTAGAAAAATGTGTTGCCACATTACCAGAACCGATGCAAACTACTTTCATTTTCAGAACCCCTTTTAAATGCCTGAGCTTTCCTGATGATCAGATCATCAGGAAAGCTCAGGCCATATCTAATTAAACTACTTTAGCCTCTTTTTGTCTTCTCAGGATCGACAATAAAAATCCAATCACCATCACAATGGTACCTGCCCAATATAAATTGATGTAAGGGAATTCAATTGACTTAAATACAACCCAATCCTTAGCTTGCTGAGGTTTTTCGAAAACCTGCAACTCTACTTTACCCTGATCAGGAAGTACTTTCGTAAACCTGAATCTCAAGCCCAGCTCATCAATATTACGTGCAAAATCGAAAGTATTATTTCCTTTTACCAGGAAGATAGGCTCCGTTTTGTACACTTTACCGTTCACTTCAACTTCTATTGGTAAACCTACTGCAAGGTCGTTTTCGCCCAATACCAGGCTTTTTGCAGCCGGCTTATTGTTCAAGGCCTTGATGGTAATGATACCACTGCTGGTATGTAAAGTATCGCCGGGTTTTACGTTGGCAATTCTAGGTGCTTTATAGTTTTCCTCTGGATTATGGTCTTCATGATCCTCATGCGTATCCTTTTTATCAGGCGCACTGGTGATGTGGGTATACACATCATAAGTCAGGTAATGTTTGGTATCCGGAGAAGCAATCAATCCCATTTTCTCATTCGCCTGAACGTGTGGATTCAATTCAAAATCTTCTTTCAGCTTGCCTGTTTTCTCATCATAAACCCTAAAGTTTAAGGTGTAAATCGTGTTTGGAGCAATGGTGGTATCTCTGGTATAAGTAACCGTGTACTTACCCATTTTCTTAGGCTCATTTTTGTACAACACGATGTTTTCACCAGGTTTCTCTGCTTTCTCAAAATCCTTTACCGGGATAAAGTTTGTGGTATTGATCGAGATCGGTTTATTGGTTGCAGCGGCAACTAAAGCGCCAATCAACAATAAAGCAAAACCCATGTGCGCCACAGCTGCACCTACTAATTTACGTTTTCCACCAAGCCCTTGTGCCAATACTCTTGCGTTGGCAAGAATGGCAAATACACAGCTAAAAGTAAGCAGGATGTACATTAAGTTGGTGTAGATGTTCGTCAGGTATACAAAGCCTGCAGTGATCACAATGGCAAAAACAATAGAAGCAATTAAGCTGCTGTAGAATTTACGGATGTCTGTTCTTTTGTATTTCATGAACTGGGCAAAACCCGAGATCACGGTAACCAGGATGGCAAAAGGTGCCTGCCATTGGTTGTAATATTTTATAGCATCAATCGGAGGGGCAAAATTGGTTCCGAAAGCGGCATTGAATACTGGAACGGAAGTAGAGAAAATCACCTGAATACAGGCTACAGTAACTACTAAAGCACCGATAAACATCCAGAATTCTCTGGAATAAGTTTCTTCATCTTTGTTGGTGATCGGCAATTCTTTCCATCTGAGGATCAACAACACGATCGGAATAGAAAGGAACACCACGTTATATAAGATCAGGTGACCGAACATCCCAAGATCCGTGAAAGAGTGAACCGAAGTTTCGCCAAGGATACCACTTCTCGTTAAGAAAGAAGCGTATAATACCAGTACAAAACTGATGATAACTAAGATAATTGCGGTAAAGAACGAGTGACCAGTATTTTTAAAAGCGATCATTACGTGTACACCTGCAATCAGCGTTAACCATGGAATGATAGACGCATTTTCTACGGGATCCCATGCCCAGAAGCCACCGAAGTTTAAGGCTTCATACGCCCAGAAAGAGCCCATGATAATACCGGTTCCTAAAACCATTACGGCAAATAAAGCCCATGGCATCGCAGGTTTAACCCATTCTTTATATTTCTTTTGCCATAAACCAGTCACTGCATAAGCGAAAGGAACGATCATACTGGCAAAACCCAGGAATAACGTTGGCGGGTGAATCACCATCCAATAGTTTTGTAATAATGGGTTTAATCCCTGACCATCGGTAATGTATTTTAAATAATTTTTATAGTTCTCCGGATCAGCAAATAATGGGGCATTATCCTTCAGGTTTATAGCTTCTCTTAACAGGATGAATGGGGAACTTCCAATTCTTTCTCCGAAAATCTCCACGCCTAATAACATCGAGGTTAAGAATACCTGCGAAAATGCCACGACAGTCATTACGCCATTTTCCCATGATTTGGCTCTCCACATCAGGATTCCTCCTAACAGCGATTGCCAGAAAGCCCATAACCAGAAACTACCCTCCTGTCCTTCCCAGAACGCGGAAACGATATAATAAACCGGAAGTTGTTTCGAAGAGTGCGACCAAACGTAGTAATATTCGTTGTTGTGATTTAGAATCAGGTAGAATAAAGTTACTCCGATTCCCAGGATACTTACCCAGTTAATTAGAAAGGAAATCCGACCTAGTCGTGTCCATGAGCGATCTCCAAGGTCTTTATTCTTAGTAGCGAAAAAGTAAGCTATCGTAGAAAGTAGTGAAGCAGCAAATGCTAAAACAATAAAGAATTGGCCGATTTTACCGGGCAGGAGGTTCTCTCCAAAAAATTGTATATCCATTAAGATTAATTGTATTTTATCACCTGACCGTCCGCTTTTACCTCAACAAGGTCGTTGTTGTATTTAGAAGGACATTTCATTAATATTTTTGAAGCATAAAAAGTACCGTCTTTCATTTTACCGATTAACACTAACTTTTCTGAACGTTCGAAATCTTGTGGTTTGGTGCCATTGTAAACCACCTGGTTTACTTTCCCTTTTTCATCTTTCATAAAGAAAGCGAAATGATTGGCATCTTTCTGAGCATCATAGTACATGCCTTTTTCTTTTTCCCAGAAGCCCATCACATGGAATTCTCTGGAATCTTTGGCAGCCTCAGTAAAAGTTGAATAGTTGCTGGTACCGGCGTTTAAACTAATTAAGAAGCCTACGCAGATCGCTATTGTGATTAAACCAATAATTGCACTTTTTCTCATGATGCTAATAAAATTTTAGATTGACACAAAGATAAAAAATATAGTTACCTAAAATCTTTTGGAGCCAGGCAATTCACTTTGATGACGATTTATTGATAGTTCTCTGACAAAAACAGTGTAAATCAGGGATCCATGATCGAAAAAGAAAATATTTTGGCTATTTCAGGTACTCCGATTTGATGTTTTCCCGCATTTTAGCCCTCAGTTTCATCACTTTTGGCCGGGATACATTTCTGATATAAGACTGTCCCTGGTTTCGCTGATAATAATCCTGATGTTCCGTTTCTGCCGGATAAATTACCTCGAAAGGAAGGATTTCTGTAGCGATAGTCTGGCCTTTATAATCGGTATTTTCCAGCTTTCGTATCAAAGCAGAAATGATATAGTATTCTTCCGGCGACCGGAAAAAAGCAATAGAACGATACTCCGGACCGATGTCTGCGCCTTGTCCATCCACCTGTGTTGGGTTGTGGACATAGAAGAATGCTTTGCAAAGGGTTTCGAAAGGAATTATAGACGGATCATAATACACCTGAACCGCTTCGGCATGACCGCTGGTTTGCGACTGTAAATCCTGGTAAACTGGATTTTTAGTGTTTCCACCAGCATAACCGCTGATCACCTTATGCACCCCTTTTAATTCCATCATGGCCTCTTGTATAGCCCAAAAACAGCCCCCGGCAAAAGTCGCCACTTTTTCATTCGCTGCTGGCGCAACAATAACCGCAAATCCCCCTTTACTCTCCAGGTGCTGCAGTTTCTGATCTCCCGAACAGGCCGTGAATAAAAGCAGTATTGCTAGTCTGATGAAAGTCTTCATGATTTACCCTTGCTTAACCCAAGATACGGGAATCGGGTAAAAAAAGATGTTGCAGATTAGAAAGTGCTACATCGAAATGACAAAAATAACGGGCATAAAAAAAGAGGAGGAGTTGCCTCCTACCTCTTTTTCTCAAAAGTCTCGAACCGACTAATTATTATGGCCAGATTCCTAAATTCATATAAGAAATGGCAATTTTATCTATAGAGCCTACAAAAGCAGCCGTCCTTAAAGTCTGGATGCCTGGTTTGCTCATTAATGTTTCTCTGATTTCATGGTAAGAATGGATCATGGTATCCTCTAAACCTGAGTTCACCAATTCCAATTCAGAAGCTCCTTTAACGATCATTAAACGGTGTTCAGCAGGAATGCTTTTTCCGGTTAAACTTTCTAAAGTATTGATCAGGTTTCTGTTTGAGTTTTCCGCATAACGGTTTTCCATACGGCCAAACGCTACGTGAGAAAGGTTTTTCAACCATTCGAAATACGAAACGGTTACCCCACCTGCATTACAGTACATATCAGGAATGATGATACCACCCATTTCCGTGAAAATCTCTTCTGCTTCCGGAGTACAAGGACCATTGGCACCTTCCGCGATAATTTTCGCCTGGATGTTTCTGATGTTCTCCGAAGTGATCACATTTTCCAATGCTGCCGGAACCAAAATATCACAAGGTTGCTCTAAACCTTCCATCGAGTTTTTAAACTCTTTAGCGCCCGGGAAACCTAAGATAGAACCAGTTAATTTACGGTGAGCAAACACTTCATCAATGTTCAATCCGTTTTCATTGTAAATGGCACCTTCAAACTCGCAAAGACCAACGATAGTTGCTCCAAATTCAGCTAAGAATTTAGCCGAGTGGTAACCTACGTTTCCTAAACCCTGAACGATCACTCGTTTATCACCTAAACCAGCTTTAAAGCCGATTTTAGCCATATCTTCAGCTACATCTACACATTCTCTGATGGCATAAGCTACACCACGACCAGTTGCTTCCTTACGTCCGCGGATCCCGTGTAAAGCAATTGGCTTTCCGGTAACGCAACCCAAAGCATCTAACTGACCTGGGTTCATAGTCATGTAAGTATCTGCAATCCAGCTCATTTCACGCTCACCTGATCCGTAATCCGGAGCAGGAACGTCAATACCAGGACCGATAAAGTTCTTTTTGATTAATTCTGTCGTATAACGACGGGTGATGTTTTCCAGCTCACCAACGGTGTAGTTTTTAGGGGTGATCTTGATCCCACCTTTAGCACCACCGAAAGGAACATTTACAATCGCACATTTGTACGTCATCAAGGCAGCTAAAGCCATCACCTCATCTTCATTTACCATTTCACTGTAACGAATACCACCTTTGGTAGGACTCATGTGATGAGAATGTTCCACGCGCCAAGCATCGATTACCTCAAACCCGTTTCCTCTGCGGATAGGGAATTGAAAACGATACACACTGTTACAAGCTTTAATTTGGGTTAACAGACCTTCTGGATGAGAAGTAAATTGTGCGGCACTGTCAAAGTTTTTGCATACGTCTGCAAAAAAATTTGTCTCGTTTGCTGTATTAGCCATTCTTTGTTTTTTATGAATTGAATATAAGTTCTTATACTAATTACCTGCAAAATTGCAGTAAAAAACACCACTTATGCAAATGGTAAATCACTTAGTGTAAGGCAAACACTACATCAAAACAAGCGCCAAAACAGGCATTAAATGATTTTAAAATAAGTTTTTTGTCGCTTATTTCTTTTCTAACTTTTTTAATCTTTTTTCTATTGTAAACAGAAAGAAAAGCAAGCCAAGCAAAATTACCAATACACAAGCCACTACCACGTAGATTTTACCGTTCGAATAAAGCGTATCACTGATGGCAGAACCTGTTTCCTGAGCGAACAATTGCAGTGTCAATAAGAACATTAAAAAGGTTGCTGTAAATTTTTTCATTAGAATATCTTTTGAGGTTTAAAGGCTACGGAAAGACCGTTTCCTATTTATTTCGATAATTTATTTCTTTCTAAATCGCGGAGTCTGTACAGGATATTGTAAATCCAGCAGCCGATTAAAATCCAGCCCAGACAAGCGGGGTAAAACACCATTCTCATGTGTTTATCCAGATCGTAAGCGTTAAAGCCGGGATTACCGCCATTACCAGGGTGTAGCGAATCCGATAAACGTGGCAATACAAACAATAATACCACCATAATCGGGAAGGCGAAAATATTGTAAATCGCAGAAATCTTTGCTCTCTTTTGTTCTTCATCAATCGCATTGCGAAGTACCAGATAAGCAAAATAAAGTAAGATCGCGATGGCCGCAAAGTTTTGCTTTACATCGAAGCTCCAGGCTTGTCCCCAGGTAAATTTAGCCCAGACTGCACCGGTTACGATACCCAAAAGACCGAAAATCACGCCTGCATTGACACTTTCTACGGCTTTAATATCATCCGCAGGATCATTACTTCTCAATGATTTGACACTGTAAAAAACAGAGATACTGAACAATACAATCATGCTGAACCACATCGGCACATGAAAATAAAGGTTCCGGATGCTCTCTCTAATAATCGGCAATTCAGGAGTTTTCATTAGAAAACCCGCAACGGTTGAATAAATCACCAATATTGCGCCTAATACTTTCCACCAGTTCTTATACATTGACATTAAAATTTGATCTCTTTTATGCTGTTAATCGGTAAATGTAGCTACAAATTTTGCTATTTCAGTCATACATCAGCCGATAAACAGCGGCTCTTTGGGTTTAAACCCTGATAAATGACCTGAGGCTTACGGAAAGCTTAATCCCTCCAGAGGTAGGGGAATAATAATACCGATACCGACATCACTAAAGCATTAATGATGAGTAAAAGACCGATTTCGTCCAGACTCACACTACGGTCTAAGCCGTCCATCGCGTTTTTGGTGAGCTTAATCAGTACCACCAACACCGGAATGATGATTGGAAAACTCAATATCGCCATTAGCATCCCACCGTTTCCAGCTTTGGAAGCAATCGCTGATACCATCGTGAAAATCGTGGAAAAGCTCAGACTGCCCAGTAAAGCAGCCAGTAAATACAAGCCTAAATCCTCCGGACTAAAATCAAAAACAAGGATATAAAAGCCGAGTGCAATCACGGTAAGCACCATCATCAACAAGGAATTATAAATGGTTTTGGAGATAATCAAAGCTAGCGGACTGGCAATCGTATAGATATAAACCTGCCTGCCCCTGCTCTCCTGTAGAAAACTTTTAGATACGGCATTGATCGAAGCGAAAAGCATGATGATCCAGAATAAAGCGTTTAAAGTGACCTTATCTGTACTCACAAAAGATAAAAAACAGACAAATACCGTAGACACGACGTATAAAAGCACCCCGTTTAAAGCGTATTTGGAACGCCACTCTAACAACAATTCCTTTTTTATTAAATGTTTGATCTGCTCTGCTAAATTCATCCGGTCGCAAAGATAATTGTTAATCATCCGATTTACTAATGAGCAGGATAATTAAGTTAAATACCGGTAAAAAGTAATATTAAGCTGCTGGAGCGTTGCTATAAAAAGGCTATTCTGGTGCTGGTTGCTGAAGGACTGCCGGAGAATCGGTGAAGAGCTCGCGGAGGCTGCTTAAGGCATATACTCCAGGGACTCTTCAAGTACCCTTGAACAACTCTTCATCATCCAGCACTACTATAGCAGCAGTATACAAGTACAATAGCACGTTTATATGTTCAGTAGATCGCACTTCCCTAAGCCCTAAAGCTGATAAGAAATGTACTTTTGAAAACTTCTTCCTTTGAGCAGGAAGACAAAATGAAGTCCGAATTGAGGAATCCCCCAGGTGCTGAGGTAACCGGCAATCGGTTCATCCAGACGGTCTATAAATTTAAGACAATAATGTTCAAAATTATGGTCAATAAATTTATCCTGATAATCCGGACTAAAATGGTTCAGGTTAATGCGCAGATTACCCTTAGCCAGCAGGATCAACAAATGATGACCTGTCATTGCACGCATAATATGTGGGTTTTTCTTCACCCACCTCGCCATACTTCTGTTGAAGTCCAGCTCATCAATATCAACAAACTCTTGCGCTTCCATTTTTTTAATCCCGACAATACTAGCAAAAAAAACTAAAGCGTTAAAATTTTATACATTTGAATAGCAAAACTTTACCTAAGTATGCCCATGAGCACCAGCTATTGCAGTATTTTACATAGTCCGATTGGCGCGATTTACATCTTTGCCGGGGAGGAATCGGTCAGGGAAATCACTTTCAAGGAAAGCGATACGAAAGACCTTTCAGAAAATAGCCTTAGCAAACTTGCAGCAGCACAGCTAAATGACTATTTTGAAGGGAAATTAACGGCCTTCAACCTACCATTACAACAAGATGGAACGCAATTTCAGCAAGGCGTCTGGACCGCCTTACAAACCATTGATTACGGCAATACCTGCTCCTATCTGGAATTTTCTAAGCAACAAAATAACGTATTGGCCATTCGTGCGATTGCCGCTGCAAACGGTAAAAATAAACTGGCAATTGTGGTACCTTGTCACAGGGTGATTGGTAGTAATGGCAAACTGGTGGGCTATGCCGGAGAATTATGGCGCAAAAAATGGTTGCTGGATCACGAAAGAGCCATCAGTAAAAAAGGACAAATGACGCTTGATTTTTAAACCTGAAAACCCGGATTTATAAACTATTTTCCCCTACTCCTATGAACCAATATCTGGATATTATTCTGAGAAGCCTCGCTGTTTACGCCTTTATGCTGGTCGCCATTCGTTTGACCGGTAAAAAGGAACTTTCTCAGCTCAACACCACTGATGTGGTGCTGATTTTACTGATCAGTAATGCGGTACAAAATGCCATGGTTGGTAACAATACCAGCTTACAAGGTGGTTTGATCGCTGCCGCAGTGCTTTTTGCCTTAAACTTTGCCCTAAAAAAGCTCATGTATAAAAGCAACTGGTTTCGGAATCTGCTTTCCGAAAAACCAGAAATCCTGATCCATAATGGCAAGCTCGATTTTGAAAAGCTAGCCAAACTAGACATCACTGACGACGAATTGAGGGAGGCCATGAGAGAACATGGCGTAGAAAAGTTCAAAGAAGTGAAGCTCGCGATTTTTGAAGTAGATGGAAACATTAGCATCATTAGCGGTTCAGATAGTCTCAAACAAACGCATTACAAGCGCAAAAGAAAACAAAAAGCGCTGGGAGGTTTAAACTAAATTGACTTATAAAAAAAAGAGCTGATCCATAAGGGTCAGCTCTTTTATATTTTCAACTATTATACGGTGGCAACAGCTGGCGGAGCAGCCTGCACCAACACTACTTTTGGTTTTCTAACGGTCACTAAAACACCGGCACCGACTACAATCACATACCAGCCCCATTTCAATTTCACCATTCCTGCAGCAATATTCACCATATTTTTAAAGTGAAGAAAGCCAAAAGAATCGTGGACTTTGAAATAAATACCAACCAGTGAAATCGCAACCAAGGCCATTACTGCCCAACCTGCAAATTTGATTAAGCCTGTTTTATTGATAAATGAACCTAATAAAGCAACCGCAACCAACACATACAAAGCAGTAGCTAAACGCGGATCTACATCAAAATAGTTCCAGTTTCCGATAATCGGTAAGCGCATTAAAGGACACAATCCTCCAACAGCCATAATTACTGCACCAATAACTCCCTGAATTTTCATTCTGACCTTATTGTTGCTGGTTAATTCCCATTTTATCGGCAAAATGCGCGCAATAATCGCGTAGATCTTCGACAATTAGTGTCTCTCCTGTAGCTTTAAGGAAGCTATCACCCATAGTTTGCAAAGTTTCATAAAAGAATCTTTTCATCTCATCAACCGGCATATCTTTAGTCCATAGATCGATACGCATAGAGTTCTTATAATTATGATCCCAAAGAGCTAACATCATCGATTTCACAGGCACCTGGTCTTTAGTTTCTGAATCTGTAGATTCCCAAAGGATATTTTCCGGTACATTATTGTCGTCTAATTCAACGGTAATTTTAATTTCTGCTTGTTTCATTTAATTTATGCTGACTTTTATAATAATAAATAAGAGAACGGTAAAAAGGATCACTGTACACTCGATAATCCAGATCTTTTTCAATTCAGGGATAAACTTCCTGAAAATCTGATCGGATATAAAAGCAACCACCGCAATCAACAGGCTAAAACCAATCAGGATTGGCTGTATATCGATGATATGCGAATTTGATGGCGTCCTTTTTTCGAATACCAACACTGCAGCAATCGTTAAAAAGATCGCTGAAATGATGTTAAGTGGGGTCAGTTTTACTTTCAATTCCCTTGTTTTACTTTTTGTTTTTGAATTTCTTCGACTTCCAGGCAGGAGCTTTATTTTTCATTTTCTCTCTTTCCGAAGCTGCAATCGCTGCTGCATGTTTCTTCTCATGGAAAGCACCTTTAAACTCAGGATCATCCTTACGCTTCTGGTCATCAATTGATCTGGCAATTGCCTGACGTTCTTCATATGGCGTCTCTTCCACGAAAATTTCCGCTGGCAAAGGTAACACAGGAATCTGTTGTCTGATCAACTTCTCTATTTTCTCAATGTAATATTTTTCCGCAGGCGTAGCGAAAGTCAAGGCATCTCCCTTGGCATAAGCTCTACCAGTACGTCCGATACGGTGTACATAATCTTCAATAATGATCGGTACATCGAAGTTGATTACATGACTCACTTCAGAAACATCAATACCACGGGAAGCCACATCTGTAGCCACCAATACCCTGATATTTCCTTCTTTAAAGCTGTTAATCGAGTTGATACGTGTATTCTGACCTTTATTGGCATGGATTACCCTTACCGCATCTGCACCGAATCTACGCTCGATAAAGCTGAAAATATTGTCGGCAACAGTTTTTGTTTTACAGAAAATGATCAGTCTTTTGAACTCCTCATCATTTTTCAGCAAGTGCTGCAATAAATTGATCTTGGTTTTGAAATTGGGAACCTCATACAGTTTTTGCGTAACCGTTTGCGCAGGTGTAGCTTGCATGCCTACCTCAATAATAGTTGGGTGTTTCAGGAAGTCACCCGCAATTTTCTGTACCAGATCACTCATGGTAGCGGAGAATAATAAGTTCTGACGACGACGTGGCACCACTTCTAAAATACGGTGAATAGAGCCGATAAAGCCCATATCCATCATTTTATCCGCTTCATCCAACACCAAAAACTTCAGGTATTGCGTATTGATGTGTCCGGCTAAATAGATGTCTAAAAATCTTCCCGGAGTAGCCACAATAATGTCTACACCCGCTTTAATCTGTTCGATTTGTGTTTTTGGACCGATACCGCCGAAAACGACAACGGTACGTAAGTCTGTATATTTAGAGAAAATTTTGACATGTTCAGTGATCTGCATCGCCAACTCTCTGGTTGGTGCAAGGACCAAAGCTCTTGGCGCATCGCCCTGAGCATATTTTAATTGCATCAGGATCGGTAAAACATAAGCCGCTGTTTTTCCGGTTCCTGTCTCGGCAATGCCGAATATATCCTGTCCTGATAGTACAGGTGCTATTGATTTTTCTTGTATTGGGGTGGCAACAGTAAACCCTGCATCAGCTACAGCATTTAAAATCTGTCGATTAAGGTTAAACTCTTCAAATGTTTTGGGCATTTTGCAAAGATACTATTATTTATAGGATCAAGCGCTCAACGTATTATTTATGATAGCGATTGTTTTAAAAAATCATAAAAACTGTACTTTTATAAGTATAACGAATCAACCAAATGCAAAAACAACAATACAGATGGTTAAAGGCAATTTTCCCTAAAGCCTTTACCCTATTGCTTACCGGAACCACCGTATTACTTAACGGAGCTACCGCGGTTTATGCCCAGGATTTATACCTGCCAAGAAATATTAAAATGGCTTATGAAAAAGGAAGCCGCTCCAAAGATGGTAAACCAGGCAAGCATTACTGGCAAAATAAAGGGAAATACGACATGACCATTAGCGTAGACCCAGCTAGTAAAATCGTAACTGGTTCAGAAATCATAAAATACACCAACCATAGTCCGGATACCCTGGGTCAAATCGCCATCAGGTTTGTCAACAACCTCCATAAACCTACTTCTCCACGTGCCAATGCGGTAAGCAAAGACTTTTTAAGCGAAGGCCTAAGCATCAGTTCTTTTCAAATCGACGGGCAGAAATATAACGTCAAATCGGACAATTGGGAAACCGTAGAAGGGATTAAACTAAAAACACCCCTAAATCCGGGACAAACGGCTGAACTCAACATCAGCTGGTCTTATCCATTATCAAAAGAAAGTGGCAGAGAAGGTCAGTTAGACAGCAGCACATTTTTCGTCGCCTATGCCTTCCCCAGAGTTTCCGTTTATGACGATTACAATGGCTGGGACTATATTCCACATACCGACAGAACCGAATTTTACAACGATTTCAATGATTACAAGCTGACGGTAAAAGCTCCGAAAAACTTCGTCGTATGGGCTACCGGAGATCTACAAAACCCTCAGGAAGTCTTACAACCTGTTTTTGCGGAAAGACTGAAAAAATCTTATACCAGTGATGCGATAAGCTCCATTGCCAATGCAGAAGAAATGGCGAAAGGCCTGGTAACCTTACAAAACGACTGGAACAGTTGGGTATTTACCGCAGATCACATTACAGATGTGACTTTCGCCCTGAGCAACCATTATTTATGGGATGGTGGCAGTGTCCTGGTTGATGCTAAAACCGGCAGAAGAGCCAGTGCCCAGGCTGCTTATGATGCCAAAGCCCCGGATTTCCCAAAAGCGGTGGACTGGACCAAACAATCACTATCCTGGTTTTCCAACAACTGGCCGGGGGTTGCCTATCCTTATTCAAAAATGACCGCTGTACAAGGTTTTGCGGACATGGAATACCCGATGATGATCAATGATTCGAGTACGCCTGATATGGAATTTTCGCAGTTTGTACTGAATCATGAGGTGGCACATACGTATTTTCCTTTTTATATGGGTACCAATGAAACCAGATATGCACACATGGATGAAGGTTGGGCAACGACTTTCGAATACCTGATCTCTACCGCGCAACTCGGAAAAGAGAAAGCAGATGCGAACTTTAAAAAATTCCGTGTAGATCGCTGGATCAATGATCCTTCTACCGAAGAAGATCAACCGATTATCAGCCTTTCTACCCAGGTTTCCGGTCCCGGTTATGGCAATAATGCTTATGTGAAACCAGCGCTGGCCTACCTGGCTTTAAAGGATATGCTGGGCGATGCCAACTTTAAAAAGTACCTGCATGCCTATATGGAGCGCTGGAATGGCAAACATCCCATTCCATGGGACTTTTTCTACACCTTCAACAACGTGTCCGGACAAAACCTGAACTGGTACTGGAACAACTGGTTTTTCAGCAACAATTACATTGACCTGGCGGTAAAGCAAGTATCTAATAAAGGGCTGGCTTACCAGGTTAAACTGGATAATATCGGCGGTTTTGCGGTTCCATTTGATATCAAACTGACTTATAAAGATGGCAGCAGCAGTGTATTTCACCAGACTGCCGGCGTTTGGAAAGCCAATCAGAAAAGCACTGTCATTCCCCTGAATGCAAAGCAGGTAGTTGCGAAAATTCAGGTTGATGGTGGTATATTTATGGATGCGACCCCTTCGGATAACATCTGGAAGGGCAAATAACGTTTTTTTTATTTAAGTTTGAAGGCATGAACACCATTCTGATAAAAGCGGCCTCAGTGGTAAACGAAGGCCAAATCTTTGTTGCTGACGTACTGATTAAAGAGGGATTTATTGTGAAAATTGCGCCAGATATCCAGGCGGAAGGCGCAAAAGAAATCAATGCAGAGGGCTTGCACCTCTTCCCTGGAATGATCGATGATCAGGTACATTTTAGAGAACCCGGACTAACCGATAAAGCGGATATATTTTCTGAAAGTATGGCTGCCGTTGCCGGTGGGATTACTTCCTTCATGGAAATGCCCAATACCGTTCCCAATACTTTAAGTCAGGAATTACTGGCCGATAAATATAAAATCGCCTCCGATGTTTCTTTAGCGAATTACTCGTTTTTCATGGGCGCTTCCAATGACAACCTGGATGAAGTATTGAAAACTGATCCTAAAAACGTTTGCGGGATTAAAGTATTCATGGGCTCTTCTACCGGAAATATGTTGGTAGACAATGCGACGGTTTTAGAAAACATTTTCAAAGAAGCACCGATGTTGGTGGCTACACATTGTGAAGATGAAAAGACCATCAGAGAAAACATGGCGCGTTATAAAGCGGAATATGGCGATAACATCACCATAGACATGCACCCACTCATCAGAAGTGCAGAAGCTTGCTATATTTCTTCGTCAATGGCGGTAGAACTTGCTAAAAAATACCAGACGCGTTTACACATTCTGCATATTTCTACAGCAAAAGAAGTCGCGTTATTTGATAACATTACCCCATTAAAAGATAAAAGAATCACTGCCGAAGCCTGTGTACACCACCTTTGGTTCGACGATAGAGATTATGCCACTAAAGGCAACTGGATCAAATGGAATCCGGCAGTAAAAACAGAGCAGGACAAAGATGCGATCTTAAAAGGCGTATTGGATGGCCATATCGACATCATCGCGACAGACCATGCTCCGCATACGATTGCCGAAAAAGAGCAACCTTACCTACAAGCCCCTTCTGGTGGCCCATTGGTACAACATGCCCTTTCTGCTTTACTGGAAATGTACCATCAAAAGAAAATCACTTTAGAGCAGATTGCCGAAAAAACAGCGCATAATGTGGCTACTTGTTTTCAAGTGGATAGAAGAGGTTTCATTAGAGAAGGTTACTGGGCAGATTTAGTACTGGTTAACCTGAATGATCCGGTTAAAGTAACCAGAGCAAACCTTTGGTACAAATGTGGCTGGTCGCCTTTTGAAGGACAAACCTTCCAATCGGAGATTACCCATACCTTTGTTTCCGGAAACCTGGCTTATCAAAAAGGTAGTTTCATGACCAATGAAAAAGGAAGAAGATTAGAATTTAACAGGTAATCAGATTGTTTTAACAGATCAAAAGAAACATAAATAATGAGATTAATGGACAAGCCGGGAATTAAACAGTTTGTCCTGCTGTTCAGTCTGTCGGGAATCGTATTTCTTGCCGGACTGAACAGTAATTTTATAGAAAAATACTATTCCAATGGCCTGTATCCGGTCAGTTCCCTGATTCAACGCTGGATCAGTTCCCTGTTTCCTTTCCCTGTCGGGGATTTCCTCTACCTCCTGCTCGTGCTATATATGCTCAGGAGTGTTTTTCTCTTTTTCAAGAAACTTAGTCAAAAGAAACTCACTAAAGCAGACCGGATCAAAATCCCTTTGCAACTGGTTAATTTCGGCCTGATCTTATACCTGGTTTTTAAAATATTATGGGGTTTAAACTACTCCCGCCCTACTATCAGCAAACAACTGGGTATTTCAAATGAAAAGTATACGACCGAAGAACTGGTTTCCCTTGGCGAGTATTTTATCAAACAGCTCAACGGTTTACAATCGGCTAAAAAGGAAAGATATACCCTGGATCAGCTAGAAAGCAAGGCAAAGATCTCCTATGATGAGCTCGGGAAAAGCAATGCTTTTTTCAGGTACCCCGCGCCATCCGTAAAAGCGGTATTGAACAGCTGGATTGTGACCAAAATCGGCATTGAAGGCTATTACAATCCAGTTTCCGGCGAAGCCAATGTGAATACCCGATTACCCACAACCTCCTTACCTTTTGTAACCTGTCATGAGATTGCACACCAGTTGGGCATCGCCAGAGAAGATGAAGCCAACCTGATCGGTTACCTCGTGGCTATCCACAGCAGCGATAAAAACTTCCAGTATTCTGCGGCCTACAATATGCTCAGAAGTATTCTTTTTGAGATCAAATACAAATCACCGGAAGATTACCAACGCCTTTATGCGACCATAAATCCGGTTACTTTGAACGATTTTCAAATAGAAAGAGCATTCTGGAAAAAATACAACAGCGATATGTATGGTTATATGGATGTGGCCCTGGACAGCTTTTTAAAGCTGAATAACCAGAAAAAAGGAACGGATAGCTATCAGGATATTGTGTTATGGTTGTATAATATTCATAAAAAAGACCTGATTCCTGCGCAGAAGGTTAAAACATTACAACCTTAAAACAAAAAAAGAACAAAACATTCCTAAATTTGCCTCACTATGGCAAAGATATCCATTAACCTCGCAACAGGTTCCTTACAGAAAGAAGAAATCATCGTCGGCATTGACCTTGGTACAACCAACAGTCTGGTAGCCTTTATCAACCCTGACAAAAACCCTATGGTCATCAACGACACGGGGAAGGGCGTATTGGTACCATCCATCGTGCATTTTAATGCCAATGGCGATGCAGTTGTAGGAAATGAAGCCAAAGAATTTTTAATCAGCGATCCATCAAACACTATATTTTCAGTAAAAAGATTATTAGGCAGATCCTATAAAGATGTTGCTGCACACCAGGATACTTTTTCTTACAAAATCATAGATGACGAAAACGATTCTTTGGTAAAGATTAAAGCTGGTGATAAGTTTTACACACCTATAGAGCTTTCTGCAGAAATCCTGAAAGAACTAAAAGCAAGAGCAGAACACGCGTTAAAAACACCGGTAAACCGTGCTGTAATTACCGTTCCTGCTTATTTTAATGATAGTCAGCGCCAGGCCACCCGTGATGCGGGCAGGTTAGCAGGCCTTGATGTCCTTAGAATTGTAAACGAACCTACCGCAGCCAGTCTGGCCTACGGAATCGGTTTAGACCCTACGCAACAAAAAACAATTGCCGTTTACGACCTTGGCGGTGGAACATTTGACGTTTCCATCCTGTCTATTCAAAACGGAATATTCGAAGTACTGGCCACCAATGGAAATACCTTCTTAGGAGGTGATGATTTTGACCGTGCCATCGTTCACCACTGGATAGAGAAAAATAAACTGGATGCCGCTGCATTATCAGCAGATCAAGGTTTAATGCAATCCTTAAGACTAAAAGCAGAAGAAGCTAAAAAAGCCTTAAGTACTCAAAATCTTTTCAATGAGCAAATCGGAGAAATCTGGTGTACTTTAGACAAACAAACCTTTGAACAACTGATTTCAGCTAAAGTTGCAGAAACGTTAAACGCCTGTAAACAAGCTTTAACAGATGCTAACTTAACGGTAAAAGAAATCGACGAAGTAGTACTGGTTGGTGGTTCTACACGTACCCCATATGTAAAAGCACAGGTTGCTGAATTCTTCGGTTCTACGCCACACGACCAGATTAATCCGGACGAAGTGGTGGCATTGGGTGCTGCAATTCAGGCAGACATCCTTGCTGGAAACCGCTCAGACATTCTTTTACTGGACGTAACGCCATTGTCGCTGGGTATTGAAACCATGGGTGGATTAATGGATGTGATCATCCCTAGAAACGCAAAAGTGCCGACTAAAGCCGGCCGCCAATATACCACCTCTATCGACGGACAGGTCAACATGAAAATCTCTGTATTCCAGGGAGAACGTGACCTGGTTAAAGAAAACAGGAAATTGGCAGAATTTGACCTGAAAGGTATCCCGGCAATGCCGGCAGGATTGCCAAAAGTAGACATCAACTTTATGTTGAATGCCGATGGTATCCTAACTGTACAGGCAATTGAGCTACGTTCTGGTGTGAAACAGGAAATCGACATTACCCCAAGTTATGGCCTTACCGATGATACGGTAGAGCAAATGCTGATCGACAGTATTACCCATGCAAAAAGTGATGTAGAACAACGTATGTTGATCGAAGCAAGAAGTGAAGGCGAACAATTGGTCTACACTGCTGAGCGCTTCATCGACAAACACAGTAACTTCCTGACCGCCGAAGAAATTACAGACACCAAAACTTATATCGAAGCGCTTAAAACCGCATTGGCTACCGCAGAAAAAGATAACATTTTGAAAAAAGCGGATGAGTTGAATGAGTTCACCCGTCCATTCGCCGAAAGAGTGATGGACATGGCCGTTTCCTCAGCCATGAAAGGAAAAAGCATCGAAAAATAACCAGGTAATAGGTTATTATACAGAACTTGACAGGGATGAATCGTGTATTTATCCCTGTTTTGCTTTTAAGCGTTTTGCTGTTGTGTTCCTCCTGGGGATTTTATGCCCATCAGCGCATCAACTATCTGGCTGTTTTTACGCTCCATAATGGCCTCAATACTTTTTACAAGGCAAATATCAACTACCTGAGTGATCATGCGATAGATGCCGACAAGCGTCGTTATGCAGACACCGCGGAAGCGCCCAGACATTTCATCGACGTAGAATGTTATGAAAACCATATCGACAGCATCCCTCGCAAATGGCAGGAGGCCCTGAAAAGATACGGGGCGAAGAAACTACAGACCAATGGCACCCTACCCTGGCAAATCCAGAAATCCTATTTCAAACTCGTTCGGGCCTTTGTAGACAGGGATTCCCTGAAAATACTGATCTATTCGGCCTACCTCGGGCATTATATTTCTGATGCCCATGTGCCCCTCCATACCACGCAAAACCATAACGGCCAACTGAGCAACCAACATGGCATCCATGCCTTCTGGGAAAGTCGCTTACCGGAACTCTTTGCGGAACAATATAATTTCCGCGTCGGGAAAGCGATCTACATTGAAGACCCTTTGAAAACAGCCTGGAAGATGGTCAGTCAGAGTCACCGTTTACTGGACAGCGTGTTGTCCATGGAATTAAAAGTAAGTTCAAACACCCCCGGGAGAAAGAAATACAGCTTTTCCAAGCGTAAAAACCTCTTATTGAGGCAGTATTCCGAAAGTTATTCGAGGGCCTATCATGAAGTAATGAACCAGATGGTGGAACGGCAAATGCGGGCTGCCATCCATGCTACCGGCAGTTATTGGTATTCCGCCTGGATCGATGCCGGACAACCGGACTTAAAAAATATGCCCAAAAAAAACGCTGCTTCCAGTCTGGTTAAAGAACTTGAAGCAGCGCCGTTGCCCAATGGGCGTATCCTTGGTAGAGAGCCAGATTAGCCCTTCAAAATATCTTTTGGTTTGATTCTGCTTTTAATCGCAGCATAAATTACCGGACCGAAGGTCACTACAGCAATGGTAATGATCACAATGGAGAAGTTATCTCTGATGATTGGAATTTGTCCAAGCAGGAAGCCTGCGAACAATAAACTGAAAATCCATCCAATACCACCCACTACATTGTAATAGGTAAATCTGCCGAAAGGCATCTTAGCTACACCTGCAACGAAAGGGGCAATGGTTCTGAAAATCGGAAGGAAACGACTGAAAATAATCGCTTTACCACCATGTTTTTCAAAAAACTCATGAGATTTGTTGTAGTATTCCAGTTTCAGGATTTTATTCCCTTCTTTAAACACTTTAATCCCAAAATAGCTACCGAGTCGATAGTTTAAACTGTTTCCAGCAATGGCAGCAATGGTTAGTAACAGGAACATGATCCAGATATCAAGGCCGGTTCCGCCTTTTGCGATCAATGCACCAACGGCAAACAGCATCGAGTCGCCCGGTAAAAAGGGGGTAACTACAAATCCGGTCTCCGCGAAAATGATTAAGAATAGAATAAGGTAAGTCCATGTTTTATAATCGCTTACCAGCTGTACTAAAGCTTTATCGGTATGCAATATAAAATCTACTAGTTGTGATAAAAGTTCCAAATCGTATAGTTTAAGCCCAAAATTAAGAATTACATGTTAATAAACCTGCTGTTTTCAATTTTAGTAGTCAATAATTAGTTAGCTGTGACAGAACAAATTCCGTGGTTCTTCCGGGGATTTGGCAAAAAGAAGGCCTGATAAAATACCAGGCCTCTACTTATACTTTAAGATAATTCTAGTTGTAGTTGTTCAGCATTACTGGCATCACCAACATTAAAACATCTTCATTCTCGTCATTCGTGTGTGGAATTAGTAATCCTGCACGGTTAGGTGTAGAAAGTTCTAAAGTCACTTCTTCACCGCTCAGGTTACTTAGCATTTCGATCAGGAAGCGGGCATTGAAGCCAATTTCTAAATCTTCACCTTCATACTGGCAGCTCAAACGCTCATGTGCTTCATTAGCGAAATCTAAATCCTCCGAAGAGATATTCAGCTCAGAACCATTGATTTTTAAACGTACCTGATGCGTAGTTTTGTTGGCAAAAATCACCACCCTACGTAAAGTGTTTAAGAACAATGCGCGGTCGATGATCAGTTTATTAGGGTTATTTGCAGGAATTACTGCTTCATAATCCGGGTAACGCTCATCAATCAGGCGACAAACCAGGTTGATGTTTTCAAATTTAAAGAAAGCACTGGTGGCATTATAATCCACAGAAACATTCACATCAGTAGAAGGAAGTGCTGCTTTTAATAAAGTCAATGCTTTTTTAGGAAGGATGAACGAAGAAGCTTTTTCGCCTTTGCTGTCCATTCTTCTATATCTTACCAATTTATGTGCATCAGTAGCTACAAAAGTGATGTGTTGTTCAGATAACTGGCAATATACACCAGTCATTGCCGGACGCAACTCATCGCTGCTTACTGCAAAAATTGTTTTGGTAATTGCTTCTGTTAAAACTGAAGCAGGAAGGTTTACCGATGAAGCATTTTCTACTACCGGAATCTTCGGGAAATCATCCCCATTTTCTCCGCTTAGTTTATATTTACCGTCACCTGCGCTGATTTCAATAGAGAAAGTGTTGTCGTCAATATTGAAAGAGATCGGCTGATCCGGTAATGTTTTTAAAGTGTCTAAAAGTATTTTTGCTGGCACAGCTACTTTTCCACCCTCCTTAGACTCAACCGGTAAAGAGGTGGTCATGCTGGTTTGTAAATCAGTGGCAGAGATGGTTAAACTTCCATCTTTAATTTCAAAAAGGAAATTCTCCAATATCGGCAATACAGTACTGCTGCTTGATGCACCGTTTACTGTTTGCAAATGTTTTAATAACGTTGATGTGGATACAATAAATCTCATAGTATGATCTTGTCAGTTCTCAAAAATATAAAAATTACCTCGCATACTTATGCTTGCGGTAATAATGTTGAAAAATCGCGAACGATATTAACAATAATAAGGGCAAAGCCATATTGATCAATTGCCATTGTAGTTTTTCTATACGTAATTTCGCCTTATCCAACAGCCTGATTTTAACCTCTTTATTTCTCAAAGCGATTAAATGATCGTCATTTGACAGGTAATCTGCGATATTTAAGAGCAAAGCTTTATTTCCGTAGTTTTTTTGCGTGTATCTGTCGAAGCCCAGGGGAAAGACCGAACCGTCCTTGCTGCTGATTTGATTTTTGAACACATCGCCGTCGCCGATGACCACCATTTTGGTTGGCTTGCTCTGTGCCGGAAGCGGGTAGCTACCGGTAATTCCGGCAGGAACCGAACGGTTCAAAAACACCGAAGGAAAACTCCCCTCGATCAATACCGCCAAAGCTTGTGGCACACTCGCGTATGCACGTGGGTCTGGTTGCTCGGCCACCATTTGCAACGACAATAATTTAGGCGCATTGAAAATCTTGTTAAAAGGAGAAGAATGCAAAATCACCGTCTTCTTTAAACCTTTCACGGCGATGGTATCTACAGTACTCACGAATTCCCCTTTCAGCACATCAATATTCTTAACGAGGTTATGCGAAGTATCCGGTTTCATCAAAGGATAATAGACCCATGGCGCCATTTCTATCTGCCCGTTTGTACCCATACTCAGTGGAATTTCCGCACAATTGGCATCCGCAATCAGGTTGTAATTTACTCTGGCACCGTACATGAACAACATATCGTCCAGGTTTAGCTTTTTATTGAAGGCCAGCTGTTCTCCGGAACCTTTCAGGCTGTCCAGATCGGCACTCACCTGGTCAATCGCCCAGACTACCCTGCCGCCTTTCATCACAAAATAATTGATTTTATACTTCTCCGCCTCTGTAAATTCCTTTTGAGGTTTGGCAATGATCAGCGTTTTCAATTTATCCAGTCCCGCAGCATCAATGGTACTCAGGTTTACCCGGCCCACTTCATAACTATCCGACAAACTGGTAATGGCATCATTTAACATCAGATCCGGCAATTCTCCGTTTCCTTCCGTAAAACCAATCCTCGGGTGATCCGCAGAAAGCACTTTCTGAATGGCAGAAGTAAACAGGTATTCCAGGTTCTGAATTGAATTGTTGATATTTTCTTCATAACTACCGGTAGCCCCTAAATTCTGTAACAACTTAACCGGCAATTGTCGGTCAGGGCTTTCCAGCATGGCCATCGGAAAGACCATTTTCTGTGCAAAACCAGCGTCGTTTTTAATGTTGATGGTAGTGGGTTCAATCCCGGCCTCATATAAATGGTTAATCACCGTATCCTGATCGGCTATAGAAAGTCCGGAAACCGGGTCTTTGAAAATCACTTTAATCTCCTGACCAGATTCTGCTTTATAATCTGCCAGCAGGTCTTTGGTTGCATTTCTCAGCCTTTTAAAAGGAGCCGGTAAATCGCCTTCCAGAAACACAGTTATGGTAATCGGTTGCTTAATATTTTTTAAGATCTCTTTTGATTTTGCTGTCAGCGTGTACCGTTTTTCTTTGGTAAAATCTATGCGGGTATAAAAATACTGAGCCGCTACATTGAGTAAAACCAAAGCGCCAATGAAAAGCGCAATGCGAATCAGTTTCTGTTGTTTAATTACCATTTTCTACCTCCGATCACTAGTTTGGTTAAGCCCAGGAAAGCCAGGATAAACGTCAGGAAATACACCAGATCACGGGTATCTAAAACACCCCTGCTCATAGATTGATAATGTTCGTTGACACTCAGATTGAGCAATATATTTTCAAATGAACGAAAGGCAAAAATCTGACTCATCGCCTCAAATCCGCTGTAAGCGAAGAAACATAGGAATACGGAAAGTGCAAAAGCAACCACCTGATTTTTAGTCAGCGAAGAAGCGAAGATGCCGATCGAAACAAACGCTGCACCTAACAACAACAGTCCGATATAGGAACCAATAATGGCTCCGGTATCGATATTTCCTTTTGGCAGGGCCAGTTCGGAAATCGAATACGTATAAATCAGGGTAGGTAACAAAGCAAACAGCACCAGTACTAAACAGGCCAGGTATTTGGCAAAAATGATCTGCCAGTCGGTTAGCGGACGCGTGGCCAGTAAGATATACGTTCCTTCCCTCCGCTCTTCTGCAAAAGAACGCATGGTGATGGCGGGAATAAGAAAAAGGAATAAAAAAGGAGCAAGTCCGAAAAACCCGCTGAGTTCTGCATAACCATATTCCAGGATAGAAGTATCCGGAAAAAACCACAACAACAAGCCGGAGGCCAGTAGAAATACACCAATGGTAATATAGGCCATCAATGAATTCAATAAACTAAATAACTCTCTTTTAAATACCGCGTACATTCATTTGGATTAACGCTGCCGAAGTTAGAAAATTTAATAGACAAAAAAGGGTGCCCGAAAAAATCGGACACCCAACACAAAACTAAAAACCCCCTAAATTTATTATTGTTTATCCCACCAAATTCTACCTTTGGTTTCATTGATATCGACTCCGTAAGCTGCATCTTTAGCTTTCATATCATTAGCAGCTTTCAATATATTGGCTCTGTTCAAGTCAGCTCCGGGTAATACCCCTCTTCTTGGCCTGATCAGATTGGCACTACCGTTCCATAAGTTTTCCAGATAAGCTACCCCGGTGCCATCACCTATATTTCCAGGCGTGGTTGGTTGTCCGGCTCTATAATCTACAGCCTGAGGATATCCTGTTCTTTTCCACATCGCCCATGCTTCTTCCGGTTGAGCCAGAAAATGCACCCAGGATTGAGAGTATATACTTACCAGTCCATTAAAAGGGAAACGTGACAAATAATCTCCCATGGCAAGCGTTGTTGCAAATGGTACTTTAATATCTGTTCCAACCTTTTTGTATTGATCAAAAGAAGCCGTAACACCTTCATTATACCAAGCAGCCGCGCCTTTCCCCATAACAGAACCACCTTTTTTAGCAGCAATTTCTGCCATCATGAAACAAGTTTCCGCATAGCTCAGGAACAAAGATTTATACTTCAGGGAACCACCGGCAACCACCTCTTCATTAGTATTCAATAGCGGATCAGGTATTCCTTCTTTAAAACCACCATTTTTCACGAAATATCGACCTTGAATCAGCGATTGATAGGTTAGATTAGCCGCAGGACCAGTCGTTGAAAATGTCTGGAAGCGTCCCGCTCCTGTTGGTCCATAAGAAGCATCCTGTGAAGCAGGAAACGTATGTTTCCCATAATAACGTTGTTTATACTCCGGAGTAGCGAGTAAGGCAAGCGTAGCCGGAGTAGCCGTAGTTAACAAAGTGCTATAGGCAGGATTGTTAGCTCCCAGCTGATTCTGACGAACCATTACCGCCAATCGGGGATCATTAGCCGACTTCAGGAACTCCACAAAAGGATAGGCTGCATTAAAACTCGTTTTGATCGCATTGATATCATCCACGTTATTGTTCCAGTCTCTGGAATTATTGATTCCGAAAGATTCTTCATAAGTAGAGATCAATTGTCCACCAAAATTAGTCTCCACATCTGTCAGGATTGCATCCAGATTTGCAGGGTCTCTTTTCTCATAACGCTGCGCGATTTTAATACGCAATGTATTCGCAAACTTCAGCCAATTGTTCATCACTCCTTTATAAAAGAAGTCATTCGCGGTTAATTCTGTTTGTCCTGCAGGTAAGGTTTTGATGGTATTCGCTGCTGTTTTCAATTTAGTATCGAATACTTTATACAGGTCATAATCATAATCATACGCAGGTAATGGATACGTGAGATCTTGAAAAGCCTGCGAATAAGGCATTGCCCCAAATACATCGGATGTCCTCCAGGCCTGGTAAACATCAATAATCTGACTAACTGCTTTTAAATTCGCGTAAGTGGCTCTTTGAGCTTCCGGCATTTCATCAATTTTAGCGATGATCCTGTTTAGACCTACACCGACCTTTTGATAATAATCATTATAATATTGACTCAAGCCCGGATTTCCTCCTTTTGTAGCCGCTGGCGCCCAATAATTCCCTGAAAGATCCGCGTTAGCTCCATCCTGCACGATATATTGCATATAGGTCATGATGGTGAATCTATTCTGAACCTTGAACCTTTCATTATAATTGATATCGTTTATTGCGGTAGAGAACAAGAACCTCGGATCAACATCCGGAAGTGCATCAGGTCTTGTATTGAGTTCAATCATATCTTTTTTACACGATTGCCCAAGTGATGCCAGGACAATCAGTCCAATTATATATAATTTCTTTTTCATTTCTTTAGATTTTAGGATTAGAACTTAACGTTTAAGGAAACCGCGTAATTCCTTGTAAAAGGAACACCACCAGTAATCCATGGGCTAAAAGGGTCATTACTTTGAACAGATTCAGGATTTTGACCACCTGTTAAACTGTTGTATAAATAACCCAGATTTCTAGCGGTAAAGCTGAGGCGTGCGCCTTTAATTTTCACCTTGTCCAGGATTTGAAAAGGAATTTGATAACCTAAAGTCACCTCACGCAACATCAACCAGGACATTTTAGTGATTGCATCGGAATTATTCAGCGCATTCTGCCATCCTTTTGTATAGGTATAATAAACTGAAGCTTTCCATGGTTCTACCAATCCCTGATCATAAGCTGATCTGAAGGTCATTCCTGCGATAGATTTGGTTGGATCAATTAAACTCATTTGTCCCGGAGCAAAAACAGCATCAGGAACTGCACCATCATACACCGTTTGTCCTGTGTAAGAATCGATACGGGCTACACCACCATGAGCCTCATCACGATATTTTAAAGAGGCTAATGGCACTCCATTCCCCATAGAGTAGGCATAAGTTTCTGAATAAACATACCCACCAAAACGGGCGTCCATTTGTGTAAATAAGCTAAAGCTCTTATACCTCAGATTCACAGAGAAACCGCCTGTTAAACTTGGCTCTACTCTTCCTATCGGCAGCCTTCCATTTGGCAAATCGGAATCAGAGTTATCAACCAGATTATAATTGGCCACATTGTATTTCACATCTGCAGTTGCGTTAGAAAGTCTGGGTGCATTTATAATTAAAGGAAAGCCAGTAGCAGGATCAATTTTCACAGTGGTATTGGCACGCATCTCCAATACTCCAAAATCGCCACCTTCATAGGCCCATACTTGTCCACCTTCATAATCTCCGGTAATGTTCCAGCTGGTGATACCGCCTCCGAATTTGATGATTTTACTTCTATTGTGAGCTAGGTTAAGGGATAAATCTAATCCCCAATCTTTAGTTCTGATTGGAGCGCCACTAACTGAGGCTTCAAATCCTTTATTTTGAATGTTACCCGCGTTAAAGAAGGTTCTTTTATAACCAGTCTCGGGTACTCCATCCAATTTCAGGAGCTGATCGTAGGTATTACCTTTATACCAGGCAAAATCCACATCAATTCTATTTTTCAAGAAAGATAAAGTGGTACCAAACTCAATTTCACGTTGTCTCTGTGGTCTTAGATCATAATTTGGTTTTGTATCCCCATTAATCTGAGTAGCAGCAGGTACTGTTTGTCCATTCTGATCAATAATAACCGATGGTGAATAACCAGCGCCTGTATCGAATGGTCTGGCAATACCAGCACTTCCTACATAAGCAATGGAAGCTCTGATTTTTCCGAACGACAACCAGGATGGCATATCTTCTTTAAAGTGATCCGAGAAGATATAGGAAAGGTTTGCCGAAGGATAGAATACAGAATTGTTATTCTTTCCAGGAACAATTTTAGGATAAGTTAACACCGAAATCCAGTCGTTACGGCCAGATAACTCTAAATTCAGGTATTTCTTATAAGAGAAGTTCACTACTCCAGCGATACCGATTGTTTCTCTGCTTGGCTTGTTGACTGAATACTTCCTGGTAGTGAGGTTAACGGCATCTCCCTGAATAGGTTTCACCGAGTTATCAAGGAAGAAAAAGTTTGGTACTGCCAAACCGCCGTTGGTATTTGCACTATAGGTTTCACCTAGTTTATCACCATAAATTTCATTAATCAACCTGACATCAACATTCAGATCGTCGCTAATGTCTTTATTGGCGTGGGCCATGAATAATAAGGTGTAATCTGTAGAATAACCACCCCCTGCACTATAATATCCACCTTTATTGTCTTTCTCATTACCATATTCTTTGGATTCGGCAAAGTTTTTCTGGTAGTTAAAGTTACCTCTCGCGCTAAAATCTAACCAGGGATTTACCTGTGCTTTTAACTGAAGGAATCCCAATAGCGAATTCTCATGATTGGTATAGTTCTTTTTGTCAATTCTTGAAAAGGTGTTGACTACTGCATCAAAATTACCACCTGGTTTACTATAGGTATAGATCTCATTATTTGCAGGATTTCTATAGCCAGCATACCAATCTGCAAAATCAATGTTTCTTGGCAGATAATAAGTACTAAAAGCGAGTGCATTATCGCCATAAACAGAAAATCTACTTTGATTAAAATAGTTGGAAGTTCTGGTGTTTGCATAGCTGATTCCCATTTCCGAAGAAAATATTTTATTAATTTCTCCCCCAACTTTAACATCAATCGCATCTCTTTTCAAACCATTATTAGGCAAAATCCCTTTATTACTGGTATTAGAGTAAGAAACACGGTAATTAAATTTATCCGTACTTCCACCTAAGGCCACGTTATTATTGATGTAATTTCCATTGCGATAAAAGGTTTTCCAGTTGTCTGGCTGCGCCTCATAAGGAACCAGTTTTGATGGGTTATAAATCGCGGGAGTCATTCTTCCATCGAATTTTGGCCCCCAGTTACCAGTAGTTAAACTTTGCGTACCATCTGGTCTGAAATTCCCCTCTCTACTGAGGTAACTTCCCATACCATGCTCATTCTGAAGGTCCATAAAGCTTTTATAAACCTCTGTAGTCTGGTAAGTGCTGTTCACTTCAATACCTAATCCCGGGCCACTTTTCCCTCTTTTGGTATTGATCACGACCGCTCCATTCAAACCTCTGGAACCGTATAATGTAGTTGCCGCAGCACCTTTAAGTATCGTGATCGACTCATAATCATCAGGATTCAAACTTTTAAGCTGAGAACCGCCATCAGCAGCATCACCACCTACGATGTTGTTGGTGATCACCTGGCCATCAATCACAAAGATTGGCTGATTATTCGCTTGTCGGTCGCTGCTACCTAAAACCTTAGCACCCCTGATTTGAATGTAAGGAGAAGTTTGTACCCCTGCAGTTCCCACCACATTGATGTTCACCCCGGCTACTTTACCTTGCAAACCTGTAATCGGATTGACGGTATTGGTACGGGTAATTTCATCTCCTTTGATCTTGGTTACAGAATACCCCAGGTTCCTGTCTATCTTTTTCACCCCCAAAGCTCCCTCTACGCTCACTTCCTTCAAAGCATTATCGCTTGGACTTAAGCTTACATTAACCACTCCGTCGGCACCCACAACGGCATCTTTGCTCACATATCCCACATACCTGAATTCCAGTGTATTCCCGGGTACTGCATCAATTACAAATTTCCCCGCTGCATTAGTACTGGTTGATTTTTTCGTTTCTTTTACCCGAACACTTACCGCAGGCATGGGCGAGCCTGTTTCATCCTTTACAGTACCAGATACGGTACGACCAGTCTGGGCATAGACGCCGATGCTCCAGAATAACGCCGCAAAGCTAAGCCACGTCATTTTTAGTAGTAGTTTTGTCATAGTTGTTTAGTTTTAATTTGGGTTTATATTAATCGGAAAAAGGATGGTTCTTTTTATACTTATCTTTTGTGCTTTACAGGGATTCTGCGCGTTCCATCACCATGTGGGCTGCCCCCAGCAATTCCGCTTCATTGCCGATTTCAGAGATTTCGATATCGGTACACTCTGCGATTCTGGGAATACAGAACTCATTAATGGCTTGCTGAATCGAAGGCATAAACATTTTACCGGCTATGGCAGCTCTCCCGCTCAACACAATTTTCTCTGGATTCATGATGTGGATTAAGGTGGCTACCCCTTTTCCAAGATGAAAGGATGCTTCTGATAAGATGGAGATGGCCAGTGGATCTCCGGAACGGGCGGCAGCTAAAAAATGATCCCCGTCATGTTTGGATTTATCCAAAAACAATCGTTTCATACTTGATTCTACTCCTGCTTCCACCTGTACTTTAGCTTTCCTTGCCATCACCAATAAGGAGGTTTCGACTTCCAGACATCCCCTTTTACCACAAGAGCATAAATGATCATTACCAGATAAAGGGATATGGCTAAATTCACCGGCGAAACCACTATGGCCCCTGAATATTTTTCCATCGATAATCATCCCCAGTCCGGTACCCCAGCCTAAATTGATGACCATAACGTCTTGCTTACCTTTGGCTTTTCCAAATTTCAGCTCTGCAATTCCAATTAAACTAGAGTCGTTGTCTATGAATACCGGGAGGTTTAAGCGGCTACTGAGGTGATCTCTCAGAGATTCCCCTTCTGCAGTAGGAAAGATGGTATAGTTGATTCCTTTTTCAATGTTTACGAAGCCAGGCATACCTATACCGATGCCCAGTATATGATCCCTGTTTAGGCCTGATTTCTCCAGGTTACCGGCAATAAATACCACTAATTTCTGAAGGGCATTTACATCATTGTAAGTATCAATTTCAGTAACCTGAACCGGGAGTTGAATTTGATTGGTCAAATTGTAGATCACCATTCGGGCAACCATCTGATCTACAGCAACTGAAATAATGTATCGTTCTTTTTTAGGATTCAAAAGAAACATTGAGGCTCTTCTCCCCCCGCTGGAAGGCGCAAGTCCATCGCTGATCATATATCCATCTGCGATCAGATCATTGACCACGGTGGTCACAATCGGGAGACTTTTCTGAGTTAGTTTGCTGAGCTCATTTAAAGAAAGTGCTAAGCCAGAATACAAATGCTTAAGTATTTCCTTCCTTAACTGTGCACTTTTCTTAATTGTAGCAGACATATCTATCGTTAATTTTACATAAAGCTATATAAACTTACATTAAGAATACAAACCTTTTGTATTTTTTTAAAAAGATTGTACAGGTTTGGAATAAAATATAGAAGAGTACAATCATTTGAACAGATCAAAAAACATTTGAAAGAAAATTCAATGGAAATGAATGAAAAATCTCTTTATGATAAAAAATAATTCCACATGATACAGTTGGCTGAACTGGAATATTATTATGAAATAATTATCTTTTTACATTAAATTGACATTTCCTTAAAAGTTAGACAAAATCACTCGTTTTCAGTAGGTTAGTGTTATTTCTACACTTGAAAAAAAAGTTTAAAAAAAGTCCGACTACCTATAAAATATACGCTGAAAAGAAGTAAAAAATAGCAAAAACAAGCTTTTTTAGAACCAGGAAATTCGGCTAAAAATTCAAATTCTTCCTAAAACCGATCAAGTCGGACATAATCCGGTTAGAATTTATTAAAAATAGGTCTGAAGATTACGCTCAAAAAGGGGGAAACGGCAGGGGTAATAACCGCTTAAAACACAAAAAGCCCTCCTGTTTCCAGGAAGGCTTTTACCAGTGTTTATCTGACACCGGATAAGTTTAGTAGAATGCTTACAAACCGAAGTTAAATGCAGCTCTTACGCCAATGAAAGAAGGAGTAACGAATCCATCACCTTTAGACCATCCTTCATATCTTACACCTAAATCAATGGAAGATTTATCAGCTACTGGAAATTCAACACCAGCTCCTGGTGAATAGGCGAATTTTGTTCCACCGCCATCCTCAGTTGAGAATGCAGCACCTATTTCACCATTCAAATAAAAGTTTTCAGCTACAAAATACCTGGCACCAACTTTAACCGGAATAACTCCTGAGGTACCACCACCGAAAATATCTTTAGCTTTGAAACTTAAGTAACCTGCATTAGCCGTTAAGTTTAAATTTGGAGCAACAGGATGTTGGTACAATAATGAACCTCCATATCCCATATTATAAATATCTCCGAAGTTTCCCATCGGAAATGCAAATTCAGCACCTATACCTAATTTAGGTCCATTCATAGCAGGATCTTTTTGAGCCTTAACATTCGAGAATGCAAAAATACCTGCGATCGCTGTTAGTAAAAATACTTTTTTCATGTGTTTAAGTTTAATTCGTATTAATGATATAAATCAATACATAAATGCAAAAACTTGGCCAATGGCTATAAACACAGGAAAAGATTAATATTAGGAAGTTAATTTCCTGAAAATATCCTCTAAAGAAGTCAGTTGGTGTTCATTTTTGAGCTCAGTGATGGAAGCATTTGCTACAATACGCCCTTTATCAATGATAATTACGGCATCGCAGAGCGCTTCCACTTCCTGCATAATGTGCGTAGAAATGATCACTGTCTTGTTTTTCCCCAGCTGTTTGATCAGTTCTCTGATCTCTACCAACTGATTGGGATCCAGTCCGGAAGTTGGTTCATCTAAAATCAAGACCTGCGGATCATGAATGATCGCCTGGGCCAGACCTACCCTTTGCTTGTAACCTTTAGACAGCATCGCTATTTTCTTATGCTGTTCTGAAGCAAGGCCTACCTTTTCAATAGTTTCCTTTACTTTTTCTTTAGCCTCTTTCAGCTGATAAGTATTGGCAACAAACAGTAAAAACTCCTGCACATACATATCGGTATACAAAGGTGTATTTTCGGGAAGATAGCCCATGATCTTTCTAACTTCAACAGCCTGTGTCTGCACATCGAAGCCGCAAAGGCTGGCCGTTCCTGAGCTTGGCTTCAGGTAACTCGTCAACATTCTCATGGTGGTCGACTTCCCGGCCCCATTGGGACCGAGAAAACCTAATATCTTACCGGGTTTAGCTTCAAAGCTAATTCCATCTACCGCCTTTTGCTGGTCGAAATGTTTGCTGAGTGAATTTACCTGGATGCTCAATTTATTTTACCTTTTTAACGTGTGAAGAACGAATCTTTTTATCTTTTCTATACTGATCAAAATCTTTTCCGGCCAATGCTAAATTATCAGTAGAAATCATATCGGCACCTGCCTCCAGGTACTGATAGTAATATTTACCATTTGGTCTGGCCAGAGAACGTTTGTCTAAGTTGCCCATAGTTCCCATGATACAAGTGATCCCGTTGTCATGTAAGTTCTGAAAAACTTTTTGCTCCGGAAGGGATGTACCTACAAAAGCCACAATTCTGTTGTTTGGTACGCCTTTACCATTTAACCTGTCCAGATCTCCCGCATATTTAACAGAAGCAGAAATCATCAGGTCAGGTGCTAGACGGTGTACTTCTACCGCCTGGTTGTCGTTGTAAGTGATCACAATAGAATTGCTCTCTGATTTCGTCTTACGTACTTCATTGATGATTTTGGCAAAAGGAACGCCTTTTTTCACATCAATGGTAAACAATACTTTTCCTTTTCCCCAAGTGAGTACTTCGTTTAAAGTCGGGATTTTATAACTGGTTAAAGTACCGTAATCATCCTTCAGGCGTAGCTTTTGCAATTCTGCATAAGTATAGTCTCCGATCATTCCGCTGCCATTACTGGTTCTATCCAGACGGTCATCGTGCATAATCACCAAAACCGAATCTTTACTCAGCGCAACATCAAACTCGATCACCACCGGTTGATATTTAGTCGCATTCTCGAAAGTAGGGATGCAGTTTTCAGGAAAACCTTTCATTGGCGCTCCACGATGTGCAGAAATCAGCGGATAACCCGGCGTTTTTCTATTTAAAAATGACCTTAATTCTTCGCCACTGCTAAAAGAAATATAGTTTTTTGTTTGTCCTGTGCAGGATACGGCAAGCATCAGGAAGCTTACCAGAAGCAGATTAAATTGTTTCATGGCCAAAAGTAGGAATTTAGGCCCTATATATATTTGTTAATCTTCTATATTTGCATCATTATGGCAAAGAACACTAACGACGAACAATTTAAAAATGTAATATCACATGCCAAGGAATACGGTTTCGTATTTCAAAGTAGCGAGATTTATGACGGACTAAGTGCTGTATATGACTACGGACAATTAGGCTCGGAATTAAAGAATAACATTAAAACTTATTGGTGGAAATCCATGGTTCAGATGCATGAGAACATTGTAGGAATCGATTCTGCAATCTTTATGCACCCGAAAGTATGGAAAGCCAGCGGACACGTAGACGGCTTTAGCGATCCTATGATCGACAATAAAGACTCGAAAAAACGCTACCGTGCTGATCAGTTGTTAGAGGATAAAATTGCCCGTTACGAGAAAGACGGTAAAACTGATAAAGCTGCACAATTGCAGGCTGATATGGATGATGCCTTAACGGCAGATGATCTTCCACGCTTAAAAGCACTGATCGAAGAACATGAAATTGCTTGTCCGGTGAGTGGTACGAAAAACTGGACTGATGTACGTCAGTTTAACCTGATGTTCAGCACGCAGTTTGGTGCTATGGCAGAAGGTGCTGAAGAAGTATATTTACGTCCGGAAACAGCACAAGGTATCTTTGTAAACTTCTTAAATGTGCAGAAATCAGGAAGAATGAAAATTCCTTTCGGTATCGCACAAATCGGTAAAGCATTCAGAAATGAGGTAATTGCACGTCAGTTCATCATGAGAATGCGCGAATTCGAACAAATGGAGATGCAATTCTTCGTTCGTCCGGGTGAAGATGCAAAATGGTTCGCTTACTGGAAAGAAGCACGTCTGAAATGGCACCAGGCATTAGGTACGCCAGCAGAGAAATACCGTTTCCATGACCATGTGAAATTAGCTCATTACGCTAATGCCGCTACAGATATCGAATTTGAATTCCCATTCGGATTTAAAGAAGTAGAAGGTATTCACAGTCGTACAGATTTCGATTTAACACAACACCAGACTTTCTCTGGTAAGAAAATGCAATATTTCGATGCCGAACTAAACGAAGAAGGTAAGCCTTACGGAAATTATGTTCCTTACGTCATCGAAACTTCTATCGGCTTAGACCGTATGTTCCTGTTAACAATGATCAATGCTTTCGAAGAGCAGGATTTGAGTACAGAAGAAAAACAAGACAGCAGAACTTTACTTCGCTTACACCCTTGTTTAGCTCCGGTAAAAGTGGCGATCTTCCCATTAACGAAGAAAGACGGCTTACCAGAAAAAGCAAGAGAAATCATGAACAGCCTCAAACTTGATTTCAACTGTGTATATGAAGAAAAAGATGCGATTGGTAAACGTTACCGCAGACAAGATGCCATTGGTACGCCATTCTGCTTAACAGTAGATCACCAGACTTTAGAAGACAATACCGTAACTATCCGTCACCGCGATACGATGGAGCAGCAAAGAATTGACATCAAAGACCTGGAAGAATTGATCTCTAGCAGAGTAAGCTGGAAAAACCTTTTAAGATAATCAGGAATTCAACTGAATAAAAAAGCCCTGCAATCGTATGATTGCAGGGCTTTTCTTTTTATGGAGTACTCAGAAAAATCAGGCCAGCGTCCGTTTCCTCAGCGTATGTAAACGTGCATAACAGATCCCGCTGTAGAAAGCCCATAGCAGCATCAGGTGCAACAATAACTTCGGATTCTCCCAGATACTCGCCCCTGACTGTACTACTGACGTGTACAACTGGATAAAGGGCGTAGTAGGCAATAGCATCGACAACCACTGCACCGGCAATGGCAAGGATTCAAATGGCCAGGAGTATCCGGTGATCAGAAAGATCGGATAGGTTGAAAAGGCCATCATCTGTAAACAAAGCAGCTGTGATTTAAATAAAGAGCCGATAAACTGTCCCATTGGGATTAAGGTCAGCAGGAATAAAAACAGCAATATACTCAGCTGAAAACCACTGCCCCGCATGGGCAGATCGAGCAGACTATAATTCACATTGAGAAAGAAAAACGCGTAGGCGGAGAACAGGAACAGATAAAATAATCCTTTACCCCACATCGCTGTGGAGGCACCACCTCTTAACCAGCCTCCAATCGTGGAATGTTGCCTTTCTGCGGCCACACTTTCCGAAAGGCCGATCAGCAAGGTTTGTTGCAGAATCAGCGCTAACAATCCGGGTAACAGGAAAGCCCCGTAACTGGATCGTTCATTAAACAGCGGACGGTAATCGAGGCTGACGGGCATCACGTTCTGCATCGCAATTGCGGTGGTCATCCCCTCACTTTTCTCAAAAAACTGGAGCCGGACTCCTGCGCCTACCGTGAGGCAGATTTGTTGTACACTAGCCAGAATATCACTGGAAGGCAGAAATCTTGCCGCGTTTACTGCCAATACCACATTACTTTGTTTGAGGCTTAACAGATTTGTTTGTGTCCCTCTTGGAATGTACATGTACCCTTGGCAATTCCCTTCATACATCTGCTCCTTCGCATCTTCCAGATTGGAAAAATGGAGCAGTTCTACCATTGGGGAATTGTCGATATTCTGTTGTAATAAACGGGATAAACGCGTCTGATCATCATCTACAATGGCCAGTTTCACATTTTCTTCTTCTTTATTGATGTAAATACTACCGTAGAAAAAGGCGTATAGCAAAGGTGCAATCAGCAAGGTCAGGAGCAAACTATGGTCCTTTACCACTAGTGCAGCCTCTCTCAGTAAAAGATTAATTAAGGACGGGTTCGGCTGCTGCTTCATTTTTGCTGTTATTAAATTGACGTTGGAAAAGAATTAAGGCAGTGGGGAACATGACGGCCGGGAACAACAGTAGCTTATACAAATCGGCCTGTGCATAGTAGAAAGGCAGGTTCATATAGTATATCTTAAAGAAAGTATCCAGAAAGGGTGTATAAGGCATGATGGTCGCGTAATACTGATCATACCAAGGCATGGCCCATCTTGGAAAAGTAAAACCGCTGAACACAAATGCCGGCGAAGTATAAAACAAGGCCACATCGCCGGAAAGCATCACATCTTTAAACAAAGCGGAAATGAACATTCCGATCCCGATACAGGCGATAGACAATAAGGTATATAAGGCAAAAAACTTGCCCGTTGCTGCCGGCACACCGATATCAAAAAACGGAAAGAGGATAAAGGCAATGAGCACAAAATTGAACCAGCTGACCACCAGATGGGCAATCGTTTTACCGGCAATCACGCGAAAAGCAGAACCCTTTGCCAGTTCATACAACTCCCCCATTGTATTCGTTTTATATTCATAATTGAGCGCCAACATGCTACTGATGATCAGAATCATTTGCATCCCCACGGTAATTAGTCCGGGAACCAGGTATTCCTGGTAATTGTAAGTTGCGTTGTATAGCTGATAGGTGTCCAGTTTGATGGGGTTCGCTAAAGCCATTGCCCGATCGGGTTCCATCCCTGTCTTCACCAGTTTTTTCAGCACGATCCCGGTGCTTCCGGTAATGATCACCTGAGCTGCTGCTTTGTACACCATTTTTGCCGGCACTAAAGCCGCCGCATTGGTATATAAAGTCACGGTTGTAGGGTGACGGCTATAAATATCGTTCTGCATCCCTTTAGGGAAATGCGCGGCACCCATGATTTCACCTGTCTGAATAGCGCGCTTAACTTCTGCTTCGCTATACAGTCTTTTGCTAATCTTTAAGGCATCCCGTTGCTCCAGCAAAAAAATCAGCTGTCTGCTCACCGGACTTTGATCGTCATCCCAGATGGCAAAAGGAAGGTGTTTGGCTTCTTTTTCCTGGTAGATATACGCGTAAAAAGAAAATAACAGGGCAGGAACCACCAACATCACCAGGTAAAATACCTTTAGATGGAGAATCCTGTTCCATTCCCGGATGATGATCTGACAAGTCGAACGCATTATGGCAAAATTAAGGAAGCAGTCATACCAGCACGCAGGCCTTTAATTCCGGCAGGGTTTTCTGGTTTCAGCTCTATAGTAAATGTTCTCAGTTCAAACTGCCCTTTGTCTTTTGTAGGCACCCAATTGGCAAATTCTAAAGTAGGCGCAATAGACGTTACCTTGACTTCAAAAGTCTCCGGATCGCAACCCGGCACTTTTACCGAAGCTTTAGAGCCTACTTTTAACAGGTTAGATTCGTCCTGACGGATATTGAACCGCAGCAGTTTAGAGTTTTTCTTTTCAATCGTCATCATTGGATAACCAATAGAAACAATTTCCCCCTGGTGCGTCACCAAACTAGTGATCACGCCATCTGCGGGCGCATGAACCCTGGTATTATCGCCTAATGATTTTGTCAGCTCATAAGCCTGTTCTGCTTGTTTTACGATCGCATTGGCAGTTTTCATGATTTCCGGACGGGTACCATCTTTTAACATCTTCAGGTTCAGCTTTGCCATTTCCATTTCTTTTTTCGCTGCCTCATAGCGGAAGTAGAAAATATCTCTTTCCTGACCGGAGATCACATCTGCGTTATACAGGCGCTGCATCCTGTCGTTGGTAGCGCTAAATAGTTTGTACTGATCTTCGCTGATCTGGTATAACTTAGAAGTAGCGTCGATCAGTTCTGGTCTTGCCCCTTTCAATAACAATTCCTGCTGTCCTTTTGCGGCATCAATTGCGGCAAGGGCTTGTGCTTTTATGGCGTCAATCTCGTTAGAACGAAGAATTGCCACAATTTGCCCCTCTTTTACCGTATCACCGAGTTCTACCAGCAAAGAATCTAAACGGCCTGGAAATTCTGCCGCCACATCTACGCTGGTCGCATCTACCATCCCTATGAAATTATTGGCTTGTTTTTTATTCCCTGCCAGGAAGAAGAACAAAGCAGCGATGACCACTATAATAGGGATCAGTAAGGCCCAGTAATTTTTTATAATATCTTTCATGTATAAGTGTTTTATATCTTGAGTTTTAAGTTTGTATCAGTGTATGTTATGCGGATAATTTATTTAAGGTATTGTGCCAGTTCTTTGGGCGTTCCAATACTATTAAAGTAAGCAGCAACGGCCAGATAATAGCCAAAAACGGCAGTATGGTAGCCTTTGTCGATTTCTGTTTCTACCAATAAGGCATCATTCACATCTTTAGGAGAAGAAAGCTGGTTTTTCATCCTTTCGCCAATGAGCTTGCTGGTGGTATGGGCTTCCTTGCGGGCGTTGTCTAAGGCATTCACATCATTTTGCAGCGACTTCATTTTGTTTCTGGCCACTGTTGACTGCACCTGTAAGGCCAATCCAGCGCTTTGCTCACCAAGTTTTGCCTCTTCTACCAATTTTCTGGCAGCTTGTGTGCGTTTACGCGTTTGTCCGTTGAATAAGCTCCATTGCATTTCTACGCCGATAAACCAATCCGGCATAGTTACCGGAAGGTCTTTCTGGTAAAGGTTATAATTACCAATGGCAAAAATATTAGGTAAAGAAAAGGACTTGCTGATCTTCTCTGCGGTTTTCGCATAGTTGATTTTACTTCCCGCGAGTCTGTAAATCGGGTTGCTTACCCAGTAATCTTCTTTTGGTGCTGCTGGTACTATATGTTGGTATTTTAGCGTATCCGCGATCACAATATTGGAATCTAATGGAACGCCCAGCAGTTTATTCAGTTCTACTTTCGCATTCTCCTGCTCTAGTTTAATGTTGTTGAACTGGCTTTCTGCCTGAATCAAGACAACATTTGTCCAGCTTTTCTGGTATGGGGCAAGGATTTCGTTCTTCACCAGTTCCTGTGCATAGTTCTTGTTTTTAGTCAGTGCCGTTACCATGGTTTGCTGTTCGCGCAGCAAGGTATTCAGGAATAAAATCCGCAGGTACTGTAAAGAAATGAGGAATTCTACTTCCTTCCCCACCAGGTCTACATTAATATCTGCCGACTTTACCAATGATTCTGCTAGGTTTCCCGCAGCATCCAGTTTATAGCCCAAAAATATCGGTTGTCTAAAACCTACTCCAGCTACAAAATAAGACTGTCTGCTCAGGCTAGGGTTGTAATCCGGGTAAATGGCACCGATCACATTTTTAGAAGTATTGTAAATGCGGTCTTGCACCGATTGTGACAGCGGGTTTCCGGTGATTTCTTTGTATATCTCATTGGCTGTATTGACACTTTGCTGCGAAGAACCGTTCACCACACCATCCCTGGTCTGCTGTAAGTTTATCGTCAAAGGGCTGCTCAGATAGGTATAGCTGGATAGTAAATCCACCTTCGGCAGGTAACTTTTCTTCTCTGCTTTGAGATTTGCTTCTCCGGAAGCCAGGGAAGATTTCGCCTGCCTCAGCATCAGGTTGTTTTGCTGTGCGAGGTTAAAACAATCTTCCAAACTGGTATTCTGTGCGTTTGCCCCGATACCCCAAACCATGAGGCCACAAAGGAGGACGTAACTTTTATAGGTATGTATCTCTTTAAACATATTACTTTTTTAAAACTTTACTGAGGGTATATTCCCAATTCATTCTGGCGATATTGAGGACGGAAATACTTTGCGGACATTCCACTTCACAGGCTTCGGTATTTGTACAATGGCCAAAATCCTCGAGATCCATCTGTGCCACCATGGATAAGACCCGTTTTTGGGATTCTAACTTTCCCTGGGGCAGTTTCACCAGGTGTGCGATCTTAGCAGAAGTGAATAAGGCAGCACTGGAATTTTTGCAGGTGGCTACGCAGGCACCGCAACCAATACATGCGGCACTATCGAAAGCCGATTCTGCTTGTTCATGCGTGATGGGGATGCCATTGGCTTCGGGCGCTTGTCCGGTGTTTACCGATACAAAACCTCCGGCCTGGATGATGCGGTCGAAAGCAGAACGGTCTACCCTTAAATCTCTTTTAACCGGAAATGCAGCTCCTCTAAAAGGTTCTATATAAATGGTATCTCCATCTTTAAACTCCCTCATGTGCAACTGACAAGTGGTTAAATGCTTAATCGGGCCATGTGCACGACCGTTAATCATCATCCCGCATTGTCCGCAAATCCCTTCCCTGCAATCATGGTCGAACTCCACCGGGCGGTCGCCACTTAGAATCAGTTGTTCGTTTAGCGTGTCCATCATTTCCAGAAAGGACATGTGTGGAATCACATTATCCAATTCATAATCGACTAATTTCCCCGGAGTACCGGCATCACTTTGTCGCCATATTTTTAAATAGATCTTCATAACCGCTGTATTATTTGTAACTCCTTACCGTTAATTCTACATTCTCAAAATGCAGGGGTTCGGGAATCAGTTTTTCTTCCTGATCGGGTCCCTGATATTCCCAGGCGGATACAAAACAATATTTCTCGTCGTTTCGTAAAGCCTCTCCTTCCGGAGTCTGATACTCTTCCCTGAAATGGGCACCACATGATTCATCTCTGGTTAAAGCATCCTGACACATCAGTTCTGCAATCTCCAGATAGTCGCTGATGCGGCCTGCTTTTTCCAGTTCCCCGTTCATTTCTTCTTCGGTTCCTGGTACTTTTAAATTTTGGTAGAAGTCTGCACGCAGGATTTTGATTTCCTGAATTGCTTTTGTTAACCCATCCTTACTTCTTGATAAACCACAATAGTCGTAAAGAAGTTTTCCTAATATTTTATGGTAGTGATCAGCGGTTTTAGTCCCGTTAATAGCAAGTAGTTTACCCAGGTGTGCCCTTACTCCGACTTCGGCATCCACAAACTCCTGTTCTTCCGTGGTTAGTCTGGCAGATTTGATTTCTCCGGCCAGGTAATCAGATACCACATAGGGTGCGATAAAATAACCATCCACACAGGCTTGCAACAAGGAATTGGCACCCAATCTATTGGCGCCATGATCAGCAAAATTGGCTTCTCCCAGAGCAAATAAGCCAGGAATGGTGGTCATCAGTGTATAATCTACCCATAAACCGCCCATAGAAAAGTGTGCGGCAGGGGAAATCATCATGGGTTCTGCATACGCATCAATATCCGTGATTTTACGGTACATATCGAACAGGTTTCCGTACTTCTCTTTAATCTTATCTTTTCCCTGTTCTTTGATCGCTTTTGAAAAATCAAGGTAAACGGCATTGAGCTGTGGACCTACGCCAAAACCGGCATCAATACGCTCCTTTGCTGCGCGGGAAGAAATATCCCTTGGCGCAAGGTTTCCAAAAGCAGGATACCGACGTTCCAGATAGTAATCTCTTTCTGTTTCGGGAATATCATTGGGTTTTCTGTTTTCAGGATTTTGCAAAGGCACCCAGATCCGACCGTCATTCCTTAAAGATTCGGACATTAAGGTCAGCTTGCTCTGGTAACTTCCGGATTGCGGTAAAGAGGTTGGATGCACCTGTGTCCAGCTTGGACAAGCCATAAAGGCTCCTTTTTTATGGGCCCGCCAGATGGCAGAAGCATTGCAACCCATCGCCAGGGTAGACAAATAGTAAATCTTTCCGAAGCCTCCGGTGGCCAGAATCACGGTATGTGCGCTATGTTTTTCGATCTCACCGGTATCGAGATTTCTCACGATAACCCCTCTCGCCTTGCCGTCTACGATGACCAGATCCAACATTTCATGCCTGGTATATAAGGTGACCGTTTTGGCGGCTACCTGTCTCATGAGTACCTGATAGGCACCCAGTAATAGTTGTTGTCCGGTTTGTCCTCTGGCATAAAAAGTACGGCTGACCTGTACGCCACCAAAAGAACGGTTGTTCAAGTATCCGCCATATTCGCGGCCAAAAGGTACACCCTGGGCAACGGCCTGATCGATCAGCTGTGCCGAACATTCTGCCAGGCGGTACACATTGGCTTCTCTGGAGCGAAAATCGCCTCCTTTAATGGTATCATAGAACATGCGATACACGCTATCGCCATCATTTTTATAGTTTTTCATGGCATTGACGCCACCTTGTGCGGCAACAGAATGCGCTCTTCTTGCGGAATCCTGGAAGCAGAATGATTTCACATTGTAGCCCATTTCTCCTAAAGATGCGGCGGCAGCACTTCCGGAAAGTCCGGTACCAACCACAATCACATCCATTTTCTTTCTATTGGCGGGGTTCACCAGACGGGCATGGTCTTTATAAAAGCTCCACTTGTCTTTTAAGGGGCCCGGCGGGATTTTTGCGTTTAATTCCATACCACATGCTGGGTTAAATAAATATAAACAGGGATAATTGCGAAGCCGAACGTAATCGCGTAGCTGTAAACCTTTCCAAAATTCCTTACCCAAATAACATATTTAGGATGATAAAGGCCCAGGGAACGGGCGGCAGAGAAAAAGCCGTGCAGCAGGTGATAGCCCAGTGCAAACATAGAGAGCACGTAGAACAACACATACCACCAGTCCTGGTAAGCAGCGATGACAATCGTGTATAAATCTTTATGGCCATCCGCATCCATTGGCAGGGTTCCAAACTTGTATTGGTACCAAAAATCTTTGAAGTGGAACACCAGAAAGATCAGAATCAGCGTTCCCAGAATCCCCATATTTCGGGAATACCATTTACTGGTGGCCGCTCTTCCGTCTACGGCATATTTACCGGCAGTTTTTTGATTCTTCAGGCTGATCACCAGGGCATCAATACCATGTATGATGATACAGGCATACAATACATATGAAATGATTTTAATGAAAATATTGCCGGAAAGCAGTTGCGAATAACCGTTAAAGCTTCCTTTTGCCTGTTCGGGAGGGAGTAACAATTGCAGGTTCCCCAGCAAATGAATCACCAGAAAGAAACAGAGGAATAAGCCCGTTAAAGCCATCAATGTTTTACGCATCAGCGTAGAGGTATTTGTTTTTCTATCCATAGCTTTAAATTAAAATACACCGATTACTTTCCACCAAACCCCACCGATTCCCATCCAGATGATCAGGAAAATGATGCTGAGGATAAATCCTCTGGACCACCAATCTTTGACATCTACATAAGTACTTCCAAAAAATACGGGGGCGGGCCCATGTCCATAATGGGTTAAGGTGCCGAAAATACCACCACAGAAACCCAGTGCCAAAGCGAGCAACATTGGCGGAATACCGATAATCACCCCTACGCCTAATAATGCCGCATACATGGACGCGACATGTGCGGTTGCACTGGCAAAAAGGTAATGACTGTAAAAATAGACCAGTATGATAATGGGAAAGGCCAGTGTCCAGCTTAAGCCACCAATCTGGTCTTTCACCAGGTTACTCAGCCATGGAATTAATCCGAGGGTATTTAGCGCGCTGCCCATCATCACCAATGCGGAGAACCAGACAATCGTGTCCCAGGCTCCTTTTTCACTTTTCACATCTTCCCAGGTGAGTACTCTGGAAAGCAATAGAAATACCAGTCCGATAAAGGCGGTGGTTGTGGCATCGATCTTGAAAAAGTCGCCGCTTACCCACAAGACCAGGAGCAGCACAAAAGCGGTTAACATCAGCCATTCATTGGTAGAAACAGCACCCATTTCTTTCAGCTTATCTGTGGCCATTTTGGTGGCGCCATGTGTGGCTTTTATCTCCGGCGGATAAATTTTATAGAGTACATAGGGGATCACCAGCAGGGAAATGATGCCGGGAACAATCGCTGCCCACATCCATGACATCCAGGTAATATGAATGCCCAGATCCGCAGCAAACTTCTGACACATCGGATTACTGGCGGTGCCGGTAAGAAACATGGAAGAAGTGATCAGGTTGACATTATAACTGCTCAGACTCAGGTAAGCGCCCAGTTTTCGGTGTGTTTCTTCTTTATCAGGAAAAGAGCCGAAGTTGATGGCCATTGCTTTCATGATCGGGTAAATAATACCCCCACCACGGGCGGTATTGCTGGGAATTGCTGGTGCGAGTACTAAATCTGCCAGCCCTAGTCCGTAGCCCAATCCCAGGGAACTGCGCCCAAATACGCGGATAAAAAGGTAAGCGATTCTACTGCCCAGTCCGGTTTTGATAAAGCCACGTGCGATAAAAAAGGAGATACCGATTAACCAGATTACCTTATCACCGAAGCTACTTAAAGCCAGAGATATTGCCTTTCCGGGATCACCAGGGGCGAGCACACCGGATACGGCTACCGAAGCAATCGCGATCATGGACATGGTACCCATGGAAGCGGCTTTGAGAATAATCCCCAGAATGGTGGCGAGGAAAATGGCCAGGAGGTGCCATGCTTCCGCCTTAACCCCTTCGGGCTCGGGGATAAACCAGATAATTGCCCCGAATACCAGGGTAATCAGCAGCGTTTTGTAGTTTATTTCTTGCATAGTTTGGTTTATACTATTTTAAACAAGCCTGGTTCCTTGGAGACAGGCTAACATCTGATTAAAAACGGGCTTGCACCTGACAGATCACCCGATTGGTATTGTATTGTGTGGTGTTGGGTATATTTCTTTCGTAACGGTCCATTTGCAGTCCAACTTGTACACGGATGGCATAAGCTTCGGCAAAAGAAGCACTGAGCATAGGGATATAAGTTTCCCTGGAATTTCCTGCCAGTCTGAAATCTGCATCCAGATATTCGTAGCGAAAGGCAAATTCCAGGTCTTTTAAGCGTGTGTTTTTAAAACTGTAACTCACATTTGGGAGCACATAAATCCCCCGCATGGCATATTTACTAATGGGCACTGTTGGTGTTTCCTGTCCAAAGAACTCCTGACTGTTGATCCCTTGTTTGTATTCAGAAACAAAGCTCATCCCCCATCTGTCGTTCAGCTTTTTGGTATAGTCTACATCTACGCCATAAGCCCAGATCTTTTGTCCAAGGTTCTTTCCGATACCACCACTGGCACCCAGATGGGTGTTTTTGCTTAGACCTAACACGACTCTGGCAGGAAATATCTTGCCATCGTCATTGTCGCTGACCTGATTCCGGTTATTTCCGTTAAAAACGCCGATTGAATATTGAATAGGAATGGCGATATCTTTAATTTCACCGGAGAAACTTGCACCAATCTGGAAACTCTGCCAGCTATTGGCACCGAACAAATAATATTGATTAGAAAAGTCTATTGATTTGACAAAATCAACCGGATAATTATCTTCCTGACCAAATTGTGGGCGGAACTGTCCGAATTGAAAGTTCACATAATCATTGACACTATATTTGATAAAAGCGTTTTCGAGCACCTTATTCTGCGGGTTTCCGGTAAAGTCGCCAAAGTTGACCAGGATCACCGCATTGATGCGGTCGTTGATGGCTGCATTCAGTTGTACCCTGGCTCGTTTTACAGAAAAAGAGTTGTGCGCAAAATGCTCCTCCCCGGAATGGTGTAGTCCTTTGATGTCTACATTATCGTCCAGCGAGTAATTGAACTGACTTTGCAACATTCCGGATAAAGTAAGCTTGGTTTTCGAGGACACAGGGATTTCGACCCCCTGCGCCTTCAATAAAACCGGTGTACATAGTATAGATAAAAACGTTAGAATCTTGAACTTCATTCAATTAGACCTTATGATGAGCATCACCTAAATAATAAGAAGGCGCCTTACCGGTGTTTTTAATAAAGGCCCTGAAAAAAGTAGTTCTGGAGGTAAATCCGGCTTGCCAGGCCATGCCTTCCAAAGACAATTGTTTCCATTCTTCCTGGTGGATTTGTGACTTTACATATTCCACTCTCTGAAAGTTAATAAAATTCTGGAAATTAAGCTGATACTCCTTGTTAATCAAGCAGGAAAGGTGGTGCGCAGGGATGCCGGTATCTTCTGCAAGGTCTTTTATAGAATAGCCTTTGGTGAGGAAGGGTTGTTGATCGGCTAATGTTTTTTCTAAGGTTTGCAGATAGGCATTACGCTTATCTCTACCATAAAGCAGGTGCCCCTGACAAGGGTCTTTTTTCATCGGTTGCCCGTGTTGTTCCTCTGGTTGAGGCTCAGGGGAAAGTCTCCTTTTGAGGGTATTAATAAATCGAAAAATGGGGTGTTTTACGACTTCTGGAACGAAAAAAAGTAGATAAGCTGCGCTTACAAACGCGTTATCATCGATTTGCGGGGAAAAATTTACCATGTAATGAGCATTTAGAATTTCAAGGATAGATAGGATGTTTTTTGGACAACAGGAGAATTACCCCGGACGGAGATACCTGTTAGCATGAGGAGTATGTTTTTCCATAGGTAATGGATTTTGTAAGTTTTTCCGCTAAACGATTAATAATTTCACAACCTGAATCTCTACAAAAGAAGCCAAAAGTTCCGTTTTTAGAGATACAGGTTTATTATAGTACATTATTGATGGGAAAAGGTTTTATTTATTTTAAAATAAATAATTACCTAAATAGAGGATTATTATCAGAATAATTCTATGTAAAGTCCGTCCTCTTTTATCAAGATAAAAGCGAAGGAACAATTAATTTCTTAACAAATAACTCAGGTACTGAATAACTAAAATCTAAACTGCATCGTCAGTTGAATGCGGCTATTATTGGCAGAATCGCCGTTTACGTTCTTTCTGGTGCCATATAAATATTCAACGCCACCTTTTATAAAGCTGTTTGGGTAATAAATCACATTTAAAATACCGTAGCTAGAAGACCTAAAACTCTGACCTGCAAATACTTCTTTATTTTCAAGGTTCAAATAACCCCATCCGGCAGTAGAGCTAAATTTATCGGCCCACCAATGATCATAAGAAGCAGATATGCCCCAAACGGCCAATACATCCAGGTTTTTAGTAACCGGATTATAGACGCCATCATAATTATCCGGACCAATGTCGTTAATGTATTTACTGATTCCCTTACCATAAGTGGCTTGAAACACGAAATTATCCTTATTTCCCGGCTGTTGTAATACGCCACTCGCACTTAAGCCATAGCCAAGCTTACTTTCTCTTTTCTGCTGCGCATCTTCGTAGACAATCGGGTGTAAAACCGAGGCAAAACGCAGGTGACTTCCATTTTTACTATACTGAATACTACCGGTAATGTCAGGTATTTGCTTTAGGGCTTTAAACCCTGACTGATCTGGCAGGGTTAGAAAACTCGCCGGATCTTCCAGGGCAAATGCTATCTCTGTAGTTTTACTGACAGGCAACGTTAACCTAAACTGCACTTGCCTGCCGGAGGTCATGGCATTAGGGCCATTATAATCCAGTGTATTTGGATAGGCATCTACATCCATAAAGTTAGACCAGTACATTCCGACCAGCACCTTTCCGTATTCGGCATAGGCATTTCTGAGGTTCGGACTAAAAGAACTGTTGAAGAGATCAAACTCCAATACGGTTTTCAGCGCTTTCCCTTCTATCGGAATTTGTCCGCTAAGGTTAAAACGACTGGCGGCGACACTATAAGTGGTATTGCTTTTTTTAGCATTGGGAATATCGATTCCGGAAGATAAAAAGCCTAAAGGGCTGTTGTTATTGTGAAAATCGTGGATGGCATCTGTCTGGATAAAACCACCTATTTGCAGGGCCACGCTCTCATCGTCGGCTATAACCATTCCGGTATACCTTCCCGATTCCACCGCACTTCTGGTTTGAGTTCTGGGCGGTGAAGAGTTTTTCTTTAACCTGATATCGAGGTAATTTAAGCGGGCTTCCAGACTATCCAGGCGTTTACGGGTCAGGGAATCTTTTTGCGCAAAAGCCGTCATCGTCAGCATTTGAAGGAGGATTAATACAGGTGTCAGTTTAAGAAGAAGTCGCATCATATCAACAGTTTTGGTCGTTTATTATATAGTTAATTAAATCATCCAGCGTTATTCATCAGATCATCCAACGCCTTTGTGCAGTAAATGAAATGGTGAGCCATAGGTTGTTGTTTTTATCTTTAATGCCATCATATACCGCAGCTCGGATGATATCCAGCTCATCTACAGAGTGTAATGGATAACCTTCCGGTAAAAGGAAATCAATTTCTATCAGGTGGTGTTTACCGGTTTTAGCGATATGGCTTTTCACATCAAGGAAGTTTTTACTTTTTACAATCTCCTGAACCAATGCCTTGGTGGTTCTTTCCACTTCATCATCCGGGGCAAATAAAAGCAACTCTTTGAGGTTCCTGATTCCGGTTTTTATCGGCTCAAACAGAAAAATCAGCGAAGCCAGAATCACCAGTGTCGGATCTACATAAGGAACCACAGCATGAAAACCCAGCCAGTCGAGGACAAAGGCAATCACCATACCCACTAAAATTGCGACGCTTAGGAAAGCGCCTAACTGCCATTCCAGTGCCTCTATCCGCACAAATTCAGAAGCTGATTTCCGCGATTGTTTCCTGAAATACAACCAGATAACTAATGATCCAAGAGCCGAAAATATTAAGAACAGAATGGCAACATCGAGGTCTACAATCCTGCCGCCATGCATAAAATCGAGCGTTGCGGTAATCAGAGAATATAAGCAGAGGAAGATGATCACCAGGCATTGTATCAGAATAATGAAGGGTTCAAAATGCGCTCTTCCATAAGGAAGTACCTGATCTTCTGGTTTTCTGATAAAGCGGATGGCGAAGATGGAAGCGATAGACAGGATCATCCCAATCAGGCTAAAAAGGCCGTCAAATATAATAGCCTTGGCATCCGTCAGCAAGCCAAAAAAGATGCTAAAAAGTGCAAAAACACCTGTCAGATAAATAGATAGCTTAATCAGTCGGTTTTCAGTCAGCGCCATAATATATTTAATTCCTCAAAATACACAAAAGCGCTACCGGTATGCCGGCCACTATGTTCCACATTCTAAACTGCAACGCATTGCCCGACATCTTACTCCCAATTGTTGAACTGGATCAATAGCTTTGTTATAGGGTCTATCTAAATCCTCAAATATTATGGCAGAAAATAATAAAAAAGTTGGTTTAATCCCTGTAATGCTGATGGTTGCAGGGAATATCATGGGCTCAGGGGTATTCCTCTTGCCTGCAAATCTGGCGGCTACCGGTGGTATTGCCATATATGGTTGGCTGATCACCATTGTCGGTGCAATCGCCCTATCTATAGTATATGCGAAGATTTCTTCGATAGACCATAGCCCGGGTGGTTCTTATGCTTATGCAAGAAGAGCTTTTGGCCCTTTTCTAGGTTACCAGACCAATATGTTGTATTGGGTGGCCGCCTGGGTAGGTAATATCGCCATTGTGGTGGTCGGTGTAGGTTATCTGAGTTTCTTCTTTCCTTTCTTAAAAGAACCGATTCCTGCTGCAATTTGCTCCATTGCAATCCTATGGGGATTTGTGTTGATCAACATCTCTGGTCCGCGGTTAATGACCAAAGTACAGGCCGTGACCACCGTTTTAGCCTTAATTCCGATTATCGGTGTGGCTATATTTGGCTGGTTCTGGTTTAAAAGCAGTACGTATATGGAGGCCTGGAATGTGAGTGGAAAAAGCTCGCTTAGTGCCGTACAAAGTGTGTTAAACATTACTTTATGGGCATTCATTGGGGTAGAAACCGCTTCGGTTGTTGCCGGAGTAGTAGAAAACCCTAAAAAGAATGTGCCTATTGCTACCGTTGGCGGGGTCTTAATTGCCGCGGTATCTTATATATTATCCAGTACTGCGATTATGGGGATGATTCCCAATGCAGAATTACAGGTTTCCTCTTCACCTTTCGGCGATGCGGTAGCAATGGCCTTAGGAAAAACTGCCGGTGCGGTAGTCGCCTTCTGCGCCATGCTGGGCTGTTTAGGTTCTGTTGGTGGCTGGACTTTAGTGGCCGGACAAACGGCAAAAGCAGCCGCTGATGATGGTTTATTCCCTAAAATATTTGGTAAAGTGAACAAAGACGGAATCCCGGTTGCCGGTTTGGTTATTGTGGGTGTCCTGATGACCATTCTTCAGCTGACAACCATCTCGCCAAATGCGGCAAAACAATTCGGTGTAGTTTCTTCGATCACTGTAATCTTTACCGTGATCCCTTATATCTATACCTGTGCGGCATTGATGCTGATTGGTCATGGTAACCTTGGCGAAAAACGTAACGCTTACATCGCGATTATCGGCGTTGCCTTCCTTTACTGTATCTGGTCTGTCGTGAGTGCAGATTCTACTACTGTACTGGGTGCTTTCGTTTCTGTACTGATTACTACTGCCTTATACGCCTTCAATTATAACCGTACCCATAAAGGAGCATTTCCACTTGATTCTAATTAAATAAAAAACCTATGATTCAACGTATCAATAAACTCAACAAAAGAAAAGTTCTGATCATCGATGATGAACTTCTTATTCTAAATACAGCCAATGGAAGAGCGGTCAGAGCATTGGTAAATGAATTGAATGACCGTAATTTTGAGGTCATCGAAGCAATTTCTTATGACGACGCCCTATCGGTGATTATCTCTGACGCAGCGATCAGCTGTGTATTGCTGGACTGGACTTTAGGTGATAATGACGATGCGACCCATCAACAGGGAACGGCATTACTGAATGAAATCAGAAAAAGAAATGCTGCTGTACCGGTATTTTTATTGGCAGAAAAAGGCGATCAGCATTCTTTCACTATAGAATCGATGAGCCTGGCTAATGAATTTATCTGGATGCTGGAAGATACAGCTTCCTTTCTTGGTGGCAGGATTGAGATCGCGATTCATCATTATTTTGAAAACTTATTACCTCCATTTACTAAAGCTTTAATCAACTATACAGAGAGCTCAGCAGAGTACTCCTGGGCTGCTCCGGGGCATCAGGGTGGGATTGCCTTTACAAAATCTCCAGTAGGAAGAGTGTTTTTTGATTACTTTGGAGAGAACCTTTTCCGCACGGATACAGGGATCGAAAGAACACCATTAGGCTCCCTGTTAGACCATGAAGGACCGGTAAAAGAATCGGAAGCCTATGTCGCAAAGGTTTTTGGCTCACATTTAAGTTACAACATGCTGAATGGAACTTCCGGTTCTAACAGAGCAGTTTTTATCGCGGCAGTTAGCGATGGACAGTACGCGCTATGTGATAGAAATTGTCATAAATCCATAGAGCAATCCTTAACCATGACCAGTGCGATTCCGGTTTTCTTTATCCCTACCCGTAACCGTTTTGGGATCATCGGCCCGATTCCGGCAAAAGAATTTTCTCCGGAAGTGATCCAGTCGAAAATAAAAAACCACGCGCTTAAAGATTTAGCGGTTCAGGACAGACCTGTGTATGCTGTAGTAACAAACAGTACTTACGATGGGATGTGCTACAATTCTAAAGAGCTGGAAGGTATCCTGGCCCCAACCGTAGACCAGATCCACTTAGATGAGGCCTGGTATGCTTATGCCCGTTTTAACCCTTTATACAAAGATCGTTTTGGCCTACGCGGTAAAGCGGAAGATCATCCAAAAGATGCGCCTACGATATTTGTAACGCATTCTACGCATAAATTATTGGCGGCACTCTCTCAATCTTCTTATATCCATGTAAGGAATGGCAGAAGGCCGATTGAGCATAGCCGATTTAACGAATCTTACCTTTTACAATCTACCACCTCTCCATTGTACGCGATTATCGCTTCTAATGAAATTGGTGCAGCGATGATGGACGGTCCACAGGGAGAAATTCTGATTCAGGATGTAATTGATGAAGCGGTAGATTTCCGCCAGGCATTAGCGCGTACACAACGTGCTTTCCATCAGAAAAAAGACTGGTTCTTTGGTTCCTGGAATGCGCCAACGGTAACTGATCCCGCAACTGGCAAAGAAATAGATTTTGCAGATGCACCGAAAGAATTGCTGAGTCATGATCCGAAATGCTGGGTATTAAAACCTGGTGATGCCTGGCATGGTTTCGATCATATGACCGAAAACTGGTGTATGTTAGATCCGATTAAAGCCGGTATTTTATGCCCGGGAATGGAAGATAATGGTAAATTGAGTACCTGGGGAATTCCCGCAGCCGTATTGTCGTCGTTCTTATATGCCAAAGGTATTATCCCTTCCAGAACGACAGATTTCATGGTCCTTTGCCTGTTCTCCGTAGGAAATACCAAGGGAAAATGGGGTACCTTGATCAATGCGCTTTTAGAGTTCAAAAGATTGTATGATGAAAACGCACCGTTAACGGTAACTATCCCTGACCTTCCTGCGAACTACCCTGATCGTTATGGAAAAATGGGATTGAAAGACCTTGCTGATGAGATGTTCCATAACATGAGAGAAAGCAACATGGATAAATGGCAAACGGCAGCATTTAGTCAATTGCCAACACCGATTACCACGCCAAGAGTTGGTTTCCAAAAACTGATGTCGGGTGATGTAGAGTTATTGCCTCTGGATAAACTGGCCGGCAGAACGTCTGCGGTAGGAGTTATCCCTTATCCTCCTGGAATTCCAATCATTATGCCGGGTGAGAATTTTGGTCCGGCAGATGGTCCATGGTTAAGCTATATCCGCAGCCTGCAGGATTGGGGACGTAAATTCCCTGGGTTCGAAAAGGTAGTGGAAGGATCAGAAATGAAAGACGACACCTATCATGTCTGGTGTTTAAAATAACCACTGTGGCATTTAAAATAAGCTTCTAAAGTAAAACGGGGAAGTTTCCTCCGAAACCTCCCCGTTTAAATTAACGCTCTCATATATAAAGACGCTCTTCTATCCAGTTTATTATATCCGACTGAAAATATTTTTATATTTCCCTCCCTATTCTTCCATTTCGGCCTTTATTGCAATCCCTGCGATCGTTATTCTTAATAGCGCTAAGGCCTCTTTTTAGTCTATTTACAATTAATCTAAATAATTCTTGCACTTGTCAGAATCAGCACTTACATTTGCGCCTTTCTAGAATTAATCTAAATAAACTATATATGAAAAAACTTTACATATTATTCAGCTTCATGCTGCTTACCTTATTGACCACTACCTCCTTTGCGCAACTGGCATCGGCACCTGTAAGAGGTACAATCAGTGGAAAAGTGAGTACCAGCGATGGGAAACCTGCTGCCTACGTGAATGTACAAATTGTAGAAAACAACAGAAAAACACTGACTAAAGACGATGGTACTTTTACCTTCAATCACCTGAAATCAGGAAAATATACTGTAAAGACTTCTTACATCGGTCTAGAAGTGCAAACTCAAACCGCAACCGTTATCGAAGGTCAGGACACGAAGTTGTACTTTACATTGAACGAAAGCTCTTCTGAACTAAATGAAGTAATTATCGCGGCTAATATCAGTCCGAACAAAAAACCGGTGAGCCTTGGTAAAGTAAACATCCCGGCTAAAGATCTTCCTCAGGCCGTACAGATCATCAACAGTCAAACGATTACTGACCAACAAGCCAGCAGATTAAGCGACGTGTTGAAAAATGTAAATGGTGTTGCTTTTGGTGCCAACCGTGGTGGCGTAAGTGGTGAAACATTTTATGCCCGTGGTTATGCCTTAGGAACCAATAATGTATTCAAAAACGGAGCGCGTACCACTACTGGTGGCATGCCCGAAACCAGTACTTTAGAGTCCGTAGAAGTATTAAAAGGTAGTGCTGCTTTATTATATGGTGGTGTTTCTGGTGGTGCTGTAGTGAACATGGTGACTAAAAAACCACAATTCAACTATGGTGGAGAAGTATCCATGCGTGCTGGCAGCTATGATCTTTATAAGCCTACAGCTGATATTTATGGCCCGATTACTAAAGACCTTGCTTTCCGTATGATTGGTACTTACGAAGATGCCGGTAGTTTCAGAGACCATGTTACTTCTAACCGCGTTTATGTAAATCCGTCACTATTATATAAACTAAGTGATAAAACGGAAATCTTGCTTCAGGGAGATTACCTGAAAAGTGATTTCACACCGGATTTCGGGGTTGGTACCGTTGGGAACCAATTGCCTGGAAACATCAACAGAAGCATGTTTTTAAATACCCGTTGGGCCTATAACAAAACAAATACCACTACTGCACAAGCAAATATTACCCACAAGTTTAACGACAACTGGAAATTAAACGTAGTTGCCTCTTTGCAATCTTACGACAGAAATTACTTCTCTTCTGAACGCCCTGCAGCATTAGCTACTGGTGTATGGTACCGTGCATTAACGCGTTCTAAAACAGATGAGCAAACTTATAACCAACAAATCAACTTAAGCGGTTCATTTAAAACGGCCGGAATTACACATACTTTATTGGTAGGCGCTGATGCAGATCAATCGATTACTAAAGCTTATGGTTATAGTGTTCCTAATAACTTAATTACTCCGGACGATACAAAAGCTAAATATTATGATCAGGTAAACATTCTGGATCCAGCCAGCTTTAACATACCTTCTAACTTTAATATGCCGGAAACGCCATTAATTTCTGACACTAAAACTCCGATTTATAGAATGGGTGGTTTTATACAGGATTTAATCGCTTTAACAGATCAGTTTAAAGTATTGGCCGGTTTACGTTATAGCTTCCAGAAAACACCAAGATCTGTGGTTACAACCTATGCTACAGGTTTACAAACGATCTCGCCCAATGGTATTGAGAAATCTAAAACAGAAAGTGCTTTTTCTCCTAAATTAGGTTTCATCTATGAGCCATTCAAAACGACTTCAATTTATGTGAGTTATGCCAATAACTTCACTTCAAATGCCGGATTAGATATCACTACAAATGCACCGATGGATCCTTCGATCATTGATCAGTATGAAGCTGGCATTAAAAATGACTTCCTTGGTGGTCGTTTAACAGCTAACCTGACGGTGTATAGAATCAACAACAATAAATTCGCGCAAACTGCGGAATTTAAACCTGATGGCAGTATCAATGGTGATACTAACCTAAAAGAATTTACCGGTAAAACAGCCAGTGATGGTGTGGAACTGGACATTACGGGAACAATCGTAGAAGGATTAAATTTCCTTGCCGGTTACAGTTATAACTATATGCGTTATACACATACCCGTGAACCCTCTAAAACTGCTGACAATAAAGTAGTACCTGGTGGCATCATTGAAGGCGAACGCTTAGTAGGTACCACTAAAAACACCGCTAACGGATCTCTATTCTATACGCTCCAGAATGGCAACCTGAAAGGTTTGAAACTAGGTGCTTCTGCTTATTATACAGGCGACCGTAATGGTGGTAGAAATACCAACAAATCAGGAACTTCTACTGGAATTATTCCTTTAAAAGCCTTCACTACCTTTGACCTTTCTGCTGGTTACCAATGGAAAAAACTATCTCTGTTAACTAAAATAGCGAACATCACTAATGAGCTGAACTATTTTGTACACGAGAATTACAGTGTGAATCCAATCCCTCCAAGACAATTTGTAGCTACATTAAACTACAGGTTCTAAGGAGCTGATTTATACTTTAAAAAAGGAGTTGTCTTGCCGGCAGCTCCTTTTTTGTTTCCCGGAGGTTTTACCTGATGATTTATTTCCGCTGCCTGAGTATTTTCTTTGCGCAGACTCAGGAAATCCCGTTCCTAATTTATAAATTCAACAAGAGTACCTCCTATTTATACCATATGGCCGGTGTTTTGCGTTAATGCAGGGAAATCGGTCAGCTAAATAATAACTGATCAGGAATAAAGACAGATAAGATGAAGATCATCGCCCTTGCGCTCTTACTAATACTACCATTTACCTCCCCTGCTCCTCAGTCAACTGCCCAATCACCAGATGACAGCTGGACTAGAGAGGAACTGAGAATGGCCAATACAGCCGGTGATGCCAGCTACCTCACTGCCGAAGAAAAAGACATGGTGATTTATATGAATCTGGCCAGAATGGATGGTGCCCGTTTTTTTGATACCTATTTTCAGGATTTCGTAGATGCCTATAACATGAAGGTCAGGCAATATGGCAATTATGAAGAGCTAAAAGTGAGCAGAAATGACAATTATTACCGCAGCTTAAGAAGAGATCTGCAGCAGATTAAGGATTTTCCGGTTTTTTGGCCGGACAGGGCGCTGACAAACATCGCCAAAGGTCATGCAAAAGACTTAAATAGAAACAATTATGCGGGTCATACTTCGAAAGACGGACGTACGTTAAACCAACGCATCGGCACTGCATATCCGAAGAAATCTAATGGGGAATGTATTGCTTTTGGATTCAACTCAGGACTGGAGAACGTATGTATGTTGCTGCTGGACAAGGGTGTTCCTAACTTAGGGCACCGCAAACTGATCTTAAACAAATCTGCCGAACTCAACACCGTTGGTTTGAGTATTCAACCACACCCAAGGTACCGTTATTGTGCCGTCATCGACTTTGTATCCCTCCCGGATTAATTTTTACAATTAATAACGTCAAATTCCTTTGAATTGAGGAAAAAGGTGCCGAGCTTTGCGCCAATGAAAACAACTGAGGATAAGTACAACACCGCGTATAAGCGCTTCGGCCGATATGAGCGGGAGAACTACGCTTTTGGCTTTGTTTTTCAGAGTACCTCGAGAGATTTTATTCTCTTAGCCCCGAGTCCTTCGCCATAAGATTCTCGATTCAGGGGCCTATTCTATTCGAAAAATCATTATTTAAATTCATTTTGAAGGTATACGATTCAAAAATCATATGCCTGAAGGATGTTCATTTTACTTTTATTTATCACCATCTTATGAAACAAAAAGGATTTCGTTCCATACTAGGAACAGTATTTCTTTGGATCGCCTTATTTGGCATTATCGCTTTAATCGTGAATGCATTTTATCAGAAATCTGCCTTCCATTTATTAATAGCGTTGCCCGTTATTCTGATTACGGCTCTGGCATACGACCGTTTTCAATCTAAACATGCGGTGCTCCGCAATTATCCGGTCATTGGCCGCTTACGCTATTTCTTTGAGTCGATCAGACCTGAGATGCGTCAGTATTTCTTTGAATCGGAATTAGATGGCAAGCCCTTTAACCGTCGTCAACGTTCTATTGTTTACCAAAGAGCAAAAAACGAAAGAGAAACGGTTGCCTTCGGAATGCAGGTAGATCCTTATCAGGAAGGTTACGAGTGGGTATCCCACAGTATTTATCCTAAAAGGATTTCTAATATGGATTTAAGGGTAAAAGTTGGAGGTTCGGTTTGTTCGCAGCCTTACGACCTGAGTATCCTGAATATCGGAGCAATGAGTTTTGGTGCATTAAGTAAAACAGCGATTCAATCGCTTAGTAATGGTGCCCATTTGAATAAATTTGCACACAATACCGGCGAAGGTGGGATTAGTCCTTACCACGTTAAAGGTGGTGGCGACCTGATCTGGCAGGTAGGTACCGGTTATTTCGGTTGTAGAGATGCAGAAGGTAAATTTGATGCTGCACTGTTTCAAAAGAACTCGAAAAGAGAATACGTGAAAATGATTGAGCTTAAACTTTCGCAGGGTGCAAAACCTGGTCATGGTGGTATTTTACCAGCAGCCAAGAATACACCAGAGATTGCGGAAATCAGAAATGTGGTTGCAGGAACAACCATTCTTTCTCCACCAGCACACAGTACTTTCTCTGATGCAACAGGTCTGATGTACTTTATGCACCAATTGCGTGAGCTTTCAGGTGGTAAACCTGTCGGCTTTAAACTATGTATCGGTAGCAAAGAAGAATTTATTGAGATCTGCGAAGCGATGATCGCCACTAAAATCTCTCCGGATTTCATTACCATTGATGGTGCAGAAGGTGGAACCGGTGCAGCGCCACTGGAATATACAGATTATGTAGGGATGCCTTTATTAGATGCCCTTGCTTTTGTAAACATCACTTTGAAACAATACGGACTAAGAGAAGACATTAAAATCCTGGCTTCAGGAAAGATCATTACCGGATTCGACATTATGCGTGTGGTTGCCTTAGGTGCAGACGCTTGCTATAGTGCCAGAGGTATGATGATGGCTCTGGGTTGTATTCAGGCCCTTAAATGCGACAGTGGTAAATGCCCTGTAGGTATTGCAACACAAGATAAAAGCTTATTTAAAGGGATTGACGTGACCGATAAAAAACATCGTGTGGCCAATTTCCATAAAAATACCGTTCACGCTACGATAGAACTGATGGAAGCTTGTGGCTTTGACACCTTAAATGAGATCAAACCAGAACGTTTCAACAGAAGAATTGACACTACGAAAACGCTGAACTTTAAAGACATCTATTTTTCCTAGAGCATGATATTATAGAGAAATAGCTACCAATGATCAAAAAGGGCTGTCTTCCATAAGGAGATAGCCCTTTTGATTAATTTAACATTAATAAATCATTATCAATTATTAGCTTTGGAGCAAATATTCAAGAATTGAAAATAAAAGACACAACAGGCCTAAACCTTTATCTGGCGCTGGCTTACCGCTTTCTAATATTATTACTACTATATACCTTATGTAGAATCGGTTTCTACCTTTTCAACCAGGATCTCTTCCAAAACATTACACTGCCTAAGTACCTGTACATCCTTTGGGGCGGCTTAAAGTTTGATGTTTCCGCTTTAGTTTATATCAATTCGATTTATATTCTTGCGCATGTAATTCCTTTTCCTTTCCGGTATAACGAAGGTTATCAAAGATTTTTCAAATGGTGGTTCATCATCACCAACAGTTTAGGGATTGTAGCCAATCTCATGGATTTCGTCTATTATAAATTTACGCTTAAAAGAACAACAGCAACGGTTTTCAGCCAGTTTAGTAATGAAAACAACAAGCTGAAACTCTTCGGTGATTTCGGGAAAGACTATTGGTACCTCTTGATCTTACTTGCCGTATTTATCTGGTTGTTCATCAAATTATATGATTTGGTAACCGTTAAAAAACCTGCCCGTTTTACCTGGCCAGTCTATGTATTACATACGGTTTTGGTATTTGTAATTGCGGTGATGTGTATCACAGGAGTTCGTGGCGGCTGGGGATTTGGTACCAGACCAATCACATTAAGCAATGCGGGCGAATTTGTGGATACACCGGATCAGATGAGCCTGGTGTTAAACACGCCTTTCGCCATCATCAGAACCTTAAGAGTTTCTAAATTATCGCCGGTTAACTATTACGATGAGAAAACCTTAAACAACCTTTACAACCCCATTCATCTCCCAAAAGATAGCGGGAATTTTAACAAGCTAAACGTCATGTTTATCATTGTGGAAAGTCTGGGAAAAGAGCACATGGGCTACTTTAACAAAGATCTTGACGGTGGTAAGTATAAAGGATACACCCCTTTTCTGGATTCTTTAGCGGCGCAGAGCTATACTTTTAACAAGAGTTATGCGAATGGCCGGAAGTCTATTGACGCCCTTCCTTCTGTAATTACCGGAATTCCTTCTATTAATGAACCTTTTGTATTGTCCATTTATTCGGGCAATAAAACCACCAGTATTGCGGAAATCCTTGGTAAGGAAGGTTATGAAACCGCATTTTTCCATGGTGCACCAAATGGTTCCATGGGCTTCTCTTCTTATACCCATTTGGCAGGTGTAAAGAAATACTTTGGTGAAAATGAATACCAGAAGACCGGTGATTCTGACGGTACCTGGGGTATCTGGGACGATCCCTTCTTACAGTTCACGGCAAAAACATTAAATACACTAAAACAGCCTTTCTTTGCCAGTGTGTTCACTTTATCTTCTCATCACCCTTTCCGTGTTCCGGATGAGTATATCGGGAAATTCCCTAAAGGGCCACTTCCGGTACATGAACCTATGGGTTATACGGATATGGCTTTGCGTAATTTCTTCAAAACGGCATCTACAATGCCATGGTATAAGAATACATTGTTTGTGCTTTGCGCAGATCATGCTACGGTGACTTTTCATCCGGAATACCAGAATACACCAGGCTATTACTCGATCCCTATTATTTTTTATCGCCCGGATGGTTCCTTAAAAGGATTGTCGGATAAGCTGGTGCAACAAATGGACATCATGCCAACTGTGTTGAACTACCTGAATTACGACAAGCCTTACTTCTCTATGGGATTTGATGCTTTTGACAGAAAAACGGATAACTTTGTGGTGAACAATAACGACGGTTCTTTTAACTTTTTCATGGGTGATTATTACCTGGTGAATGATGGCAAGGACAACCTGGCCTTATATAACCTTAAAAAAGACCGTTTCAGCAAACACAATATCCTTGCGGAAGAACCGGAAGTTGCCGCGGATATGGAAAAGAAATTGAAAGCTTTCAGACAACAGTACAACAACAGAATGATCGCAAACCAGTTAACCTATAAAAAATAAGTATGCGCAAAGCTTTGTTAAAGCTCATAGACTTTTTCTATCCTCCTTTTTCAAAATACATTTCCTTACATACGTTTCGATATATCGCTTCCGGGGGCACTACAACTGCTGCCGGAATTGTGATTTACTATATTGTCTATAATTGGGTGTTGAAACAGCAGGATGTTCATTTGACTATCTCTTTTCTCCCAAAGCTCATTACTGCACCGATTGCGGCTCTTGCCATAGAATCGGTGATTACTTTTTTCATCGGTTTTACCCTGAACAAATATCTGGTCTTTACAAAGTCGACCTTAAAAGGCCGGATTCAGTTGTTTAGGTATGCCTCTGTGGTAGCCACCAATATCCTAATCAATTATGCTTTGTTTAAAGTACTGGTCGAAGCCTTTGGTTTTTACCCGACAGTTACCAAAGTGATCATTTCTTTACTCCTTGCCGTGTTTAGTTATTTCTCCCAAAAACACTTTACTTTTAAAGTGAAGAAATAGGAGTTTTAGTACCTGGTTATGTCTACTTTCCGTTATTTTCCGTAGTCAGGGCAGCTTTTGTTTAGGAGAAGAAATAGATTTTCTTATATTGGGCTTTATATAAACGATATAGGTAATGAGTGATTTTAATGACTTTAACAATCCACGAGTAGCTAAGCTTCCTAAGCATTTAAGGCAATTTATTGTAGAGCAGCATTATGAAAAATATACGCCAATTGATCAGGCAGTATGGCGCTATGTAATGCGTCAGAACTACAGCTATCTGAAACAAGTGGCCTATTATCCTTATATCAAAGGTTTGCAACGCGCAGGTTTAAGTATCGAACATATCCCTAATTTACAAACCATGAACGATAACCTTGGCAAAATTGGCTGGGGTGCCGTTACTGTAGATGGATTTATTCCGCCTGCGGCTTTCATGGAATACCAGGCTTACCGGGTATTGGTGATTGCAGCAGACATACGTCAGATTAACCATATTGAATATACACCAGCTCCGGATATCATCCATGAGTCGGCCGGGCATGCCCCGATTATTGCAGATACCGATTACAACAATTACCTGAGCTACTTTGGCTCTATCGGTGCTAAAGCCATGTTTTCTTCGAAAGATTTTGAGTTGTACGAAGCAATTCGCAACCTGAGTATCTTAAAAGAAGCGGCAAATGCACCGGAACAGGAAATTGCAAAAGCGGAGAAACACTTACAAGTGGTTTCAGAAAATATGGGCGAGCCTTCGGAAATGTCCCTGTTGGGTCGTTTACATTGGTGGACCGTAGAATATGGCTTGATCGGTACTCTGGAAAACCCGAAAATATACGGTGCAGGACTGCTTTCTTCTATCGGAGAAAGTTCCAGCTGTATGAAAGAAGAAGTTACCAAACTATGGTACAATATTGATACGATCAATTATTCCTACGACATCACGAAACAACAGCCACAACTGTTTGTAACGGAGAATTTCCAGAACCTGATTGATGTTCTAGAGCAGTTTGCGGATACTATGGCGTTCAGACGTGGCGGTGCCGAAAGCGTAGTTAAAGCCATTGAGTGTAAAAACCCGGCAACGGCAGTTTACAGTTCCGGATTACAGGTAACCGGTATCTTTACAGACATGGGTCTGAATACCGCTGATGAGCTTACTTTCATCAAAACAACGGGTCCTTCTGCCCTGGCAGTAGATTCGGTACAATTAGAAGGCCATGGCAAATTCTACCATAAAGACGGCTTCTCCTCTCCTGTTGGCCGCTTAAATGGCCTGGTATTGGAAGATCTTAGTCTGGCGGAATTGCAGGAACAAGGCATTGCAATTGGTAGCCGCGCGGATGTAACCTTTGACAGTGGCATCCATGTAAATGGAATGGTGAAAGATATTCTTCAACATAAGGACAAAACGATCCTGATTGTATTTGAAGATTGTACCGTAAAAGAAGACAATGGCAATGTGCTTTTCCAACCGGAGTGGGGTACTTATGACATGGCAGTAGGCGAGAAAATCATTTCTGTCTTCAATGGTGCTGCCGATAAAGATGCTTACGAAGAAATCACACACGTCAGTGATAAACAAACACATAAAGTAACGTACGACGAGAAAACGCAGCAGTTACATGCGATTTACAAGGAAATTCGTACGATCAGAGAAGATAAAAGAAACTACGAGCAGGTGATTGCTTTATTTGAAGCTTTAAAAACAGATCATCGTGCCGACTGGCTGGCTGCTTTAGAGATTCTTGAGATCCTTTACCACAAAAATCTTGATCCTGAACTGGAAAAAGAGATACGGATTTACCTGGAGCTAAAAGCGGCGAATGAGCCAGATCATTTTAAATTAATTACAGATGGTTTACATGTGATTGAAAATCCGGTAAGTCAGTTGATTACAGAAGAAGATTAAATGAATATAGTATTAACAGGTGCGAGCAGCGGAATAGGTTTTGAAGCCGCATTAGAGTTCAGTAATTACAAAGAGAATAAAATTGTATGTATTGCCCGTTCTGCGGACAAACTACGTAAACTGCTGGAAATTGCCAGAAGTATCAATCCGGATTGCGTATTGCTTCCGGTAGAATTTGACATTGTTAAGGATGATTATGCGGTGTTACTTCCTTTTCTAAAGGAAAAATTAGGTACCGTAGACATTTTAATCAACAATGCAGGCGCATTGATCAACAAGTCTTTCCTGGAAACCAGTAAAGATGATCTATATGAAATGTTCGAAAGCAATGTATTGGGTCATTTCAATATGATTCAGAACCTATTGCCTTTAATGATGGCTGGCAGCCATATTGTAAACATTGGTAGCATGGGTGGTTTTCAGGGTAGCGTAAAGTTCCCAGGCCTTGCCGCGTACTCGTCGAGCAAGTCTGCTTTGCATACTTTAACGGAATGTCTGGCAGCTGAATTAGTAGAAACGGGTATTAAAGTTAACTGTCTGGCTCTAGGTTCTGCGCAAACAGAAATGCTGGAATTAGCCTTCCCAGGCTATGAATCGCCGGTTATGGCCTTTGAAATGGGTAAATATGTGGCCGACTTTGCGAAGACCGGACACAAGTTTTTCAATGGAAAAGTGCTACCTGTAGCAGTAACCACCCCTTAATCAATTACTTATCAACATTACTTTAGGCTAAAGATAGTTTTATTATCTTTAGCCCAATCCCTATGAAGAAAAGCATCCTAATTCTCCTTTTTCTATCCATAAGTACCTTTGCTGCAAAGTCGCAGTCTTTGACACCTATTCCTTATCAGGATATGGTTTTCAAAATTATGGAAAACTTACCGGCACTTCCTGCCAGCAAATTTCAACCAGTCAATTTGTTATCTTTTGCGAAGTCCATGATTGGTACCCGTTACCGTTATGCTTCCAGCAATCCGAAAGTAGGTTTCGACTGTTCCGGATTTGTAAACTACGTGTTTAAGAATTTCGGGATCAATGCCCCAAGGTCGTCCAGAGATTTTGCGACCAAAGGACAGGATAAAAAGCTTGCTGATGCTCAGGTTGGAGATGTGATCATCTTTACCGGTACCAACAGCCGGGTTCGTCGTGTTGGCCATGTAGGGATTATTTCTGCAATAGACGGCGATGAAATCAAGTTTATCCACGCTTCTTCAGGTGCTGCAAAAGGCGTTACCATTACCAGCTTAAACGAGGGTTTCTACAAGAAACGTTTTATGAAAGTAGTGAGTATTTTATAAAAACCCTTCTAAAGGCTTTTTACGAGCTTTTATAACAACACAATCTTTAAAGCATCCAGTACATTTCCTTCTGCCAGAAACTGCTTTGCCAGTTCATGAAGCTCACGCTCGCGGTTATTGGCATCCCCAATCGTAGCGTCTAAAACTTCTTTGACCTGACTGTTGCGCTGCATTTCATCCACATCATCTGCGGAAGGCAGCTGCTCTATGTTTCCTAATCTCCCAAGGTCATTCCCTGATAACACATAAGAGTTCCTTACAGCTTTAGGCAGGGCATCTACGCCAATACCCAGTGTGGTTAAGGGTTTCGCTACTTTAAACAGGCTTTCCTGCGTTACACGGCAATACCAGTCGCCACCTAAACGAGCCACCAGGTCTATCTTTTCCTGATCGATTTTACCTTCCGAATCCAGTATTTCTTCCTTGATGTGAATCATTTTTATTTCCGCCAGAATCAGGTTACCAGCGCCCGGCTGATCTCCCAAATGGATCACTTCTTTAACCACACATTCCATTTGCACCGGTGCTTCGGCCACCCTTGGTGGCTTAACCAAAACAGAAGGTAACATGGTAAAACCAGCCTTTTCAAACTCATTAATCCCTTTTACATATTCTGTACTGGCCAGACTCATTTGCTGAACCATCGGATAGTTGACGATATTGATGACACATTCTTTCACTTCCAACACGTTTTCAAGGGTATGTTTGGTACTGCCATCCCTCACCCTTCTCGATGGAGAAAAGATGCACATTGGCGGATTGGTACTAAACATATTGAAAAAGCTGAAAGGACTGAGGTTGATGTTCCCCTCCTGATCAATGGTGCTTGCAAAACAAATGGGTCTGGGTGCAATGGCATATTGCAGGTAGTTTTGCAATTGAACAGCAGAAAGCGTGGTTACATCGATAGTCAGCATATTTATTTGAGCTTGTGTACGCTCAAAGTTACTGCCTAAAAGTAGTTAAAAAAAGGGCTGTAGAATTTTTATAGCAAAGCCGATATGCTCCGCTAAGAAAATAACATCTCTTAGCGGAGCATAGGTTTTTATGTAGAATATTTAGCTTATTTCTTTTTCAAAGCAAGGATCGAGAAATCGCTGTCTTCTTTAATGATGCTGTTGCTCAGATGTCCGAGCCCGGTAATTTCCATTTCAACCACATCGCCTTCCTGTAGCCATTGAGGTTTAAAATCAGGATTATTCAACAATCCTGTGCCATTTAGTTCCAGAAAACAACCTGTACCAACAGTACCTGAACCAATCACATCGCCTGGCAAAACATCTACACCATAGGCGCAACGCTCAATAATTTCTGCGAAAGTCCAGTCCATATCAGCCATATTTCCTGCAGATACCTGTACACCATTTACCGTACAAGTCATTGCCAGGTTATAAGCTTTTCCGGTATGACCAGGTTTTGCTTCCGTTAAATATTCTTCCAGTTCATCCGGAGTAACCAACCAAGGGCCGATTACGGTAGAGAAATCCTTCCCTTTTGCCGGACCTAAATTCAGCAGCATTTCTTCCATTTGCAGGGTTCTTGCGCTCATGTCATTCATGATCATATAACCGGCAATATAATTATCAGCTTCTGCAGCAGTAATATTCCGGCCCTTAGTACCGATGACAATGGCAACTTCTAATTCAAAATCCAGTTTTTGGAAATGATCCGGCATACATAAGATATCACCAGGACCTTGAATGGCATTGTGGTTGGTGAAGTAAAAAATCGGATACTGATCAAACTCCGCAATCATATCTACCTTACGGTTTCTACGTGCTGCAGCTACATGCTGACGAAAAGCATAACCATCTCTGCAAGATGTTGGATGCGGTACTGGTGCCAGTAATTCAAAGAAAGCTTCTTCTTTAGGTTCGATCTCACCGGATTTAATCTGTGCATCCACCTTTTTAGCGCGATCCATCAAATCAACCCCTCCCCTTAGGAATTCGTTCATCTCATCAGGCAACAATTTGTCGCAGGAATTCAGGTTATAAATATGTCCGTTTACAAAAACACCCAGGTGTTCTCTGTCTTCTGTTTTATAGGATACCAGCTTCATATGCTCAGTTTTTTGTCAAGTTATTCAAAGCTATATAAAAATACAGCTACGATGGTTAAATATAATTTATCTACATATAATCGTGCTGATTGTTTGTTCTTTACTATAATTATTACTTAATTTAGCTCCGCAAACAAAATGATTTTAAACCTCACATATCACAATCAAGTGGCCAAACAAGCGTTGGCTGCCTTCAGGTATGCGATGCTTTCCAAGATCATCTTTGCACAATACTCCATTTAGCATTCCCTCGCTTTTGAATAAAACGTTTTCTGCGTTTTACTGTTATTAATATACATATAATTCTAACCAAATTAACCTACTGTTATGCCTATTTATCATACCTTAGGAACTATTCCTGCGAAACGTCATACCGTTTTTAGAAAGCCAGATGGCAATTTATATGCAGAAGAATTAGTCTCTACTGAAGGGTTTTCCAGCTTATACTCACTCGTTTATCATTGTCACCCGCCAACCATCGTAAAAGAACTCGGTGAGCCTTACTCGGTGGAGCCAAAGATTGCGCGCGAAAAGCATCTGCGTCATACCAGCCTGATTGGTTTCAACATCAAACCGGAAGATGATTACCTGAAAAGCAGAAAACCTGTCCTCGTAAACAGCGATTTACACATCTCCCTGGCCGCGCCAAGAAAATCTATGACCGACTATTTTTATAAGAATAGTCAGGCAGATGAAGTGATCTTTATCCATGAAGGTACCGGAACGCTAAAAACAGGCTTCGGAAAGATCCGTTTTGCCTATGGCGATTACCTGGTCGTACCCCGGGGTACGATTTATCAATTGGAATTTGACGACGAGAAAAACAGGCTTTTCATTATTGAAAGTTTCTCTCCGATCCGTTCTCCGAAACGTTATAGAAACGAATACGGGCAGTTAATGGAACATTCTCCTTATTGTGAGCGCGATATCAGACGTCCTCAGGATCTGGAAACCATCGACGAATATGGTGATTTCAAGGTACTGATCAAGAAACAAGGCCTGATGTATCCTTATACTTATGGTACCCATCCTTTTGATTTTGTAGGTTGGGACGGCTTCCACTATCCATGGGCATTTTCTATCCATGATTTTGAACCAATTACAGGCCGTTTACATCAACCACCTCCTGTACACCAGACTTTTGAAGGCCATAATTTCGTGATCTGCTCTTTTGTACCAAGAAAATACGATTATCATCCCCTATCTATTCCTGCCCCATACAACCATAGTAATGTGGACAGTGATGAAGTGCTATACTATGTTGATGGTGATTTTATGAGCAGAAAAAGTGTGGTTAGAGGCCAGATTACCCTCCATCCCGGTGGAATTCCTCATGGACCACACCCCGGAACCGTAGAAAAATCCATCGGTAAAGAAAGTACAGAAGAACTGGCGGTCATGATTGATCCTTTCCGTCCTTTAATGCTAACCGAAGATGCGCTCCAGATTGAAGACCCGGATTACTACAAAAGCTGGCAGGAAAATGCTGGATAAACCAATATAAATAGACAAATCAGATTAAGAGTTTAAAATATTTAAATCATGAGTACACAAACATTTGCAGAAAAGATTGCCAAAGCGCCGGATTTTCTTCCAATAAATGGAACGGATTACATAGAATTCTATGTAGGCAATGCAAAACAAGCTGCACATTATTATAAAACTGCGTTTGGATTCCAGTCTCTGGCATATGCCGGACCAGAAACAGGGGTCCGGGATCGTGCTTCCTACGTGTTACAACAAGGGAAAATCAGGTTGGTGTTAACTACGGCTTTGAAATCGGAAAGCCCGATTGCAGAACATGTAAAAAGACATGGCGATGGCGTAAAAGTATTGGCTTTATGGGTTGATGATGCCTATAGTGCCTTTGAAGAAACCACTAAACGTGGCGCAAAACCATACCTGGAGCCGGTGACAAAAACTGACGAGTATGGAGAAGTCAGAATGTCTGGCATCTATACCTATGGAGAGACCATCCACATGTTTGTAGAACGCAAGAACTATACAGGGACTTTTATGCCGGGTTACCGCGACTGGAAAAGCGATTACGCGCCAACAGAAGCTGGCCTCTTGTACATTGACCACTGTGTGGGTAATGTGGGCTGGAACAGGATGAATGAGACCGTAAAATGGTACGAAGAGGTGATGGGATTTGTCAATATCCTATCATTTGATGATAAACAGATCAATACTGAATACTCAGCCCTGATGAGTAAGGTAATGAGCAACGGGAACGGTTTTTCTAAATTCCCGATCAATGAACCTGCGGAAGGAAAGAAAAAATCTCAGATCGAAGAATATTTAGAATTTTATGAAGGCGAAGGGGTGCAACACATTGCGGTAGCTACAAAAGATATTTTGTCTACTGTAAGGGAATTAAAAGCTCGAGGGGTTGAGTTTTTAAGTGCACCCCCTGATGCCTATTACAACATGATGCCAACGCGTGTAGGTGAAATCGATGAGGAGATTGCACAGTTAAAAGAACTGGGTATCCTGGTAGATTGTGATGAAGAAGGCTATCTGTTACAGATTTTCACCAAACCGGTAGAAGACCGTCCAACCTTATTCTTTGAAATTATCCAGAGAAAAGGGGCCCAATCTTTTGGTGCCGGAAATTTCAAAGCCTTATTTGAATCCCTGGAACGTGAACAGGAATTGAGAGGTAACTTATAAAAAACTGACGCTTATTATTCATAAAACGAAAGCCAGTCTGGAAACAGTACTGGCTTTTTTACATCATAGCAGGCGGAGATATACGAAAAAATGGTTAATTTCGGCCTTCAAGGCAACCCGCGGGAATGGACATCAATATCATCGGAAGCATCTCATTATTTTTCACACGCTTTACGGCGGCATTTAAACTATTCCAAAAAAACGACCCGCTGCGTCTTGCCGGAGCAACTGCTTTTTTTGCCAACTTCGCCCTACCGCCCATCCTCATCATCTTAATTCGCTTATTTGGATTTTTCACGGATCGAAAAACCCTTGCCAATACTTTATTTGAACGTTTAGGAACGGTATTAGACGATAGCAGTACTACTCAAATCAAACAGGTATTGCGAAATATCAGAGGCGTAGAGCACCAGTGGTATGCAACGGTATTGAGTTTTATCTTCTTTATGTTTGTAGCTACCACACTTTTTGCCGTAATCAAGAACTCCATGGATCAGATCTGGTCTATTGGCATCAAGGAAAAGGTGGGATTCTATTTCAAAATGAAACTCCGCGCAAGGTCATTTGTGATCATTTTACTTGCCGGATTATTATTCTTCGTGGGCATCATGACAGACAGTATGCAGGTTATTATTGGGACTTATGTGAACAATGCTGCCCCAACTTTCGGAAGAATTTTCCTAATGATCCTAAACCAGGTCTTGTTTATTGTGATTGTGACCACCTGGTTCTCCGTCTTATTTAAGTACCTCACCAATGGTCGTCCAAGCTGGAAATCTGCGATCCATGGCGGTATTCTTACGGGAATACTATTTACCATCGGAAAGTCCATACTCAGGATCATGTTACCACTTAGTGGTATCGGAAACATCTATGGCACCTCAGGATCTATTGTCCTGATTATGCTATTTGTATTCTATTCTTCCTTCATTTTTTACTTCGGAGCCTGTTATGTGAAGGTACTAAGTGACGACAAAAACCATCCTATACGTCCTATAAAGGGCGCTTTTAACTACGAAATTAAGGAAATAATAAAGGATACCTAGCCAATTTTAAACTGCGGCGATTTTCTCAAAGCCCTGCATTTCAAATATGGCCAGCTTATTAAGCAGGTTATAATGAAGGGTACCAAATAGGTTCACAATACCTTCTTCATTCCTGCCTTCAATACAGATGCTTTCTTTCAGGATGTCTTTGTGTCGCAAAGTCTGGTCAGATAAGATCACGTCTTCATCCTGAATTTTAACATCATTAGCCTCAATCGAGAACTGTTTCAGCAGCTCTGAGAAGCCTTTTCCGTTTAATAATAATTCTTTGATACTCATGGTCTTCATAATTTAGTCAGGGAGAATTATAACATCAATTTTAGCGCCAAAAAAAAGGGCAAACCCCTAAAGATCAACCCTTTTCCACAATTGTTGAAAAATTGTATTTTAGAATAAGCGGTAAGCTAGTCCTAACGTGAATAAGCCTAGTTTTTTAGCGCCACTGTAATCATCTTTGCCAATTTTTGTCAATCCTTGTTCATATCTCAAGTCAATACCTAATTTACTGACATCCAGGCCTGCGCCAAACTGCCATGCAAAGTTTTGATCCTTAAATTTACCGTTAAAAGCCTCAGTTGCTGCTTGTTTAATCGACTGATCTTTGCTCAACACAAAAGAAACTACTGGTCCTGTGTTTAAACGAATGCCTACACCAGCTGCACCGATTTTTGTACCGATTAACACCGGAATATCTAAACTTGTGAAATCTACGTTACTTTCAAAGCCATTATCCCTTTTTACTGTTGTGTTTTTACCTGAAACATACATCTCTGGTTGTAAGTGGATTCCTGCTGCACCAATACGTGCCCAGATACCACCATAATATCCTGCTCTGTTCTCACTTTTGAATGTACCTTCTGTACTAAACTTGGTCATATTGACCCCACCTTTTAGTCCGAACTGGAAGCTTGGTAAGATCTGACTAAACGCCATCATACTCGAACAGATGAATAACGCAGATAAGATTATTTTTTTCATAATGCAATGTTAGGTTGATAGTAAAACTATAATGTAAAACTAAGAATATTTTTAATTCATCAGTATATTACGTAATTTTATATTTACAATCGCCTGTTTGAAATCACGTTAGAATTCAATGGTGAGGCTCTAATCATCACCTATTTAGATGGATTTTACCTTTAATGCGTACTCATATTTCTTAATTTTTTTCGGGGCAATCACCCTCTTTTTATCCTGGTATGCGTATCGCAAAGACCATGGTGCAGTGCGGCTTTTCGGCCTGGTCATGCTTTCCAATGCCATCTGGTCAATTGGTTATGGATTGGAACTCGCCACTAATAATTTAGCAGATGCGAAATTCTTCATCGATATCGAATATATTGGCATCACCACCGTTCCACTCTACTGGCTGCTCTTCTGTTTAAAGCTATCCGGAAAAGAATATTGGTATAAAAGGACGTTAAACCTGTCTATACTCATCGGCCTGGCCTTTATTACCTCCATTTTGGTCTGGACCAACGATTACCACCACCTCCATTACAAGAATTACTTTATGGATACCAGCGGTCCTTTTCCAATGGTTTCCATTGAACCCGGCATCGCTTATAAAGCATTTACCACCTATTTTTATCTGCTACTCGCCATTGGCACTTACCTGCTGATCTCTACTTTCCGCAAAGCGGATCCGATTTATAAAAGACAAAACTTCAGCATCATCATCGCGGCACTTATCCCCTGGGTAACCAATATTGCCTATACTTTTGGCTTTCGCCCGGTGGAAAACCTGGACCTTACCCCATTTGCTTTTGCCGGAACCATCACTTTTGTGGCTATTGCTGTATACCGGTACAAACTTTTTGATGTGTTACCGGTAGCCCGGGAAAAGGTAATGGACTTAATTCAGGATGGTTTTTTGGTGATCGACAAGCAATACCGAGTAATCGATTACAACCATGCCATCAGAAAATACCTGGAAGAACCGAACAGCAAAAAAATCATCGGTGCTTCTATCGAATCCCTGTTTCCTGAGCAGGAAGCGCTGTTTCAATGCCTAAAAGACCATCAATCGGGCAAGGTAGAATTACGGGTAGAAAGTCCTTTGGGGGAACATGACCTGGAAGCAGACATCCTTTACCTCGATGAAAATCAACTGAGCAACAATGCAACCATCATTAAATTTCAGGACCTCACCCATTTTAAACAGGATGCCCTAAGATCTCAGCACCAAACCGAGGAACTTAAAAAACTAAACCAGTTAAAAGACCGGATTTTCTCGATCATTGCGCATGACCTTCGCGGACCTTTGGTGAATCTTTCGGAAGTACTCAAAATGATTTCAAATGATCAGATCACCATTGAAGAGTTTAAAATGTTATCACCGACCTTAAACAAGGACATTTTATATACCACAGAACTGCTGGAAAACATTTTACACTGGTCCAGAAGTCAACTAAAAGGATACGGTCTCAATAAAGAATATTTCGATTTGAGGAGTATGATCATCAATGAAGTCAATTATCATTTACCTTCCGCCGCTTCAAAAAACATTAAAATCATCCAGGATGTATTTCCGGGAATGATGGTTTATGCAGACATGTTAATGATTCAAATTGTAGTGCGCAACTTACTGAGTAACGCAATAAAATTCTGTTACGAAGGCTGCGAGATTGATATTTCTTCCGTCTATAACAGAGGGCAAATGATGCTTTCGGTCCATGACAATGGTGTCGGGATAAAACAAGAAACTGTTGACAAGTTGTTTAGCGGAGAAAATATGTCGACCAGGGGCACCTTGAATGAGAAAGGAACTGGCTTAGGTCTGGTAGTCTGCAAAGAATTTATGGAGCGTAATGATGGCGATATTACAGTAGACAGTGAGCCCGGCGTAGGCACTAAATTCAATTTATTCATCCCCGTTGGCCCAGCCAACGATGATTTCCATAAAAAAAGCTGGTAACCTTAAA
>NZ_JAVTSB010000006.1:0-376714 GCF_032677645.1 Pedobacter gandavensis | reverse complement strand
TTTTAGCCCATTAATGGTACCTATATCATATCAGTCTGGATTAAGGTTATAAGCTTGATGTGCTTTAAAATATTTGTTTGACATGGCACCTAGTATTAATTCTTCTATATAGATAAAGTTTACCCAAATTTAAGATTAATAAAACCTTTGTTGGCTGCATGCCCACTATGGGTTTGTTTATGTGTTTGTTTGAATTTTTTAGGGCTTTTCAAAAGACTTGTTTCTATAACAACACTTTTATTTTGTCTGATAGTTTTGTTTATGCTGTTATTCTATTTCTGAAATGTCTTTTTTCCATTTTCTCTGGAAGTACTCATATGTTACATCTTTTATTTCTACCACTTCTGCATCGTCAAATGTATAGGTCATAAGCTCAGGGTTAAACACTACCAAATTTTCCCCGTTCCCTACAGAACTCGGAAACAGAATTCCATCAAAATTTAGTTTTCTAATACAATCTGCAATTAGTTGTGTTATATTATATATGTGTCTTTCTGATGGTGGAATGACTTTTTGCATTAATTCTGTGAAAGTATTTAATTTACCGAACTTGTCTAGGCTTTCATCGCTTTGGAAAAAATTCAAAAACTGACTTTCGGTAAGGTCGAAAATCAATAATTCATTATTTACTATAAACTTTCCAATTGAGACTACATCACCTGGATGTGGTCTTATCTCCGATATTGCGGTGTGCTTATCCGTAGCGGAATATAGATAAGAAACGCCAGCTCTGTTTAAACGTCCAATACCAGCAAGTAACGGAGGAGGAGCGCCAATTTGAGAAGCAGAATATGGGACACACACCACTTCTCCTTCAAATCCACCTTCAAACAAACTTCTTTTTTTGTTTTCAACCCCAATTCTAGCTCTATAAAATGCGGATTTACTCTCAACCTTTATTTTCGAGCAGTCAGCATATTCCAAAAGCATTTGTATAATTTGATCTTCGAATTTAAAGTAATTTTCGGTCTTTAACTTATGTTCTATTTCTTTAATTGAATAATCTAAGTCAGATTTTATAGACTGAAGAAGAGGGTTTTGTTGACCATCATAGTAACCTGCAAAAATTGAAACACCTTTTTCATAGGCTTCATAAACTTCGAAGCATTCTATTCTGTTGATTAATTCATCGTAAACATCTTGATCTTTAAAATTTGCCTTATTTAAAAAAATATTGTCTCCTTCATAAAACAATGAACCATAACCGTTGCCACCCCAATGCTCGTTGTAGTCCCATTCAGAATAGTGATAACGGATTAGAGCTTTAATTATTTGTGTAAATTCATTACTGTCAACATCGATAATAAATTCATTGTTTTCACAGCAACTACATAATCCTTTTTTGTTAATCTTTTTAATTAGTTTCTTCAATCGAATGTCTTTCGCACATTCAATGCAAAGCAATAGTTCATCCTCATCTGTCATATTGTGTCTCTTTTATAATTGTACATAACGGTTTGCAGATTTGCGATGGGCGAGGTTTTTAGCATAAATATTAATGCTGAGATTGGAGCTTTCTTTAACCACAAAGTTGTCAGCGCAGCACAGAAACCCACCTATTACAAATGTGCTTTTAATCGTCGACTTTATTCTCCCCATAAGTCTTCCTTAATTTTGTCAAACATAGGTGTCGCTATATGTTGAGAAGGTTTAAATAAGTCGGCATTTTTACCCAATTCTTTTTGAAGTTTTCCTTTTAAGTCACCTAAAACCGTCTTGCCATGTACATATCTTTTGGGATTTTCTTTAATGTTTTTTTCGGCAAGCTCAACATTTTCTCCTGCTTTATGTCCATTTTTACTTTTCAATGATTTGTCTGTAAGTGTGTTTACATATTTTTTTCTTGTTTTCTCAAATGTGTCAGTAATAGAAGTGTTTATTAGTTCTTCAGCCCTTTCAATTGTTATTTCGGGGTGCAAATAATTTATGTGATTAGGCTCTAACAAATGAGCTTCAATATCTGTTCTGTCAGTTACAAAGTGGTATGTAATGTTGTCATTATAACCTTCAATTATTTTTTGTATTTCATCATCCTCAAAATAATCTCTATCTCTATGAATTGCGATTTTAATATTGGGTGCACTTTTAAGAATAAAAGCGGATAAAACATTAGCTGTTTTAACATCAGAACAGCCTTTGTAAGACCAAACCTCTATTTCGTCTAATGGAAGGTTTGATGCTTGAATAAGTGTTTTTATTGGTGTTTGATTTTCATCTTCTGTTAATACAATAAGTTTGAGTTTATCATTCTTTAAGAGGTCGCCTTTATCTAATGCCCCTATGTCCATTAGAACATTAATTATGTTAATGTCTTCTTCTACTATTTTACCTGAATTTATCCAATTTATTTTGGCAATCGGTTCAAGCTCATAAAGAAAGTGTCGAGAATGTGTGCTAATAATGATTTGAAACCCTCTTGCTACAGATAAGTCATAAAGTTTTTTTGCAAGCTTCCTTTGGTTGTTTGGGTGAAGATGCGCATCAGGTTCATCAAGGAGAAGTATTTTAGGTTTGTAAATATTGATGTAGGACAGTATTTGCAATATTTGTAAAAAACCTGTTCCAGCAGCATCAATTGGCAATATCTTGTCTGAATACTTTATTAAAACATTTAAATGCTCGTCTCTCTCTTGATTAAAAGATGCTATAATTTCAATTTCTGGAAATATATCTTTTACATCAGCAATGAATGAATTCCAACTATTTTCATTTGTATGTAAAAGCCAAATAATATTTCTAAATACATTATTCGCATCGCCTCTTGCAGCCGCACGTCTAACAATTCCTGGGCTTTTTAATTCTTCGAAAGCTGGGATACCCGCAAGTCCTGGCACATAAATAGAAAATGGCTCCTCAATTTTTCGTAATAGTTCACCAATTGGTTTGTTGTGTATTTCAGTTGCAATATTTTTATTTTTTCCTTTCCTTATTAAAACTTTACTTTTATTTAGGCTGTCCTTTTCTGTAAATTCAATTTGAATAGCTGATCTAAGTTCTGTTTTTAATTTACCTCCAAATGCCAAAGAATAAACATCTCTGAAAGGAGCATAAATTAATTGTTCAGGAGTTAATGAAGTAGGAAGCTTTTTTGTCTGATTGTTCCACCGAGAGTTTTCAAAATTTGTTGTTTGTGCAACGGAGATTGCAAATTGTATTGCTTGTAGAATACTACTTTTACCCGAATTATTCGAACCGACTAAAACGTTAAGATTTTCTAGTTCAAGTGTCAAATTGGAAATGTTTTTAAAATTACTGATTTCTATTGTTTCTATCATAATGTTGTCGGTAATATCGGTCTTGTAAGCTTACACCTAACTTCCAAATATACGCAAGTATGTTAATTTTGAAAGTGTAGAATACTGTTTATGGATTCTATCAAATAGGTATTTGTGTTTTGTTATTCAAAAACTAAACCGCCGATGGTCAGAGTTATGTCCAGAACTTTTACTGGGGACAGGTAAATGTGTGTGGAACAATAATGGGGCTGATATGGCGAGTTTGATTCAGTCTTGAATCAAATCACCGTACAAGTTACAAACTAGCCCTTTAAACGGACTAGATATAAAAGTAGCTGGGTTTATTTCGTATAATCTAATCGAAAAATGAGAAAAGATTCAGGGTAAATATTTTTAGAAAAGCTAGATATTTAGTATATTTATATCATAGCATTTGCAGCTAAAATATACTAAAAAAAAAAGGTGCGTTATTCGGGGAGTCGAATTTCGAAACCATCCACATACTGTTGAAACGCTGATTATAACACTAGGTGCAAATCCCAGCGGGATCACCAGAAATAGCAACAAAACGTCTAAAAGCCTGCAAATCAATTGATTGCAGGCTTTTTGTTTTTACCCAAAACTACAGTTTATTCAATAAATCACATATAAAAAGTGAGTGATTCGGTGAGTAAATTGAAGTTCTCCCCGACTCACCGAATAAACGAGTTAACATTCTGATATACAGAAAGTTTATTCATCAAACGACTTGACGTCTATTAACTGCAAGGCTACATTTGTTTAACCTTAAATCAGTTGATTATGAAAACGAACTTCAGTATGCTCTTCTACATGAAAAAGCAAAAAAACTATGCTTGCGGTGATGCCCCTATCTATTTAAGATATATCGCTAAATGTAGAACATTAGCAAACAACCAATATCGCATAATAATGCAAACTCTTCTAAAACACAATTCGGGATAGTTTTCTAGGTTTCAATTTTGAGTTATTATGCGTTATTATGCGTTATTACTTGTTTTTCGTAACTAAATATTTTTGAGCTGTAATTATGGAACGAATAGATACTGATATTCTTAATTTAGGGTTTAAGGTTCCTACCCGTTAGTTTACTTTTGAAGTTACGACACAATAAAAGTAGCTATGGGTAAAAATACAACTTTTAGCGGACAGCCGATACTATATCAACTGCTGATCTATTTATATAAAGATCAGCACTCTATTTCTTATCCTTTTCTAATTGCAATAATTTCTGCAACTCTTTCAATTTATCAGGAAACTTTTTAGCAAGATTATTTTTCTCCCCAATATCATCTCTTAAATTGTACAATTGCGGTTCTGGAGAATTACCAGTTTCAGTATCCGTTGACTTTCTATAAGGAACTCCATCATTAGGTTCAATATACTTCCAATTCCCTTTAACAAGAGCCAAACATTCCGAATGCTCCACATAGATTTCCCGACCTGTTTTAGTCGCTCCAATCAGCGTACTCCATAAATCCTGACTATCCTTCGCCTCACCCACAGGCACATTTTGCTTCAACAGTTTAGAAAATGAGGCCAAAAGATCGATTTGCCCAATAAGTGCGTCAGACACCTTGCCTTTTGCAATGTTAGGCCCTGATATCATAAAAGGAACCCTGGTTCCTGCTTCAAAAACACTCCCTTTAGTACCACGTAAAACCCCAGCAGGCAGATGACCATTCCTTTGCGTTACAGCTCCGTCCTGATACCCATCATTCAATACCGGACCATTATCACTACTAAAAACAATAATCGTATTCTCTTTAATCCCCAGAGCCTCTACCTCATCCAGAATTTGTCCAACTGTCCAATCTAGTTGTAAAATTGCATCACCACGGTAACCAAGCCCACTCTTGCCTTTAAACATTGTAGCTGGCATTCTTGGAACATGGGGCTCTGTTAACGGAAGATACAGGAAAAATGGTCGATCAGCATTTTCTCTCATATAGTTTTTAGCCGTGGTTAAAAAAGTAGTAGAAATCTCCTCATCCACCCACCTTGCACTGTGACCACCGCTCATAAAACCTATCCTACCGATTCCATTTACAATCGTATTATCATGACCATGATCCGGTGAAGCCTTCATCTTTAACAATTCAGGATTGTCTTTTCCTGTTGGATCATTGCCCACCTTATTTCTATAATCGACCTCAATAGGATCGTTAAGATCCAAAGCCACCACACGCTGATTTTCCATAAAAACGGTAGGTACCCTATCTGCTGTTGCCGGAAAAATGAAAGAATAATCAAAACCTGTTTCATTAGGTCCAGGCGACACCCTATTGCTCCAGTCCTTTTTTACTCCCTCCCCTAAACCCAAATGCCATTTCCCAACAATAGCAGTGTTATAGCCTGCATTCTTGAACAACTTAGGTAGGGTAATTCTATCCAAAGGGATAATCAAAGCCGCATCACCAGATAAGATATCAGTCCCCTTAACCCGCCAGGGATAATTACCCGTCATCAAAGCGTAACGAGAAGGCGTACATGTTGCAGAAGAGGAATGTGCATTTGTAAAGCGAATGCCGCTCCCGGACAAACGATCCAAATTAGCGGTTTTAATTTTTGTAGCACCATATGCACCTACATCTCCATACCCCAAATCATCGGCGTAAATAAAAATAACATTAGGTTTGGATTCCCGTTTTTGCGCCAACACCAAGCCTGGTGTTAGTACCATAAGAAGACAAATAATCTTAGCATTTAAAAATCTAATCATTACAATATATTAATCTAAAATTTAAACAACACTTCATCGTATACAGACTAAAACATCAATCTATTACTTTAATTTATTCTACCTTCCCATTTTGATGTCGAATATAATTCCTAGGTTAACCCAAGCGTATAGCAAGGGTTAATCATTAAGTCAAATATAAATTAAATGTAACTAATTTCGTAGCGACAGCTGGACCATCCCATAATCGGTGTTTTCCGTTTAATGTTTTTTTCTGATGTAAACAAAAACCTATTCATCTTAAAAATTTAATTTGTGTGTGACTGTGCAATTCATTTTGATTTTTCTATTGGGGTAATACCCTGTAATTTTACCTTTATTAACTCGTTTAGCTTATTTTGGACAAAAAAAATGGAGTTTACTCTTTTATTGTGAACCTATTGTGAACCAGCTAAATCCACCGGCAGGTATAGTAACATTAACAAAAGTTTCCTGTTTATCATTTAGTTCCAGGTTGCTTACTTTACCGGTTTGGTCGGTTAATTTCGCTTTTCCTTTTAAGCCATTATAGTAAAGAGGCACTTTCATTTGTTTGGTAATGGCCTTATCAGTGGGATTAAACACGATTAACATGCCCTTTTCATCAATATCCGGATTAGCATGTAACATTGCATCTAAATCTCTACCTGTCGGGCGAGCAACGTGAATAATATCTGAAGTAAGAATGGCTCTATGTTGCTTAAACCAATTCACCCATTTGGATACCATTGCCTTTGTTTCAGGAGTATCGTACAATCTGTTCCCTCTCACTGTAAACTGGCAACCACTTGCCAAATGTTGGAATAACCCAACTTCATACCTATCCAGGTTTTCTGACAATGGTTCAAGTCCGACCCTGGCATCATTGGTATAAAATCCAACCAGTTGCAATGTCATCCAACCCATAGTTGGGGTTTTATGCCAGGTGCCATCGTAAATGTATTGACGACCTAATAACAGTTGCTGCTTAGGGGTTAAATTCGCACTAGCCTCACGATAGCCCATACCTGTCGCAGCTTGGCCATTTAGAAAATACCAGTCAGGAATAGCCACATACATATTACGGTGCTGAAGTTCGTGAAGTACGCGCACCTGTTGTTTCCACTGTTGCCACTGAGAATCATATAAATTGGTATGATGTGGATGAGTTGTTGAAGAACACACATCACCATGATAAGGTCCATCCATACTAAAAACATTCAAACCTGTTCTATCAAAGAATTTCCACATGTTGGTGTAATACTTATCTTGCCAATCACTTGCAATACAAACACTTTGACCAAATAAACTACCCGGCTTATTGGTTATCGGATCAATACAATCCACATCGGCCCCTCTACCTCTTGAGGCAACCTGTAATTCGTATCCTCCCATTACTATGCCTTTAGTAGCAGCATAAGATGATATCCCTTTCCATAAAGAAACATAGCCTGTATCCAGATTATCATGAGAAATACCTGGCCATGCCATAATATCTAATCTTTCAAATCCCAATTCTCCCATTTGATCAATAAAGCCTTTAAGCTTTGTTTTGTCATGCGAAGTAATACCGGCGGAAATTAAAGATTCTGTTACCTGTGGAGCTAGTTTTCTGTAGAATTTACGATGTGCCAAACTTTGGCGTTCTCTGTCGTCATTATCATGCAATAGCTCAAAAGTAGTAAATGAGGTAAACTGTTGTTTTGATTTCACAGTTTCAGAAGGCCCCATAGGCACTCTGCTTATTAGTAAATTATGATGCGGAAAACCAAGAAATTTGTCCTCAGCCTGATTATGGGATGCCCAGGTATTGTATTCACTATCTGTTCTCCATGTAGTAGTACTTTCACCTGTTTGGTAAGCAGGAGGAGTGCCTTTATAATGCATCAATGCCGATCCTTCTTTATCAGCATTGGCCAATGCAAAAGAATAATCGCTTTCAACATGTATCCGTTTTATCTGATCCTGATTTACGGCTAAAACCTCACATTCAGTTTCACGAACAACAAAAGATGAATTGGTATTGTTGTTGATAGTTAGCCATTTAGCGATAACCGGAATGCCCTCATACAGCTCATAATGGACAGTAACCTGTACCGTATTTTGCCAGTCATTCTTATTTAATGGTGCCTTATAGTGCATTAAAACATGTAAACCTTTAGGTGGCCAGTCCGTATGAGCGCTATTATATTTTTGTTGCCAAGGATAGCGCGCCGTAGGTTGCATTACCTCAATACCTGTAAAACGGAATGCAGAAGGTTCTGCTATTAAATTGCTATACCAGCTCTCTAGTAAATACGACTTTTCCGGTTGTCCGCTAAATCCACCTATATCATACCAGGTGCTATCAATCATTACGCGTGCTTCAGGCTTTACAGCTCTTAAATATTGAGCATCTGTATTTTCATTTTTAAACCCTACACAAGCTAAATTATCAGCCACATAAAACTCGCGACTAAGCAAACCATTGGTCAATAATAGTTTTGCAGACATTTGCCCCGGGTCTTTTTGCAATAATAATTGTACCGGCGTTTTAATCTGACTTACCAACCAATCTTTTGGATCTGCAGGCGCAGTAGGAAACTCCTGTACCTTAACAATTGATTTATTGGCTTCAAGTGCTGCAATTAATGCACGCTGCTCATCTGTAGCTTGCTTTTGCTTTTTTGCAAGCTGTTTGCCGTTAAACAATAGATGTTTGGCTACATCAAACTTTGTTTTATTAAAAGAAGCAAACCTTACCTCATATATTAATCCATTAAAAAAATTCCCTTTGCCTAAGGCCCCTATCGAGAAATTATCGGCTACGGCTTTAGCTACCGGTAAACCTGTTAATGTTTTTATTCCGTTGGCAAGCACCGAAACAGCCTTACCATCATTTACTACAGCTATATGAATCCATTCTCCAGGAACTGCCTTGGCAATAGGCTTAGCGTTTTCTTTTCCATCTATCACTACTACCCACTGGTCTTCTTTTTGAGATAAAACATAACCACTTTTATCATCGCCATAAGCTACTACAACCCCAGTGCTTCTTCCCTTATCATTTGCACCTTGTCTGCTATTTGTCTGAAACCAACCTTCAAACACGAATGGCAAAGCAGCTTTGCCAAAATTACTTGCTACGCTATAGCTTCCACGATCTTTGAAAGAGATTGCTCCCTCTCCGTTTAATTTTTTATCTGCAGGAGCATCTGCAAAAAAAACCGGTTGTCCACTTCGCTTTAAATCGTGGCCCAGACCACTCAAATCCTTTAAAATCTCTGGAGAAGTAGCATAAGTAACTGCGCCTGAACGACCCATATTGTAATGAGCTACTACAGTTTGTTGAGCCTTAGCTTGGTTAAAAAGAAGCAACACTGCAAATACGCAGTATACATGCCTGAAAAAGTTTTTAAAATCTTGAATCAGAAATAAGTTCATTCTGCTGTTGGATTGACCAAAATCCTGCCTAATCTGAAATATATTCAATAAAATTTGTTTAATTCTAAGTTTCATTTACTTGTGTTTTATGTTAATTCTATCTTTAAAATTGCACTATTGAGAGCTTAAATACTCTTATACCTCAACAATGATGTTCGATATACTTATTCTCCACCTGGCCGTCTTCATATAAATCTAAAATAGCATCCCCTGGAGGTGTTTCGCGATAATAGCCCTTGCCTGCAGATTGTTTATCACCCTCTTCCCACCAAAAGCCGCTCAAGGAACCATTACAATAATAATTCACGCCATTGTATTCGGCAGCATCCAGCAGGTGGATATGCCCGCTTAAACAGGTGATCTTTTTATCGGTAAGGTGTGCAATACGCAATATCCTTTTCTTTTTTTAGGACCAGCAACCGATTCTGTCGCCATTGCACTGCCCGATATAGACAATGCTCCGGCAACTAAACCAATACCTTTTATCAATTCTCTTCTTTTCATTTATTTGTCTTTAAAAAGTGTTATTTCTGCCAGTCCAGCCCTACCCTCACTTGCGGATAATATTGAGATTCTGAAATACTTGATTGTCTTCTTGAAACGAACAGGTTTAAAGTCCCAGCCTGTACATTCCTTCTCGTACACCGGTTCCCAGGTTTTACCATCTGAGGATACCTCTACCTTATGACGATATTTTGAACTGTCTTTTTGAAATCTTACCTTGCTTCCAACCACAGTCGTTGGTTCTTTCAACGTCAATGTAACCACTTGAGGAAATTGATCTTGATTGGCAATCCACCAACTGTAATCATTACCGTCTAATAAATTTGTTGTTGGAAAATCAGGATGAGAAGATGTTGTAGAAACATTGCTTATTTCAACTTTGGGTTTAGTAAGAAAACCTTTATCCCATTTGGTGGGCTTCACTACTGCACCATCTTCTTCCTGCCCTTTAAATTCACCATGTATACCATCCGGCAAATGCATCCCTTTGTACGCGATTGTGTTTACGGTTAACTGGCCGGATTTCATCCCCTTAGATTCAACCTGGATTTCTATTTTCCCTGCTTTTTTGGATGTTCTGATAAATGCGAAGCCAATCCCGGACTCTACTACCTGAGGGTTGATTTCGACTCTCGATATACCGTCACCAATCAATGTACCCTCGCCTTTAACCCGAATAATGATTTCAGATTTTGCATCACGTACTACTGAACCATTGGCATCGCAAATTTTGAAATAAACCGGAATCATATCTGATCCATCTGCTACAGGAGTGATATGATCATCAGGAATAACAATCTCGATATGATTGGCATCACCTGCTGTCCGAACTGCGTGCTCAGTCACCTTTTTCCCATTTATATATCCTATTGCCTTCAATTCTCCTGGCTCAAAACCACCGGCATCGAACACATAACTTGGACTCCCTCCTTTAGCCACAATATGAGGATATACCTTTGTTCGCTCAGCACGGGTCTGTTTTCCAATTAGCTTATCGTTTCTATACAACTCAACTGCATCACAATTTGAATAAACTGTAATCTCTGAAGTTGAAGTTTTGTACTTGCCAGATGAATTAAAGGAAGCAACGAATACCATTGGCCCTTCATACAGTCCCTTTTGCGAAATTCCACCAGGACGCATGCTCTGCATCATGTAATAGGCAAACTTAGGGTACCGATTCACATCTACTACTCCTGAATACATCGTTTCTTCTTCGGCACCCCTGGTATAATCGTTGTAACTCCACATAAAATGTCCACCCATCCGAGGATTGGCATCCAGCATACACCAGTCAAAATATCCGTCACCGTTCAATTGCGTCAAACGGCTACGCCCTTGTCGCATCTGCTCATACTCGTTTTCAATCATGCTTACACGGGGTTTTTCTCCCACACCATCTCCCCATTCTCTGGCAAAAAGTGGTTTGATGGCAATCTGATCTTCCAGATAATTACTCATCACGCTCCCGTCTTTGGGGAACTTGCTGACCTGCTTATAAAAAACATCATAATAAGGTTCTGTTTCTTCATGGCTAAAATAATCGCCGGCTGTATAAAGCTGATCTCCCGGATACTCCTGATGCGCTGCCTCAAAAATACGTTTAACAACTTGCAGCGGGTAAGTTGTTTCATTCAACGCAGTTTCCCATAATACAATAGAAGCTCTATTCCGATCCCTTCTGATCATGTTTCGAGTTATAGATTCCAGGCGATCTGCAAAGACCGGATTTTCATTAAAAATCTGCCAACCCGGCACGCATTCCACAACCAGCAACCCGTATTTATCACAAGCGGCCAAAAAAGCCGGATCCTGTGGATAATGCGCTGCCCTCACAGCATTGTATCCTCCTTTTTTCATCTCAATCACATCTCGCTCCTGCATTGAATTTGATGCAGCATCACCGATGTTAGGAAAAGCTTCATGACGATTGGCACCTACCAGATACAGATGCTTTCCATTGATAAAGAAACCTCCATCACGCGTAAACTTAATTGTACGGACGCCTATCTTTTCAGTTCGAATATCTACTACCTTTCCATCCTCAAATAATACCTGACTCTCCAACGAATACAAATAAGGGGTATATGGATACCATAAGTTAGGATTAATCAAATTCAAATCCTGCTCAATTAACGTGTTCTTACCTGTTCCCAGATGGAATTTGCTTTTGCCCCGGGCCACTACTTTTCCGTTTGCATCTTTAATCAGGGTCTGCAAGTAACCTGCTTTCGCAGTAGCATATGAATTGGCAACTTCAGTTTTCACATGAACCACTGCCTGCTGCTTATTTACTTGCGGATAGGTTACAAAAACGCCACTTGCCATCGTACTATGCTGAGCCAGCTCGCTCGTAATATGAAGTTTATCTGTTACAATCAGATTTGCATCACGATAAATACCGCTGTAATAATAAAAATCCAATCGACCTTGTGGTTTTCCTGGGGGTGTCAGTGAATCATATTCAGCCGATACTCGAACAGCGATCACATTATTTTCATTGTTGAATTTTACTTTTTTCGAAACATCCATTGTAAATCCCACGTATCCCCCGTGATGGATACCGACACTTTCTCCATTTACAAACACTTCACTATTGCTCATAATTCCTTCAAAATTCAGAAGAACCCGCTTATCAGCCTGATCTTTGGATAGTTTAAAGTAACGGCGATACCATCCAACACCGTCATAGATGATATCAGCTCCGTTGTGTTTTTTTTCCAACTGCATGATATGTGGTAAAACTACCGGCATCCATTTTGAATCGTCATAATTGAGCATTTGGGCATGCTTCGCATCGCCTCTATAAAAGGCCCAACCTGTATTCAGGTTATAATCCACCCTTGGATTTTTACTTTGACTATTTGCTTCACCAATCTGCATCAATAGGATGATGGAAAGCATAATGTATTTTTGAAATATTCTAGACATCTTTATTTAATAATCATTTATTAATAATCTTTATTTTCTGAACTCTGCTGCATTGGGATACGGCAGTACTTCAATAGTCTTAATAGTTGCGCCATTAACAGTTTGGCGTAATCCAAAGACCAGCACATTCTTCTGAGTTCCAAAATTCAACCAGCACTCAGGTAAAAAGAACTCACGTTGTGGACCCGCTTCCCAATGGCGACCGATATTACGTCCATTGAGCCACATATACCCATTTCCTGAAGCGTTAATTTTGGCCATCCATGGCATCCATACTTTTGCATCCTTTTCAGGTAGGGAAAACTCAACCCTGTACCAGGTAAACAGACCTGTTTGCTCAGCTTTTGGCTGAACACCATTGCCCTTACGCGGAATTTCATCCTGCGTATTAAGTGCAACACGCTCCCATTTATCGGCCTTAAATGATAGTGTAGTAAAACCTTTTGTTATGCCTGCAACATCAGTGGCCAATTCCCACTGTAGTGCATGTGTTAAAACCGTATCTGTTGTGGAAAGCCCGGCCTGTCTGATACCCGCCAACTCTTCCATAGGCACATAACCATGGGCATGACCAAGGTTTTCATATACTACTAGAATTTCGTTTTCTCCTGTTTTTAGTAAACCGCTTACATCAAATCGATTATCAAATTCATTAGGGCGGACGCGAGAATAAGCACCACGTGTAATCCAGGTTTGTGCATCAGCTTTTTCCGGGAAAAGGCGTTTAGGAATTTTGCCATTAACTTGTACCGAAACAATATCACGGCTAAACATATTAAACAACAGCCTGTTTTCTTGCTGAATATCGGCTGAACTTAAAGTAAACTTTGAGCGATACAGGTTATACCGAAAATCGTTGATTCCTACTTCCGACAAAGAAGTCTCTTTTGGAAGCGATTTCCACTTGGCTTCATTTATAGGATCATTATAACGTAAAGCATTTGGAATACGTATATGTGCAATATTTACTGACGGACGAACCACTTGCTCTGGCTCCATTAAGCACCACTTACCCTGCTCGGGCTTAGCACCAGGAGGAATAACCAATACCTGTGCTCCTAAATTCGGTAAGTTGAAATCAATTGCAAATGAATCATTTGTAGTAGCGTTGCCATTGGTAACTACTGCTGTTTTAATCAGGACTTTCTCTCCGTTCTGATTCACATTGTAAATCGGGTCTGTTGATTGAGCTACTTTTCCCGGCACTACAATTACCCTGCCTTTTAAAGGTTTGTTAGGATCAGTATTGTGAAGAAAAACTAATTTGGTCCCATCAGCAGCGATACGCAATCCACCAAAAAGCGCTTTAGGTGCACCCTGAAGCTCACAAGGGCCACCTACTGATCTTGCCAATTTAGCCCCATACTCGCTGATAAATTCACCCAATGCTTTCGCTGCAAAATATTTTGGACCTGTTGCGCCGCTTTCTCTGATAGCTGCATTATAGTCATAACTGGTAGTCATCCCACGTGCACCCCAACCATCAAAGTGAGTCCCCCCAAAAAACATATAGTAGTTGATGCCGGTACCTCCTCCAAGCATGCTCATTAATCCTATTGCTTTAAAATGACGTGCATCAGAATAATGTTCTTCACTCAATGTTCCTGTTACCAGAGAAAACCAACCTCCCTGTAATTCCGTTACAAAGCCAGGAGCATTGCTTTGTTTTTTGCGAAGATCGTACATACGACGGGCACAACTGGGTGCATCGCTTATATTCGCTACATAATAATTATCGCAATCAAATACCTGCGACAATTCCGGATCCTTACTCGCTCTGGTTTGACTGGTAAGACAGGTAAACAAGGGCACATCAATACCATTGTTTTTATAGGAATGATACAAGGCCTTTAGAAAAACCTCCTTGTCTTTGGTACCATGTGCATCATACTCGTTTTCGATCTGAAATAGGATAATCCCCTTCTGCCCTTTCTTCTTTCTGGTAACCTGTTCTGGCGCTAATACTTTAGAAACAGCATTATACCAATGAACAGACCATTTAATATGTTCAGGATCGGCACTGCGTAGCCACAAATCACCTTTACCGGGACCAAACTTGGCCAGCCAGCGAGGGTACCCTCCTCCCGACCATTCGGCACAAAGAAAAGGACCGGGACGCACAATCGTGTAAAAACCGAATTCCTCCTGCGCCATCTTTAGCCAGGCTTTCAGATCTTTAAAGTCGAATTTGGAATTATCGTTCAGTCCGGAAGGTATACTGCGTTCATGCCAGTTCCAGGGAATGTAAGTTTCTACTGTATTAAATCCAGCCTCCTTGATCTTTCGAAAACGATCACGCCACAGCTCTTGTGGGCAGCGGAAGTAATGAAAGGCTGCGCTATATATAAAGACATCTTTCCCTTCAATGGTCATACAAGCACCATCATACCGGATACGATCTGGATGAACAAACTGCTTTATCGGCAATGATGATGATGTTAATTGCTGGGATTGAGCTTCTGTATTGCTTACAAATAAAAACATCAGCAGGCAAGCCTTACGGAACATTTGTGTGTGTAAATATTTTTTTAACATTTTTTATTTAGATTTCAGTTTATAGGAAAGTAAAAAGGGGCTCTAACCAGCCCCCTTACTTCACTTATTGTAATGGATCGAAAGTTCCTCCCCATTCTTTATTTTGTTGCAAAACATTTTTTGACTGGGAAATTTGAGATGGTGAAAGCGCATAAAACCAGTGATTCAAATCAAGACTAAATTTATAGGTTCCATCCCCATCAAGATTGTCAATATAGTTTGCGGTCAGCTTGGCACGAGCATCAGCGCTGGTAATTTTTTCATACGGCAGAGGCAAGTTATTCATGCTTTTTACTGTAATATATAAACCATGCCTTCCCATTTGGTTATTCAGGATGTCGTAACGTTTCCAGCGACGAAGGTCATTAAAGCGTTTATCTTCAAAAGCAAACTCCACGAAGCGTTCATTGATGTAAGCTTCTCTGATATCTGTGGTGGTTGATGCGGTAAGTCCATAGTTCCCACCGGCACCTGCGGTGATACCTGCACGCTTTCTGATTCGTTTTAATACCTCTAAAGCCTCAGAAGATTTACCCAATTCATTGGCACATTCGCCATAATTCATCAGCAATTCGGCATAACGCATCTCTACCCAGTCTGTTTGAGCCTTGAAACGATCCACTGTATTAACCGTAGTATCAATACCTTTACGCTGAAAAAAACCAGTGCAGCCCATATTACCGCTATAACCCGGATGAATGGTTTGAGCGATATTGGTATATTTATCTGGTCCATCCTGACGCCAAACACTCCAAAAGCTCATCCCCTTTAAATAACCTGGAGCTTGTTCCTCAGGCGTTGGTTGTGGTATTCCACCGCAAAAAATAGTAGAAAAAAACCGGTCATCACGATTGGTATAAAAATCAGTCATGAACTGACTGTTGTAAGCTGGATTGTTCAGTTGATTCTTATCAAACTGCATAGGAGATCCGTCCTTTTTAGGAAAAGCAAGTAAAAGTGATAACAAGGGTTGATTGGTCATCTCTACACCGGGACGAAGAAAACCAAAATTATTAGAGTGACCCGGATAAAAAAACTGGTTTACCATGACCACTTCCTTGTTTCGCTCGTCGGTCCAGATGGTATGAAACCTTGGATGCAGGGCATGCCCCTGAGTTGCTCCAAAATCAACTGCTACTTTACAGGCATCGTAGGCTGCCTGCCAGCGCGCAGCTTCGTTTGTAGGATTAAACAATGGACTTGCATAGTTAAGCAATACTCGTCCTTTCATGGCCATGGCCGCAACTTTGGTAATACGACCATAATCTGCTGCTGCATTGGTATAAACACCTGGCAGTAACAGAATCGCACTATCCAAATCTTTAACAATCTGGGCAACACATTCTGAAGTTTTATTACGGGGCTTGAATAAGCCCGGTACATCATTAAAATTCTGTTTGTGTAAAATAATAGGAACTCCTCCTACATTGTTTACCATACGCCAATAAGACCAGGCTCTCCAGAATTTCGCCTCTCCGGTGTATTGTTTGTTCAAATCCTCTGGTAGGACAGTGGTTGGAACATTTGCCAATTCATCCAGAAAAAAGTTCGCTCTATCTATGATATTGTAATCCAGACCTGAATTAGTACCAGTTTCCGAAATGATACCACGCAGATAGTTTCCGAAATCTTTTGGTGCATTGATGGCTTCATCTGAACTCGCACCATTAAATGGCCATTCCGGCATTGATTTTCCATAAATTCCGTTTAGGTAAGCCTTGATCATATTGGAATCACCCCATACCATTTCAGGACCAATTACGCCGTTATTTTGATAATCCAATCCCTTCTTACAGCCCCAAATCAACATTACTGCCGATATCCCGGTAACGAAGAATTTTATATAGTTATTATTGAGTTTCATGTTTTTAAAAGTTTATCGTGAATAATTTAAAGCGATAAATTGACACCAAAATTGAAAGACTTCATTATAGGATAGCTAAATGGACCACCCATTTCAGGGTCATAATATTTCTTATTGAATCCGCTAATGATAAACAAATTGGATCCGCTGCAATAGAACTTCAGGCCACCAATCCCCATTTTATTGGTAATACTGGAAGGGAGTGAATACCCAACGTTCAACATGCGTAATCTTAAGAAATCAGCTCTTTTTAACCAAAAAGTACTGGGAGTATTGGTTACCCAACTCGTTCCATCATTTGCAGAATAACGTCTGGGTAATGAAGCGTTTGGATTTTCAGGTGTCCATGCATCGTAAGCCCATGGCCTCCACATACGGTTCCATTCCACATTCCCATCTACCAGGCCATTTACCATTCGGTAAGTATGTAGGTTACCAGCAAAACTTGCATCAAGGCTGAATCCTTTCCACTCAATACCAAAGTTTAAACCTAATGAAACAGGATTGGTATTTTTCTGAACAACAGTTTGGTCCCAGTCATCAACAATACCATCAGGTTTTCCATCTTTACCGCTCAAATCAGCATAGGTTAGTTGGCCTAAAGCAGGTGCCCTACCCTGAAATTTATAATTCGGATTGGCGGCAACAAAAGCATCCAGATCAGCTTGTGTACGAAGCATACCAGTATTGATAAAAGTAACTACTCTTGAACTGGATTGATTCAATTCATTTTGATATGGATAGGTAATGTTTTGATCTTTAAAAGTTGGGACTGCATTTACATAACTGACATTTACATTTGCATAGTAATTCAAATTACTGGTTTTGTTGCGGTAACCAATGGTAAGTTCAACACCATTGGATCTATATTCACCGTAATTTGATGAAGGCAATGAACGGCTAAAAGTCGGTGGCACCTGAGCAACTCTACCGATCAAAATGTCATAGGTCTTTGTTCTGAAATATTCTGCAGTGGCATTAAAATGACTCAAGAAATTCACGTCAACACCAACATTATAAGTCCGTGTTTTTTCCCAGGTAATATCTGGGTTAACCATTCCTCCATAACCAATACCTACATTATTGCTTGGTGTAGTTCCAAAATATGCAGAATTGTAATTTTCGTATTTTTGTTGATACTGCCACGCACTCACGTTATCCGCACTGGTAGTACCGACAGAAGCCCTAATTTTCAGCATATCAATCCCTTTTACATTTTTGAAAAAGTTTTCACGAGAAATTACCCAGCCCACTGAACCTGAAGGAAAGAATCCCCATCTGTTTTCAGGAGCGAATTTATAGGACCCATCATAACGGAAGGTAAAACTTGCCAGGTATTTGGCGCTGTAATCATAAAATAGCTGACCAACATATGATTTTCGTCCGGTAGTTTGCTCTGTGTTTCCTCCAACAAAAGAATCAATACGGTCCCCACTGGTAGCCCACCATTGATCGGTATATATTGTGGGAAACCTTTCGCGGGTTCCATTTAAGCCACCTCCTTTATTTTCTGCTTTTTCATAAGTAAGCCATCCTTGTACGTGGTGTTTTTCTGCAAAAGTATGGTCATAGTTCAACTGGAAATTCAGCTGAGCAGATTCACCCCAGCTATAATTTTCAGAAAGAAATTCTGAATTATGCCCAGATGGTCTAGTTGTCAGCATATCGGATTCTTTAGTGCTGATCTGTTTGGGAGTATCAAAGGTTTTCATCACCCATAAATCATAACGCTTAAAGTAATTCTTGCTACGATAATTGTCAAATGCTTTGATGTATTGAGCAGAAGCACTAAGCCCATCAATCAAAGGAATTTTGTAAGTCCCTTTTAGGTTAATTATCGGCTTTAATGAGTTATCCCTGTTATATCCCCCGTCACCCCTCATTTCTGCACCCAGGTTGTGCCAGTCGAAAGCAATAGGATTACCTGCATCAGTCCATACCGGCTGATATGGCTGTCTTAATAATTCAGCACGGTAATCATCCGTTTCATTATTTCCTGGAGGCCTTTGTGTGATATTATTGTTTGCGGAAACCCCGGCAAACAAGGTTAAATTTTTAGTGATATCAGCTGTAAGGTTAATGCGAAAATTGTATTTATCGAAGGATGTATTTTTCTGGAAAGCATTCTGCTTTACATAAGAACCACCTACAAAATAGCTAAGCTTATCTGTACCGCCTGATGCACTTAGGTTATGCGTGGTAATAGAAGGATCCTGCCAAATGTCTTCTATAATGTCATATCCCCAGCCATTGTTGATATTTTTGAAATAATCAAAATCTGATTGGGTCCAACGGTCAGGTGCTGTCGGATTAAGACGATTATAGATTTCTCCGGTTTCAATTGCACTGGTTCTTTCTGCATTTTTCCCCCTTTTATCAAAGCCGGTATTAAATGAATAATTTATTTTGGCTTTCTGATTTCTCTCTCCACGTCTGGTTGTAACCACGATTACACCACCCGATGCGCGGGCACCATATGCGGCGGTAGCAGCAGCATCTTTCAGTGCCGAAATATTGTCGACATCATTAGGGCTAAGGTTATTAAAATCGGCTGCATTATCGGTAACAAAACCATCAATAACGTACAAAACTTTTTGATCGTTAAAGGACGATTTTCCTCGAATTTTAATTTCAGGTGCTGATCCGGCGCGACCTGCAGGAGTATTCACCCTTACCCCCGCCATTTGCCCGGCCAGTAAGTTTCCCAAAGTTGTGGTCGGAATGGATCGTTTAGTTTCGTCCATAGTCATGGTTGAGATCGCACTGGTCACCAAATCCTTCTTCTGTGTGCCATAACCGACAACAACCAGTTCATTTAATCCATTTGTACTTTCAATCAATGCTACAGTGATTTCTTTCCCAGGAACTACTTTGACTTCCTGGGAAACATATCCGATAAAAGAAATCTCCAGCAGTGCACCCGGGTCAACTCCTTTCAATTGAAAGCGTCCTTCGATATCGGTAATCACCGCCTTTCCAGTTCTTTTTACCTTCACAGATGCCCCTGGAAGAGGTTTCCCCGCCATATCAACAACTCTTCCACGAATATCGATAACGACATAAGGAACTTGAATATCACCAATATGGGGGTTTTTACTTTTTTTGACGATGATTGTTTTATTTTCGATTTCGTAAGTTAAGGACTGGCTTTCGAAAGATTTTTTCAAGACCTCATTTAAAGGTTCATTGGTATAATCCACATCTATTTTTTTGAAAGCGGCCCCCTCAATCCCAAGCCAAAGCATATTGTAACCTGTTTGTTTTCTGATTGCTTTTGAAAGCTCCTCAATTGAAATATTTTTTTGTTTTAACGTTATTTTTTGTGCAAAACCTGTTGCACTTACATGCATAATTGTCGCTATTAACAAAACCATTGTTAGTTTCATAATTAACAGGATTTTTCGTAATGTCTGGCTATACCAACATACATTATTGGTGTAATTTTTATACATTTGTTATTCTGTTTAAATAAAAAAAGGAATTCAACACTCGTTTTCGGTTTAATCAGATCTTCGAATCAGGGGCGCTCGCAACGCTCCTGATTCATCATATGACCACCGTATGAATGTACTTTAGGGCTCTTTTTGAAGTTTTCTCATTTTGGTTTGTTTGGTTTGTTTGGTTTGAATTATTGGTTAATTAATTGAAGTTCCTTTATTAAATGGAGCTTCTGGTTTATTTTTTACTACTGATAATGATGGTTCTTCCTTTGATATCAAACTGTATGTTTCCGGCTTTTCCGAAGAAGTTCAGAACTTCTGATACCTTATCAAATCTGGATATACTGCCCCCGACCGTTAAAAGTTTTAAATTGTCATCCTGATACTGAATTTCGACATTATACCAGCGCGCTATTTTATTCATGGCGGTTTTTAATGTTTCATCTTCAAAAATAAAAAGGCCGTTTTTCCAGGCAACCGCGTTTTCTGTATCTACACTGTGAATGGCTAAAGATCCCGATTTGGCTAGTACCGCTTCTTCCCCAGGTTTGAGTAAAACACTTCCATTAATTTTTACAGCACCCTCCAATAAAGTTGTCTTGGTAATTTCTTCATCGATATAACTGTTGACATTGAAATGGGTACCCAGTACTTCGATGGACTGTTGGGCGGTGGAAACAACAAAAGGGTGAGCTTTATCTTTGGCTACCTCAAAATAAGCTTCTCCATTTAATTCAACCCGACGTTCCTTAGTCTGACTAAAAGAGCTCGGATATTTTAATGAGCTAGCTGCATTTAGCCATACTTTAGTTCCATCAGGCAACCGTACCTGATACTGCTCCCCTTTTTCAGTTGAAAGTGTATTTGTCTGCAGATTATCCTGCCTATTGTGAGCGCTAATTTCATAGACCAACATCCCATCTGCAGCTTTCGTAATGACAACACCCGCATCATGAGCAAGTTTTCCATTAACCGCAGTGGATAAGATGATTTTTTTTCCATTCCCCAAAGTTAAAGTTGCATTATTACTTCCTGCTTTGATTTCATTTTGTTTAACCAAGAGCGCTGATGTATCAGCTAGCCCCGTTTTATTCAAGTAGTATAGCCCTATTGTACAAATCAAAAATAGGGATGCAACTGCCGCAATGCGTGTCCAAAGTTGTTTAACCTTTCTATCTGTATTAATTTCAGGATGCTTAACAAATTTCAGGTGCTGTTTAGCCTTGATCAAAGCAGAATTTACATTTATTGACGCGTAGATACGTCCCTGTTTTTCCAAACTAGACGCATCAAGAACACTTTCAAATATCATTTTATTTTCGGCAGCGGAATTAATCCATTTTTCCAATTCTTTCAGTTCACTATCATTAAGTTCATTAAAAAGATAACCGGTGATTAAATCTGCTATGCGACCGTTCGTACCTGTATTTGGGAGCTCCATCATTTATATTTCGTCAATTGTATATATAACCGGATGGCTAATCAATTTGTCCAAAAGAATTCATTTTTTTTTTACCTGGGGAAATAAGAGGCAAGAGATTAAAACCAAATCCCTGGAAATAACAGCAGCCCAATAACCAAATAATCGCTTTCAGATAACTTGTCTCTTAATAAATTAAGGCCGCGCATCTTCTGGCTATTTACTGTGCTTACAGTAATGCCCAGCTCTTCCGAAATTTCTTTTGGTTTCTTATCCTCTTTGAAGGTCATATAAATGACTCTACGACACTGTTCGGGCAAAGTATCTACCTGGGCGAAAATCCTGCTGATCACCTCCGCATGAATGATGTCCTCAAGGGCACTTTGTTCATCCACAGGTTCATGAAAACCCAATGAAGATTCATATTTGCTTCTTACCTTCTCTTTTTCTAATTGCTTGAAACAAGCATTGCGAACACAGGTATAGAGAAATGCTTTGATTTTTGAAAAATTATCAAAATCAGCTCTGCGATTCCAGACCGTAATCAGACTTTCCTGTGCGAAATCTTGACCTAATTCTGGCTGAGGCAGTATACGATTGGCATACACACACAATAAAGGATAATAAAAAGTAAAAACCTGATCAAAGGCTTGCTCAGCCCCCGACTGAAACTCATGCCACAGCATTGGATTATCCTCAAGTTGAACAGATTTCATTGATTTCCCATTGATTTTTCAATCTTTGATTCTTCCTACATAGTTACATATTATCCTAACATGATCAAACTACTTTAATAAAAATCTACCCATTACCTAAAATCTGCCGTCCAGTATAAGTCTCATGTATTCCAACCCCTCTCCAAAACTAGTATTACTTTAAAGCTTCCATTAATTCCATTCTTTAGCATTTCTGTTAGTGAGAAAATTCAAGGTGTAGTTTTTTCAGAAAGTTATTCGATTAAAACTATAAGATAAGCAGTACGTTTCGATGATGCAAAGTGGGGTTATCGAGATCTGAAGCATCCATACCCAGATTTTCCTCCAGAATCTTCCGTTCAGCGTCCGAAGGAATATGCCAACCAAGAGGAAGGGCAATTTTCGCTAGCAGCCAGTAATACAAAACCCCATTAGTAACATAGCTTTTTTGCTACTGCGAGATCATTTCCAAAGTAGTCATATACATATAAAAATGTTTTGGCCTTCAGCCTTTTAGGTATTTCATCGAAAATGGGCGCCCTGCTAAATATGAGATCAGTGTTAAAGTAGCGCATGGTATAACCTGTTCGGCGGGTATTTACTGGCATTGAATATTCGAATGATAAAATCTTAGGAAAAGATGATCGAGTAAAGTGCTCTGAGAATACGAATTAATGAGAATTTAACCTTATGTTTTTTTAATAAACAAAATTATAGTCTTATCTTTATAAGATACCAATTGCAGTTAAAACGTATAAAAAAAGTGGTGAGTGATTCGGTGAGTCGAATTTAAAACCCACACTAAATACTATTTAAACGTTGATTTTGGAACTAGGTTCCGATGCCAGCGGGATCACAAGGTTCAAAATGCAAAAAAAACGCTGTTAATCTCAAGATTAACAGCGTTTTTACAAAATCACCCTTTCTAGGGAGACGTCAGATTTTTTTGTTCATTTTAAATTACTTTCCTAACCCTAAAAACACTCCGGTTGTATTGAAACGTAACTCGATATCGTTTAACAATTCCACATCAAATCCGTATGGTTTTTTGTCAATGCTTTCAATAGCGGAAGTTGGGTAATTCACTTTAACATAATCTACGATAGTTGGAAGGATAAATCCCGTTTGAATAGCTTGGTTGTTACCGTCCACTTCTGTCCATCTTCCCGATTGGTCAAAATCAACGCTCATTCCTCCAACAAAATAAACTTCGTAATATTCGTCTGCACTTTTAGTGTCTCTTTCTATTCTTAGTATTTCATTTCCAGAAAAATAAGTATCAATGAATATTATCGATTCTGAAGGCAACTCGCTTTTTTGAATTATACTTTCTGAATGCTTGTCATCTTTTGAACAAGATATTGTGGTAACAGCCATCGTAACTACTGTTGCTGCAAAAATTAATTTTTTCATATTTTCTTTAACATTTTATTTAGTCTTCGTCCTGCTTCTTGTATGAATTTCCCTTTTTCAACCTGGATGATTTGTGCACTGGGAAATTTTCCATTAATGATACATTACTCCGAATAAACAAAAAACTATCGTTCTGGTTTTGTTTTTGCTCTATTTTTTTCGATCACTCTATTTTAATCTCAATAAAGCTCTTAAATTCTGTAAGTTTTCCTTCCTTACTGATGCCAATAGGATAAAAGCAAGTCCCATCAGGAATCTTTCTTACTTTATCGTGTTTTTAAAAATCTGTCCATTTTTCATAATTAACAAAAAGTTTTTCTCTGGATTGGTGATTAAGGATAGATTTTTTAGTGGATTGCCATCAACCAATAATAGGTCGGCATAGGCCTGTTCTTCTATTAAGCCAATTTTCCCCGGGTATGGGCTTCGAAGTCCGGAAAGTTGTAACAACTCACCGTTATCCTGTGTAATCATTTTTAGAATTTCTGCATTGCTAAACCATTTTTGAAGTCGAAGGATATAACTGTTTTGATCTTTGTTAAGTTCTGGTTCAAAAAGAAAATCTGTTCCCCAGGCCAATTTTACGCCTAGTTTTTTAGCTAATGGCCAAACTTTGTCTTGTCCATCTAGTACAGGTTTGCGTTTTTCTTTACGTTGCTCATCCATATTATCATTATTGTCCATTAAGTTTTGAAGGCTTAACCAAACATTTTTCCTGGCAAGTAATTTTAGAGTTTCTTCGTCAAGCATTTGACCATGTTCTATAGACTTTACACCTGCTTCAACGGCACGTTGTACTGCTCTTGGTGTGTAGGCATGTACCATTACATAGGTTCCCCAGTCTTCCGCTGCTTCTACCGCGGCTTTCATTTCGTCTAATGTATATTGAGTAACATCAATCGGATCATAGGCTGAAGAAGTTCCTCCACCTGCCATTAGCTTAATCTGGCTAGCTCCGAAGCGCAAATTTTCTCTAACAGCGGTAAGTATATCATCCCGACCATCGGCAATAAAGGTGGCTCCCATTTGTTCTGCACGGGAAGGCTTCCCGAAGAACCGACGTGAACGTTCGTCTGGTGTTCTAAAATCACCATGTCCTGCTGTTTGACTAATCGTTGCTCCGGAAGGCCAAATTCTCGGACCCATAATTTTACCTTTATCGATGGCCGATTTCAATGGAAAGATTGGACCTCCGGCATCACGCACGCTAGTAAATCCCCTCATCAGCATTTGTTGCGAAGATACGCCAACACTATTTATTAAAACCTCTTCGGTCATATCTGGCGACATCATTTGAGCCTTAGTTAGCGCACCAAATACCATATGTACATGGGCATCAATAAAACCAGGTATCAAGGTTTTACCATTGCCATTAATTTTCACTACATCTATGTCTTTAACTACTATAGGAGATGAACTTATCTTTTGAATCATTTGACCGGAAACTAAGACATTCATCGGTTCAGTAAGTGACGCTGTTTTATGGTCTACCAGTCTGACATTTTCGATAAGGGTCTGTTTTGTCTGTGCAATAGTCATGGATGTGCTGATGAAAAAAAGCACTGCAATAGATTTGAGTTTCATAAATTACAGGATTAGGTCATATCGAAAGATACTACAAAAAAAGAATACATCTGCCTAAGCAGTAAAATATCCAGAGTCGTTTTTCCCTCTTAAACACACGATAAAACCATCCTTACACAGAATTTCGCTTGAACCACTAATTGGAAATAGGCTTATTATCATAAACTGCAGGCATCTGTCGCTGTAACCAGATGGTCATCCAGGCAGAGCCCATTCTACTGGCAATTGCTTCTTCCCTCCCCAAATAACTATTTTCACGATCACCAATATAGGTATGCCCGTCGGCAAACCGTTTTTGTTGTTGCACTACTTTATCAATGTGCAGTTTTGCCCAATATTCTCCTTTATGCTTTTTCGAAAGATTATCCCAGCCATAAGTAAAAGCAGCAATATCCAGATTGGCAAAATTATCATAAACACCAAAGCCCCAGTCAGAACCTTCAGGATAATAAACCTCAGCTGTTGCTTCACGATACATCGTACCTCCGGGAGCCTTATAAGGCGGTGAGGAAAACGAATGTGTCGTTACCGAGTAGTAAATTTTATCAAGGTTAAAACGTGCGGCTTCTGGTGTTGCTTTACCTGCCAAAGAGAATATTATTGGCGCATTGATCATGGAGGCAAGAGCATTGTATTGTGGATGAATTATACCATGATTGATTACAAAACCAGGCTCCTCCATATTATAGCCATTAACCCAGCTACTTACCGACCGGCCATGTATCATTCTTTGGTTATTTAAATCAGAAGGTAAGGAGGTGGATGCAATCAAATATTCAACAGACTTGTATAGCCATTTGTTCGAGTTTGCATGATTTGGCAACATTACAGCGGCCAGGTACAATAACTCAGCGTTCCAGGCGTCCTCTTCAATTTTTGAATCACCTGGGAAAAGCACTTTTCCTTTGCTGTCTTTAAAATAAAGCGGTGCTGTAGGAAGAAAACGATCTGCTTCAGAAACCATCATTTTCATGATGTTAGATTGATCTTTGGGCGAAAATTCATCCCAAAAGAGCCAGGCTACATATCCTGAATAATAGGCCCAATGTGCTGCCTGCCAATCGCCACCCCATACTTTACGGGTACCATTGATTTTATGGTCATAAGCCACTGAACGAATCATCAGCATCATTTTATCTTTAGCTTCCTGCAATGACACGCCTGTTACAGCGGCATCATATATGCCTGTTTTGATGGCAATCGCTATACCGAATGCCATCGCAGCAGGAAAACGGTATCGATATTCATTTACCTTAGATTTACTTTTCATGTCGAGATAACCGCTGGAATCGGTCTGATATTTTTTCACATCATTAAACCAGGCAGTCAGTGCAAACTTATTGGCATTGAGCAATGCTGTTTTTACTCCATTTGTGACTTGATTACGAGGCACTTTCTTTTGAAACTTACTCCAATTAATGGGCGCTACCATGGTTGAGGAGTCCGTCTTTGCCATGACTGTACTAATTTGGCTTTTCGCAGACCCTACTCCTGTAACCAGTAATAAACTGGTTGCGATTATTTTCAAATGGTATTTCATTTTCTTCTTATTTATCAAATTATTGGTATCGAAATGTTAATGCATGTTTGTTGTGACAGCAATATTTAAGGACTTCAAGTTTTTCTCCGGAACCTGCAAAATATTCAGATCGGCTTCGCCATAATTACGGAATGATTCGGTGAGTAAATCCTACTCACCAAATCAATCGCAACGAACTAAAAAAAACAATTAATTAAATCCCCTTATAAAAGCTAATTCAATAAAAACTCTGATTCAAACTGGTTCAAAAACGGATCACCATCAATACCAAAAGAAGCCAGATTTTTAATGTTCATCCAATACAAAATATTGGCCCCTATCGAATAATTTGCTACAATTATAGACTTGTCCGTTGCATTTGGATCTACTGCTACCGAAGCCGGCACATCTGTACCCATTGCAATCCATTTATAGCTTCCTTTTAACACCATATTGTATCCTCCAGGAGCTTTATTTGCAATTAAGCCCTCTCCTCCCTCATCTATCGGCCAATACCCTGTTAAGTTTACATAATTAGGGTGCTGTTTCATGTCTTTTAAACCTTTATTAGCCAATAAAGTGGCCGCATCCAGGGCTACATTAAAATAGCAAAGATCTGCCGCCTGGAAATTTAGTGCGGTATTAACACCATATACACTTCTATAGCCAAGAGTTAATTTTTCCTGTGTACTTAAATTACCTTTAGCACTGATATTTGTAGTGGTTACAGCAACACCATCCAACCAGGTGGTCAGTGTTCTGGTACTTGTATTCCCGTACTTTACAGTAATGGCAATCGTATGCCAGGATCCATCAGCCGCAATGCCTCCGGTAAACTCATTGGTACCAGCCCCACCATTTGCAGAACCACCAACAACGCATAAATACGAATTACCCCCTTGTCTAAGCACCCAGCCTGTTCCGGTAGTACCTAAAACATCGGTACTTTTCGAAAGAAAACCTGGATAAGACGTTTGTCCATTAAACTTTACCTGCATCTGCACAGTGAAATCTTGTGTACTTCCAGCATTATACAAACCGTTATCATTTGGAACCTCTGCGATTACATCTGTACCTTTGAACAATATGGTATTAAAACCTGTTTTTTTCAATTCTTTCTCTTTAAACCCCGGATTAGAAGCTATAAAAAATCCATTTTTTGGATCAAGACTGCTTCCACCATGATTTGTAGTCAAAATAACCAGCCAATCTTCATTAGCATAATTTTTTCTGGCTTTTAATGCGGTTAAAATATTCCCCACATAGGCATCGGCTTTAACAATGGCGTCCTTGTAATTGTTATTTGTTGACAGGTAACCTCCGTTTGCCCCTGCAGCTTCTACATCTCTAAAATTAACAATCATTGCCCCCAGCGAATTTTGGGTATTCAAAATATTAATGGTAGAATCTTTCACTGCCAGATCCGTAGTGATTACCGGTGAAAAATCAGTGTTTTTCAAATAGTTACGCAAAGGGTCCCAAGGGGTAACCAATGCTGTTTTAACATTCTTAAACTGGGTAATATAATCGAACACATTCCTGTAGGAGGTAATACTACCTTCAAAATCCCCGCTACCAGCCGTTAAATCTTTGTCAAAGGTATTTTGACTGATTAAATGTTTAGTGTAACCTACACCTGTTAATATAGAGGCCCAGCTCCCCGCATCAGTAGCTACCGAAGAAGTAAGCACATTATAGCTATATTTTGAGCTTTTTTGAAGCGCTGAAATATTGGCAGGTGCCACAGCTTGTAATTCAGTACCTGTTAAACCATCAATACTGATGACTAAAACCTTGCGTTGCAAAGTTGTTGTTCGTACTAATTCTTCATATACTGGTGCCGGGTTAGCATACTTTTTACAGCCCATGAATCCCAACAACAGAAGCGCTCCGGCTAAAAACAGGATATCGTATTTCTTTCTATTCTTATTCATATTTTGAGTTCATTAAAGTTTAATAAGATTACATTCTGACAAATTACAGGAAACTGCATTTACGCCGTTTTTAATCACCACTTTAACATATTTCACACTGATTTTGCCATCAGGGAAGTTGTAATTATAAACCGCAGTTGTTTGCGGCAAAGTAGTAGTACCAACACTGGTATAATTCACATTATCAGTACTTGTAAACACCTCTACCTCTTTCACATAACCCGTACTAACATTTTGACGCTGGGCAAAGGTTACCCCTTTAATTAGCATTGGTGCCGGCGAATTAGTTGCCAACGTAATCGAAATAGGAAAAGTTTGTGCTGCCTTTGGTACAGGACTGGTTTGTGAAGACCAATAAGAACTTGTAGAAACAACACCATCGATTAAATTACTAACATTACCGTCGTTTGATTGCGTAGAGCTCGTGCTTACCGTTGTGGTGTAATTAATAGCTCCGGTTCCTCCGGTTTTTGTCAAAGGATTATATCCCCATATGGCTTTGGTTAGTGGCGGATATTTAGCCGAAACTTTAGCCACAACAGCATCACTAATCAGAATACCCCAGGCACCAAAAAATGGAGATAAATCAGTCTGAGTATAGTCGGATAGTTTTTCGTAAACAAAATTGTGCTTGAGAATATCAGATGAGTTTAAGCGTTCACTATGGCGGGCTTCCGTGTACAAATACGTCATTGCATCATAGCCATACAATTCAAAAATTTGTACAAAAGGCGTCATGCGTCTAAAAGGATCGTTCATTGCCACATCCCGGTCGAAGTCCTTCAGTCCTGCTGCGCCTGCATAGGTAATGGCTAATGGAAAATTACTATTAACCGCTCTGTGCAGGCCGCTGTAATTAGCTCCGATTCTATTGGCCACTTTAAAATTGAAAAGGTTATTGGTGGTTTCGCCCAATGTGCTCCAGCTCCAAACATTTCCTTGCTGACAGTTATGGCCAAATTCGTGGTAAGAGCCCCAGTTTCCTGTCCCCTCTCTGCTAAGATTTTTTAAACTGGTAAAACTACCAAACCATTCATTATCATTTTGGCCCACAAAAGGAAAACCACTGTGACCATAACCCAAACTTAATTGAATATCCAATACGCCCCTCCAGGCACCTTGCGGACTTCTGTCTTTCGCATCAACAGCATTATCAGATAAGCCCATCCAGCCATTATAGTCAAATTCGAATACATCATTCCATTTACTCATGACCAATGTAGGTTGAGTGTATGGCTCAGTCGGCGAATTAAATGCTGCTACAACCTTGTCGCGGGGAACTAAAAATATCACACGATTGCTTCTTAATTCCAGCCATGGTACTTTGGAAGCTTTAACCTGCGCGATCCAGGCGGCATCATTGCTTTTTCCCAAAATAAAATCCGGGGAAACACAGGCGCCTGAAATGCTGAACTCTACCGGAACGGTATAAGCATGGCTCGCTCGAATATAAATAGTACCGCCATACAGATTACGCACAAAGTTTTGACCTGCATAAAGTTGTTGACGCATATAAATCAGCGGATCTCTCAATAAAGGAGATTTACCCGAAAGATCATCAGTTTGTCCACCGATTTGAATAACCAGGCCTTCGATTCCCTGGGGCACTACAATCTTAATCAGTTCGCCTGGAGCAGCATAATACCCCGTACTATATTGCGGCTCAGGAGCCACAGATATACGCAAATTACCCGCTGTTTGATCCGTATAATTTAAATCTAAAGTAAACTTCTGGTCTTTCACCCTGGCTTCTGATGGATCAACTAAACCTGGAAAGACTCTCGCCTGACTGTACTTTGATTTATCGATAACCTTCATATTGGTATCAATACTACCAGTGGCAACATTGCCCGAACTGTCTGGATAACCATCGGGGATATTGTACCCGTATTTTTTGCAAGCCGTCAATGTCAATAACAAAATGGCCACAAATATTTTACTGAGTTGATTAAATTTCATGCTGCAATTTTTAATTGATTGGAAAAGTAACTGTTGGTACATATAATTTACCCATTAAGCCCCATTGCGATGGAACGGCGATATTTAGCCAATTGTAAATGAGTACCGGGATATCTACACCGTTAGGTACGGCAGCATATGCAGCGGCTGAAATTTCCGGAGAAATATTTGGCGAAACTTCTGAGAATGGAATAAACTGAACAGGGCCGGAATAGGTCATGTTATTACCTTTACCCGAGGCATCTGCGGCTACGGTTCCGCTGGATTCATCAAATGGCCAGTAGCCTAATAAATTACCAAAATAGGTGTTGGCTGGTCTGATCTGAATACGCATATTTTTGATGACCTCAGCTGGACTCATCGCTACATTAAAGATCGCCAGATCTTTAATCATAAAATTGGTGTTTTTCCCCAAATCTGCACCAATTCTTAATGGAGCGGTATTATCTCTGTTCGTTACCCCAACATTTGTACTGCTACGAGAAACGCCATCTATATAAAAAACGGTAGTTCTTGTGCTGCCTGAAGTCGTTATAGTAATTGCATAGGTATGCCATTTACTATCATTCATTACAGCAGCCCCCTGCAGGGTACTGGCTCCGGAAAAAATCGACTGTATATTGTTACCTCCCCTAAAATAGTACCATCCTGTGCTGGAACCTAAAGTAACTTGCTTACCTAAGAACGCAGGAAAGCCACTTCCTGTTCCAAGGTCATCCCTCATTTTATACATCATGGTAAAATTACCGCTTACACCAAAGTTACCTATGCTTGTATTACTGTTTAGCAATGCTTTAGGGCTTATCGATGCATTGGAAGCAAAGCGTGGCGCAGTCCCAACATAAGGCAAATTGCTGATGTCTGGTTGGCTGATGGCGGTGACCACAAATTTCGGGTTATAAAATGCGACAAATGTGTTTCTAGAAAGATCATCATAAATGTTATCAATACCCCCGGAGAGCCCTCCAGCTTTATTAGAAGCGATCACTACCAGCCAATTTTCAGTTGTATAGGTTTTTCTGGCTTTCAGGGCTTTCATAATTTCGCCAATATATCCATCGATATTTTGTATCGCATTGGTATAGCCAGGCGCCGTTGTGGTATAGCCAGCGCTGGCTCCTTCCACTTCGGCACTATGAAATTGAGCAACAAGTATCGAAGGGTCGTTTGTGCTTAATTCTTCAACCACTGCTGCTTTTACAGCGGCATCGTCAGTTACCGTTTGTTTTACCGAAGCATCCGCTGCCAAATTATCATTAAAACCAGCAGATGCTGCGATGGAAACCGCTCTGACACCACCCAGACTTTCTTTTATCCGGGTAAAAATAGTTGGCGTTACCTGTAAGTTCAGACCGTTGAAGTTTTCACTGATTACCTTATGCTTAGTGTAATCTACACCCGTAAGCATGGTGGTCCAGGCCGCAGCATTGGTCAGTTGATTATTCTGAAAATCTGCTAAACCATCATAGCTATAAATAGCTTTTTGGGTGATTTCAGTGATATTTGCCGGGCTTAATGATTCCAATACCGAACCTTTAACACCATCCATAATAATATACAACACCTTCTTACTATTATTGCCCAATCCAGCAGTATCATTTTTAAATGATTCTGGCAATACGTTGTCAAAATTTTTATTGCAGCCAAAACTTAACCCGATTAGGATAATCAGCCCGGCCATGATGAAGATCTTAAGCTTAAGATCCAGATTAATAATTCTTTTCATTTCTATATTCCTTTCCTTTAAACCATTTATTAGTTAGCAATGATCAATCGTAATACATTATGCGGGAACATGGAGTTAAATCTTACAATATTACCAACCAAAGTCACCCTGGTACCCTTGGCTACCTGACTCTCCATTAAATCGTAAATTCTACCTTGAAAACCACCTGTATTGTTATAGCCGACCGCCAGACTTCCGTTCGCTTCCAGTATAGAAAACCCCTGCCTCAAATAAGTACCATACTTATTAAAGGAACCGGCTACTATGATTTTACCGTTGGATAACTGGCCTGCAAAAGTGGCAACACCACCCGAGTACCCCAGACTTGAAAAGGTATTCACATTAGAACCATCGGCATTTAATAAATTTACACCGCCAACAGTTTTCCCATTAAACGTCGTAAATAAACCCGAAATCACTATTTTATTGGTGGTCGCATTGTAACGAATCGAATAAATATCTCCATCAGCTCCGGTACCTGCATTAAAGGTACCATCTACACTCCCATCGAGATTTAACCTAACGATATGGTTTACAGTAGTCCGGTTAAACGTGCTGAAATTGCCTACTAAAATCAATTTACCATCGGCTTGCATCATTGCATCTGTAATAAATCCATTAGCCCCAGGTTCACTCTGCCTGGTACTGCTATTGTAATGGAAAGTCTGATCCAGGGAACCATCCCCATTTACCCTTACGATCTGACGCATTTTAGTCACATCATAAACTTTGGCATCGTAACTGGAATTAGGAATATAAATCGTCTTATAGTTTTGAAAATTACCAACGATGTAAACCTGTTCGCCAAATACAAAAGTTTTTCTGATTGTCCCATCCACACCGCCATTAAACGAGGCAATAGTATCCTTGTTTTTATAGGTTTCGGCGGGTTTTGGATTAACCACATCAACAACCATACTATCTAAACCGCCGTTGGCATTTAATCTCGTGATATTGTTAAGGGTCTGCCTGTTTACACGGGTAGAATTATAAGCATTAAAACTACCTGCTACAATAAATTTTCCTGTGTTCGGACCTGTATTAATCGCGTTAATAGAATAAATGGTTTGATTATTACCTACAGCACCTTTTCCAAAGTTAACTCCGGAAGTAGAGTAAGCACCATCTGCATCTGTCTGAACAATACCGCCATTAGGCAATACCGCTGTCCCTTTTTGTTCAAAACTGTTAAAAGCGCCGCCTAACCAAAGACTTCCGTTAGTCAATGCCTGAATAGCGTACACATCTGAGTTTCCGTTACCTGTTACCGATCCGGCACCATTTACAATCTTAAATGTATTATCAACACTAACTTTCCCACCTACTTTTACAATTGGGCCAAAAAATATCTCCCCGTTAAGGGTAATATACATACTCCCTGTGCTGGCTTCGAGCGGCACCTTAAAAGAAATTGTACTATCTGTCCTTGAGGTTAACACTGCTTCGATTTCATTTACAAAAATTTTAAAATCGGTATCTTTATATTTATCAGTTGTTAAGCCCCTGACCTTAATTGTTAAACTTGTCCCGGCCGCTACAATATCCGGATCTGTATTTTTGGAAAGAATACTAATATCTACCGAAACTTTACCTCCGGCATAAGGATCTTCGGCAATTCCCTTACCTTTTTTACACGCAACCACAAGCATGGCCACAAGGACCAGACTGAAGAGCATAAACTGATATATTTTATTTTTGAACATCTCTGATTAAATTTTAATTATAATAATTTAATAATTAAGGTGTTGGGGGCAAAATACCCGCTACCACAACCTGCTCGATAAACGAATCTGTATTAAATCCGAAATTGTGCTTAGTTTTATTTAATACATGAACTACACCGTTGCTCGGCTGAATATCTGAACTGGCAATGGGAACATTAACTAAGGCAACTTGTGGGTTAGATAAATCCGGAATATAAGCCAGATATAACTGGCGGTATCCGGCATAACTCACACCGCCGGCATTGTTAAACAGGACACCCAGATTCATTACTTTGCCACCGTAGGAGGCATAATTCTTTCCCGGATAGGTGATATACGATACGGTATCTCTTTGGGGATAATCTTTTAACAAATACTTTCCTTTGAAAATATACTGCGCCAAAGTATTCTTCCAGACCTCTGGTTTAATCTGGGATAATTGTGAAACCGTATCCTTACCGTTGAATTTCAAATAAAGGTTTAAACGATTGACCGATTTAAAGATCGTACCGCTTGGTGGAGCAAAAAAAGTGATCTCTTCCTTATTGACCACTTCAGTCATCCCTGCCAGGTCGATTACCCTCAAGGTACTATCGAAAAAAGCCGGCTTCGATTTTAAGTATTGTAAAATGGTACCATCAAACTTACTTTCATGTAAGCCTGTATCGAAATAATATTTTTTACAGCTGCCAAATAACAATAATGTACCTGCGAGCATTAAAAGGATAATTCTATTTTTATGTTGCATTTTCATATTTATTTATTCCAAAAACTATTTCCAACCAGGTAAGGATTTGCTAAGCGTTCTGTAGAACTAATGGCCAATGGCCATGTCCAGGCACCAGCATTAAAATCGGTTACCGAAATTGGGTTACTTGAATATTTTGAATCGAGAATTCTCTTAGTACGCACTGCATCAAAAAAGAACTGTCCTTCTCCGATTAGTTCCCTGCATCGCTCAAAATAAAGATCTGTTTTAAGCTCATCTCCTGTAGAAGTAAACACAGCTGCACCCGCCATTAACCTCACCTGATTGGCAAATTCTTTTGCTTCCTCATCATTATCCAATTCTGCTGCTGCCTGAGCGGCCAACAAGATCATATCTGGCAACCTAAAAATAATGGCACTGTCATCGCTGTTTATGGTGACACCTGAACCAGAGCCTGTCGCATAATTGTTGATAAACTTTTTAAACTGAAAAGTATTATTATCCGCATCATAATTCTCAAACCAAACGGTTAACCTTGCATCTGGCATACCCACAGGAAAAACCTTAGTCAGGTAATCTTTCTTGTAGTTCATGCGACTGGTAGCAGTGCTTGTTGAACCGAAATATGGATAATGCGAAAAGAAGTAGGAATAGCCTGCTGCCTGATTAAAAGTTTCCCCGTAATTGAACTCCTGTAAGATCCCAAACAGGTTCTCTGGAGAACGACCTTTGAATATCTTTTTCGTATTCTCTATCGTTACCGGTAATAACTTGTAATTGGTATAGGTAGCCAACTCCCGGGCCAAATCAACTACTGAAGTATAGTAAGACTTTTTATCTGTTTTATCCCAGGCAGCCGCCCACATATTTAAGTGCATTAATAAGGCGATTGCGCTGCCTCTGGTAGGTCTTAAACCCACATGAGATCCATCTACATTTACAATCGGTAAATCATCCTTCGCAGCAGTCATATCTGCTATACAATTTTTTAAGACGGTTAACTGTGCTGTTCTGGGTAAAGATGTACTATGGTAAGCATCTGTATAATAAATAGCATCACCAAAAAGCCTGCAGATAAACAGATAACTCAGATTGCGTAAAAAGACAGCTTCGGCTTTATAGCGCTTTCTGTCGATATCAGACAAAGCAGTACCGGGTACCCTATCTATTTCCTCATACATAATATTTGAATTGGCAATCACCTCATACCAGGTCTTCCAATCCTGTATGTTGCTAAACGCCGTGCCACCAACCAGCTTTAGGTTATTTGCAATTAGGTTATTATAATCAGCACCAGCAGTACCGGTCACAAAATTACCCCTCATCTCCAAAGCAGGCATAAAAGCTCCACCTCCGATTTTACCCTTCAACCGGGTATAAATTCCAATGGTAAAACCTTCCACATCTTGTTTCGTTTTCCAAAAGTTATTTCCGGATTGGGCATCTATGGGCGTTACATTTAAGAACTTTTTACACCCTGGCATCACAAACAACATTGCAGCTACCAACAGTAAATATTTTACATTATTCATTTTCATCATTTAAAAATTAAAATTCTATGTTTAAGCCCAGGGTAAACTGTTTTGATAATGGGTATCCGCCAGGATAATCTCTACCTAAAGCGGTAACGTTTTCCGGGTTAGGACCAGAATAGCGGGTAATAAAACCTAAGTTTGAAGCGGTTGCATTCACACTAACCCTGTTCAATCCATATCGCTGTGTAAATGTTTGTGATAAACTGTAGTAAACCTTTACAGAATTCAATTTAAGGTAAGAGCCATCCTCTTGAAACAAGGTCTGAGAATACCTGAATGGGTTAATAATAGACGATCTGATAAAATCTAATGGATTACCATATTTGGCCAGATCACCCGAAGCTGACCAATAATTAAATTGAGAAAGGGGCACCAGGTTACCCAAAGTTGTAGGGTTATTAAAGTTTAAAAGCTGGGCGGCCAAACTGTTATTTAAGATATCACGCTGCAAAGTAAAAGAGGTATTAATCTCCAGGCTCCATCGTTTAAATTGTAGCAAAGAGGTAAAACCACCTGTTACCTGTGCCTGTGAGTTACCTGCAATAACTTTATCGTTATCATCTAATATATAGTTGCCATCCAAATCGGTAAAAACAGGATCACCAGCTTTAAAGTAATTTAAGATGTTTGTCCCGCCAACACGATAAGGTAAACCTGTTACGGGATCAACCGGTACTTGTCCATTAGTTTGGTATACCCCTTTCGTATTAAACAAGTAATTAGATAGTGAATTTAAACCAAGGCGGTAATAAGTGTCCTGATCTAAAATTGACGCATCGTTATAGATTTTCTCCCGTAAACCATCAGGTAATTGTGCCAGAACTTCTCTGTTAATTGCCAATGTCGCCGATAAACTTAATTTAAAAGGGCTGGAAGTATTTAAAGGACGGCCGGTAACCTGAAACTCCCAGCCATAATTTACGTTACTAATTTCTGTAGCTGAAATACCTCCAAAAGAGGTAGAGCTGGAGAGCTGCTTAGTCTGTAAAATATTATCTGTTTGTTTATAGTAGGTGTCAAATGCCAGGGAGAATTTATTATTCCATAAACCAATATCAAAACCTGCGTTATAAGTAGTCGCTTTCGTAGGTTCTAAACTTAGATTAGGCAATAACTTCTGGTCTAAAATAACTGACTTAGAGTTATTGTACTGGCCACCACCATAGTATTTACCATAAGCATCATAAATACCACCATTTGGTGTAATGTTGGAACCATAACTAAAACGGAAATCTCCGTAATCAAGCCATTTTAAACCCTCTAAGAATTTTTCTTTGTTAAAATTCCACTTCACCGAAATTGAAGGATTTTTCTTGTAGCCGGCATTAGGACCACTGGTAGATAAACCATCAATACGGTAGTTAAAATCTAACACATATTTTTGCTTATAGTTGTAAGAAAAGGCACCGGCAAAGGCAATGGTTCTCAAATCTGTGTAACCTATAGTCCCACCTAATGACGTTGTATAATTAGTCATATTAGTTAATGGCCCTCTTAACTGATCGTTTACCCCTTTCTGATTCAATATCGCATCAGCTTTAAAGAACGATGACCTCAACTCAGAGAAAGCAAACAGAGAGAAATTGTGTGCATCCTCATTTTTCTCCTGAAGCGAATAAACGTAAGAAAACTGGTTTCGATTGTACAACGTTGTTGCCCTGTCGTTATAAGTATAATACTGCGACTGATTAGCATTTAATATGGCTGGTGAAAAGTTATCTTTAGTACTGGATACTCCGGTATAATTCAAGTAAGATGCCACCCTGAAATTCTTAAGAATCTCATACTCCGCATTAATCGTCGCTGTAGTATTTAGAATTTTGTTGTCATTATCTGTTCTTAATGCACCCAAAACAGAATTTACAGACGAATACAATGATGGTGAGGGCAATAATGAGGAAGAGCTACCACCGGTTGCTACACCCGAATTCTGCAAGCCGTTTCCACTACCGGTTTGTTGTTTCTGTATCGAGTTGTTTAATTGGGCATCTAATTTGAATTTTCGGGTTGGACTGTAACCCATATTCATGTTCAGATTGTATCGGGAATAGCCAGTATTCTGTTGTATACCCTTTTCATCAAAAACACCTACTGCGACTTTATAATTAAAACCAACATCACCACCGGAAATATTTAAATTATGTGTTTGATTAAATGTAGGTCTATAAAAATAAGACTGCCAATCGGTAGAGTTATTGTAATAAGCATTTAAACTATCCGCAAGAAAGGGGGTGTTATTCACCAAATCAATTGCGGTATACCTACTCGTATCGTAACGCAAAATCTGATCAATTCTTAATAAACGTTCACCTTTACCACCAATTACAGACCGTAACTGAGGTACAGTAGACACAAAAGCACTTCCATTATAACGTATGACCGGTACTTTGGAGTTACCACGTTTGGTGGTAATTAAGATCACTCCGTAAGCACCTCTGGAGCCATAAAGTGCCGTTGCAGCAGCATCTTTCAACACCGTGATATTCTCAATCTCTTCCGGTGGGATTTGAGAAGCCGGAGATACGCCTGGCCCCGCTTGCTGGAAACCGTAAGAATAATCGGTATTATCATCCACCGGTACACCATCAATTACATACAAGGGTGATGTTGGACTGAGGAAACTAGAGTTACCATCACCTGAAATATTGACATTCGAAATACCGCGGATCGTTACACTTCCCCTAAAACCGGGTGCACCGGTATTATTTTGAATGTTCAAACCAGCAACCTTACCTTGCAGCAGAGACATCACATCACCGGCAGGCTGTCCTTGTAACTCTTTACCAGAGATAATCACTGCCGAACCCGTACTTAGTGTTTTGGTTTTCGTTTGATATCCGGCAGTAATGGTTACTTCTTTGAGTGCATTATTATCATCTTCATTTAAAGTCACATTAATAGCGCTTCTATTGTTGACTTTTACCGTTACAGGTTGATAGCCGATGTATCTGAAGGTCAATTCGGCATTGTTACTTACCATAACGCTGTAATGACCGTTGCCATCCGATTGCCCGATCGCTTTACCAGCAAGGATTACGCTTGCTCCGGCTATAGGTCCTTTTGATTTTGAAGACCCGTCATACACAATACCTTTTACATTAATCTGTTGTTGAGCCTGTGCTACCTGTTGGAAACCAAGAATCAATAAAAATGCTATGGTGTAGAAATATTTCATCGGAAATATGTTCTTATTTAATCTATTTTTTTCCATTAGTCATTGTCAAATTTTGGTCTATCCCTTAAAAACTGAAAAGTCATTTCCCAATCGCCTTGTTGGTAAATATTAAAGTTCATGGCTACAAAACATTGCTGTAACACATTCCCAAAAACCTGCCTGTTAAACCTAAATACCACCCTGGCCTGGTTCCCCGATAACGTAGTATATTTTGTTGGGTAGGCACTCAGGGGAATTGGATAAGCTGTTTCATACTTTACATAAGTATTGGTTTTAACCATGTTGAACCCATGGACCAGATTGGCCCAATCTGTAGCTGCAAACTTATTAGGGTCAATTGGGTTAGATAACGTATCTGTGAATTTGAAAGTTAAACTGTTCCCGTTTCCACTTCTTTTAAAGAGCACGCGAACATCAGACCCCGCATTTAAAGGTTGGCCGCTACGCTCACCTGTGATATTTAAACCACTTGGCAATACGGAGATTTGAGGCCCCTGCCCAATAATCGGGTCTAAATTTGAAGGTTCATATGGGCGCTCCTTCATCGGCATTAACCTGAAATTCTGAAAGTATTTACGTCCACCTGAGTTAGACATTTCGACATCGAATACATAACCAGAATCTGGTTGAGTCTTTACCTGGTTGGAATTGGCCGCAGCCCACATAATAAATTCGCCGGAATGAGGTCGTACTTCAAACAATTGATGATTCTCTGTCGTTCTTTTAGCTTCAATCTCCGCAATGGAGCTTTCTGTTCCATTGTAAGCCGTTTTCCAGACCATTATCGGGTAAAACGCTTCCATTTCGGGTGCTGCTTCCCCCGAAAATGCTCTCATATTTAAGATCTTAAAATCTAAAGGACGACTGGAGCTTCCAAATTGAAAGTTATTACTAAACAGCGTATTTCTTCCCAATACCGGTTGGTAGGTAAGTTGCGTGAACAGAGAATTGTTGGCTAAAGATAACCGGGCATCCGGCAGGTTCTTTTTACAGGAGGACAGACAGACAATACAGCTAAGTAATGCCAGTCCAATTTGTAAAGTATATTTAATATTTTTCATCATTTTTCTAACACTATTTATCTAAACGTTTAGTGAATTCATCAAAACCAAAATTATGCTGGGATGTAATGATGTTAACTGTTGCATTTGTGGTTTTGATATTGACAGCATCGGTTGTGGTAGTTATCCAGTCTTTTGTAAAAAAAGATCCCTTTGGGTCACTAAAATTTAACCGGGTAGGGCCACCAGACTGGTAACCGGATGAACTTAGTTTTACATTTTTAATCTGCATCGGATAACCTATCAGGATTGAATTTTGCAGGGTACCATCAACTGAGCTTAAATAAGCATCGCTTGTTCTATTACCTCTGATGACGTATTTGCAAATCATTATGCCAAGACCAATGGGGTCAGCATTGCTTAAATTAATTAAGCTATGTCCCTCGGCAACGCGTTTTTGATTCAGGTATTTCTCCGCAGTTTCGAAGCTTTTATTTACCGGGGCAAAAAGGGTTAATTCCTGGGTTTTTAAGGAGTCGATCAGCGTCGGATATCGCTCCAAAACCAACAATAACGAATCGAAAGTACCTTTTGGCTGAGCCTTTAAATAATCATATGCAGAACCGTCAAATGTTTGTACCGTGTTCTCATAATCGTGATATGGCGAGTCGCTTTTTTTACAGGCACTGAGGTTCAGAAAAAAAACGCCCAGGCCACATAATAAGCTGTATTTGTATAGGTTATTTCTCATTTTATAACGAATCATTAAATTAGTTCCAATATGGATTCTGAGTAATCGATGGATTTGCATTAATCACCTCTTGCGAGACCGGCCAATAGATACCACCTGCAGCTTCAAATTGCCTGAAAGTCATGGCTACACCGTTTTTAGTGGTAAAAATGTTATTGGTATTTTTGATCTTGTTGTACCTGATGATGTCATACCATCTCCATCCCTCACCCATTAATTCTCTTCTTCTTTCCGCAAAAATCGCATCGATTACAGGGACCTTAGAAGATGATAAATAAGTTACTCCTCTTAAATTTGTGGCCTGGTTTAAAGCGGTAATGGCACCCTCCCTATCTCCAAGTACAGCTAATGCTTCCGCCCTTAATAAGGATATTTCTTCCAGCCGGCTAAATACCATTGATGAACTGAATAAAGCGACATTACTAGCCGTCTGACCTGTATAAATAGCTTTTACTTTGTTGAAAATTGGCTGTTCTGACTGATAGTTATAGAAATAATTTGTTCTATAGGATTTTGTCACCGGATCAATACCGAAACGCAAATCAAAAGGATCAGTAAACACCTTGTTAATGGTATCCTTAGGGACAAACATTTCCGGCTGTGTTTTAGGAATAAATGGGGAGGCTAAGGTCAATTGTTCTAAGTGACCATTGGCGGTTAACAATCCGTTTCCTGCTTCGAAAGGAAAGCCTACGATCAAGGTTGCCCTTTTATAAGCAAAAGGACTATTGGAAGAGTTTTCTGTCAGGCTAGCCATATCAAGGTATGCTAAACCGAAAGATCCATCTTTATTTTGTGAGGCCTGATTGTCTAAAACAAATTTAGCGTAGTTAGCGGCGTCCAGATAATTACCCTGCCAGGCAGCAATATGAGCCAGCATGACATAACAGGATAACCTGGTGAACAAAATACCGTTCCATCCAGTCCAGGAATTACTATGATAGGTACCTGGCAATATTGGATCAGTACCGCCGTATCTAAATGGTACAATTTGTCCGGCAACTAACAACTCATTGGTTGCAAAAGCCAAAACCTTAGCTTGTGAGGATCTACTTAACTGAACAAAGTCGCCATCATGAGAAGAAGTTACCAAAGGTACATCTCCCCATATTCTGCTCATATAGAAATAAGCAAAAGCCCTGATCATCCTGGCCTGGGCAACATCAACCCTGTTATTTAATTCGGTATATCGGGGATCTAATTTCAGGATTTCGCCAGACCGTTCGATATACAGGCTCGCTGCATTAATAGCTGCATAAAACCGACGCCAATTGGTTAATCTATTAATTACCGGATAGGATGAATTTAACTGGCCGTTTACAATTGCTTTTAAATCCGCACGGTTGGTAATTTGAAAATCACCCTGACGTAAATCGCCCATCAACCAATGCCCGTTATCAGCAACTGATGCGGAGCGCATTAAGCCATAAATGGACAACAAATTTGCTTTAGCGTCTTCTAAAGTTTTCCAATTGGTCGTTTCTGTCGCCAATCTATTAGATTGAAGGTTGTCAATCTTTTTACAGGAAAAGTTACCGAAACCAACCAGTAGTACAATAATTCCAACTGAAATCTTGTAGACACTGTTTCTTTTATTGATCGTGTAATTCATATCTTATTGTTCTATATTTTATAAATCCAATTTAAATCCTAGTACAAAAGTTCGGGGAATGGTTAAATTGGCACCATCATAATATCCGTTATAGTTAATCAGCTCAGGATCAATACCACTAAATTTGGTTAGGGTCAATAAATTCATGGCGGTAACATATAGATAAGCTCGTCTAAGATTTGAACCGGATTTTTTAAAGAATTTAGCTTTACCGAAATCGTAACCTAAGGTTACCGACCTTAATTTTGCATAAGATGCATCTTCCAGAAACAAGTCCTGATCTACGCGATAAGCATCTACAGGGCTAAATGGATTATAAATGGGGTAATTCTTTCCCTTGTCGAATATTTGCCAGGAGGAGATTTCTTTAACAGAATTAATGCTGTTACCGGTCTCCGCGTTTATAAAACCATAACGGTTTGCTTCGTACTGGTTGATGGCTTTTTGTCCGAGCGCAAAGATCACATTGAAGTTTAAATCGAAATTTTTATAACTCAAGGTATTATTCCATCCACCCACAAATTTAGGTAAACGATCCCCCGTCATTACTTTATCCTTGTTGTCGATTCTGTTATCGCCATTGTAATCTACCCACTTAGGGTCTCCTCCTTTAACTGGAATACCATTGAAAGTAAGGCCTTCAGGAACTTCGGCATCGGTATTATAAATACCCTGATTTGTATACAACCAAAAACTACCTGCTGATTTTCCTACTTCCAGTTTATTGTCATTAAGAATGAGCTCAGTTACCCCTCCTGGAAGGGCTTTCAACTTGTTTTGGTTGTAGCTAAAGTTAATGCCTGTTGTCCAGCTTAAGGATTTAGACTGAGCTGTGACCAGGCCATTAACTACCAGTTCTAATCCCTTGTTGTTGATGTTCATACCGGATTTATAGTGAGTACTATACCCGAGTTCAAACGGGACCGGCACACCAATGACCTGGTTGTTGTCATTACGGTTGTAGGCCGTAACCGCAGCGCTCAATCTATTCTTAAAGAAACTGGCATTCAAGGTTAGATTAGTCCGGTCGGAAGTTGGTACTTTAATACCATAGCCTATAAAACCACTTTCGTAGGGTCTGTTGATACCCAATGCGCCTCCATACCCCGGAATTGTTGGTTCTTCATACCAGCCACTTTCAGATCGGTATTGCGGACCAGCGGCAAAACGATCATCTAAAAATACCCGGAGTACCCTACCCCAACCTCCGCTTAAATGTAAGCTGTTAAAGGTTTCATTATTTTTCAGTAATTGTTCTTTAATATCCCAATCCGCATTAAATGCCGGTGTGGTTACCCACTTGCTATCAGGCTGCCCGTTGGAAGTACCATCCCTTCTGATGATGGCATTAACAGTCAGGAATTTTTTGTAGCTATATTTAGCCGAACCATAAAAAGACATTAAATTATTCCGCTCTTTATCGATGTATCTGAAAACATAAAAACCACTGGCAGCCAGGGTATTTAAATAGTCAGCCTTTAATGCATCCCCTTCTACTTTATTCAGCTTCACAAAGTCATTTGGTCCATTGTAGGCTCTTGCATAATTATACTTATAGGTATCGCCTTGAAAACTCTGACCTAATTCAAAATCAATCTGGTGGTCTTCATTGATTTCGTATTGATAAGCCGCATTGTTATTTAATAATATACGCTGACTATAGCCAAAATAATTCGAGATATAGCTCACGCCATCCAACAAGGTGGAGGGGGTAAAATAATCCCGGATACCTTCGTTATAATCAAAAATTAAGCTGGAAGTAAGGGTTACTTTATTAATTTTTGCGGCCAGTGTTAAGTTTCCATTGAGCACAGTTGACCTGTTATTGTCCACATTTTTTTTAGTTTCATTTAAGAAGCCTTGATAAACATCCGCATTTGGAGATAATGGGCTGGATAAATCGGGAATATACCGTTGCTCAGCGAAACGATCTCTTAAGCTATTGTTCCGAAAACGATCCAATCTTGCAGTGTTTATGGCGCTTGATACCGTTAACCATTTAAAAGGCAACATATTAATGCCAAAAAACAGGTTATATCGGTTAAGACTGGTGTGATCAGCGTTACCGGCATTTTTTGTTCCGGATCCAAAGAACCTGAAATTGGCTCTGTCCCCTCCCCCTGTAATTCCTAAATTTGCTGAATACGTAGGGGTATTCTGATAATAAAGATCATTCCAGTTGGATGGCCCATAATAAGCTGTATTCGTAGAATCTTTTAAATAAGAGGCATAACCGGCGTAATTTTCCGCGGTCGCATATTTTGCATAAAACGGCTTTCTGAAGTTATTTTCATATACTCCATTTACGGTATTTACCTTAGGAGCCGTTACAAATCCAAAGTATGAATTTAAACTGATGTCCCTTAAACCTCCTTTAGCATTTTTGGTCGTAATATATATTGCACCATTTGCCGCATTAGGACCTAGTTTAGCCAGCTCATAAGGATCCTTAACCACAGATATCGACTCAATATTATCAATATCAATTTGCGCAAGCAAGTTTGTGGCCGGCCCTATCCTATTGTAATCATACTTCTGAACATCAAATGCAAAGGGATTATCCTGCACCAGCGGAACGCCGTTTAAATAAACTGCTGGTTGAAGGGCATAGATATCTTTTTTGTTAAACAACAGGCCAGATGCGCCCTGAACAATCATGCTTTGTTCTGTTCCAGGCTCACCATTTGGCTCCTGTACAAATACACCAGCCAGGTTTCCCTTAACAATTTGCTGAAGGGAGATGTTAGGACTTAAAGCCGCTAATTTAATATTTACAGTATCTCTGGTGCCTTTTAATTTTGGAATACTACTGATTTTCTGAGCTATATTTTTATCTATCTGTTTTAATTTAACAGAGTCCTGGTGCAGGGTATCCTGATATACTTTTGCTGCGACCTTTGATGAGCAAAGAACAGAAAGTAATACCGTACACAAAGCACACGCATTAATTCGGATCATTTTCATTCGTATTTTTAGGTTTGTAGGTTTTATTGCATCCCTTTCCGGAACGCTGTTGATTGCCAGTTTGAATGCTCCTTTACAGAAGGAAAACTGGATTCATAGAAAAAATGGAGACCCATTTTTAGGGAAGGAGTAGTTGTTTTGGTCATATTTGGTTTGGTTTAGTTTGGTTTCAAAAAGCAGTATATCAGCATCAATAATGATCCCGGGTATTTTATTCGTTCATAATTTGAGGTATGTATTTCTTCCTATTCATTATTTTAAAGACCATGCGTTAACACATGGTCTTTAATTTTTTAAATCCTATTAATAATCAACATGATAGTCTTTCTTAAATGCCTGTCCGCTCCAGGCTTTTTTTGAAGTCCAGTCTGCTGCCGGATCAGTCCAGAATTTATGGTCGGCAGGTAATCCCAAAGGCAGGAAGCCAAGTGTTGCCATATATAAACTTCCGGTAGAGGTATATCCATCAGCAATCCCCGGTTGAGCACCACAAAAACCTAGAATCAACCAACCGTCTTTATCAAAGTTGTTATACTGATCAAACATCCGGTGCATGACTGCAGTTAAGCCACAACGAACCTGAGCCGGACTGATCCCCGAAGGCAGTTTATCCATTAATGCAACCTGCCCTAAAGCCTGAAAAGCTGCAGTACGATAAGTTACCGACCTTCCTAAAGGTGGATAAGTTCCATCTGTTCCGATAATACGTTCAGAAAACTCTGAATAACGAACCATACGTTTCACAGCGGTGTCGTAAGCTTCCACATTCAGTCGTTTTTTATCCGATAAAACCTTAAAAAAATCAACCAGCATCGGATGGATCACATACGAATTGTAATAGTCAATACTTAAACTTGGCCCATCACTGTACCAGCCATCTCCCTGATACCATTCCAGAATTTTTCTTTTGGCAATCTCTATCCTTGCAGGATCAGCCTGCTGTCCGATGCTCATTAAAAATGCTTCATTAATACCTGCAAAAAGTAGCCAGTTATTGTAAGCACCTGTTCTTGTGCGTAAAGTCTTAAACTCTTCTGCGATCCTGGCTTTAGTAACTGCATCTAACGGTTCCCATAACGCTTTAGGGGCTCTTAAAAAGGCCTGAGCCATATAAGCTGCATCCACAATTGGCTGACTTTCAGTTCTGAAATTGAGATAATCCGGGTTGGCCGGGTCTACTGCGTTTGCAATTCCTTTTAAAAGCGCAGTACGAAGTTTTTTACGCAACGCTCCTTCTTTAGTTTCATCATCCGGTAAGGCAAGCCATGGCGCAACACCAGCCATGGTACGTCCTACAGCTTCCAGATAAGTTACTTTCTTAAAAAAGTCTGTCTTTTGGCCTGGAGGAACTTCCACTGGCATATGCTGTTTTAAAGTTCCATTAGCCAGATTAAGAATGACCGGTGATGACATTTTATACAATAAATTCGCCCAATACTCCCGATCCTGAGCACCATTAACTGCTACAGATGTTTTCTTCTTCTTTTGTTGTTGTGCATTAATTGCGGTATTGCCGGTAAAAGATATTACCGCAACCAAAAACAGATATTTTAACTTCTTCATGATGATATTTATGACTTATGTTATGACTTACTGACCTCAAAAATTCTATTTGTTCCTGGCGAAACCTTTACCGTAAAGTGAAGCGATTGCGGCTTTTCATTTTTATAATCCACTTTTGAAGGAATCAACAACCCGGAAGACGCATCCCTAAGCACTAATTTATCAGGACTAAGCTTTTTAACCTTTTTAGATAAATCCGACCATTTTACTTCGATGGTTTGCTCCTTTTCCACTCCGGTTTCATTATAAACCCTGGTTACAAACACATCTTTTTTATGATTTACATACATAGGAAGCACTTCAGTACCGGCTAATAAAAAAGCACCCACACCATACACATCGGTATCGTCATAACCTACTTTGTCCGGCGCTGCACCTTGAGCTTGTACAAATCCAAACTTGCCATCAGGATGTACTGAAGTTGTTAAAGCAGTCCAGGCTTTGGAAATAACAGGCTCATATTTTTTATAAGGAATCAGGCCATTATTAACACCCCAGGCCATTGCGTAACAAATAAATCCGGTACCGCTTGTTTCTTTTACAGGAAAACTATCCGGATCCAGCAAGCTGGCATGCCAGCTCCCATCTGCTTGTTGCAACGAGGCCAACTTCTCCGACAATTGTATATATAGCTTAACGAGCTTTTTGCGCTCCGGATGATTCTCCGGCGTTACAGACAGTAGTCGGACTAAACCGCCAATTACCCAACCATTACCCCTACTCCAGAACACCTTAGTGCCATTCTTTTCCTTTTTATTAAAGTAACGGCTGTCTCTATAGTAAAGGTGTTCCTCCTGATCATATAAGTATGCTGTAGATTTCCACCATAATGCAATTGATTTATCGAGGTATCTGGAATCGCCGGTAGCCTGGCTTAAATACCCTAATGCAGGTGGCCCCATAAACAAAGCATCACACCATGCCCATTCACGTACAAAAATGTTATTCTTCCATTCCAGACCTTCCGAATGAGGTAAAGTAACAATGGTATCCGCTAAGGCTTTGAACTTCTGAATATATTCGGGTTTCTTATAAATGGTGTATAACTGCGAATACAATTGTCCCACACAATAATCATCTGCAAAATATCTGTATCTACCGGTATCCCATTTGTTATCTACACCAACCTGTATTAATTTATTATAATAGCGTTCGTCATTTGCCAGCTTTGCCCAGGCCATCATGCCTGTATACATGGCTCCGCTGGTCCAATCCTTTTTATGATTTTTCCAGCCTTTGGTTTCAAGGGTGTTCCATTGCCAGTCAGCAACTTTTTTCATTAATAAATAAGAGGAGTCCGTTTTTGATATCCCATTTTGTCCATGCACTTTTACTGTCCCACAACAGAAAAGGATCAAAAGGGATAAAAATGTTCTTTTGTACATTTGTATCACTAGGTTTAATTTGGTTTTTTAGGTTTCTTGCCAGGGATCTTTAAATCACTGGATTCATTACAGGTGTTTGCTAAAAACTTGCAACACCTTAAAATCAAAAATGAACTTATCAGTGGAAACGGATGGTGGGTAATCCTGTTTAAAATGGGGGAATATTCTGATTTAGAACTATTTTTTACCCCTAAATACTTTATTAAGAGCCGGAAACAGAAACACCTCCCCTGGTGTTGGGGCTTTGACATGTTGTTTCACCTGAGCTAATCCCGGATCAGCAAGGGGTCCTAACGGATAAAAATAACCAGAGATCATCCTAATAAAATAAAGGAATATTTTATTTTCAAGCCTCCATTTAGGTCTAAAATTCTATATTTAGAATCCAAACCAACCAAATATTTACTTGCAAAAATGTATAACCATCTTAAGTCTGGATTATGCAAAATAATTTTTATTTTGTTTATTTTCCATCCGTTTTTTAAGACTAAAGCACAAAAACTAAGTTTTAATTCAATCAAAGTGAGTGATGGACTTTCACAGAGTTCAGTCCTTGATATTGCTCAGGATGTCTATGGTTTCATGTGGTTTGCTACCCGACATGGTTTGAATCGATATGATGGCACTCGCTTTAAAATCTATAAATCATTGCCAAATGATACAACATCGTTGAGCAACAGTTTTATCAATACCATCTATTGTGACCATCAAAAAACTTTATGGGTAGGTACATCAACCGGTTTGGACAAATATGATGCGGTAAATGATAATTTTCAACGCGTAATTTTTTATCAGCAAAAAAAAATAGTAAAACCTAATGTCTCCTACATTTATGAAGACGGAAATGAGCTATGGATTGGTACGGATCATGGGTTATATCTGGTAAATAAACAACAAAAAAACTCATTTATAAGTGCTAATCAATTAGCGATTTCCCCATTGGTTAGTCGGGAAATACAATGTGTCTATAAAGACAAGCAGGGATATTTTTGGATTGGCACAAGTAACGAGCTGATGAGATGCCGGTACAACAAAAAAATAACTGATGTTAAGATCTTTACCCATATCCCTGGCGATAACAGTAGTATAAGTGATGGTCCGGTTAAGTCTATTGTGGAAGACCCAAAAGGAAATCTTTGGATTGGAACGAGAACCGGGGGGCTTAACCGCTTTAACAAAAAACAAGAAACATTTGAACATTATGTTCATCAGCATAACAATCCAAATAGTCTCATTCATAATTCCATCAGGAAAATGATCTGGAATAAGGAAGGAAATATGATCATTGGGACTCAAGAGGGAATCAGCGTATTCAACCCCGAAAACTACAGCTTCAACAATTACCAAAACCAGATCGACAACCCCTTAGGTCTGAATCAAAACTCGGTTTACAGTCTCTTTGAGGATAAAGCTAAAAACATTTGGGTGGGCACTTATTTTGGTGGTGTAAACATCTCCTATGGTGTAAAAACCACCTTCAAAACCTTAAGCAGTTCTGCCAAAGGCAACAGTATCAGTAGTAATGTGGTCCGGTCAATTGTTGGCGATGCAAAAGGGAATTTATGGATTGGAACTGAAGGAGGAGGATTAAATTATTTTAACAGGCAAACGCTGCAGGTTACCTCTTTTATGAACAATCCAGCTGATCCCGGAAGTCTGAGCTCAAACCTGGTCAAACAAGTCTATATAGACAGTGATAATCACTTATGGGTTGGTACCAGTGGAACAGGATTAAACTTGTATGATCCTGCAAATAGAAAGTTCAAAAGATTCTATTTTGAAAAAAATGGTTTTGAAACTAAATCTTCAACTGTAGTTACTATTCTAGAAGATGCTCAAAAGCAATTATGGATTGGAGGAATGGGCATTAATGCCTTGTACCATCGGGAAGGAACAACACTTACTGATATAACACCTCCGGTTTTCAAGAAATACTTTGCAGATAAAATTATCCAAAAGTACTATGAAGATAGAAACAAGAATTTATGGATCGTAACCAATCAGGAAATCCTCTTATATCATCCGGATAAAAAAACTTTAAGCATCATGAGTTCCGGCCCAAAGGATCCGGAAATAAATACATTCAACACAGTGACAGAAGATCATGATGGTAATATCTGGATGGGATTAAATTATGGAGGAATACAGGTTTACAATCCTAAAACGAGAAAAATTACCGCAAGGTATACGACAAAGGATGGCCTTTGTAATGATAACATACTGAGTATTACTGAAGATAAGCAGCACAATCTGTGGTTTGGCACAACAAATGGCTTATCGAGGTTAAAAGCAGATCGAAAAACATTTCAGACTTATACGATGGCTGATGGCCTCGCCGGAGATGAATTCCATTTCAATTCATTATATAAAGCCGAAGATGGAACCATATATATGGGTGGACTAAACGGCATAACCTATTTTAATCCACTTGAGATTCAACAAAATAATGACCATGCCCCCATGAGTTTTATAGGTTTAAGACTATTTAATGATGAAGCTGAAAAAACAAATGGAAAAAACGGGATTCTAGCGCAAAATATCATTCTCAGTCCTAAACTAACATTCAATAGCAACCAGAATATTTTTACCATTGAATTCGCACTGCTAAATTACATCAAACCAGGAAAGAACAAATACGTCTACAAACTACAAGGAGTTAACAAAACCTGGAATCAGAGTGCCATACCTGAAGCCACTTTTACAAACCTTCCAGCCGGAGAATATGTGTTTTCTGTAAAGGGAGCAAATAATGATGGTGTATGGAGTAAACCCATCAACATAAACATTAAGATCTTGCCCCCGCTATGGAAAACCTGGTGGGCATATACCCTTTACCTGATGACACTTGGCACAATCACCTTCTTCTTTGTGCGCTTCTTTTACCTCAGACAGCTCATGAAAAGAGATGAAGAACTTCATCAGTTAAAGCTGAACTTTTTCACCAATGTATCCCATGAAATAAGGTCACATCTGACTTTAATTATGGTGCCAATTGAAAAAGTGATTGAAGAAACCAAAAACAACGACATCGTAAATAAACAGTTAACCGCTATTAAAAAGAACACGGACAGGCTTGTAAGATTGGTAACTGAGTTAATGGATTTCAGAAGAGTGGAAACAAATAATTTAAAATTAAACTTTTCGGATAGTGATATGATTGGCTTTCTGGAGGAGATCTATAGTTCTTTCAAAGAGGTTTGTGCCATAAAAAACATCAGTTTATCCTTCTTTCATGCTGAAAACAAACTATTTGTAGCTATAGAAAAGGTACAAATGGAGAAAGTCATTTTTAACTTATTAAGCAATGCAGTAAAGTTTACATCAGAAAATGGGAGCATAATCCTGACCATTGATAAGGAGCTGGATTCAGTAATTATAAGTGTATCGAATACCGGAGAGAAAATCCCTGCAGAATATTATGACAAGTTGTTTGCGAATTACTATCAGATAGATGGACATCATAAAAACAACGGCTATGGTATTGGCCTTGCTTTAAGTAAACACATCATTGATTTGCATAACGGAACCATAACTGTTAAAAGTGAAACCGGAAATACGTGTTTCACCATTAAATTACCAATTCACAATACGCAACATCATCCTTACCCTCCAGTACCCACAGAAAATCAAGCGGATCATTTAGAGGCAAATAAAGACGCCTTGCAGTTGTCCAGCCCTGGCCAGGATATAGGGAAGTTTACCATCCTGATTGTAGAAGATAATGAAAAGCTACGGGCATTAATAAAAGGTATCCTCGAAAAAGAATATAAAATACTGGAAAGTGTAGATGGTTTAGCAGGGTTAGAAATGGCTACAAATGAAATTCCGGATCTGATTATCAGTGACATCATGATGCCAAATAAAAACGGACTGGAACTCTGTGAAAACATTAAAACGGACGAAAGAACCAGCCATATTCCGGTAATATTGCTTACTGCAAAAACCTCAGAGACCGATCAGATCAGCGGATTAGCGATGCGGGCGGATCTCTATTTAACCAAACCTTTTAGCCAGAATGTATTGCTTCTAAATGTTCGTAACATACTGGATTCAAGGGAGCTAATTTCTGCTAAATACCGCCAGCAGTTTCTTTTTGAACCCAAAAGAATTGTTATGGACAATCTGGATGAGCAATTTTTATCAAAGCTTATCGGAATAATTGAAGATAGTATGGAAAACCGGGAATTTGGCGTGGAGATCCTGTCAGATAAAATGGGGATTAGTCAATCAGTCTTATACAAAAAGATTAAAGCACTCACCGACATGACCGTTAATGATTTCTCGAAAAGTATCCGGTTGAAAAAAGCGGCTCAAATGCTTGGGAAGAAAAACTATCCCGTATCAGAAATTGCCTATTTGGTAGGCTTTATAGACACAAAATATTTCACTAAAGAATTTAAAAAACAATTTGGGACACCTCCAAGTCAGTATAACAATGACTCCTCTTCTTAAAATCAATAGGCTAAGGCTACTTGAATATTCTGATTATAATCGTGTTTTAAAAAGTAATATCATTAGATTTGCCGCCTAAATGAACCGCGGGTACGAAAAGCCCGGGATACTTTAAAAAATTACGAAAAACATAAATGGAAGAAAACGATTTTGTATCCATCTGGCTGGAAGAAAGCGGAAACCCCGCTATAGCCGAATTAACGCAACTAAATCTGGCTCTTGCCAATAAAACCATAGAAACGTTGGCAAACCAGGGCCTTTCAGAGAACGATCTTGCCATCTCCCTGGACATCAATCCAGACGAAATCAAAAGATGGTTAACGGGCAGACATGCATTCAGTATAAAGACTATAAAGGAAATATCTGATATACTGGCTGATTATGCTACAAAGCCAGTAGGCTAAATACGGAAAAATTATCTAAAACCAGCCTGCTGCAGCTGATTCGGAAAGGTAAAATGAGTAAGGAAGTAGATGATCTATTATCGATCAGTATAAATACGATCAACAGCCATCGTCAGAATGAATCCATCATTAAATCATGAAGCAAAAAACTATAAAATCCATTATCGGCTATCTCTGTTTTCTGCTCTTTTATTTCGGATGTATCACGCTGGTTCAAGCACAAAAAAAGCAACTCAATTTAACTAAACAGCTGCAAGAAGTAGTTTCTAAAGACAGTTTACCTGGCCTTGCGGTAACAATTGTGAATGCAAAAGGGGGCATTTATAAAAAGGGGTTCGGCTTTGCTAATATTCAGACAGTAGCACCTTATTCCTCCAAATCCATACAACCTATTGGCTCAGTGAGTAAAATGATATTAGCTGTTGCCCTTATGAAGGCAACTGAATTAGGCTATTTTACTTTAGATACTGATATCAATGAGATTCTCCCTTTTAAAGTAGTTAACCCCTACCTGATCATAAAATTACGATCAGAACACTCGCAACTCACACCTCCGGATTAATAGATAACCCATCTATTTTACTCAACACGTATAAGTTTGACCTGAAAACAAGGCCCTATAGCGCAGACCTAATGCAAGTGCTAACCAGCATGGGGTATCAGCAAAAAATCCAGGACGCTACGCTCAAAGAATTCTATTACAATCACTTATCTACTGAAGGGAAATATTACAGCAAGGAAAACTTTGCAAACATCTCTGATCATCAGGTATTTAGTCATAGTAATATCGGATCAGCATTAATTGCCTAACTACGCAATACTCTATCACAACTAAAATCTAATCTTCCCATTATATGATGCGATTACTTATCCGGATGGAGGATTGAAAACGAATACCGTAGACCTAAGTAAGTTTTTGGTAGATATCATGAATGGATTATCAGGAAAATCCGTCTTGTTAACACAAAAATCTTTTCAGACCATGTTTAGCCCACAGATTTCCATTCAAAATCCACCACAGGAAATAAAGCTAGAAAATAGAAACAAAGGTATTTTATGGAATTTGCATGCAAACGGTACTATTGGACACGATGGCGACGATCCGGGAGTGAGCGCATTTATCGTTTTTAATCCATCAACGGGCTTAGGAGGACTATTTCTCTGCAATAAATACCTTATGATGGATATCCTTCATTCTACCTGTTAGATAAAAATGGAGTAGTCTCACAATCTTATAACGGATATTTTAAAGATTTAGAATCACAGCTTACTGAAAAGATCGAAAGTATTAATAAAAACACCCGGTAACCCTAAGCAAACACAATGAAGCGCATTGGGGTATTTTTTATATGTTTGCTAAAACAACGATTAATTCATGTCTGGACATCAAGCTTACTCATTAATAAAGTTCCTGTTAATAGTTTGTTTTTCGCAAGTTTCGTACGGACAAATCCCAAATTCAAATCACACTGATGGTCTCAAACAAGATTCTGTATTTTTTAGAAACAATATTCAAAATAAATACCCATCTCCCAATCGATACTCTGCTACAAAGCTAAATACTGTATTTGACAGCTGCTATAGCACAATTAATAAGGAGACAACAGACCTTGAGTTTTACAAGAAAATCAAGGTTCTAATGAGTAAAATGAAGGATGGACATTTATATGGTAGTCTACCCGCTCAATTAGAAACCTACCGGAATGAAAAAGCGTTATTCTTCCCGGTAAAGCTGCAATTTATAGCACATAAAGTATATGCAGATACGGTTCCTAATCCACTTATTCCGGCAGGATCTGAAATAATCTCCATTAATAACAAACCTATTCTTGCAATCCAAATTGAACTGTTAAAGTACCTCGTCTCCGATGGCAACATTCAAACTAAAAAGTATCGCATTTTAAACAACTTCTTTTATTTCTACTATTTCATCGCTTTTGCTGAACAGCCTTACTTTGATGTGGTATATAAATCAAGGGATGGACAGATAAAAAAAGACCGGATTAAAGCCGATCTGGAGAAAAACATCATTGCAAATGAAAAGCCAGATTCTCCCCAACCGCCAATTGATTTTTCCATAAAGCCTGGCCATATCGCGTTAATTACGATCAGGACTTTTGACCCACAAGCGTTAAAAGTAGATTTTAAGGAGTTCTTAACCACCAGTTTTAAGCAGGTACTTGATTTGAACATTAAAACCATAATTATTGATTTGCGGGGCAATGGAGGTGGAAAAGATACTTATGGAAGCCTGCTTTATACTTACTTAGCCAATAAGCCTTTTAAGTATTACAAAAACCTGAAGACGGTTACTAAAAATCTGGAATACGAAAAATTCAAAACCAATGTTTCTTCCTACAATGATTTAAAACCTTCCATGATCAAGGAAGTTGGAGGCCACCAATACCAAATGGATAAGGAAGCTCATCCGAATTTGCAGTTGATCCCACCAAATAAATATCATTATGATGGCAAAGTATTATTTCTAATAGACGGATCTTCTTTCTCTACAGCATCCGAATTCTGTGCTATCGCCTACAGCCATAAACGAGGTGATTTTATTGGAGAAGAAACCGGGGGAACTTATGATGGAAATACTTCCGGTGTACAAACCGAATTTATTCTGCCAAATACAAAAATGGAGATCTCATTTGGTCCCGTTAAGTACGAAATGTCGGTAAACCCGGTAAAAGAAATTGGACGCGGAGTTATTCCTCAACACAAAATCTACCCCAATATTCAGGATATCATCGAAAATAAAGATGTCCAGTTGAAGTATGCGATTTGGTTAGCGGGTCAATAAAACAGGTTATAATCCGATCAAATAGTCATTGTTTTATTTTACAATTCTCCGCACTACTTCTTAACAACAAGTATGTAAAAGAGCACTGCAACACCATTACTGATTACGAAAAAAAATTGGCAAACAACTCCCGACAATTTGGTTAAAAACAAGTATTAAAAGCCCTATGGCCTACGAAACCCAATGTATTTTAGGATGGTTTCCCGGGCATGTGTTTCAATTTCTCCTTTAAAACCTGGTATTCTTTTTCCAGATACCGGAAAGCTTTGGTTGTGATGACTCCCTCCGCGTAGTCCATTCTTTTCTGATCATAATCCGCAGCAAGCAGATCAAAACGATCTTTTACGACCTGATACTTCACTTTTTCAGCTTTTTCAAGCGGACTATCCGGAACACCATTCAGGTTCCCCACATAGGTACTATCAGAGATTAATTTTTCATTGGAAGATTTGAAGCAAGCATAAACTTCCATTTGCTCCCTCATCATCCAATCCTTATCCAGCGGGAGAAAACAGCTCCCATCCGCCCTTCTGGCTGCATTTAGAAAGATACTTGCCTGTTTTTTTGTAGGATGACTAACCAATACCATCAGGATATCATCGGTACCACCATCCTCCGTAATATTGGAATTCCAGTTTAACCGCAGGCCATCTGCTCCTTTACTAACTTTCAGATCTGCTGCACTTTCCAATAATCCCCGACTCAGCACAACTTTGTTATAATCGACCTTAATATTGGGATATTCACCACTTAAAGCCTGTTTTTTGTTATAGGAAGTCGCCAGATTGTGCGGGTTTTTAACCGAACCTTCCGATTCCAGTTTGAAACTGACATTGATGAAATCCTTCATCGGTTTCAACAGTTCCATCGTTACCTTCATCTCCTGTTGGTTAGCCTTTTGCTTTAGCGTCGCCTTACCCGGTTTTCCGTTACTGCGACATACCGGCTGTCCTTTTAACATATAAAAAATCGTATTTCCTATTTTCCCGGAAGGCTGCCCAAAAGGGCCTGGTTTACATATTGCCATGATATTTTGATTAATTCGCCTGAATTGACTGATAACCAAGATACACACAAACTACTGTATATCCTATATATTTACTAATTTTATTAGCAAACACATCTGAACTTCATACAAGACTAATTCAGGTTTTTCAGGCAATTTTGACCAGCAGAGCCCTAGCAACTTACCAGAAAGATACTTCAGAAAATCACAATACTAAAACCTCATTACCCTGACTCTACTTCTACCACATAGCCTTGTTTAGTATTTGTCCATCTTTGATGATGGTTTTTCCCAGACTAAAGTTAGTATAGTCAGCAAAAGGGTCTTTATCCCAGATCAGCAAATTCACTTGTTTACCTGTTTCCAGGCTCCCTACCTGGTCTTCAATTTTCATTGCTTTGGCGCCATTGATGGTGGCTATTTTAAAAGCATCAGCCACTGAAAACCCATATTTACACAGCAGGATCAGTTCGGATATATTGATCCTTCCGCCATTTGCCCCGTCCGATCCTAATCGTATTTCAAGACCTTTGTCCTGCATCATTTTCATACATTGCATCATGATCTGGAAACTCTCCAGGCACCTGTTGGTTTGAGCCAGACTTAGGGAAGTATCGTTTGGCAAAGAATAATAAGTGGGATGAAACTGCTCATACAACCTGTGGATCGTACTGCAGAAAGTCGCTTTCTTAAGCGCCAGTTCAGCAATAAAAACCTCCAGTTCAGGAAGTTTATTTTCCTTCACAAAACGAAACTGTTCCAGAAAAAATTCAAGATATTTCGCTTCCGTATCCATTTCTCCAAAATGTGTCTTGAATTGCTTTTCAACCTGACTTTTGTCTGCTGCCGATTGGATAATTGCGCTTGGAATAGCAGCGATATGTTCGTAATTGCGGAGTCCGATAGTTAAAGTCTGAGGAATCGTCAGGTAATCAGGACTTAAATCGCCAATATGACCATAAATCCCCCTGGCTGATGATGAGGTCATACGTTTTTTGCTGCCCAAAAAGAGAATTGAAAACAAGCAATAAACTTATGGTGAATATAATTTTCTGCATTTTACGAAGCGTACTTTTAATTTTCTACCACCGCTGGTAAAATATATTCCACCATCATCTTATCTACCTGGGCATGAGCATAAGCAGTCCCGTATGCTGTAGCGGTAATCACCACTACTAAAGGCTGGTCTTTAAAAACAAAAACTTTATTTCCTCCATTTCCGGAGCAATAAAAAGCTTCATACGACTTACCCTTCACATGGTATTTTTTGTTCCAGAACAGATACCCATAAAACTCATCCGGCTTCCCTGTAATTGCAACATGCTTTGTAAACGTATTACCGACCCATTTTTTGGGAACCAATTGTTTGCCATTCCAAAGACCGTCGTTTTTATACAACTGTCCATATTTGGCGAGATCAAGCGCCTTCATACGAATTCCTCCTGCGGTGCTTACTACCTTTTGAGGGGTATATTGCCATTCGTAACGGGTAATATTCATTGGCTTAAAAAGCTTCTCCGCAGCATAATTCTCCAGACTTACCGGTACTAATTTGTCCAGTATACTGCCCGTTAACATGGCACCAATGGTAAAATAATGCCATTGCCCCTGGTATTTCAGCGTATCTACCGGGAGATCGAGTCCAAATTTCACCCAGTCGGCAGTAGGATACATATTTTCTTCATTGCCAGGCGAATCACCATCATCGTCATTTCCATCAAAATCAGAACTCATGGTCAGGAATTCTTTCAGGGAAGTATTTGCTTTTTTAGCAGAATAATGATCATAGGATTTAAGGTCGTAAAAATCACTTAAGGTCTGATTTTCAGATTTTAAAAATCCATCATTGATCGCAATTCCCGTCAAGGTAGAAGCAAAAGATTTACCAACAGAACGCACATCATGAAGGCTGTCGCGTGTGGCATTATTAAAATACTCTTCAATCAGTATTTGCCCGTTTTTAATCACCACCACACTCGTGATGTGCCTGAATACATCCGCGTCAATATTAGCTTTTAGTGTCTTGATTTTATCCTGATCAAAAGACAGTTTTGACGGACTAAACCCATCGTAAGATTTTATGGTATTCAGTTTTATTTTGGCTACGTCAACGAATGGCTTCCGCTTTACCGCTAAATTTAACTTGCCGGAGGCAATGACATCACCTACAGTTATGCTGGCCGATTTAAGGTAGGGTCTCAACTCAATTTTCAAAATATGACTCCCTTCCGTCAGCGCCTGGTCTCCCCCATTGAACATAAACCTGTTCCAGGCAGACTGGCTCCACCAGGAACCTTCATGCTGGTTATCGATCAAAGGTTTGGTCCATACGGTTGCCGTATGTTGCACATGAGCACGAGGTGCTCCAGGCAACAGGTTGGTCTGGTAAACCAGTTTATCATCAACAAAAAAGGAAAACTGATAATTACCGGCCTTAACCAACGCGCTGGTATCCGATCCCGGGGCAAGCTGCTGCAAATACCCCGTCATGGTATTCCCTAAAAATACCGTCATAAACAAATTGCTCTTGTTCGTCAACTCGTATTGTTGCATTGCTACGGACTTATCGAATTTATCGAGATCAATAGGTTGAGCTGTAAAAACAATTTTCCCAATATTGCCCTTTTGAACCGGATCAGTAACTAGCGGGTGTTTTTTAACATTTCCGACTTGCGCAATTGCTCCGCAGTAAAAAAACAAAAGTGCGGAGATCATTAGAACCGCTGGCCGTATCGCATATAAATTCATCTGTTTTTATTTAATTTCCACCATTGCTTTAATCACGCCATAATCCGGATCCAACCAGTTTTCAAATTCGGCTTTAACTTCAGTAAATATCACCCGATGGCTGATATACGTGGAAGGCTTAACTTGTCCGCTTTTCATAGCGGCCATCACATGCATAAAATCCTCCCGGGTGGCATTCCTGCTACTCATTAAAGTGGCTTCTCGTTTGTGAAACTCGGGATGATTGAAGCTGATATCGCCCTTTTGTATGCCGACTAATACATACCTGGCACCATGGGCGAGGTAACGAAATCCATCCGTAATTGCCTTTAAATTACCTGTAGCATCGATTACTACCGTCGGCATATCCCCATTGGTTAGCGCGGTAATTGCTTCCAGAGGATCGGCTTTCAGCGGGTTCACCGTATGTTTTACCTGTAAATTATCCTTACAAAATGATAACCGGTTGTCGTTGATGTCCATCGCAATAACCTTTGCTCCCGCAATACGGGCAAATTCCATCACACCTAAACCGATTGGTCCGGCTCCGATCACCAGCACATATTCGCCCGGTAAAATATTTGCTCTGCGAACTGCATGTGCGCCAATAGCAAGCGGCTCCATCAGTGCCAGTTCATCATAACTTAAACCCTCTCCATGTACCAGTGAATACGAGGGCAAGTTTAAATATTCGGTCATTCCACCATCAATATGGACACCGGCAACATTCATTTTCACGCAGCAATTTGGTTTATCCGATTTACAGGCGATACAGATACCGCAGTTAAAATAAGGAATACAGGTTACCATTTCCCCGTTTTCAAAACCCGTAGCACCATTAGCTTCGATGACTTCCGCCGAAAGTTCGTGTCCAAGAATCCGGGGGTAATTAAAGTAAGGTTGTGTGCCTTCAAAGGCATGTAAATCTGTTCCGCAGATACCTATTCTTTTGATCTTAACCAGCGAATAGTCTTTCTGCAAGACTGGAATTTCTTTTTCTGAATACACCAGATTTCCGGGTGCCTCGCAAATCAATACTTTCATTTTTATACCTTATTTAATTTACAGTCCGTAAATTAAACCTAATCTTTCAAACAACGTGCAGAAAAAGCATAACCTTTTTCAAGACCCGTTACTCCGGTAATCGTACTAAAACACAACACCGATGCGAGCGCATTACTTTCCTGGGTATTCGACCAGAGGTAACCATAAGTCCCACGGGAGGTAAAATCGCTGGTGTAACTGATATAGCCCGCAGTATGTATTTTTAGTGCGGAATTAAATCCACCGGCAATACTCGTCCAGCTTTGCGGAGGCCCCACCACATTCTTCAATTCTGTAGCGGAAGGCAATCTCCATCCCCCACCGAGCAACTGAATACAAGGATCATTGGCGGCAGTCCAGCTGCTATTCTCAGAAATAGTTCTATTCCATGCCGTAGCAGGTGTACGTGTAGTTCCCTCCATTTTATAGCCTTGCAATCTGTTAAACTGCCAGTACCATCCTGCCGAAGCTTCGCTAGGATCAGTGGCAGATAAAGCTTCATGGTCTGCGCCAAGATTCTGGGTTATCCAGCATTTTGACTCGCCGGAAAGCATCGAATTCACCGTATTATAGGTTACGGTTTTAGAAACCGCAGCTCCGTTAATACCTGCAATATGTGACACGGTAAAACTTGCCGGACAAGATTTAGTACTAAAGCTGATCGTTTTAGCGCTGTAACCAGTGCCTTTACTATTGGTTGCAAATGCCCTTACGTAATAAGTCAGCGCCTCATTTAAACCGGTTAAAGTGCCCGTAATTGCTCCTATGCCAGATCCTGAGGAAATGACCTGATCAGCCAATGTTGGATTACCCGTAGTATTCCAGACCAATCCTTTTGCAGTAACCGTAGCACCGCCATCCGCTGTAACGGTAGCCTGAACTTCGGCACGATCTGCTTTTATCGTCTCCCATGGGACAATTACATCCGTTACTGCAGGTGCCGAGCTGATCACCTGATCACTGATACAACGTACAGACCAGGCGTAGGATTTATCCAGCGGAATTACTTCAGCAGCCGTGCTGGTGAAATACAGTACCGAGCCCATCGTATTACTGGTTTGGTTACCGGACCAGAAATAACCTTGTGTTCCGCGATAAAAGAAATTACCATCGTAACTAAACATCCCTGCATTGTGTAATTTCAATGGGGATTTATAAGCATCCTGATTATTTTTCCAGCTCTGCGGACTCGTTTTCACTTTGGTTAATTCAGTGCTGGTTGGCACTCTCCAGCCCCCACCCAGCATTTGCAGACAAGGATCATTGGCAGCAGTCCAGTCACTATTCTCCGTAATAACCCAGCCCCATACCGTTGCTGGCATCCTTGTACTCTCCATTTTATAACCTTGTAATTGATTAAATCTCCAATACCATCCTGCCGAAGCTTCGGTGGCATCTGTAACGGAAACAGCTTCCTGATCGGCACCCAGATTTTGAGTAATCCAACATTTTAACTCCCCGGAAACTGCGGTCTTTACCGTATTATAAGTCACTTTTTTAGTAACCGGCGCGCCATTAACTCCTGCAACATGGGATATGATAAATGTTGGCGGACAAATTTTAGTAGAAAAAACCGTTTCATTCACACTGTAGCTGCTGCCCTCGGTATTCGTCGCAAAGGCCTTAATATAATAAGTGAGCGATTCATCCAGTCCGGTTAAAGTAGCTGAGATTGCAGCCAGTCCGGTCCCTGCCGAAACTACATGATCTTTCAAAGTTGGGTTGCCGGTGTTATTCCATACAAATCCCTTCGCGGTAATTGCAGCCCCACCATCCTTCATCACGCTGGCCTGAACTTCGGCACGATCTGCGCGGATAGTGGACACAGGAACAATCGCATCAGTAACTACAGGGGCCATTTGAACAGCCCGATCACTGACACAACGGACAGGCATAGCGTAACCTTTGTCAAGGCCCGTTACACCGGTACCCGTGCTAAAATACAAGACCGATCCTAGGGTATTACTTTCCTGTGTATTTGACCAGAGGTAACCATAAGTCCCAAGGAAGAAATATTCGCTGGTATAACTAATATAGCCCGCAGTATGTATTTTTAATGCGGAATTATAGCCATCTTTAATACTGGTCCAGCTTTGCGGAGACCCCATTATATTTTTCAATTCGGTAGCAACAGGTAATCTCCAGGCCCCGCCAAGCAACTGAACACAAGGATCATTGGCAACCGTCCAGCTACTGTTCTCATTAACTGTTCTATTCCATGCCGTAGCTGGTGTACGTGTAGCTCCCTCCATTTTATAACCTTGCAATCTGTTAAACTGCCAGTACCATCCTGCGGATGCTTCGGTGGCATCATTGGAGGATAAGGCTTCCCTGTCTGCACCAAGGTTCTGGGTGATCCAGCATTTTGGCTCGCCGGAAAGCATCGTTTTCACCGCATTGTAGGTAACCGTTTTAGTAACGGCAGCACCGTTAACACCTGCGATATGTGACACGGTAAATGTTGCCGGACAAATTTTAGTGCTAAAAATGAACGTTTTAGCACTGTAACCTGTGCCTTCACTATTGGTTGCAAATGCCCTTACATAATAGGTCAGATTTTCATTTAACCCGGTTAAAGTGCCTGCAATTGCGCCTGTGCCAGATCCTGAAGAAATCACCTGATCAGCTAATGTTGGATTGCCTGTCGTATTCCATACCAATCCTTTCGCAGTAACCGTAGAACCACCATCCGCTACAACGGTAGCCTGAACTTCAGCACGGTCGATTTTGATGGTCGCCGAAGGAACAATCACATCTGTTACTACTGGCTCCATTCTAATCAGCTGATCACTGATACAACGTACAGACCAGGCGTAGGATTTCTCCAGTGAAATGAGATCAACAACCGTGCTGTTGAAATACATCACCGAGCCCATCGTAGGACTTGTTTGTGTACCGGACCAGAAATAACCTTGTGTTCCGCGATAATGAAAACTACCATCGTAACTTATCAATCCTGCATTATGTAATTTCAATGGGGAATTGTAAGCATCCTGATTATTTTTCCAGTTTTGCGGACTTCCTTTCACATTTCTCAATTCTGTAGCCGTTGGCACTCTCCAACCCTGACCCAGCATCTGAAAGCAAGGATCATTGGCAGCTGTCCAGTCACTATTATCATAGATACTCCAGCCCCATACCGTTGCTGGTATCCGTGTGTTTTCCATTTTATAACCTTGTACTTGATTAAATCTCCAATACCATCCTGCCGAAGCTTCGGTGGCATCATTAACGGAAACAGCCTCATGATCAGCACCCAGATTTTGGGTAATCCAACATTTCAACTGCCCTGAAACTGTCGTCTTTACCGTATTGTACGTCACTCGTTTCGTAACCGGTGCCCCATTCACACCTTCAAGGTGGGAGATGATAAATGTTGGCGGACAAATTTTAGTGGTAAAAATCATCTCCTCAACACTGTAGTTGCTGCCCTCGATATTAGTGGCAAAGGCCTTGACGTAATAAGTCAGCGATTCATCAAGCCCTGTTAAAGTAGCCGAAATTGCGCCCGGACCAACTCCTGCGGAAACTACATGATCTTTCAAAGTAGGATTGCCGGTGTTATTCCATACAAATCCCTTTGCGGTAATCGTTGCAGCACCATCCTGTATAATATCGGCCTGAGCATCAACACGATCAGTTTTCATGCTTGCCGAAGGAACAGTCACATTACTAACCAGCGGAGCCATCTGGACGGTCTGACCACTAATACAACGTACAGACCAGGCATAAGCCTTTTCATAAGAAACTACGTCGTTAATTATACTTGAATAATACATCACCGTTCCCTTACCCGGGTCGGCTTGCTGACCTGACCAAATAAAACCATGTGTTCCACGGTAATAAAAATTACTGTCGTAACTAAAGATCCCTGCATTATGTAATTTCAATGGAGAATTATAGCTATCCTGATCATTTACCCAGGTCTTCGGCCCCTTCTTAATATTTTTCAGTTCTACAGCGGTTGGCAATCTCCACCCAGTGCCGAGTAACTGGATACATGGGTCATTTTCAGGTGCCCAGTCCGCATTTTCATAGATTGAAAACGTCCATGCCGTTGCCGGGGTACGTACCCCGTCCATTTTATAGGCTTGCAATCTGTTAAACTGCCAGTACCATCCCGAAGAAGCTTCGGTTGCATCATTAAAAGCCGAGGCTTCATGATCTGCACCCAGATTCTGAGTAATCCAACACCTTGGTGATCCGGAGATCATGGTTTTCACGGTATTATAGGTAACCGTTTTAGTAGCCGCAGCACCATTAACACCTGCAACATGGGAAACGGTAAAAGTTGGCGGACAAATTTTAGTGGTAAAAATCGTTTCATTTGCACTGTAACTGGTGCCTTCACTATTGGTTGCGAATGCCTTTATAAAATAAGTAAGCTCGCTGTTTAATCCGGTCAAAATCTCCGAAATCGAACCGATACCTGGTCCGGAAGAAAGTACCTGATCAGAAAGCGTAGGGTTGCCCGTAGTGTTCCACACGAATCCTTTTGCGCTGAGGGCAGCACCTCCGTCGGCAGTTACCACAGCTCCCGCTTTCACAGAAACCAGCGTAATATCAGCGATGGTCACTCCCGAAACTACCGGAAGTTCCTTTAGTGTACTGAAGGTTTCTTCCTGTCCATAACTGGTTCCTTTGCTGTTGATCGCATAAGCGCGAAGGTAATAAGTTGTGCCCGGAAGTAATCCGCTAATGACAGTATCGAAGTTCCCTGCTCCGGCTTTGAGGTCTACCATATTTGTAGGCAAATCAGCCGTAGGCGCCGGACTGGTATTCCAACAGATCCCGCGTTTGGTCACCGGTATCCCACCATCATAAGTAATATTTCCACCAGTGGTTACAGACCTGCTGCTGATTAAAGTTGCAGGCTTAGTCCCGATCAAAGGAAGCTCCACTTCTTGTGTGCTAAACAAAACCTGACTGCCATAAGAAGTACCAACGGCATTGCTGGCATAAGCCCTTACATAGTAGGTGGTATTTTCTGTTAATCCGGTCATTTGCGCAATAAAACTGCCGGTTCCGGATGCACTATTGTCTACCGTTTTAGAAGGTAATGCAATGGTTGGATTACCGGTCGTATTCCAGGTAATTCCCCTGGTCAGAATTGGCGTTCTACCATCATTTGTAATCTCCCCGCCACTGGTTGCTATCGTTGCATGGATATTTGTGACCGGACTGGTTACGGTAAGTGTAGGGAAAGCATTGGTCAGAAAGGTACGCTCAATCCCATAAGCCACACCAATTTTATTAAGGCCATAAGCACGCACATAATACAGGGTATTCGGCAATAAATTGGTCATCGTAGCAGTAAAAGCATCCATTCCGGAGCCATTTACAGTGCTGTAATCATTGATAGTTGGGTTGGTATTCAGGCTCCAACACAATCCTTTCCTGGCAATATCTGCCCCGCCGTCACTGGTAAATTCTCCGCCAGCATTGGCCGTAAAGCCTCCAAGTTCGGTAATTTCAGTAGTGTTTAGGATCGGCGCCGTAGGAAACAAGGTAATGCTCACCTGATTTCCATAAGCGATTCCTACACTGTTTTGCGCATAGGCGCGAACATAGTAAGCGGTACTTAAAGCTAAATTGGTGATTTCTGCGGTAAATATGCCTGATCCGGCTCCATTGGCTGTTTTATTGACCTGGACGGTATCCGGATTAAAATTACGATCCTTACTCCAAATCACCCCACGTGCAAGGATGGCTGCGCCACCATCTTTAAGAATATCGCCTCCTGTGGTAGCGCTTGATTTAGAGCTGGCCGCCAGGTAATTCGTTGTAATTGTTGGTAAGGCAGGAGGCGTGGTAAACGTAACTTCATTACCATATCCTGTTCCCTGGCTGTTTATCGCATAGGCTTTTGCATAGTATAAAGTAGCCGGTTCCAACCCCCTCAGTATACTTCTAAAGGTATTTCCACTACGCGGATCATAAGCCGTTTTCATCGGTGATAGCAGCGAAGGATTTGCTGTTGTACTCCATACCAGTCCTTGATTTGTCAAGACAGCACCTCCGTCATTAAGAATCGTACCACCTCCGGTAGCCATGGTTCCTGTCGAAGAAACCGAGATTTCAGTGCTGGTTAAAGTCGGACTATTCAGGGTAGTAAAGCTCAGTTCATTCCCATAGGCAACACCGACACTATTGCTTACCCAGGCCCTGAAATAATAGGTTTTTCCCGGCAATAAACTGTTTAGCACACTGTTAAAGTTACCGGTCGCTATTTGCGTGGTTTTATTTTGCTGTACGGTGTCTGGTCTGAATCCGGAGGTGGTACTCCAAACCATTCCAGCGCTGATGAGTTCCGCACCTCCATCATCAAACAGGATACCTCCTGAACTTGCGGTAGATCCGGTAATATTTACAACCGCTTTAGTGCTTAAAGTCGCTAGTACCGGCGGGTTAGTCAGGAAAGTCAATAAATTCCCATAATTGGTTCCTGCCACATTTGTTGCATACGCCCGGATATAGTAATTAGTTGCGGGTTTTAACTTAGGGAGCGTGGCGTTAAACACCCCTGTGCCAGTCCCGTTATGGGTTCTGTTCAGCAGCTCTGCATCCGGATTAAAATCTGCTTTTAGACCCCAGACTACGCCCCTTTCAGTGATCGCCGCTGCCCCATCATCTGTAATATCACCTCCGCTAATGGCCGAGGTACTTCCGATAGCACTGGTATTTAAAGTACTCAATTCGGGCAACTTAGGACTGATAAAACTAACCAGGTTCCCATAAGCAAAACCTACACTATTTTTCGCGTAAGCGCGGACATAATAAACCGTATAATGATTCAACCCGCTCAATAACGCAGCAAAGTTGCCGTTGCTAAATGTGCCGTTTTCTGTTGTTTTATTCAGGGAAACCGTATCCGGATTGAAGTTCGGTTGTGTACTCCAATAGATCCCTCTGGTAGTGACCGCTGCACCACCATTGTCTTCGATAACACCGCCACTGCTCCCTGTTGTTCCGGAAGTAGCTATTGCCTGGGTCGTGGTTAAAGTAGCAAGCGTTGGGGGAAGCGTAAGAAAAGTTTGTACTGCGCCATAAGCTGTTCCTACGCTGTTAGTTGCGTATGCGCGGACATAGTAAGTTGTATTGGCTAGTAATCCCTTGATTTGGTGACTGAAATTGCCGGTACCTACCGAACTTGTGGTCTGCTCATCAGCTAAATCCGGGTTGTTTCCGGTACTCCAGCATACCCCGCTGGCCTCAACTGCTGTGCCGCCATTGTCTCTGATATTCCCGCCAGCTGTTGCTCCGCTATTGCTAATGTTTTCAATGGAGCTGGTGGTTATAAATGGTTTATTAAATGTAGTAAAATATGCTTCGTTAGTCGCATAAGCCGTTCCGACGCTATTGACCGCAAAAGCCCTCACATAGTAAATTGTGCCTGGTTTTAACCCGGTCATCGTGATGTTAAAGTTATCGGCTATGCCCTCCATACGGAGGTGATTTTTGCTGGAAACCGTATCCGGATTAAATCCGGCAGTGGTACTCCAAACTAAACCTCCGGCGGTAACCGCTGCACCGCCATCGTTAGACACTATACCACCACTAAGCGCTGTAATTCCCTGCGCCCCGGTACTAGCCGGCTTGGTGGTTAAGCTCGCTAGAACAGGAGGAGCTGTGGTAAATTGTACTATCTGACCATAGCTTATGCCTGATTCATTCGTGGCATAAGCCCTGATATAATAGCTGGTATTTCCTTTTAACCCGGTCATCGTCTGCACATAATTTCCGGTTCCGGCCCCTCCATTGGTCAGCTGATCTGCGGTAGTTGGCAATCCTGAAGTATTCCAGCAGATCCCTCTTCCGCTGATCGCAGATCCACCATCATTGGTAATTTCTCCCCCACTATTTGCAGAAAAAGCCGTAATTTCATTTGCCGTTAAGGTTTTCAAAGTGGCGGTAGTTGGAGTCGCTTTTGTGCTAAAAACCAGCTCCTCACCATAGGAAATTCCTACTCCATTTATGGCATAGGCGCGAACGTAATATTTGGTTTCTGCTGATAAGCCAGTCAGCGTTAAGAGAAATTCGCCCAGATCATCACCATCTGCTAAGTATTGATCTGCAATAGTTGGATCAGCCCTGGTACTCCAACAAATCCCTCTTTCTGTCAACAAACTACCTCCGTTACCCATTACATTTCCCTTAACTGTAGCTTTGCTGCTCTGTAGGTTTGTAATGTCTACAGTAGTCACTGTGGCCAGTCCGGAACTTGCCGTCACAAAGCTTTGTTCGTTACCATAAACAAGGGTAGCAGAATTGCCGGCATAGGCCCTGACATAGTATTTGGTATTCCCCAGGAGTCCGCCCATTTTGCTGATAAAAGTATTGGAAACAGGGCCACTGATATAATCATCGGCTATAGTTGGGTTCGGAGAGCTGCTCCAGCAAATTCCGGTGAAGGTTATTCCCTGCATTCCTGAGCTCAGGATATGTCCACCACTTTCTGCATAATTATTGGTTACCTGAGTTACCGGAGTAGTGGTTAAGCTGAGTTGCAATGGGGTCGTAAAACTAGTTTCTGTGGTATAAATAGTGCCGGCACTATTGGTTGCAAAACCTTTCGCGTAATACATAGTTCCCGGCAATAAGTTTTTAAGGTTAGTCAAATAGCTACCTAAATCCGTCGGATTCTGACTCAGCGATTCCTGACTCAGGTAGTTCAGTTTATCTGTACCATACCTGATCCCTCTTGAAACTACTGCTGCTCCCCCATTATTCAGGATATGAATACTTCCTGAAGCTTCGGTATAAGTAATGTCAGTAATATTCAGTGTGGAAGAGGCTAGTACAGGTACCTGAGCTGCTAAAGTTTTAAATTCCAGAAGTTCCCCGTAGGCCGTTCCGAACTTGTTTGTGGCATAAGCGCGCAGGTAATAGCTGGTATTCCCCATTAACCCGTTTAATACGCTTTCGTAGCTACCAGTTCCGGAACCATTTTCGGTTAGTCCAGCTGAAGTATCATCCATCGGATCACCTTTAATGCTCCATCGTATGCCTCTTGCAGTGATATCCGCGCCTCCGCTACTGGTTACATTTCCTCCGGCAGTTGCCGAGATATTGGTCATGGCAAATGGCGCGAGGGTGCTAACCTCCGGAATTTCCGGAATCATGATAAACGTTTTATCGGCTCCATAAACCGTACCTACATTATTGGTTGCATAAGCCCGTGTGTGGTAGGTCACATGAGGTAACAACTGGGTTAATTTGCTACTAAAAACACCGGTTCCTGCACCAGCAGAGGAAAAAGCACCATTGACATCAGGGTTTTCTGTTGTTCCCCAGCAGATCCCGCGGGAAGTAACCGGAGCCCCCCCATCGGCCAGAACCTGTCCGGCAACGATAGTTGTATTGTTGAAGAAAGCGCCTGCAGATAAGGTGAGTACTGTTGCGTAATCTGGTGTGGTAAATGTTTCCTGTTTACCGTAGGTTAGTCCGGCGTCATTTACTGCATAAGCACGTACATAATATTTCGTTGCCGGGCTAAGTCCGGAAAGTTTACTACTAAAGCTTCCTACCCCATCACCGGAAACCGGCTCTTCGGTTTTGGTGTTCAATGCGATGGTTGGCAGCTCTTCCGTACTCCAGCAGATGCCGCGAAGGGTGATCCCGGACCCTCCGTTGTTGTTAATGTGTCCACCACTATAGGCTTCATTTCCGGTGACATTTACCGGTTTAATCGTCACAATAAATGGGGCAGAATTGGTTACAAAACTTGTTTCACTGGTGAAAATCGTACCTACACTATTGGTCGCATATCCCTTTGCATAATAGGTTGTGCCCGGTAGTAAACCGACCAGATTGGCACTGAATATCCCGATATCCGTTTTATTAATGTCCGTTGATTTACCGATAAACCAGTTGATCTTGTCGGTACTCCAGGTAAATCCACGTTCGCTAACCAGGGCCCCACCGTTGTTCAGAATATTAACGACGCCCTGAGCAGACTTCTCCGTAATATCGGTTATTTTTAAGGTAGCAAAGCTGAGTACCGGTAATCCCGGAGGAGCAGTTGTAAATTGCAACAGGTTGCCATAGGCAGTTCCCTGACTATTAACCGCGTAGGCCCTCACATAATACGTGGTATTACCCAGCAATCCGGTTAAAGAACTTGGAAAGGTACCTACTCCGGAACCGTCATTCGTTAAGATGGCATCCTGATCATCAATTGGATCTCCTTTAACACTCCATCTTATCCCACGGGCGGTAATCGGACTTCCGCCATCAGCGGTAATATCTCCCCCACTTATAGCGGTCATACTGGTAATATTACTCAGCGGAAGCGTAATGATGGAAGGCAGATCGGTACAATTTAAATCCTTCCAGACTAAGCCATTGTAGTAACGGATACTTCTGGATAAGGAATTGATATAAAATGCGCCTTTGGCTAGTCCGGCCGTTGGTGGGTTATTTTGCAACACCGGAAGCTTGAATGTTTTTACATCAATTCCCGCAGAAAATCCTTTACTTTCTGTAAAAGTGCTGTTGCCAATATCGCGGATTTTAATCCAGCCGGTTCCATTATTAATCATGGCCGACTGTTTAACTGAGGAATAATAAATGGTTCCGGCTTTGTCGGAATTGGCAGGATTATCCCTTAAAACTGCTAAATAAGAAATCCCGTTTTTTACCGTAAAATATTCATTTGTGCTTCCGTTTCCAATCCTGTTGGTACATAAATCTTCCCAGACGGCACCGGTATACACTAATGGTTTATCTGCTATCGTACTGTAAATTAACATCCCTATTTCAGGATCAACAACTGCATCAGGCGCTCTTAAAGCAAGATGAGGAACGTCATTGATCACACTAAATGGTTGTTGGGCGCTAATTAAATTACTTAACAGGAGTAGAAATACAAATAGGAAACGGGTTGCTTTTTTCAAAATTCGGGAAGCGTTTGATGAGGTAGTTTTAGGTTCTGCTTCATGAAATATCGGGCCCTTAAAAAGGAGCTTTGATTTCTTTCGCAAAACTTTAAGATGAGTAAACTTTTATATTTACCAGCCTTTGTTTTATTTCATCAAAATTAACTAATTATTTGACATAAAAGTACTACAACCTACAAGTGTATTAATTTACTTATTCTCCAGAATTTGATAGAAGTTATTGCGGTAACTGTTCCCGATAGCAATCTGGAATCCGTTAATTAAGAAGATGCTGCTGCGTTCCACGTAACTAATATGCTGCATGGAAATAAGGAAAGATCTGTGCACCCGCACGAACTCTTTTGGAGGCAACTGCTCGCCCAATCGCTTTAAAGTTTGCAAGGTCAGGATCCGCTCTGTGCTGGTCTGAATACAGGCGTAATTCTCCAAACCTTCTATATAGAGCACCTCAGCAAGGTTAATTTTTTGAATGCGGTGTTCTGTTTTAACGAAAAGCCAGGTATTAGATTTCTCTGATGGACTGTGATCTGAAGGAATCTCGTTAACCGCCAGTCCAGCTAGATTTGCTTGTAAACTTCGCTTCGCTTTTTCTGCGGCAAGATAGAATCTGTCGAAAGCGATAGGTTTAAGCAGGTAGTCCACAGCGTCGTGCTCGTAGCCATCTAGAGCATATTGCGCATAAGCTGTTGTCAGAATCACCCTGGTTTTATCGCCAGCAATTTTCATGAATTGTAAGCCGCTGAGTTGAGGCATTTGAATGTCCAGAAAAATCAGGTCAATCTGCTGAGTACGCAAGAGCTCCAGCCCCTCCACCGGATCGGTGGTGCTGGCGATCAGTTCCAGAAAAGGGATTTTGCTAATGTATTCCAGCAATAAATCTATGGCTAGTGGTTTATCATCAACAACAAGGCATCTTATTTTCATCAGGTTTTTGTAATTAGGTTAGTGCTATTTAGTTGAGTTGCAGGTTTAGCGCCACCCTAAAGGAATTATCCCGGTCTTCAATACTTAGCTCATGTTTTCCGGGATACATCAATTCCAGTCTGCGCCGAACATTGGTTAAGCCGATCCCCCCTGTTGTATCTTCCAGGCCATGGCTCTTTTTGTTGTAAACGTTGATGAAAATGCTGTTGTTGTCTGCCTTTAAACTGATTTGAACCGGATGATCCGGATCATCTGATACACCATGCTTGAAAGCATTCTCCACAAATGCGATAAACAACAGAGAAGCAACGGGCTGCTCCCCAATATACCCTTCCTGATCGAAGTTTATGTAAGCGTCACCTTTTGCTGCTATCTTTTGCAGGGCAATGGCGTTTTCCAGATATTCGACCTCCCGATTGAGTGGCATCAGCGCTGCGTTCCCCTCGCGCAACATATAACGCAACATGACAGAAAGTTTCAGTAATGCTTCGGGTGCCTGTTCTGATTTTTGATAAGTAAGTGTGTAGATATCGTTGATGGTGTTAAACAAAAAATGAGGGTTAACCTGGGCGCGTAAAAATGCCAGCTCGGCTGCGAGGCTTTCCTGCTGCATTTCCTGTTGTCTTTGATTATTTTTATACCAGCTCTCCGCGAAGAAGTACAACAATCCGTAGACAAAATAACCTGGGAAGTAATAGTAAAAGACATTGGTCAGGTAATAGGAAATTGTAGGGATTTTATCGAAATAATTATCATAGTTCATCACTGGTTTTAGAAACCAGAACTCCAAAGCATACCGAGCAAAAACAACCAGGGCAAATAGCATGACTGTCAGCAAAAATGAAACCAGATACTTTCGTTTTAAGATCAATTGAGGGGCTACCCAAAAGTAACTCCCATAGAAACAGATCGCGGCTACTATAGTATAGCCAAACTGAGTTACCGAATAATTAAAAACAGACTCGCCCGCAAACTTATCCGGGAAATAATCCCTGCAAATACCGCCGATGATGAATATCAGCCATACGCTTATATGTATTAATATAACCTTCCTCTTATCCATTGCCTAAATATATACCACTTTCGCCATCAAGGCAATTTCATTGGTCAATAAAAATGAGGCATTCGTCCTTAAGATTTGCCGCTCCGTGGATTAGCATGCTTAGGGCTACCCCTTTTCCTGTAATTATAGCTCATTTTAGTCTAAAAATATCCAAATCATGAAAAGATTTCAGTTGTTCATTTTGCTTATTTGTCTGGCAAATTTCTGTCGGGCACAAGACATATCCAGGGAGAACTCCCGCTCGAAAGACAGCATTTATGCGGTGCTTAAAAAAGTGGACTCCCTGCTTCGCTACCAGGCCAGCCTTGAAAAACAAGGTTTACTGCATCAACTCCCAATTCATGGCAATGCCCTTTCCCTTTATCATGCCATTAAAACCTATAACCATTTCCCTCCCATTGCTAAGGAATATATTTCCATGCAATTTAAATTAAATGACAGCCTCCATACCGCCTTTCTAATTGCCCTCCCAAAAGATTATGACCCAAAAAGAAAATACCCCCTATTGTTCTTTCTTCATGGCGGTGTAAGGGGAAGCACTGATTATCCGGACTACATTAAAGAACGTGATCCCGCAGGATGGAACCGTTTCTACACTAAATATGCGACGGAAAATCAGGTGATCATGGTGTACCCAATGGGAAACAAGGCCTACAATTGGATGGTTCCGGATCAGGGTTTCTATATGATTCCAGCTATCCTGAAACAAATAAAAAGCACAGTCAATGTTGATGACGACAGAGTCTTTATCTCTGGTCATTCCAACGGAGCAACAGGTTCGTTTTCTTACGCGATGAAACAACCTTCTCCATTTACTGGGTTTTATGGCTTTAATACCCGTCCGGAAGTAGCAACCGGAGGTACTTACATCCGGAACATATTGAACAGATCGTTCTTTAATGTCTCCACTGACGAGGATTATTACTATCCTCCAGCTGCGCATGACTCGCTTAATAAGGTCATGAAAGCGCTACATGCCGATTACCAGGATCATCGCTACAATGGCTTTCCGCATTGGTTTCCAGCTTTTGCAGCATCGGAGCCAGCTTACCAGCTGTTATTCGCCGACCTGATCAAAAGAAAAAGAAACGCTTTTAAACCTGCTATTCAATGGGAAACCGATGATACAAAATATGGTCGTTGCGACTGGTTAAACATTACTTCGCTGGATACTTTGGCTGCCAATGCAGTCTGGCAAAAACCTATCAATTTCAAGATCAATAAATGGGTGAAACTAGATAAGGACGATGAAGCGATATTCGTAGATACCGTTAAGAATGCCTTCAATTACGCGAAACGCTCCGGCGCGGTTAAGGCCAATTATGCCAACAATATATTTCGGATCACTACCTCTCGGGTCAATGGTTTAAAGCTCTATATTTCTCCGGAAATGGTAGACCTACAGAAACCTGTAACCATTATCCTGAATGATCAGCTTTATTTCAAAGGAAAAATAAATTACGACAAGGATTTCATGGTCAGGGAGTTTATCGATAGTATGGACAGATCAGCGATTTGGGTAAATGCGATAGACATCCGGCTGCCAAAAGAGTAAAATAACTCAGGAAGTGTAATTATTATTACGGTACATTGCATTACATAGTACTGTTTTATATATCTTTAGTTTAAATCCGGCATTGATATGAAAAACCGACTTTCGTTTAGCAAATTAGTATTTGTCCTGGCTCTGGGCTTCAATGCGCTTCATTGCTTTGCTCAAACCCAAGCCCCTCTCCTAACTTATAGAGCATCCGCAGCAAATTTGAATAGGATTCTGGAAACAAAACTGGATATCACATTCAGCTTTCCAAAACAGATACTTTACGGAAAAGCCTTGCTCGGTATTCAACCTAATGTGAAAGCTGCAAATTATATCGAGCTGGATGCGAAAGGCATGATCTTCAGAAAAGTTGAAATGCATACTGGTAAAAGTAAAAAGCAACTTCATTATACCGCAAATGACAAGCAGCTCCGGGTAAGCCTCGATCGGGTTTATGAGCCCTCAGAAAAGTACTGGCTTTACATTGAATATGAAACCAATCCTGCCTCTGCTTCCGGAGATTGGCAATCTGCGTTGCACTTTATTAACCCAAATGGAGATCAGAAGGGTACTCCTACCCAAATCTGGACCAGTGGTCAGCCGGAGAACAATTCGTCATGGTTTCCAACGATAGATAAGCCCAACCAAAAGATTAAACAGGAAATATCCATCACTGTTCCTGCTAAATTCAAAACGCTCTCCAATGGTCAGCTGAGTATACAAAAAACACTCCCTGGAGGATTACGAAAAGATACCTGGAAAATGGATTTACCCCATGCACCGTATCTTTTCATGTTTGCTGTTGGCGAGTTCAGTATTGTCAAAGACTACTGGAAGGGAAAAGAAGTCAGCTATTATGTGGAGCCTCAATTTGCTCCCGACCAGGCAGCTCTTAGGGCTGCATTCCCCAATACGGTGGAAGCAATAGATTATTTCTCCAATCTGCTAGGTGTTACCTACCCTTGGAACAAATACAGTCAGATTAAACTGCGTGACTTTAGTGGCGCCATGGAAAATACCACTGCAACTGCTTTTAATGAGGATAAACAAGGTAGCTCCAGGGAACTGATGGATCATAATTACCAATCCGGCCATATCCATGAGCTTTTCCACCAATGGTTTGGGAATTATGTAACTGCCGAAAGCTGGGCAAATATCTGTCTGAATGAGTCTTTCGCCGACCTGAGTGAAATTATCTGGGCGGAATATAAATTTGGTACCGATGTTGCCGGGGACCATCTATTAAAGGGAATGCGTGGTTATCTTGCTGATGAGGACGGTTGGAATAAGAAACTAGTGAGATATGATTATGAAAAGCCGCAGGAGGTTTTTGATGGGATTAGTTATCAAAAGGGAGGCAGAATCCTCAATATGCTCAGGATTTATCTGGGTAATGAAGTTTTTTATAAAGGTCTGAATTTCTATCTCCGGAGGAATGCTAATAAAAGTGCCGAAGTACATGATTTGAGGTTAGCCCTGGAAGATGCTTCGGGTATGGATTTAAACTGGTTTTTTAACCAATGGTTCTTTGGCTCAGGTCATCCTGAACTAGACATTAATTATGGTTTTGAAGCACGCAATAAGCAATATTTTGTGGTCATTAAGCAGTTGCAGAAAGACCGCTTATTTAAAATACCTATTGCAATTGATGTTTATACGAAAGCTGGCAAAAGCAGCAGGCAAATATGGTTAACGAAAGCAACTGATACCATAAAACTAGAAGGTACTGAAAAGCCCTTATTAATTAATGTCGATGCACAAAAGGCCCTGATCGCCAAAAAAACAGATCATAAAAATTTAAGCCAGTTTACTTTTCAGTATTTTAATGCCCCTCTTTTTCAGGATCGATACGAGGCTGTTGATGCCGCTAAAGACCAACAGGATAGCCTGGCTGGAAGGACCATCTTAATTGCTGCACTTCATGATAAATTTTACAGCATCCGTACCCTGGCTATAAATAGCCTCAATTTTAAAAATGCTATTTTTCTTAATTCCATCCTACCCGATCTTCTCCGAATTGCAGGGTCTGACCCGAATCATTCAACAAGAGCGGCAGCAATTCAAAAACTAGGCGGCTTAAAAGACAAGAAATATCTGGAACTCTTCAGTAGCTTGCTTTCTTCGAAGAGCTACCTGGTTAAAGGCGAAGCTCTGGACGCCATAGGTAGGATTGATCCGCAGCAACAATTTGAGTTGGCAAAAGCAAATCAGGCAGGAAGCAAGGGTAAACTTCAGCAGGTGATTCTTCAAAGCTATATGAACCTGGGAAATGAGGCGCAATGGACCTATGTTTATGATGCTTATACCAATGGAAATTCCCCTGTTCAATATGCGTTCAGCAGACAACTTGCTGATTTTATAAAAAAAATAAAAAATCCTTCCTATGCTACTGCTGGTATTCTGGCAATTAAGGAAATGGTTATTCAACAGAAAAACCGGAGCATCGCACCAAGGGTGATCCTTTTTTTAAATGAAATCAAACCCTATAAAGAAAAGTTAAAGGATACTGCCTCAGTTGAAGCCATTGAGCAATCCATCAGCGCAATAAACTTATTCATCCAATAACTCCTGAAAATTGCAATGGCCGCCTTTTCAGGGCGGCCATTGCAAGAAAAAAGATCAGCTTAATTACTGATTATTAAATATTTTTGTGAATCTAATACCCTGGATTTGGCTTCAAGCCATTATTCCCAGAAATAGCCTTGGTAGGCACCGGGAACCGGTTTAAATGTTCAGATCCGGAAGGCTGATGATCCCACCAGGTACCCTTAGTAAACATTTTCCACCTGATCAGGTCTGTCCGTCTTCTACCCTCTCCTAAAAACTCAATGCTCCATTCGTCCAGCATTCTGTTGCCATCCAGATTAGCAATCGTTACCGGATTGGGATCTACTCCATTTGCGAAATCACGTTTTCTAACGTCGTTAATCAGACTTACCGCACCCGATTTATCGCCAGCACGCAATTTACATTCCGCCAACATATATTGGATTTCGGTTAGCCTGATTGCCGGGTTATCCGCAGCCCATCTCAGGCTCTTATCCTGATCACCAGGGATAGGTACTTTCACCAATCTGACACCGGTATTTTCTTCTCCCTGTGACATCTTTGAAGGAAGTTCTGCATTGGACGCATATTTCTTGCCCGGGCCAATTTCAGAAAAACGAGCTACCTGATCCAGGAAGATCAATGGTTTATCTTTATATTCTTCACCACCATTAATAGCCGCTCCGGTAGGTGTAAGGTGTGGTCCAACTATAAACATCCCTTCATAACGACCGCTACCAAGGTATTTATAGCCTTTTTTACGAAGATCACCATTATCGAACTTCTCAAAAGGTGAACCCAGTTTAAAGTCGGCGCTATACAAAGTTCCATCAGGATTTCTGGATGGTGTTAGGTGACCACCATTATCCGCTCCCAGATCTACTCCAAAATACTGTCTGGTATTGTAATGATAGAAATTGGAATAAAACCAATTGTACTCCAGCTTGTTGAATTCTGAGGGGATCGACCAGATCAGCTCCGGCGATTTATCATTGGTAAAAGTATGCGGGCCGCTCCAGGTGGCATCAATCGAATACACACCGTATTTTTGGTCGATGATGTCCTGAGAAATTTGCTGGCATTCTACGAACATATTTTTACCGATATAAGCTTCTGCATTAAAATATAAGCTCGCCAACATTGCAGCAGCACCTGCCTTTCTAATGGCTCCCTCTTCTTTATCTCCTGCTTTTTTTGCAGGAAGTTTTTCAATCGCATTCTTTAGCAGCATTTCAATATGCTTAAAGGTTTCCAAATCGGTACTCCTCAATACGCCTTCTTTATCGAGCGCATCGAAGATTGGTAGTCCGCCAAAAAAATCAAGACCACGGAGATAGAAATAGGCAATTAAGGCATTTAACTGATTCACATGATCATCCTGATCTGCCTTGCTCATTGCAAATTTGCCATAATCCAGTTTGCTCAGGTCACTTCTGGCATCAAGCGCCAATGCAATCCCCATTAGGGTTCCACGCCAGGTTTCCCAGATCCATCCATCATCAGCTGTCCAGCGATGGTAATGGAAGCGCTCATTCTCGCCCCCGTTATACCAGTGACGGCCCTTGGTGGTAATGGCAAAATTATCTGCTGTAAATTCCTGTAATCTCCAGCGGTCATTACCCAGGTACCAATGGGCATGAGTGTATGGTCTATACAAAGCCGCCATGATGTCTTTCTTACTGGTAAAAAAGGTCTCGGGAGTTACCTTATCATAAAACTTCTGGTCAAGTTTTGTACATCCACCGGAGATCACCAGAAATAACACGAGGATGCCTATTTTTATGTTGATTCTATTTTTCATTAGAATATGTTTTTAGGTTAGGAAAAGATTTGTGAATTGGATAGGAATTAGAAGCCGACCTGCACACCGAACATAAAGGTTCGTGTTTTAGGATAGGCATTCCGCTCCTCAAATCCGGGATCAAGACCATTGATATTGACTTCCGGATCGAGCCCGCTATATTTGGTGAGCACAAACAAATCTCTGCCGGTTGCATACAAGCGCAGACTTTTTAGAGGCTTGATCAGATTTTGCTTAAAAGTATAGCCCAGACTAATGGCATCTACCTTGAGGAAGTCACCTTTTTCCAGCCAGTAATCACTCAGTTCCTTTTCTCCTTTGATGTCTTTGTGTTTATCATAGGCTTCACGCAATACATTTTGCCCCTTCACATTTGGCAGACTATAATACATATTGATCATATTAAACACATCATATCCAAGCCAGCTTCTCAGGTAAATCCCAGCATCAAAATTCTTGTACACGATAGAGTGGTTCCAGGAAAGGATCACTTTTGGAATAGCATTACCTACAAAAGCCTTATCGGCAATGGTTTTAGTACGCTTAGTGACATCGAAAGCCTGTCCGTCTTTATCATAAAGCATCCAGTTTCCTTCGGGAGTAAAACCGGCAGCACGCCAAATAAAGAACTCACCAATATTATGACCGGGCAGTAACCTCACGGCATTTCCAGGAGATCCTGGTGCTGGAAAACTTTTTCTATCTGCAAAAGTCTGGCTTCCGGAAAGAGAAGTCAGTGTACTTTTATTTCCCGACATCACAAATCCTGTCGTGTATTTAAAATCGTCACGGTCTATTGCATTCCAGTTTAGCTCCAGTTCAAAGCCTTTATTTTGCATACTTCCAATATTCACAGTCGTAGTTTCATAAATAGCAGGTGGCTGTGAAACATTGATATCATAAATAATATCATCCACTTTACGCTTGTAAAAATCTACTCTACCGCTGATTTTATTGTTGAACAAGGCAAAGTCCATCCCCACACTAATCTCCTTTTTAACCTCCCATTTCAGGTCAGGATTTTGGTTGTGCCGAACGCCATAAGTACGTTGCCATTGTCCGTCAACAAGCCACCAGGCATCCGGTGCATACATCCTATAGGCTACATTGGCATTAAAATCAGCATTACCGGTTTCTCCATATCCCCCTCTTATTTTCAGGTCATTGATAAATTTCAGGCTTTTCATGAAAGGTTCTTCCGAAAGTCGCCATGCCATAGAGACGCCCGGGAAAGTTCCCCATCGCCTACCTGGTGCAAATTTAGAGGAGCCTTCCCGTCTTAATGTTCCGGTTACGATGTACCGATTCATAAAAGAATAGTTTACCCGACCAAAGAAAGCGATCAGTTTCACATAGGGATCTTTAAATGAGGTCATATTAGCTCTTCCATCGCTTAAGAAAGTACCATTATTCAAATCATTTTCGCCAATTCCATCCACAGAAAAGTCGGAATTCTCCGCCTTAAATCCCTGGCCATTGAAATCCTGATAGGAATAACCTGCTACCGCATTAATACTATGGTTATCAATCACTTTATTATAATTGACCGTCCATTCGAAAGTACGGTCAGTATAACGCTTATACTCCTGTCTGGCAAAGCCGTCAACACCATCCGTGCGGGAAATGCGGTGTTGCGAAGAGCGGTAGTATATTGGGTTTTCGCTATTATTTTTTACCGCAACCAAAGCGGAGGTATAAAGATCCTTTGTCAAGTCAATCTTCAATACAGAACTGGCTAGCAAATACTTATATTGATTAAAATCTTTACGAAGAGTCACCTCTGCTACAGGGTTCCAATAATCATAACCACCCACCATGACATTTAAACCTGTAATATCATTCGGATTGTATGGCGTTTGTGTTGGATTAAGCACTAATGCCATGTTAAAAATATCATTGTTTGTAAAGTTAGCATCCACCTGGTTGTAACTTACATTGGTATTTAGCTGGGCTTTTCCATTAAAGAACTTGAAAATACTATTGATTCTTCCGCCCATTTCCTTTCTATCTGAGCCCAGGGCAATACCTTTGGCATTACGCATGGTTGCGGTCGCGTAGACCTGTGCATTTTCACTTCCGCCATTGGCATTCAGCACATAGCGCTGACTAAAAGGAGATTTATTGGTCACCTCATCATACCAATCCGTACGGGAGCCAAAATCAGTTCCTAATCCTTTTTCAACGAACTCATCGCCACTCAGCGATTCCGGACGTCTGCGGATACTTTCGGTAAACAACTCGGTAGTCAGGGTAATGTTGGCAGGACCGACTTTAGCTTTTCTTGTCGTGATGAGGATCACACCGCCCGAGGCCCTTGTGCCATATATTGCCGCAGCAGAGGCATCTCGCAACACGTTAATGGATTCTATATCTTCTCTGGAAACTGAATTGATACTTCCACCAGGCACTCCATCTATCACGATTAAAGGCCCTTGTCCGCCGTTGATAGAATTGACCCCACGAAGTTGTACGGATACATCGGCATTTGGGTCACTACCATTAGAAGAACTAATCGTTAAGCCCGGTACTTTTCCTTGTATCGAAAGTAAAGGGTTTACGGAACCTGAGATAAAATCTTTTGGCTTTACCGTAGACACGGCACTGGTGAGGTCTTTCTTTTCAATGGTTCCATAACCCACTACCACCACTTCATTCAGGTCATTCTTCTCTTCGTTGATGACAATTTCAAGTGTCTTGCGATTGTTTACAGGAACTTCCTGTGCGGTAAATCCCAATGCGGAGACCACTAAAACTGCATTTTCAGGTACGCTTAATGAAAAACTACCGCTGGCATTAGTAGCAGTACCCCTTCCTTTCACACCTTTTACAATGACTGTGGCGCCAGGAACAGGTTTTCCTAAGAGATCTTTTACCGTTCCTGTTACGGTGATGTCTACATTTTTCTTATCGTTTACGATAATGGTGAGAGAGGAAACGGTATAACTCAATGGTTGATCGACAAAACATTCCGCTAATATTCCTAATAGTGGGGCATTTTTCGCATCAACAGTAACCGGTTTTGCTTTTTTAATCAGGTTAGAATTAAAAATAATATCGTAGCGGCTTTGTACTCCGATTTTCTCCAGGACGGTTTCCAGGGGAGTGTTCTTTTCTGACAAGGTAATCTGCGCCAGTCCAGCAGCATTGACCCGCATAGAGAGCGAAAAAACCAGGATCGTGATCAGCTTTGTTTTAAACGCAATTTTATCTTTTACACAGGTAAACCTGCATAAGTTGTGCTCGTAAAATTTCATACATTTGGTTGGTTAGGTTAGTTTTTTATCAAGGAATTAAACAGACAGCGTAGCTGCTGGTAAGCTCATGGCATAACGGTTACCCTCCTTCCTTCGACTTTAAATTTAACATCTCCAGTCAGCGTTAGCACTTTAAGTACTTCGCTCAGGTCTTTAGACCTGGATATTTTACCACTAAAACGTAGTCCATCCAGTTTTCCAATATATTCAGGCTCGATATCATACCAGCGGGATAGTTTTCTCATGATGTCCTGAATGTGCGTTTCTTTCAACAAAAAGTATCCGTTCTTCCAGTCCATGATCGAATTTGTATTCACCATCCTGACCAGGAAAGCCCCATGATCCATCAGACATTGCTGACCTGGTTTTAACATGGTGGAACGACTTCCATTGGTCACCTTTACGCTGCCTTCCAATAAAGTTGTCCGGATAAACGCTTCGTCTTCATAAGCATTTACATTGAAATGAGTTCCATAAACTTCCACTACTTCCTGATTGGTGATCACTTTAAAGGGTTGAGATTTCCTTTTGGCTACTTCAAAATAAGCTTCGCCATGAAGGATTACTTTCCGCTCTGATCCGCTAAACTGTGCCGGATATTTCAACGATGAGGAAGCATTTAGCCAGACATTAGTTCCATCAGGTAAACGGATCTGATATTGCCCCCCTTTCGGAGTTTCTATGAGGTTGTAAGTAATTTGTCCATTTTCAGGGGCATTACCCTGATCGGTCAGCGTATAGATCAACTGTCCATCGCGATCCTTTTTAATGGTCAGGCCTGCTTGTTTTGCCAAAATGCCATCGCCTGCTTCCTCCAGATTGATAACTGAACCATCACTAAGGGTTAACCGGGCTTTATTGCCGCCAGGCTTGATCACTGTTGCATGGGCAGTCTTTGCTGGCGCAAGTTTATTTACTGCCGGATGCGGTTGTTGATAAAAGTAGCTGAATAGCCCAATGATCATAAAAATGGATGCTGCGATACTGAACCAACGGAGATAAGATGGCTTTCGGTCATTTACCTGCTCCGCTTTGATACTTTGCATGATCCTGGATTTCAGTTCAAGCCCATCGGGTTCCTGAAAATTTAAAGCGGCTCCTTTGCCTGCCATCCGTTCATAATATTCTTCCAGCAAAAGACTTTCCGCCGGACTTGCCTCGCCAGTTAAGTAGCGATCTATCAGTATTAAAAAATTGTGCTTGTCCATAGGCTATACTTATATGTACCCAAACTTACCGGATACCCTATGGTATTTGTCGTTTTTCTTTATGCAATGAAATAAAGAGAAGTATTTGCAGGTAATTATTGATGAAATTCACGCCAAAGGAGTATGGCGATACAGGTTTGTATATTCAGTCCGGCTCTAATCACTTTTAGCGACTTAGAGATTCTCTTTTCGACGGTCTTTTCTGAGATATCTAAATGTCTGGCAATTTGTTTATAGGTCATTTCTTCCTCTCTGCTCAATAAAAAAGCTTCCTTACATTCTTCAGGAAGATTATTGATTAAGTCCTGTATCAGGTGTTGCTGTTCTTTAAAGAGCAAAGGGTTTTCCGCAATGATTTCGGTGGTCACATCCGCCAGTCTTTCATAAAACTGCTGATCTGTTTTATGTTTCCGGATTGCTTTTAAAACACTAAATCTTAGTGCCTGATAGAGGTAGGCTTTCAGCGACAGAATATCGACCTGGTTACGGCGTTGCCAGAGGCTTAAAAAAAGATCCTGTAGCACATCATCCGTAGCTTCCGAATCTTGCAATATATGGTTTGCTTTTCGGTAAAGTTCCTTCCAGTATCGATCATAAATCTCCCCAAATGCCTGCTCGTCTCCCTTTTTTAAAGCAACTATTAATTCGGCATCGGAAAGTAGATCACAGCTCATCATCGATTTTAAGGGAAAACCGAAGCTAATAAAAAAAGATGGAACTCCGATTCCTCTTTTCTTTTGATAGGTAAGTCTGCGTTGCCAGGGTTAATATCCGATACAAAACAACCATCATTTGTAAAATAAAAAAACAATATTTGTAATCCATAAATTGATCTATTATGAAAAACTTTGATTGGACTTCCTTTACTAAAAGAATAGCCGTTAAAGCCCGGTTATCAGATATTTACAATGCCTGGACGCGCGCTGAGGAATTAGAGAAATGGTTTTTGGAAAAAGTGATCTTTACCGATCCTACCGACACCATTATTGACCATAAACAGCCGGTTGTCGCTGGATGTGCTTATAACTGGTTGTGGTATTTATATCCGGAATCGATGTCAGGCCAAATCAAAGAAGCAAATGGCAAAGACTTTTTAAAATTCAGCTTTGAAGGGGAATGTTTGGTAGAAGTACATTTGAGAGCGGAAGCCGGATATACCATTGTAGAATTAAGGCAATTTAACATCCCAACTGATGATCAGTCTAAACAGCAGATCAGACTTGGTTGTGCCAACGGCTGGTCTTTTTATCTGGTTAACCTAAAATCTGTTTATGAAGGTGGACTGGATCTTAGAAATAAGGATGGGAATTTGCCTCCAATGATCAACAATTAGTTACTGCTCCGGTTTTATGTTGTCGAAAGCTTTACAGTACTCGTCATCAAATAAAACCCATTGCCAGAGCTTATCACAATTTGTGATAAGCTATCCTCAGAGTGCTTTAAACAGCGATTTCTTCCTGTTTTTTCTTTGGCAGGCTGTTAAAAACGAGATCATAAGAGTGATCAATCAACTCCTGCAGTTGCTTCATCGTTAAACGACCGTCCATATAAACTGTATTCCAATGCTTTTTATTCATATGGTATCCTGGTACAATTTCCTCATACTGCTCCCGCCATTCTATGGCGCGTTCCGGATCACATTTGGCATTAAACCGATTGCCGGTCTCCAAACTACAGAGTAAAAAAATCTTTTCTCCAACCTTAAAAACCAGCGTGTCTTCCCCAAAAGGAAAACCTTCCGTTGCGCCCTGCTTTTGCAGACAATAATCGCGTAATTCTTCTATGTTCATCGTAATACCAAATATATCCTTTAATTATCAGGTTAGTTCTATGCGCTCAATCCGTTAATATCAGTGCTCAATACTTCACTCATATAGTCGAGAAAAGGACGCATATTTTTAAAAGTCTGACCGGCCTCTTTTAGAAAATCAACACTTAAAACTTCCTCGTCAGAAAACTTACGGAGTAGTAGATACTGTTTATAGCGCAAAAGATCTATAGCCTCATCATTGGCCTCAAAACCTTTGGGTGTCGTTTTCAACTGCTCCCCTTTTAAGTTTTCAAATGTACCCGTAAATGATTCACTGGTTAAGATCTTCCGCAGCGGTGTGGAATCAAAAGAAAGATCTTCCCTGATCAGTTTTAAATCAGTGGTATTTGGCCCCCAAAAGCCACCCCCTATAAAGCTGTTACCCTTTTCAATGTGAAAATAGTAGCCCCCTCTACGGTCTTTTCCTGCTCGTTTAAAACTCCCACTCCAATGTGTTTTATAAGGGGTTTTATCTTTAGAAAAACGGGTATCTCTATAAACACGGTACACACTTTTGGCACCGGAAGGCGTTTCAATGAGGTCATGCGTATTCAAATCCTGTAATAATGCCTCAGCAAAGTCTATTACTCCGCTCTGTTCTTTCAGGAATTCCTCTTTATTGGCATTAAACCAATCCCTGTCGTTATGATCCTTGAGTTTAGCTAAAAAGGCAAGGTTAGATGGGGAAATTCGGCTTGTTATTTTCATACTTATATAAATTCAGATCTTAGATAACCATTATGGTCCTATAAAGTTCACAAAATAGCTACTTATTGGTACACTTTAACCCAATCTACAATCATTTGTACGGGAAGCTGGTCCTGATTTACTTTTCCAACCCAGCTACCACCCAATTGCTGATCAATCATCACATAAAAGGGCTGATCGTATGGCCACTGACTGGGGTCAACACCTGTGATACGGGGATAACGGAAGGTCTCTACCCCGTTTAAGGTAAATACTAAGCGATCCGGAAACCATTCCAGTCCGAAGGTATTGTAAGTATTGATATCTATTTTTGCAGTACCACCATGTGGAGGATTGTCTTTTTGCTTCAAATTGAGCGTATAATGAGAATGTGTAGTCTGATAAATGATCGAATCCCGGTTCAGGTGTTCCATAATATCTATCTCCCCATTATTCGGGTACTTCCCATACTTGTTTTGCTCTGCCAACATCCACATGGCCGGCCATGCTCCTTGCGCACATTCCAGCTTCGCATGGATTTCAATTTTGCCATATTGCCAGGCAAATTTCCCTTTGGTATATAAACCTCCGGTAAGGTAAGGTCTTGAATCTGCTGATGTATCCGGGTTTTTAATGCCTTTCAGGTATAATTTCCCATCAGACTGTGCATAACAGTCGGCGTTGCTGCTCATGTGTTTATTCCAATCCGCAGTCCCTTTCGGGATTTTACTCCACTTCGTACTGTCAATCACAGTGCCATTGAAATCGTCTTTCCAGACCAGCTTCCAGTTCGGGTTCCCTGTTTTCTCTTTTTGCAGGTAGATATAATTATCTGTTTTCCGGTAAGGTAAAACGCTGCATGAAGCCAGAAAAACAGCCATACAACAGCTCATTAGTAAGTATTTATTCATAATTAAAGGTCAATTTTTTATGGATGACAATAATTCCCCTGTCCTGATTACCCCGCTGCAAAGTCCAGAATACACACTATGATTAATCATTAGATACGCTAACTTTAAGTTACTGCAATAAATATCAAACTTTAAAACAATTAAAGCCATGAGTAATCACAATTTTACCACTACCATTTCGGTAGATCAAACACCACAAGAAGCATTTGATGCCATTGTTAACGTCCGGGGATGGTGGTCTGAAGAGATTGAAGGAGGTACTGAAAAACTAAACGATGAATTTACCTATCATTATCAGGAAATACATCGCTGTAAAATGAGGTTGGTTGAAGTTGTTCCCGAGGAAAGAGTAGTCTGGCAGGTTCTTGACAACTATTTTGATTTCACGAAAGACCACAAGGAATGGACTGGTGATAAAATTAGTTTTGAAATCTCCGTAAAAGACAATAAAACAGAAATCAAAATGACGCATTGGGGCTTGGTTCCAACCTATGAATGCTACCCGATCTGCTTTGAGTCCTGGAACAAATTCATCAATGAAAGCTTGTATAGCCTGATCACCACCGGTAAAGGACAGCCCATATTAAAAGAAACAATCATTTAATATTATTAAGGATTAGCTTTTCTTTCAGAGATTTAATTTTTTTATCCTTTCTTTCGATTTTATCTTCAAGTTCTTTGAGGCGCTTTACTAGCAACCCCATGTAAAGTTCCTTTTCGGCTAAAATCCTTTCGAATAGAATAACATTACTATGATAATCAGGACTAAAACTATCCAGTTGATCTTTTTTACTACGATCCACATTCAGTTCTAAAAACAATTCACCAGGTTTTACATTTAAAAATGTAGCTATTCTCAGCAATTGATCCACATTAATTGTATCCTGGCATTCTAACCTGGAATAAGCTGACTGGGAAATCTGTAGATACTCCGCAACAGCTTCCTGGGCAATTCCTTTTTCAAGACGTACCTTCCTTATTTGGTCTATAACATTCATATGTAATTTAAAACACTGAATAATGATGTGAATAATAATACGAATAACACCCTAACCTTTATAACTAAATTTATTCATTAAATTTTAATTTATCAATTATTAATTAATAATATTTGATAAAGATCTTTTAAACCATAAAACATTAAAAACAAACAAAAACACTTAAATCATGAAAAAATTAAATTTCAACGAAATGGAAGGCCTTATTGGAGGCATGGACCTTGATTGCATCTGGGCAATGTCAGATCACATGAGTTTTTGGCAAGCATACAAATTATGTGGCCTGGCTGATGATTATGCGACAACTACGTAGCAGAAAAAAGCATAACTAGCTATCAAACAAAAAAAGGTGCCGTAATTAAGATTTGGCACCTTTTTTATTAAAATTGATAAAAATCATAGACACTGAGATTATTATCAGTCAAAAACTATATATTAGATATATTCTTAATTTTAAGTCTAATAAAATTATTTAATATGCTTGAAGTAAAAAACATTAAATATGTAACCAAGAATGGAAAGCTGATTTTTGACAATTTGAATCTCAAGATTAATCAAGGTGAAATCTTTGGATTACTTGGTTCGAATGGAAGTGGAAAAACCACTTTGTTTAAACAAATATTTGGTATTTCACAACCTCAACAGGGTGAAATTTTCATTAAGGGAAAGCAACTTTCAAAAGGAGGAAATGAAGATCGTACGGTCCTAAAACAACTTGGAAGTTTAATCGAAAACCCATCAATTTATGAACATTTAACCGCAAGGCAACATCTAATAATGCTCTGCAACATCTACGAAACTGATAATATTCATATAAATCCGACCTTGGAACTGGTTAACCTGACTTCTGTTGCTGATCAAAAATCGAAAACGTACTCTCTCGGCATGAAGCAACGCCTTGGAATTGCGATGGCTTTAGTTACTCAGCCTGACTTTGTACTTTTAGATGAGCCATTAAATGGGCTAGACCCTGAGGCAATCCTTTGCATTCGTAACATGATCATCAATTTGAACAGAAAGTCCAACATTACTTTTTTAATTTCAAGTCATATCCTATCTGAAATAGAGTTAATAGCAACCCACATTGGAATATTACATAAAGGCAGTTTGATTTATAACGACATCAATCCCTTTGGACAATTAGAATGTATTATAAATAACGAAGTAATCACTATTGATTTACAAAACGACATTATCAAATTAGGATTGAAATACTTCAGTCAAAACAATCAAACTATAATTTATTTAGGTGATGAGGAAGGAAAACAAGCCACATTGGCTATGCTGCTCAAGCACTCGCTTTCTGAATACTTAATAACCCCTTGCAACATAGAGCATCTCTATAAAAGATATACCTTATCATGAGGACTTTACTTATAAATGAATTTTTTAAATTCAACAGGCTCCGTTACATTTGGCTAATCGTAGCAACTCCAGTCATCTTTTGCCTGCTTTCATTTATAGCATCATGTATAACAACAATAGACGAACTAGATTTTTTAATGTCAAAAACAGGTATTAAAAACCCATGGGTATTTCTTGAAGTCAGCCCTATAAATATGCTACATCTTTTTGGCCCATTAATTATAGTATTCTTTTCTGCATTTATTTACGAAATAGAAAAACAATCAAATGCCTGGAATAAATTATTGGCCTATCCTAAATCCATTAGATTGCTACTAAGCTCAAAATTATTAATGATTTTAAGTTACCTAACGGCCTCACTTCTTTTCAGTCTTCTTCCTATTGTAGCATTTAATTACCTGTTATTAATCATCAGGCCCGATTTTTCCTTGCAAAATCACTCCTTAAACCAGTCAATTATCGTTTGTGCATTCCTAGAACTCATGTTGAAATACATCCTTTTTTCCATGATTGTTAATTTCTGTTTATTTTATTTTAAACACAACTGGGTTGTCGCGATTCTATGTGTAATCATTTTATCAACCCTACCTCTTTTCAGTTACCAGAGCTGGAAACCAAACCTACTTGAAAAATATAGCCAACTCAACTTCGAAAAAACATTCGGTCTTATGCTATACAATCGCAATGACCTGATTCTGATCCTAATACTTATAGCTACAACTGCCGTTTATAAATATTTCCCACAACACAAGCTTAGCCGTTAAAATATGTATTTACAACTTCTGCGAAACGAGTGGATTAAAATCATTAATGATAAAGAGCTTTTACTGATCCTAATATTACCTATCCTTTACCCCTGGTACTTTATAATAATGGAATTATTAAAACCTGAGACACAATTAATTGCCCAGGTAGATGTTGGATCAAATAATTTTAAAAACAGTTACTTTTTATATTTCAGAAAAATATATTTCGTTTATCTCCTAATAATTCTCCCCATAACAACAAGCCTGATGATCTCATCTTATGCTCGTTTCACTTTTAAAACCAAAGAGATCAACAGTTTCCGTACCTATCCTGTATCCCTGATCGCTATGACCCAAACAAAAATCATAACACTAGTCATACTCTGCTTTATTTTGGGAATGATTTTCTTTGTAGGAACACAACTGGCACTATTAACACTCTTTTCCTTAAAACCTGTATTAGCCAAGTACATCATTACTTTTTCAATAGGAAAAACCTTCTTAATGATGTTTAACAATCAAATTTCATATTGCATATTAACTATACCCGCAGCTCTGCTCGCCTACTTAATCTCCATCAAATTCAAATATGCTTTAATAATCAATATCGTGTTTTGTATCATCCTAACAACTACTGGATTACTAAGCAGTTTTTTTATAAAGATTTCGCCATACACCATTCCGTACGAATACTACACCAAGAGCTATCGCGCATTAAAATACATGCTAAAAATTGATAGTAATGCTAATTTTCAGCAAAGTAATAGTTTATTCCTGATCACTGCAATAATCTCATGTTCACTTATATTTATCATCTACCGAGCTATTTTAAACCATGAAGACAAATAACATTTACAAGAACAACTTCCTGCCACTCTTCCTGATTTTGTGCATGGCACAATGCTTAATTGCACTATTTCTTGATATCTATGTCTTAACTGAAGACAAGCTCAGACTCTCTATGGAAGGGAAATACGAGGAAAAGATTATAGATTATGCGGTTCAATCGCACAAAAAGCAATGGATAGTTACGCTCATACAAGTCCCCATACTCACTATTATTACCATAGTGATCGAATCAATTGCCCTATACATAGCCTGTCAGTTTCTAGAAATAAAAAAGAGATTCAATCAATTCATGGTAGTCGTAACCGTAGCCAATTTTGTGTTTATTATACCTGCTCTTGTTAAATTGATATATTTTATGTTCAGGGATGCCACTTACAGCATTAAAGATGTCAATAATTTCTCTGTAGGGTCTCTGGCTAATCTTTTCCAGCAAGAAGTAAATACGCCTGTTTATCCGGTTTTAAAAAGCATTAATATTTTCCAGGCATTTTTTATCTGGCTATTATGCATTGGAATGAGTTACATTCTTGATAATGATAAAATTAAGGCAAAAAAAGTCGTGTTCTCTGGATATGTGACTCTTTTCTTCCTCTACCTGATTGTAATTTATTTAGTGACCTCAATTCTAGGAACTCATGCGTAAAAAATCACTTAAGATAATCCTCCTTAGCTTAATTGCTATCTTATTTTTAGGACTTGGATACGCAGTTTATTACCAAACCAAACTTAATAAAGAAAAAACAGGAAAAGATCTTTCTAAGATGGAAATGAGCAGAGGAAATACCAAATTTCACCTTTCTGACATACCCATTAAAAAAAACTTAATTATTAGCTTTTTAAGTACCGACTGTTTATCCTGTACAAAACAATTAAAGGTTTTCGGAAGTCCTGATTTTGCAAATCAAGAGTTCTTACTACTTTCCAATGAATCTATCCAAATCATGGATATTAATTTAAAGAAAAAAGGCCTGGCCAATAAACCAAATATTCAATATGCGCATGTAAACAGTGTCGATTTCTATACCTATTTTGGAACATTATCCATCCCAACTACGATAATTACAGACCATAATCACAAAATTAAAAAAACCTTCAATGGTTTCGTAAGTTCAACCAGCTTAAAGCCTTTCCTTAATCCTTAGTCTTATGGATGAGAATATATCCAAAAAAAGAAGAAAAACCTTTAGCAAACAACAGGAGAGAACAGATTGTGGGGTTGCCTGCCTGATCTCCATAACAAGGTTTTATGGTGGTCATCAAACACTAGAAAATTTGCGCGAGATCAGTGGAACAAATACCAAGGGAACTACATTGCTTGGCTTATACCAATGTGCAGAAAAAATTGGCTTTGATGCAAGTGCTTTTGCTGCTGATTTACCTGATCTCGAAATCGAAACCTCACCATTGATTTTACATGTGGTTATGGAGAAAACGATGCAACATTTCGTGATTTATTATGGGAAAAATCCAGTTACCGGATTATTCATTATTGGGGATCCTGCCAGAGGCATTTATGAACTCGGGGGAGAAGAATTAAATCATATATGGAAGAGCAAAGCACTGTTAAAGCTCTCACCGAACAGTCAGTTCACTATAGTGAAAGACAAGGAAAAAGCAAAAATGAAGTGGTTTAAAAGCTTAATATATGAAGACATAAACATCCTGCTGACCACTATGGCATTAGGTTTGGTGATCACTATACTAGGGTTTTCAACAGCAATTTTCTCTCAAAAGCTCATTGATGTTATAATCCCCGGAGGGGACACCAAAAAACTTATTTTTTCACTAACCCTACTAGCACTGGCAATACTACTGAAATCGGTGTTAACTTACCTGAGACAATATCTATCCCTCCTACAAAACAGAGACTTTAGCAATAGGATTATTGGAAATTTCTTTAGCTCCCTGGTTTATTTGCCAAAACATTTTTTTGATACCAGAAGCACTGGTGATATGATTACCCGAATGAATGACACTAGTAGAATACAACAGAATGTAGCATTCATCACCGGTACAGTTTTCATTGACATTGCTGTAGTGATTACCACTGCTCTCTTTCTTATAAATTATTCCTTATCCATATCAATTATTACCTTTTGCTTTATTCCTGTAATTATCTGGTTCATATCAAGCTATACGAAACCCATCAAAACGTTTCAGAAAAATCTTATGGTAGCCCAGGCAATAAATCAAAGTAACTACATTGACACAATACAGGGAATTGAGGTTATAAAATCACAAAATGAAGAGACTTTCTTTATAGAAAAAATAAATTTCACCTATGGAAGCTTACAACTAAAGACTTTTGATCTCGGCAAACTCGGAAATAATTTCAAATTTTCTTCAGAGTTCATCACAATGCTGCTATCCATCACCATTATGAGTGTATCATCTTATCAGGTTATGCAGAAAAAGCTGGAACTCGGAGAGATGATTGCCATAATTGCATTATCGGCGATCCTTATTCAGGCAATAGGTAGACTTTCACAAGTAAATTTACAATTACAGGAGGCTAAAGTTGCTTTCGATCGGATGTATGATTTTGCCTCTATCCGCCCGGAATACAAACCTGATGAGACAACAAACAAAATTGTGTTCAATAATTTAAAAGTCTGTGACCTTTCCTTTGGCTTTCCTGGCAGAGGACCAATGCTTAAAAACATCAATTTCGAAGTTAAAAAAGGAGAGATAATTGCACTCCTTGGAGAAAGTGGGTGTGGAAAAAGTACAACCATTGCGATACTACAACAGTTCTACAAACCCAGTCAGGGCGTAATACTTGTAAATAAAAAAAACCTCGATGAATTTCATACACCAGCATGGCGAGAAACACTAGCAACTGTACCACAAGAAATTAAGTTATTTAACGGATCGCTATTAGATAATATTGCATTATCAAACACTCTGGAGAAATCTGACTCAATAATTGAATTTTGCAAAGAAACGGGTCTGGATGAATTTTTCAACCGATTGCCGCAAGGTTATCATACTATTGTAGGAGAAGAGGGTATAAATCTATCTGGGGGGCAAAAACAATTGGTTGCCCTGGCAAGAGCTTTATATCGAAATCCCCAAATTTTACTCCTCGACGAAGCAACTTCTGCTATGGACCGAAGAACCGAAAGATTTATCATAGAACTCCTGTTAAAATATAAAGAAAAAATGGCCCTGATTATGGTCACACATAAAGTGATGACCGCAAAAATTGCAGATCGGGTATACATCATTGAAAATGGATTAGTTAAAGATGAGGGAACACCGGTCGAATTATTCTCCAGAGACAACTTCTTTAGTCAAATGACTTTAGAATCTACGATTTGAACTAACGATCAACTTAGAATGTTTTCACCTACATTTCCTTCCACAAAATCAGGTTGGATAGTTTTTTCTTTTGCCCTTTCAGAAATGATGTTGATCATTACGCCGGTCAGGATAAACGCGATACCGATGATTAGACTCAGGGAAAGGCTTTCATGAAATAGCATTACACTAATCGCTACTGCCACAACCGGTTCCAGTGCGCCTAAAATAGAAGTGGGCGTGGATCCAATGGTTTTAATCGCATAAACCAGCGAGGACATGGAAAGCACGGTAGTAACAAAAGCAAAGGCGGTAAAGTTGAAAAATACGGCGACATTAGGGATGGCCAGCGATTCATTCAATAACAGTGTTTTCCCCAGGTAAAAAACCGCAGAAAACACCAGCGAATAAAAGGTGATTTTAAATCCGGAAGCAGCAATCTTCGCTTTATTGACAACAACCATGTACAACGCGTAAAAAGTTGCGCTCAGGAGCGTAATTAAAAGTCCGGTTATATTGATATTCAGTGTACCATTCTTAGCACAAAGTGCTATAATACCACCAATCGTAATGACCAGCGAAAGGACAGTGAGTCCGGTAATTTTCTCTTTGAAGAAAAACGTCATGACCAGTGCCACAATAACCGGATAGACAAAAAGTATCGTAGAAGCAATTCCCGGCGACAGGTAATCATAGCCCAGGAACAGAAATTCAGCAGAAAGCGCATAAAAAAGGCCAAGTACCGCCAAAATCATAAATTCCGTCTTATTTACCCTTAGACTCTCTTTTTTATAAACCAGGTAAGCCAAAAGAAACAATGCAGCAATAAAAAAACGGTAAAACAAAGTGGTATCCAGGGAGAAATTACTCGCTTTTAGAGGTAAAATAAATAGCGGAATCAGTCCGTAAGAGATAGCCGAAATGGCGGCCAGAGCATACCCTTTAATTTTCATGTTTTCTAATGCTTTATGCGCTGTTACACAGCTTATTTTGTGAGGAATTCACAGAATTTTGGCGCAAAGATATGGATATATTCCGGAAGAAAATACGAATGTTGTAAAAGGGTATTGATGTATTGATTATTACCTGGATTTTAGGCCAGGATACTGTGCTAATAAACAGCAAAGGTGCTCTTCTAAAAGACCACCTTTGCTATCATCATCAACGCTGTTAAATCTACAAGATTACCATCCTGGATTCTGGATAAGTTTCTTGCTCACTGTAATCTGATTCAAAGGAATCGGGTACAAATACATGGAACGCGAAAACAACCTTGGTGCACGGTCATAATCATTAAGTTGGTAAAAACTCTGATCATCTGCCCTGCCATCCATGTTCATCCCATGGAAAACACCTCCCTGGCGACCTTCCGGTTTATCAGCAATCATCCATCTGCGTACATCAAAATACCGTTGACCTTCCGTGAACAATTCCACCTGACGCTCTTGTCTGATTGCTTTTGCCTGTGCAGCATACTGGCCAATCACGCCCATTTTAGTACCATTCCCCTGCATATCCAGGTATCCCGGAATACCGGCTCTTACCCTCACCTTATCCAGATAAGTGATAATTGCAGGATCAGTTGGATTTACTTCGTTTAATGCTTCGGCATACAGCAGATAAAAATCTGCCAGACGAAATATAATCGATGGTCTGAACACCGTTCTGATACCCGATCCAACAGTTGGATGAATCGTTCTATTGCTTCTTTTATAACACAGATACCCTGTACTTGGAAATCCTCCGGTACGGTTGTCGTTATTTGCGATCCCACCATAACCAGGCAAGGGATTAACCGTAGAAGGCACATCTCTGGCAAACAATACTTTTGTTGCTTTTGAAGTAGCAGCGGTTGTCCCCTGCAAAGCAGCATTGGAAACCACATCATGCCAGCTTTTTCCCTGATACGTTACCGAAGCATAAAAACGGGGCTCCCTGTTCGCGTACATATTTGAAATATTAGCATCTGTCATGATCACTGTACTGCCGCTTTTCACAAATCTGGTTGCCGGGTTAGGCACATTTGAAAAACCGGTTGTTGTATATTGAGAACCTGGATCATGAATATCCAATCCATCTTTGGTAAAGAAAGCATCCACCATTTCCTGCGTCACACCGAGATTGGCGCCCATACTTCCACCTGCCGTAACAGTAATATCACGAGGCGTTTGGTTGGCCTCAACTGTCCCAAAACTCTGAATAGAATTGGCCCAGATAATTTCTTTGTTATATCGTTGAAACAGTTCATAAACATTTAAATGCGGGTTATTTGCAGTCGCACTATAATACAACTCATAATTACCGGCATTGGCGAAATCTATAAAATCTTTCACTGCATCTTTCGCCTTTACCCATTTATTCTGATCCTTTGCCGGAAACAACTTTTTCCCATCGCTGTTGGTCAGGGCCAAAGCTTCAGAATACCCCCCATTGTACAAAGGAGAAGCGGCATACATCCATAATTTAGCACGGATCGCCAGGGCAACACCTTTAGTAGGGATTGCGAGTTTGTTCTCATCAAAACCACTCGCAAAAGAGTTCGAAAACCTGTTTTCCGATAAATCTTCTTTGGCCTTTAGTAAATCTGCATCTATTGCCGCCACAACCTCATCTACCGAATTCCTGAAAAAGTCAACATTAGGATCGGTAGGATCAGCCTCTGTTGTCATGATTGGAATAGGGCCATATTGTTCAAACAAAAGGTAATGAGAATAGGCTCTGAAGAAATAAGCTTCCGCTTTTAACTGCCTTAATTCTGGTTCATCGATAAAATCAGGATCACCCTGTGCACCAATTACCCTTGCTGAATCAATATAAATGGTAGCCTGACGGATCACTTTATACAAAGTTTGCCAGCGGTGAAAAGTGTTACCTGCCGCAGTATTGGCCGTATAACCCTGCGTAGGGAGATTCCGCAACACACCATTTGCATTATTTTTAAGCTCATCGCTCATACTCGCCCATGGATTTCCCAAGCCGTTGGCATTAGAACTTGCTGCCGAATAGTCCGAATAATCAGGCATTGCTTTATAGATATAGCGCTGAAATCTCCTGGACTGACCAGGGTTGGTAAAGATAAATCCTTTACTATCCGACTCCGAAAAGTCGTCGCTAACATCAAGATATTTTTTGCAGGAACTGAAAGTAAGTAGCATTAATACTTCTACAAACAGTATTAGATAAGTATATTTTCTCATGACTTTTTAAAACTTTAATTCTACTCCGAAATTAATTGTGCGTTGAATAGGATACCTTAATCCAGAAGAAGCGTTCCCTTGCTCTGGATCATAAAACTTAATATCATCCCAGATGATGCCTAAATTTTGTCCGAGTGCATACACTCTTAAACCCTGTATACCTATTTTCTCCAATTGCTTTTTAGTGAAAGCATAGCCGACTTCCATATTTTTGAACCTTAAGAAACTACCGCTTCTCAGAAACCAGGTACTTCTGCGATTGTCGTTCAAATTGGTATTGTTCAACTGTAAACGTGGCAGCATTGCGGATGGATCCGGATTTTCTACTGACCAGCGGTCTGTGGAAAAGCTTTTTGCCGAGGTAGTCATCGGATCAACTCCGATGAAAGGCATCGTTTGCGAAGGTTCTAAATACACACTGGTATTGCCTACACCCTGAAAAAATGCACTGGCATAAAACCCTTTGTAAGTCAGGTTGAGGCCAAAGCCATAAATGATCTCCGGATTAAAAGGTCTTGCATTCGGTAATAATCTAGTCCAGTCGCTGTCATCAATTACCCCATCGTTGTTCAAATCCGCATACTTGATGTTTCCAGGGTAAACCGGACCGAATTTCGACACCGGAATTCCTGGTTTTAACACGTAAGATTTAGCGCCATTCGTCGCATTGCTGGTAATATTAAAATCATTGTCGGTATACAAACGTTCTGCCACCCAGGCATCTACCTGACCGATACTGGTTCCGGTAGAATTTTGATAAGCATTAGGTCTTGGAATTTCATCCATTTCGATGATTTTATTGTGCGCATAAGTAAAAGTTCCTCTGACGCTTACGCCAAATTCGCCAAATTTCCGGTTAGCATTGATGCTGGCATCAATCCCTTTATTAGTCACCACGCCAAAATTCTGATATGGATTGTTCATGAAACCAGCTACCTGATTTACCGTATTTCTTTGTAAAAGGATATCGTGTCTTCTGTTATTAAAGTAGTCTATCGTGAAATCAAGTGCACCCTTAAATGCCATCAGGTCTATCCCAATGTTTCGCTTTTCTTCAATCTCCCAGCTGATGTCCGGATTAAAAGCCTTGTTTTCATAAATCATATTACCGGTATTGTTTGTTCCTCCACCAGAAGTCATCCCCAGGTTTGTGTTTTCAGAAGACCAGGTTAATGACTCCTTATAAGGGAACCTGGTATTGGAAATCTGATCGTTTCCAGCACGTCCTATCGACATCCTTATCTTTAAACGGTCTACCCCAATCGCCTGGAACATACTTTTCAATCCTTTTTCATTAGAGATGGTATAGCCTAAGCCCAATGCAGGGAAAAATCCAAATCTATTTCCTGCTGCAAAGTTCTCACTTCCGGTAAAACCGAAACTAGCATCAAAAAAGTATTTGTCTTTAAAGGCATAGCTACCACGGCCAACAATTCCCTGTTTTTTATAGAGGTATGGATTGTTTTGCAGCTGACTTTCTTTCTGCATGTACAACAACAAGCCCGAAACAGAGTGATCTTCAGAAAAAGCACGGTTGTAGTTTAAGGAAGTTTCCATATAAATTCGCTTGTTCCCTTCGGAAAAACCACCTCCAGAGGCCTCAGTAGCCGTATTTAAACCATTTACAATTTTCCTGAAGATCAGATTTCCATCCGCATCCCTTCCAGTAGCCAGAAACTGACTCGGAGTACGTGTACGGGAAACCAGAGAGTTAAAATCGGTGTCAAAACTTACACTAGTTTTGAATAATAAGCCTGGTAGGAACGGTAATTTTTGCTCCAACCCTACATTAGTCTGTAAAGCCACACGGTACTCTTTGGTATAGCCTGAAAAGTTCAACTGGTTGTAAGGATTTTCATATCCGGCGGCAGCACTATATCTGGATGGATAATTATTGGAGTAAATCATCGGGATCAAATGAGGGGCACTACGCATCATATTGGAAAATATGGTTGCTGTTCCAGTACCCGGGTAATTGGTAGTCAGGTACTGACCGCTCATATCCACACGTAAAAGCGTTGTTTTACTAATGTCCAAATCCACATTAGATCTTAAATTGTAACGGTCTAAACCAATGTTCGTATTATACTTTGCGGTTTTCGCAAATTCATTGGCATCTATCGGGTTAGACTTAAACAATCCTTCTTCCGTATAGTAAGAAGTGGCCACAAAAAAACGCAGTTTATCCCCACCACCGCGGAAATTAAGGGCATATCTCTGGCTGATCGCATCCTTTTTCAGCAGGTCCATCCAATTGGTACTCGGGTACAAATCAGGATCTTCGCCACTGGCATATTTAGCGATTTCAGCTTCTGTTTTATAAGGAATAAAAGAGCTCATATTTGGATTCCCTTCTGTATTCCATTTAGCTTCATTATAAAGACGCAGGAAATCAGCAGAGCCCAGAAAGTCAATGGTTCTTGTGGGTTGATTCACATTGTAATCTGCCCTGAAATCTATCGTAGTTTTTTGGTTTTTACCTCTTTTGGAAGTCACAAGGATAACCCCATTCGCACCTTCAGCACCATAAATTGCAGTTGCGGAAGCGTCTTTCAAAATGGTAAAAGTCTCTACTTCCTCCGGACTGATGTCCGATATTTTCCTCGGCACTCCGTCTACAAGTACCAATGCTCCTGTTCCTCCGGCAAAAGAACTCACACCGCGGATCCAGATTTCGGCATTGTCGTAGCCGGGTTCCCCGCTTCTTTGAACGGCAAACAAACCGGCAACTTGTCCGGCTAAACCATTCTGTAAACTCCTGCCCGGCAATTGAAGCTGTTCTCCTTTAATTGTGGAAATGGAGCTCACCAATTGCGAGCTTTTTTGCTTGCCATAACCAACAACAAGTACTTCATCCAGACTCCCTTGAGTAGGCTCCAATACAATATTAAGATCTAGCCTGTTCCGGACCGGCAACATTTGCTTTTTATACCCGATATAAGAAAACTCCAGCGTATCTGTTGGTTCTACATCAATGGCATATTTCCCCTGGTTATTGGTACTTGTTTTACGTGCGCCATGTAAAACGACTACGTTTACACCAGGGATTGGGTTCGACAATTCATCGCGCACTTCCCCGGTTATTTTATAGGAGAATGCGGCTTTCATTTTCTGTACCGGTCTTTGTTTTTCCTGAACAATGATCGTTTCGGTATCAATTGAGTATTCAAATGGTTGGTTTTGAAAACAAATCTTTAAAGCTTCCTCCAGGGAAACTTTGGTGACAGAAATGTTTACCGGAGCGGCTTTTGAGAGTGTATTCGACACGACAACAAGGTCAAAACCGCTTTGTTTGCGGAGGGTTTTCAAAACACTTTCCAGTGAGGAATTACGAGCGGTTATCGTAATGTTTTTCTGGGCATAACCCGCCGCACTGACTTGTAGGATGGCTGTGGTGACCAATAAGATAATCAGTTTCATAGTGCGTATTATCCTGGCTGCTGTGCTGGAATTCCAGCACGCACTTATATTACAAAAATTCATACATTTGGTTAGTTGGTTTAATGAAACAGGTGGTTAACTCCTGTTTCCGGTTTAGTTGATTGATGAAAAATGATCCGACGGAAACCATAACCCAGCTCATTTAACCGGAAGCGTTCCCGCGCTTTCGGTTTATTTACCAGGTCATGCATTTAGGTAAATTTATGGCATGACGGTAACCCTCCTTCCTTCGACTTTAAATTTAACTTTACGACTCAGCTGAATCACCCGCAAGACTTCTGAAAGTTTCTTTTTTCGGGAAACTGAGCCCAATAATTTGATTTTGCTGAAATCTCCTTTATAAATCACTTCGATATCGTACCATCTGGCAATTTTGCGCATCACCGCTTCTACAGACTCATTCTCAAAAGAGAAGTTTCCGTTTTGCCAGGCGACCGCACTTTCTACATCGACTTGCTGTACCTCAAATTCTTCTTCATTGATCGAAGATTGCTCTCCCGGAACGAGAATCTTTGCTTTCTTACCATCAACAGCCACTTTTACACTTCCTTCCAATAAAGTGGTTAAAGTGAGTGCTTCATCGGCATAAGCATTAATGTTAAAATGAGTCCCCAAAACCACTACTTCCTGTAAGGCCGTCTGAACTTTAAAAGGTTGGTTTTTATTTTTAGCCACTTCAAAATAAGCCTCGCCTTTTAAGCTGACGCTACGTTCTTTTTTTGCGGCGAAAGAAGTAGGAAAAGTAATCGAAGAAGCGGTGTTTAATGAAACTAAAGTTCCGTCTGGCAAAACTACTTCATATTGCCCCCCTACCGGAGTTTCAATGGTATTTGATAAATGACTGTCCCCGGCTTCGCTGTCTTTGACTACATAGACCAATTTACCAGCGGCTGTTTTGGTAATGCTGATGCCGGACTCGCTGGCTACACTTCCATTTTTTGCATCTGTTAAGGAGATGCGGGTCCCGTTGGCCAATATTAAAATCGCCTTATTTCCTCCGGGATCAATGTCCTGAAAGGCAATCTTTACTTTTTCGGAATGATCCTGTTGCTGAATTACAGCATAACCGATCCCAACTCCGATCAGTAATACTGCCGCAGCGGCTATGGATGGCCATAATTTGATTTTCTTTGTTTGGGGTTGCGTTTCAGGATGGATCTTCGCCCACATCTGCTTTTCTACCCTGTCCAGCTCGTCCTGTGTGAAACCAGCGTCCGTTTCCAGTTCCAGCTGATGAAACCAATTCTGGAGTTGAATCCGTTCTTCTGCTGTACATTGGTTAGCGCGATATTTCTCTAATAGCTCTTTGGCCTTCATAAGGTAACTGGTTCAAAATTTCGGGAATCCTGCAATGCTGACTGAATAGTAAAGCGGCTTCTCGTAATCAATAACAGGTAAGGAATGACCTTAAGGTACAGGCTAGAAAAATAAATTTAAAAAAATACAAGCTCCCAGTTTGGTGCGTAATATTTTGAGCGCTCTTTTGATTTGGGTAGCAACAGTATATTCTGAGATATTCAATTCTAAAGCGATCTCTTTATAGGATAAATGCCCTTTTCTGCTCAGTTCAAAGACTTCCCGCATCTTTGCAGGGAGCCTGTCGATTTCGGCTGCAATTAATGCCGCAATCTGGCGTTCGCGAATCAGACTATCAGCACTCTCCTGATTTTGATCTAAAAAGTTGTCTAAAGATTCCAGGTATTTGCTTTCGATCTCCCGGTGTGCAAAGATGTTTAAGGCACGATTTCGTACCGCACGGTACAAATAACCGGCAATAGATACTTCAGGGCTCAAAGTCTCACACTTGTTCCAAAAGGAGATGAACACTTCCTGGACCACATCTTCTGCCTCCTCCTGATTGTTTAATTTCCGGTAAGCATAAAGGAACAACAAGCGCTGATACTTTTTATAGACCGCCATATATGCCTGTTGACTTCCCCTGCGGAGTAGCTGCAATAATTCCTGATCCTCGTCGGCTATATTGTATGACATAATGTTTATATAAAGCGAATATATATAATAATCAAATAGATAGCAACCTGAGGTTAAGGAGCGCAGAACAAGCCTTGATTGATGATACAGCGAGTTTTTAGCCAAAAGAAATCAAACAACTAAAAACTAAAGACTTACTTATGCATAATGCAGGTAGTATCAAATAATATTACGCTCAATAAATGCGCCATATTGTATGACATATTAACCAATAACCTCCGCTTTAAATTCAAAAAACACAGGCAAATTCATTGTAGTCATAAGATATAATGAGGAGCAAATACAGCAATCAATTTCCTGTAAAGGATGTTAAGAAAAATCAGTAATTTTAATCTAAATCACAAAATCAACTGCACCTCAGCCACCAAATGGGCTGATCCTTAAAAAAAGATAACTTATGAAATTAGGCGCCTGCTCCATCAGTCTGAATGTCAAAGACATTAAGGCTTCAAAACAGTTTTATGAAAACCTTGGCTTCAGTGTTTTTGCCGGCAGTCTGGAGATGAATTACCTCATCATGAAAAATGGCAATGCTTTAATTGGATTATTTGAGGGAATGTTCGAAAAAAACATGATCACCTTTAATCCCGGTTGGGATGAGAACGCGAATCTCCTCGACTCCTTTGATGATGTCAGGGTTATTCAGCGTCATTTGAAAAATGCGGGTGTTAAATTAGAAACAGAAGCAGACGAAAACAGCACAGGGCCTGCCAGTATTATCTTGATGGATCCGGATGGAAATCCTGTTTTAATCGACCAGCACGTTTAAATTAAGAAAAAAAAGGCTTTATAAGACAGCCCCCAGATCGGTGATTGCCGTCCACAGTACTCCTGCTTCGCCTCTAAAGCTTGCAGAACCCTGAGGTTTATTATCCGGCGTATACCATTCATAAAAACCTTTATTTGCAACAACCCGATCCAACATAGGCTTCATGGCCTCACAAGCCTCCTTAATCAGACCATAACGTATCAATTGAGCAACCATTCTTCCACCAAACCAGGTCCAATCGCCCCCATTCTGATAAGAATAAGGCCCCATTCCTGCATTTTTGAAAAATCCCTGAGGGTAAACCGGGTAAATGGTTAGTCCGATCGTAGCCGCATTGGCCTTCTTCACGTTTTCCTGCATCTTTTGGTAAGCATGACGCACTTCTGCTTTACTTAATAACCCGGCTTCAATCGCCACTGCGGTTCCGCCATGGTAATAAATTTCTGACTCGTTAAAAGATGCCGGAAAGGGAGAACCTTCCAGATAAATATGCGGTATGAATTTCTGTTGTTTTTTATCCCAAAGGTGTTTTCTGGTATTGGCAACAAGGCTCTTTTTTACACCTTGCCAATATTTCCTTCGTTCGGGCATGATTTCAGCAATACTTAAAAAATCATCAATAGCAATGATAAACATCGCATTATCATAAATATCAATAGTTCTGTGGGAGTTGGAATCTAAGACGACACCCCAACTGTGTTCTGGTTGCACATCTCCCCAATCTACCGTAGTTGCTCCCCAGATCAATCCGTACTTTTTCACAAAACGCTCTTTTAACAGGAACTCCATGGCACGTTCCATATGCTCCTGCACTTGCTGACCATCAATTTTTTCTCCAATAATAGCGCTGTCTCCTGTGCCTCTTACATATTTAGCTACGGCCTGTATCAGGGAAGTTTCCTGATCCGTCTCCACCGTATTCTTATGTCCTGCGTATTCCGGAGCGCGTTTAGAATAGTAAAAATTATAGGAAACACCACCTGGTTTTTTCGGAACATAACCATCCAGAATAGCGCCATCTGGTTGCTGGAAATCGAAGAATGTCAATAAATGTTTTTTGATCTGCGCTTGATCATTGACTTCACAAGCAAGAGAAACAAAAGTATTTAAATCCCGGATCCACACCTCAGCATAACCATCCCCTGCCGTAAACCCTGATTGTATCAGTTTTTCAGCCATTCGCTTTACCGAATCTGCCAGGGGAGCAATCGCTTTAACTTCCTTCGAAGCGCTGGCATTCCATACCGTTTGTGCAGGGGCATTACTGCACAAGGCAACAACAGCCAGACAACCTAATACTACTGTTTTTATTTTCATGTATGTATGACCTGTTTAATTCAAAGGGAAGCTTCCTTTGTTGCTTTCTAAGAAGCCTGAAACAAAGCTATCTCTCTCACTACATTGTATATACATAATTACACATTAATTTTTAATCAGCAAATTTTATTTTGCAAGCCCTCAGCGGATAACATATCGTACCCAAAAGCCAGTTTGCCAGCTAAAATAATTACCTTCGCCCCTTTGACTCAATTACAAGAACATTTTTAATATAAGGACATGAAACTGGAAGAACAATTGCTAAATAGAAGCGAAAACAAATGTGAATTATGCCAATCTGCGGAAACGCTTAAGGTATATGAAGTACCTCCTCAAACAGCAAACACTGCCGATAACTGTATCCTGATTTGTGATAAATGTTTGGCTCAGATTGAGAAAAAAGAAGAACTGGACAGTAAGCACTGGCAATGTTTAAGCGGCAGCATGTGGTCTGAGGTTCCTGGTGTACAGGTAGTTTCATGGCGTATGCTGAACCGTCTGAGCAATGAAAGCTGGGCAAGTGACAACCTGGACATGATGTACCTGGACGACGAGCGTTTGGCATGGGCTAAAGCTGCCGACCTTGACAATGATGCAGCTGTTGAACTTCATAAAGATTGCAATGGCGCCGTGCTTCAGGCAGGAGATTCTATTGTATTGACAAAATCTTTAGATGTAAAAGGTTCTACTTTAAACGCTAAAATGGGTACGGTTGTAAAAAACATCCGCTTAGTAGACAACAACACCGATCAGATTGAAGGAAAAATTGAAGGACAAGTCATTGTAATTCTTACAAAATATACGAGAAAACAAGGTGCATAACCGGAATTGATCTCTAATAAAAAGCGCGCTGCAAAATTAATTGTAGCGCGCTTTTTTTTTCAAAGGCTAAAATATTCGATTAATCGATCTGTAATATCGTTTTGGCCAGATTTATCATTCGTTCTGTGCCGGTATATTTGCCATGCTCATCGGATAGTTTCACCACTTCGGTCCACTCCCCGTCTTTAGGCTGTGCAGCAGTCATTTTGATCACAATGTTCATCGGGTCTGGTCCGGCATCATTGGTTAAGTTGGTCCCTATTCCAAATGACATTCCGATTTTCCCCTGGCAATGCGCTGCGATTCTTTCTACTTTATCATAGTTAAGTCCATCAGAAAATATAATGGTCTTAGATTTTGGATCAATTCCCATGCTTTGGTAATGTCTGATCACTTTATCTGCAAACAAAACCGGATCCCCGCTATCGTGTCTTACCCCGTCAAATAGTTTAGAAAACATCTTGTCGAACTGACTAAAAAACACCTCTGTAGTATAAGTATCAGACAATGCAATTCCTAAATCTCCACGATATACATTGACCCAGTGTTCTAATCCCATAGCGTTAGCCATCTTAAATCCATATTTGGCTGCATGAAACATAAACCATTCATGAGCATGCGTACCGATGGGTTTAGTCTGATACATCATGGCCATGTGTACATTGCTGGTTCCAATAAATGAACCTGCACCATATTGATTTAAAGCTTGTAAAACCGAACGGTGCACCTGATAAGAATACCTTCTTCGCGTACCAAATTCGGCTACGGTTACCCCAAGTGCTTTATACTTTTCTATTTTCTCTGCGGTCAGTTTCATCACGTCCTCATTGCTGATTCTATGTGAGCCATTCATCACATAATACAATTCGCAAATCAGAGACATTAAAGGTACTTCCCACAAAATTGTCCGGTACCACAAGCCTTCCACATGCACTTCCAGCTGATCTCCCACTTGTTCGATCTGTACTTCCTCCGGCTGATAACGGTAGCCTTCCAGGAAATCCAGGTACACCGGATCAAGATACGGACAGGTCACCTGGAGAAAATGCTTTTCCTCTTTAGTCAGTTTTAGCAAAGCCATTTGATCTACCGCAGCTCTTAAAGCTTTGGCAAATCCTTCGGGAAAAGAATGTTTTCCGCGATTAATAAACTTATACCTGGCTTTTGCGGAAGGAAACAAGCGAATGACCCCTTGTTGCATGGTGATTTTATAAAAATCATTGTCAAGGATAGAAGTAAGGGCGGTAGTTGGATGTATTTGCATCATAAATTGTCTACAAATTTAAGCTTTAATCTATGATACTTTTCAAATGTTTGTAATTGGATTTTACGGTATCCAGTACTTCGTCGAATTTTCCGCCCAACATCAGCTTAGTCATGGTAAGCGCCATTCCTTTCATCATTTTAAACTCAATTTTTGGAGGCATCGCCATGGCATTAGGATCAGTCATCACATTCACCAATATCGGGCCATCGTACAGAAATGCAGCTTTCATTCCTTCTTCCAACAAATCCGGGTCATCGATAGTCATTCCTTTAATCCCCATTGCTGTGGCAACCATGGCAAAATCGGGATTCAGCATATCTGTTTCGGAGTCCGGAAGGCCCGCAACTTCCATCTCTAATTTCACCATCCCCAGAGAGCGGTTGTTAAATACAATCACCTTAATGGGTAGGTTATATTGTTTAATCGTCGCTAAATCCCCTAATAACATAGAAATTCCGCCATCTCCACACATCGCAACTACTTGTCGGTCTGGACTAGATAAGGCAGCCCCAATCGCATGTGGCATCGCATTGGCCATAGAGCCATGGTTAAAAGAACCCAACATACTCCTTTTTCCGGTAGCCTCAATATATCTGGAGCCCCAAACACAGCACATTCCGGTATCTACGGTAAAAATAGCATCTTGTGTGGCCAGCTTATTGATTTCAAAAGCAACAGCTTCGGGGTGTATGGCATCCTTTTCACCTTTATCTTTCACATAAGTATTTAAATGCTCTTTTACTTTTTCATATACTTTCAGCTGTACATCTAAAAAGCTACCATCGGTATTCGGATCTAATAAGGGTATTAATGCTTTCAAGCTGGTTTTGATATCGCCATGCAGTCCCATTTCGAGCTTTGCTCTCCTACCCAATCGTTCCGGTTTACTGTCAATTTGCACCAGAATCTTATCCTGTGGAATAAAGGGTACGTAAGGAAAATCTGTGCCTAACAGAATGATCAGGTCACTTTCGTGCATGCTATGGTAGGCAGATGGCAGCCCAAGAAGTCCGGTCATCCCTACTTCATAAGGGTTATCGTATTGTATGCCCATTTTCCCGCGGAAAGAATAACCAACCGGAGCTTTTAAAATTTCCGCCAGTTTCAGCACTTCATCATGTGCTTCGGAAGCACCAATTCCGCAGAATATGGCGATTTTTTTATGTTGGTTGATCAGCTGGGAAAGTGCAAGGAGCTCTTCCTCTGCCGGACAAATCGTTGCTTTAGAAAAATAGGTTTTATCAGCAGACATATTATCAACTGCATCCATGCTACTCACATCACCTGGTAAGCCGAGAACCGCTACCCCTTTGTGATGGAACGCGTGTTGCAAAGCAGCCTGTGCCATCCTTGGCAATTGAGCCGGGGTGGTTGCAATTTGATTGTAATGGCTGCAATCATCAAAAAGCTTGATGGTATTGGTTTCCTGAAAATAGCCGGAACCGAATTCCGTAGTTGGACAGGTGGAGGCAATCGCCAACACAGCAGCACCTGCGCGATGGGCATCATAAAGGCCATTGATCAAATGAACATGACCGGGGCCACTACTACCGGCACAACAGGCAAGCCCATGCAATTCTGCCTCTGCGGCAGCAGCATAGGCGCCAACTTCTTCATGTCGCACATGGATCCAGCGGATGTTATCGTTGCGTCTTACCGCATCATTTAACTCATTTAAACTGTCGCCAGTTACGGCATATACGCGCTTAATACCTGCTTCAACAAGCATATCTACCAATTGTTCTGCTACTTTTTTAGACATAGTATGATTTTTTAAGGACCATAACATCGCAGATCACCTGGAAATGGATGTTATCAAAAGATAACACCAGGACTTGTTGATAGTTTTAACCGCTTTCGATTTTAACCCGTCAGTTCTTTCATCAACTGATCAAATGCCGTTTTCAATTCTGCCAGTTCGGTTTCCAGTTTTACCACACGATTTTCTAAATCTGAGGAAGGTTTCTGTGCTGATTCCTCAAAGGATTCTTCCGCATTTAAATCTGGTGTACCACAAAGCAAATGTGCATAACGCATTTCTTTTTGGCCTGGCCTCCTCGGTAATTGAATCACATAAGGAGGTTCCGCATCCGTAAGACGTTCCAATACCGATTGTACTTCTTCCAAAGAATCAAACTCATACAATCTGCCGGAATTAGTATTCAATTCTCCAGGAGTCTGAGGGCCTCTTAACATCAATAAACAAAGAATAGCAACCTCCTGAGGGGTTACCGGAAACACAATGGCAAAATTATGTTTGTATTTTATACTGCGACTAGAGCCTCCGGTGGCGGTCGAGATCAGTCCTTTTCTTTTGAGAGTATCCAGAGCCAACACCACCGTCTGCTCATCATACTGAACCACCGGCTTACGGGAGGTTTTCTGATTACAGGCAGCAGTAAGGCTGTTGATGGTCATGGGGTAATATTCAGGGGTGGTTTTAGATTTCTCCATTAAAACGCCTAGCACACGAAGCTCCTCTGCGTTTAATTCGGGCAAAGTTTGTATAGATTCCATACCCTAAGTTAGAAAATAAGGTGGAATGCCGTTTCTCTTTTGATCTCTTTTAACACAAAACTACTGCTCAAAGTAGAGATATTAGAAATTGAAGATAAATGGGTCACTACAAAGGTGTGGTAATCGTCAACATCATCCACTACAATCTTGAGCAGATAATCTTGTCCGCCTGCAATACAGAGTACTTCTAAGACTTCCTTAAACTGCACTACAGATTCCTCAAAGTTCTTTAAAGTCGCTATAGATTGCTCTTTTAAGGTAACCGTACACAATACCAACAGGTGTTTTCCCAGCTTTTCCCTGTTCACCAAAGCCACATATTTCTCAATATACCCTTCCGCTTTCAATCGCTTGATACGTTCATGGGTTGGGGAAACACTCAAGCCAATTTCTCCGGCAATATCTTTTGTACTTAAAGAAGCATCCTTTTGCAGGATATTTAAAATCCTGGTATCGAGCTTATCTAATTTCTCCATCATAGCATTTTGCTGAAATAGGATCCAGCAAGACACAAATATGGTGGTTTTTACTGTTACAACTAACCAATACAGGATTTTTTATTGAATATGATATAATCAAAGGAAATTATATGGCACTTATCTAATTTTGAAGAATTAAACACCTTAACCATCCCTCATGAAGACTCAGTTAAACACCAAAGATAACGAGCGTTTAAGCTCCTATATGAAGCAAGCTGAAGAGCGCGCCAAGCACTTCATCGGTTACCCTATTGCACAGGATTTTGATTATTCGGAATTATATCCACTGTTAAAACTGCCATTAAACAATGTGGGTGACCCATGGGTAGAATCTACCTACGACCTGAATTCCCGCTCCCTGGAGTTGGAAGTACTGGAGTTTTTCGCGGAACTGTTCAATGCACCGGCAAATAACTGGTGGGGTTATGTAACCAATGGTGGTTCAGAAGGTAATTTATACGGATTATATGTAGCCCGCGAGCTCTATCCTAACGGCATTGTTTACTACTCAGAGGCCACACACTATAGTGTTCAAAAGAACATACAACTCCTTAATCTACGTAGTATCGTGATCAGAACCCAGAAAAACGGGGAAATGGATTACGAAGATCTGGATGCCATGGTACGGATGCACAGAGATCAACCGGTAATTATTCTGGCGAACATTGGCACAACCATGATGGAAGCAAAAGATGATTTGCAGCAAATTCAGCAAATCCTTCGCAAGCAAGCCATTAAAAACCATTATATCCATTGCGATGCCGCTTTAGCGGGTACGTATAGCGCCTTGTTAGACTTAAAACCTGGTTTTGATTTTAACCATGGAGCGGATAGTATGGCCATCAGCGGACATAAATTTATCGGTTCTCCTATCCCTTGCGGATTGGTATTGGTCAAAAAAAATTATAAAGACAGGATCGGAAAAGCAATTCCATATATAGGTACGGTAGATACCACAATTACCGGCAGCAGAAACGGACACAGCCCTATTTTCATCTGGTATGCTCTTAAAAAACTGGGAAAAGAAGGATTGAAACAACGTGCATTGGAATGCCTGGATACCGCAGCTTATACCGTAAAAAGTTTAAATGATATCGGTGTACCGGCATGGACCAACCCTTCTGCCTTAACCGTGGTTTTCCCTGCCCCTTCTATCGCTTTGCGACAAAAATGGCAGATTGCTACCGAAGACGGTAATAGTCATGTGATTTGTATGCCTGGCGTAACGAAAGCGCGTATTGATCATTTTGTACAGGATCTAAAAGCAGAGCTTGAATTGATCGCAGCAGTTAGCCTATAAGCATTTGAATGCGGCTGTCTTGAATATACTATTTAAGACAGCTTCCTTTATAAAGCTTATTGAAAGGTTTATGATTAGTTTTAAGAAGCTAAAATCTGATCAATCTTTTGTAGTTCTTCCGTACTAAAAGTAAGGTTGTTCAGGCATTTTAATGAATCTGAAAGCTGTTCAGGTTTGCTGGTACCTACCAGGACTGAGGTAATGCGATCATCCCTTAAGATCCAGGATAAGGCCATTTGAGCTAGTTTTTGTCCCCTGCTTTCCGCAAGTACATTCAGTTCATTCAACTGTTTTACTCTTCCTGGCGTTAACTGCTCCTGTTGTAAGGCCCCATGCGATTTTGCCGCGCGGGAATCTGAAGGTATTCCTTTCAGATACTTATCCGTTAACATGCCCTGGGCAAGTGGTGAAAAAGGAATACATCCCACACCTTCATTCCCCAATAAATCTAACAAGCCACCTTCAATCCAACGTTCGTACATGGAATATTTTGGCTGATGAATCAGACAAGGTGTACCCAGACGTTGCAGGATTTTCATGGCTTCCGCAGCCTCTTCTGCCTGATAGTTAGAAATCCCGACATACAATGCTTTTCCCTGACGTACAATCAGGTCTAAGGCAGCCATGGTTTCTTCTAACGGAGTTTCCGGATCCGGACGGTGATGGTAAAAGATATCTACATATTCGAGTCCCATTCTTTTCAGACTCTGATCCAAACTGGATACCAGGTACTTTTTAGAACCCCAATCTCCATATGGGCCATCCCACATGGTATATCCTGCCTTAGAAGAAATGATCAGCTCATCTCTGTAACTTTCAAAATCTCTTTTCAGTAAGCGACCGAAGTTCTCTTCTGCTGATCCGGGAGGCGGACCATAATTATTAGCAAGGTCGAAATGAGTGATGCCGTTATCAAAGGCCAGTTTTAAGATGTTACTGCAATTCTCCAGTTGATCTACATGTCCGAAATTATGCCATAAACCAAGGGAAATAGCCGGAAGCTTCAATCCACTGTTTCCGCATCTGCGGTATTGCATTTGAGTATATCTATTTGGGGCGGCAGTATAAGGCATGAGCTGGGGAATTAAATAACAGTAGCCCTGTTAACAGGGCTACTGTCTTCGAATAAATCGATATTATTTATCGCTGTTTTTTTTATCTGTTACTTCAGTACGGATTTCCTGAGCAAGAACTTTTAAATCCTGCATAGCTTTACGTACTCTTGTTCCTGCTGCACTGTTACCTGCACTATAAAACTTCTCAGCGTCAGCTTCAATAGAAGCTAATAATTCTTTAACTTTTGAAAATTTTTCCATGTTTTAATTTTTTAATTTCTGGCCAAATATATATTATTTTAGAAATAAACGTACATAACTTCCATTCTATTGCGTTTTTTCTGCTAAATCTCCCTTTATTTACCCTTATTGGCTCTTATATAGGACGATTTCTTTGTTCCAGCATCCCTGTTAACAGGCCGGAAAGGCATTCCAGCCCCCTCCTGTTTCCGCTATCCGGGTCACAAAAACCTTAGGAACGATAACACGAATGTCAATTAAACCGGTGAATACCAATATAAATGTCCTTTTACTTTGATATTATCAAAAACCTACCGAGATTAGCAATAATGAAACAAAGAACCGACAGCTATCAGGATACGCTAATGACTTATAACAAGAGTCAGCTGCAAGTCTATGGCCTGTTCAAAAGGTTTTTCAGGGAGAACTATCCCTTTGGCTTTACTTATCAAATGACCAGTAAAGACTTTATTATTTAAGCCCCGAATCATTTCATTCTACTCTTCGGTTCAGGGGCATTTTTCTTCTGATGAATTTCGTTATTTTATAATTTAAGAAAAAGCAGTACATTGTTTTTTTCTTTTGTTATACTAAAGACTTACCTAAAGTAAGCTTAGGAAATCGTAAATTTTCAGTTGTGCCTCCCTGTATCCTTATAAGAAGTTAATCTATTCAATCATTACATTAAGACATTTAAAACATGGAAACAAAAACATTATCACTTTCAAAAAGCGATTTAAAACTATTAAAAGAACATTTGGAGAAATCCAACATGAGCCCATATAATAAAGAAAAATTAAGAAAAGAAATCAAAGAAGCTACCATATATGCAGATCAGGACCTTCCGGGAGACGTAGTATGTCTTAAATCTGAAGCCAGAATTGCCAACACAAAAACCGGTAAAGAATTCAGTTTTAAGATTGTAATGCCAGAAGAAGCTAACATTAAAGTACAAAAGGTATCTGTTTTTGCGCCAATCAGCATTGCTTTATTTGGCTATAGAACAGGCGATATTATCACCTGGGAGATGCCTGATGGTATTCAGGAGTTCAAAATTCTCGAAGTTAACAAGTTAACCTAAGTGCCATTATCAGGCTATCAAACCGCATTCCTCTTATTTACGCGAAAAGTAAACAAAGCCAGGATTGCGGTTTTTTTACGCCCCTATCTCCCTGCCATTTTAATCATGCGCTGAGCAAGGTCTTTTCCCAGGTACCGGTCAATAATATAATGCACCAGGTACAATGCCGGGGTCATTAGAATCGCAACCACAAATTTATAGGTGTAGTTCACCAATCCGATGGCAGCAACCATTTGCCAGCTCCAATGGTATTGTGGATTCAGGTAAAAAGCAATAAAGATCACTACAAAACTATCTATAAACTGAGAAATCAGCGTAGAACCAGTCGCACGAAGCCATAAAGCCCGTTCTCCGGTTACCTTTTTGATCTTATGAAAGATAAATACATCGGCAATCTGGCCCACCAGAAAAGCAATCACAGAACCCACGATAATCCACATCCCCTGTCCGAATATTCCGGCAAAAGCCACATTCATATTGAGCGGCTGCCCCTCAATGGTTTGGTTCACCCAGAAATCAGAAGGAGAAAGCTTCATCGCCCCTCCCACTATAAAAAAGGCATAAGAGATTAAGATCGCTGCCAATACCGATAGAAAACGCACCTGCTTCACCCCAAAATATTCATTGATAATATCTGTCATGATAAAAATCAGCGGCCAGGTCAATACTCCGGCAGACATATTATAAGATAGATTGGGAACGCCCAGTAAATTAATATCGAATGGTTTGATACCCAAGGTCCCCTCTACCGTAAATATTTTTACGCCTATAAATTCTGAGAGGATGGCATTGGCAACGAAAAAGGAGCCTAGAATTAGTAATAATCTACTTTCTTTGGTTTTAAAAGTCATAGCACGATGAAATTATTAAATAAATCTGATATAAGAGGATAAATATTATTTCTATTTTCGCTGCCACATGATAGCTACACAATCAAAACTACCTGGCACAGGAACGAATATATTTTCGGTCATGTCCAAATTAGCGGAAGAACATCAGGCCATTAATCTTTCTCAGGGATTCCCTGATTATGATTGTGATCCGAAACTCATCGAATATGTAGCGGATGCGATGCGTCAGGGCTTCAATCAATATGCCCCAATGACCGGCTTACCTGCCCTTCGGGAGGTAATTGCGGAAAAGATGAACCTGCTTTACGGCGCAGATTACAACCCCGAAACGGAGATTAATATCACTGCGGGAGGTACTCAGGCGATATTTACCGCTTTAAGTGCTTATATCAATCAGGGAGATGAGGTGATCATATTTGAACCTGCTTATGATGCTTATGCGCCCACAATTAAATTACTGGGCGGCTTAGTTAAACCTTATGAGCTTGCGCCTCCAAATTATGAGATCGACTGGGAAATGGTAAAAAAACTATTCTCAGCCAATACCAAAATGATCATCTTAAACAGTCCACAGAACCCAACGGGCTGTGTTTTGTCGGAGAAAGACATCCAGGCACTCATCAAATTAACAAAGAATACGGACATCATGATTTTAAGTGATGAGGTCTATGAACATCTAATTTTCGACGGCAAGCAGCACCATAGTGTGGCTTTATACCCGGAACTCCGCGAGAGAAGCTTTATTGTCGCTTCCTTTGGTAAATTACTGCATACCACCGGCTGGAAATTAGGCTACTGCCTGGCGCCGGAACAGCTGATGAAAGAGTTTAGAAAAGTACATCAGTTTAACGTATTCAGTGTGAATACCCCAATGCAGGTTGGCATTGCCCGTTACCTGAAAGACCCGCAATCTTACCTCGGCCTATCGGCTTTCTTCCAGCAGAAGCGAGATTTGTTTCGCGGGCTCCTTGCTGAAACCAAGTTTAAATTATTACCTTGCGATGGTTCTTATTTCCAATGCGTTAGCTATGAGCACCTCAGCGATGAAAAAGATGTCGCCATGGCCGAAAGGTTAATCAAAGAATATGGAGTTGCCTCCATTCCGGTTTCCGCCTTCTACATTAGGAACACAGACCACCAGGTTTTAAGGTTTTGTTTTGCCAAAAAGCAAGAAACACTAGAAAAAGCCGTTGAAAGACTAGTTAAATTATAATTTACATCCCTTTAAATTACAATAATGGAAAGTCCAGATTACCTAAGTATTAAAAACCTGAAAATCACGATTTTCCAGGCCTATTTATTTTGGGAGAATATTGACAAAAACCTACAAAATCTATCCTTAAGGTTATCATCAGGTGTTAAAGAAAAAACAGACCTGATTGTACTTCCTGAGATGTTCAATACCGGTTTTAGCATGAATACTGAAGCATTAGCCGAGGAAATGAATGGTAAAACCATGCAGTGGATGAATGACATTGCACAAAAATATGAGTGTGTAGTCACCGGCAGTCTGATCATCAAAGAAGACGGCCATTATTATAACAGATTGATCTGGATGCTTCCTGATGGTGGCTACAGTCATTACGACAAAAGACATTTGTTCGGTTTAGGTGAGGAGGATAAAAACTACTCCCCGGGCAAGGATAAAGTCATTGTGGAATTAAAAGGCTGGAAAATCCGCCTCGCCATCTGTTACGACCTCCGCTTCCCGGTCTGGTTACGCAACCAAAATGAAGAATACGACATCCTGTTATTGATCGCCAGCTGGCCTGATAAGCGCGCCATTCACTGGAATGCGCTGATTCCTGCACGTGCGATCGAGAATCAAAGTTATGTAATCGCCGCCAACCGCGTAGGTCATGATGGCAAAGAAGTATACCATAGCGGTCATTCCCAGTGTATCGACCCGATGGGTAAAACTATTTACTATAAACCTGAAGACGAAGATCTTTATACATTCAGCATCGGCTATGAAGAACTGGCAAAAACCCGAAGGGCTTTCCCATTCTTAAAAGACGCTGATAACTTTGAAATTATTTAATTCCTCCCTAAATCTAAGCTCCTATACCAACAATGTTTAACCGTAGAAAATTCATCAAAGCATCTGCGCTTTCGGCTTCCTTATTAGCTATTGATAGAAACAGCGCCGCTGCAATGATCCCAAACCTGTCCACTGAACCTGTAAAACCAATCGTGATCTCTACCTGGGATTTCGGTATTGCTGCCAATCAGGCTGCATGGAAGGTTTTGTCTAAAGGCGGAAGAGCCCTGGACGCGGTAGAACAAGGTGTTCACGTGCCTGAGGCCGATCCAAACAACCAATCGGTAGGCTACGGCGGATTACCGGACAGAGATGGTCATGTAACCCTGGATGCCTGTATTATGGATGATTTAGGTAACTGCGGTGCAGTTGCTGGCTTAGAACACATTATGCACCCTATTTCTGTGGCCAGAATGGTCATGGAAAAAACACCTCATGTAATGCTTGTGGGTGACGGTGCACTTCAATTTGCCTTAGAAAACGGTTTCAAAAAAGAAAACCTGCTGACTAAATCAAGTGAGAAAGCATGGAAAGAATGGCTGAAAACCGCAAAATATGCGCCGGTCATGAATATCGAAAATAAGCTTTACGATAAAGCTGCTCCAACCAGATTACCTGGCAATCAATATAACCACGATACCATTGGTATGCTTGCTTTAGATGCTAAAGGAAACATTTCGGGCGCTTGTACCACCAGCGGCATGGCCTATAAACTATATGGACGTGTTGGTGACAGTCCAATTATTGGTGCCGGTTTATTTGTAGACAATGAGGTTGGCGGTGCCACTTCTACCGGTGTTGGCGAAGAAGTAATCCGTAATGTGGGTAGCTTTTTAGTGGTTGAACTGATGAGACAAGGATACACCCCTGAAGCAGCTTGTAAAGAGGCAGTCATGCGCATCATCAAGAAGAAACCGGATATTGCTAAGAACATCCAGGTAGGTTTCCTTGCACTCAATAAAAAAGGAGAATACGGTGCTTATGCTATTCAGCAAGGTTTTAGTTATGCCGTATGTAACCAAAGTAAGGACGATTTACTGATCCCTGGAAAAAGCTATTACTAATCCCCTATAACCGTATAAAATGATTCAAATGGAAGTATGCGCCAACTCCCTTTCTTCTGCTTTGGCAGCACAGGAAGGTGGCGCAGTAAGGGTAGAGTTTTGCGACAATTTACCAGAAGGAGGTACTACTCCGAGTTATGCACAGCTCAAGCTGGCAAAAGAATTACTGCATATTTTAGTGTATCCGATCATCCGCCCCAGAGGTGGAGATTTCTTATATTCCGACCTGGAGTTTCGCTTAATGAAAGAAGATGTTAAAATCTGTAAATCATTAAATTGCGATGGCGTCGTTATTGGCATCCTTAAGGCCGATGGTAGCATAGATAAAGCTCGCTGTGCCGAATTAATTGAACTGGCAAGGCCGATGAAAATCACCTTTCACCGTGCCTTCGACATGTGCAATGACCTGGAACAAGGTTTAGAAGACCTGATCGAACTGGGGTGTGAAAGGGTATTAACCTCGGGTGCCGCAGCATCGGCCTTAGCAGGTGCAGAAAAAATCAAAGCCTTAATCAAACAGGCGGCTGGAAGAATCAGCATCATGCCTGGTGCAGGTGTTAAAGCGGATAATATTGCGGAAATCATCAGGATTACCGGAGCAACAGAATTCCATGCCTCAGCTAAACATGCCCTAAAAAGCAAGATGCAATTCCGGAATCCAAACCTAAGTATGGGAACCAGCGAAGACGAATTCAGCTATGACCAAACCGATGCCAATACCGTTAAGACCCTAATCCAACTGGCCAACGCTTAGTAATGCTGAAGTCATTACAAACTACTATGATTAATTTCCGATAAATTAATCGACTCAAAATCCTATATTTGCGCCACTGATGAAGCACATACGTAATTTTTGCATAATTGCACATATTGATCACGGGAAAAGCACGCTAGCTGACCGTCTGTTAGAATATACTGGAACCATTACCCAACGTGAGGCTCAGGCTCAACTATTGGATAATATGGATTTAGAACGTGAACGTGGGATCACGATAAAAAGCCACGCCATTCAGATGAATTATAAGGTTGGTGATATTGAATACAATTTCAACCTGATTGATACACCCGGACACGTAGATTTTTCTTATGAAGTTTCCCGTTCCATCGCAGCTTGCGAAGGTGCCTTACTTATTGTAGATGCATCTCAGGGTATTCAGGCACAAACCATTTCAAACTTATACCTTGCTTTAGAGCATGATCTTGAAATCATTCCAATCTTAAATAAAATGGACTTACCAGGTGCAATGCCTGAGGAAGTAAGTGACCAGATTATTGATTTAATCGGTTGTAAACGTGAAGATATTATTCCTGCCTCAGGTAAAACCGGATTAGGTATCCCTGCGATCATCCAGGCTATTGTAGACCGCGTTCCAGCACCACTTGGTGATCCTGAAGCACCTTTACAAGCCTTAATCTTTGATTCTGTTTTCAATCCTTTCAGAGGGATTATAGCTTACTATAAAGTAGTTAACGGTCAGATTAAAAAAGGTGATAAAGTTAAATTTATCAATACTGGTAAACAATATTTAGCAGACGAAGTGGGTATCCTTAAACTGGATATGTCGCCACGTGCGGTAGTTAAAACCGGTGACGTAGGTTATATCATTTCTGGTATTAAAGAAGCTCGTGAAGTTAAAGTTGGTGATACGATTACTACTGTCGACAGACCTTCTTTAGAGTCTATTCAAGGTTTCGAAGAGGTTAAACCAATGGTTTTCGCAGGGATTTACCCGGTGGACACTGATGAGTTTGAAGAACTTCGTGAAGCCATGCACAAATTGCAGTTGAATGATGCTTCTATCGTTTTCGAACCTGAAAGTTCTGCGGCATTAGGCTTTGGTTTCCGTTGCGGATTCCTTGGTATGTTGCACATGGAGATCGTGCAGGAACGTTTAGAACGTGAGTTCAACATGACTGTGATCACCACGGTACCCAACGTATCTTACATTGCAAGAACAACAAAGGGTGAAGAAATTATTGTAAATAACCCTTCAGACTTACCAGATCCAAGTAAACTGGATGCAGTTGAAGAACCATATATTAAAGCAAACATCATTACTAAAGCTGACTTTGTTGGTCCGGTAATGTCACTTTGTATTCAGAAAAGAGGAATTATTGTAAATCAATCTTACCTGACTTCAGACCGTGTAGAGCTTGTTTTTGAAATGCCTATGGGAGAGATCGTTTTCGACTTCTATGACAAGCTAAAAACAATATCTAAAGGTTACGCTTCTTTCGACTATCATCAGATTGGTTACCGTAAATCGGACCTGGTAAGATTAGATATGCTATTGAATGAAGAACCTGTTGATGCTTTATCTTCCTTAATTCACCGTAGCAATGCTTATGATTTTGGAAAGAAAATCTGTGAGAAACTGAGAGAATTAATTCCTCGTCAGCAGTTCGAGATTAAAATCCAGGCTTCTATTGGTGCCAAAGTTATTGCCAGAGAAACACTAAGTGCCTTACGTAAAGACGTAACCGCTAAATGTTATGGTGGTGATATTTCACGTAAACGTAAGTTACTTGAAAAACAAAAAGCAGGAAAGAAACGTATGCGTCAGGTAGGTAATGTGGAAATTCCACAATCCGCTTTCATGGCCGTACTTAAATTAGATTAATAAATAACCACATAAGAATTACATGCAGTTACTTGACGGAAAATTCGCATCAGAGAAAATAAAACTGGAGATCGCAGCAGAAGCTGCCTCTTTTTTAGCAGAGAGTGGCCGAAAACCACACCTGGTTGCAATATTGGTGGGAAATGATGGTGGTAGTGAAACCTATGTTGCCAGCAAAATGAAAAACTGTGAAAAGGTAGGTTTTCAATCTTCCCTGATCAGATACGACAATTCGGTAACAGAGGCAGAATTGCTGCAAAAGATTGAAGAAATCAACCAGGATGCCGGCGTAGATGGACTAATTGTTCAGTTACCCCTTCCTAAGCACATCGATCCTGAAAAAGTAACTGAAACGATTGATTACCGTAAAGATGTAGACGGATTTCATCCGGTAAACCTTGGACGTATGATGAGGAACCTTCCTTGTTTTATCCCTGCTACTCCTTATGGCATCATGTTGATGCTTCAGGCTTACGAGATTGATACTACCGGCAAACATTGTGTGGTAGTTGGCAGAAGTAATATCGTTGGTAGTCCGATGAGTATCCTGATGGCCCGCAATGCCAATCCGGGAAACTGTACGGTAACCTTAACGCACAGTAAAACCACCAACTTAAAAGAGCTGGCTTTACAGGCTGATATTATTGTTGCTGCAATCGGTAAAAAGAACTTTGTAACTGCGGATATGGTGAAGCCCGGTGCAATCATCATTGATGTGGGTATCAACAGAGAAACTTCTACAGAAACCAAATCAGGATTTAAACTGTATGGTGATGTGGACTTTGAAAACGTAGCTCCTAAAGCTTCATGGATCACTCCGGTTCCCGGAGGTGTAGGTCTGATGACGATTGTTGGCTTATTGAAGAACACATTAGCCTCCGCAAAGAAAGAAATCTATTCTTAAGCAGTAATAAACCCATTATATAAAAAGCTCTTTAGTTATCTCAACTAAAGAGCTTTTTTATCCAGCCTTCTTTGAAGCCGATATAGATCCCATCGGATCTTGTTTCAACCGGATAAGTATCGATATAATCCCCTTGTCCTTCAGCCCCTCTTCCCGTTTGCAGGTTATACTCCCAGCGATGTATCGGACAAATCAGGTATCCATTTTTACAGGTTCCGCCACTCAGTATTCCTCCGGCATGCGGACAACTATTCTGAACCGCAAAAACATGATCCTGATGTCTCACCAGGCATAGCTTCTTACCATTCACCTTAATCTGTTCTACAAAGTCCTGCTCAGGGAAGTTGCCTTCCAGTTTATACCACTTTAGCATAGGCCGTAATTAGATAAATGATTAAAAATGAATCTTCTTTTTTCACAGATTGGTCATATAAATCGGCTCAATATACATATAATCCCATTTCCCGTGAATATTTTATTTACCTTTGCCGAATAATATATGGCACACAATATACCAGCAGACGGCACATTACTTCCTTTAATGGAAGAATTTTACACCATACAGGGTGAAGGATTTAACACAGGAAAAGCGGCTTATTTTATCCGTTTAGGAGGCTGCGATGTAGGTTGCCACTGGTGTGATGTTAAAGAAAGCTGGGATGCAGAATTACATCCTTTAACTTCAGCAGATGATATTGTAGCCAAAGCAGAGACCTTTCCAGGTAAAGCTGTAGTGATTACCGGTGGTGAGCCATTGATCTATAACCTGGATTATTTAACTCAAAAACTAAAGGAAAAAAACATCCTGACCTTTATTGAGACTTCCGGAGCTTATCCCCTTTCAGGTACCTGGGATTGGATTTGTCTTTCTCCAAAGAAATTTAAAGCACCCCGTCCAGACATTACGCCATTCGCCAATGAGTTAAAAGTCATTGTATTTAACAAGAGTGATTTTGAATGGGCAGAGCAATATGCAGCTACCGTTTCTGATACCTGTAAATTGTATCTACAACCAGAATGGTCTAAGTCTAAGGAAATTACCCCTTTGATTATTGATTATGTAATGGCAAATCCTAAATGGGAAATTTCTTTACAAACACATAAATATTTAAACATCCCTTAAGCGCGGATACTGATTTTTCGCTATATTTAATTGTACACCATTAACAATAGCGTTTTGAAAAGAATATCTGTTGCGCTTTTTCTGTATTTCCTGATTATTGCCGGCGTTAAAGCCCAGACTTCTACGGTCAGAAAAGCAATGATCAGCTTTGAGGAGGCGCAGGTTCATTTAAATGACAACCACTACACGGAGGCCATTTCGGCTTTAAAAGAAGCGGTAAAGGCCGATCCTACATTTCAGAATGCCATTCTCCAACTGGCAGAACTCAACAGAAGAATCAAATCTTATGAAGAGGCCACAAGCTATTACCGCAGAGCGATTAAATTAAATGCACACCCTGAGCCACGCATGTACTACGGCCTGGCAGAATGTGAGCTTTTTAGCGGCGACTATCCCAATGCCTTACAGCACATCAACTTATTTATCAGTAAATACAGCGGCAATGATCCTGCTTTTCTTGCCAGAGCAAAGAAATATCAGAAGGATTGTGAGTTTGCCATTGAAGCAATTAAAACACCGCAGCCCTATGAGCCAGTTAATCTGGGACCTCAAATTAACACCGCCTACCGCGATTATTTCCCGGCCATTACTGCCGACAACGAGACCCTGATTTTTAGTCGCAATATAGATGGAAACGAAGATTTCTTCCTATCTAAAAAGGTAAATAAGGAATGGAGTACTGCTACTCCCCTGAGTACCAAAATCAACACCTCCCAGTTTAATGAAGGTGCACAATCTATCTCACCAGATGGATCATATCTGTTTTTCACGGGTTGCAACCGTCCGAATGGCCTTGGCCGCTGCGACATTTATCTGAGCCATAAAGAAGGAAGTAACTGGGGAGAACCCTTTAACCTTGGTGCACCGGTAAACAGTGCTTACTGGGAATCTCAGCCGGCCATTAGTCCGGATGGCAATACCCTTTACTTTGTAAGTAACAGACCAGGTGGAATTGGCGGTTACGACATCTGGAAATCCAACCTCAGCGGGGAAGGCGAATGGTCTGCTCCGGTTAATCTGGGTCCGGAAATCAACACCCCTTACGACGAAAATACCCCCTTCTTACATGCAGATGGGAAAACCTTATACTTCTCTTCTGATGGATGGCCTGGAATGGGCAATAAAGACATCTTCATCAGTCGGATGCAAGACAATGGTCATTGGAGTACGCCTTTAAACATGGGCTACCCCATCAATACCTTTAATGAAGAAACTGGCTTAATCGTTAGTCCGAATGGCAGCACAGCCTTTTTCTCTTCCAACCTAAAAGATGGCTACGGAGATATGGACATTTATCAGTTTAAACTTCCTATTGATAAACAGCCTATGCCGATTACTTATGTAAAAGGAGTAGTACGCGATAAAGAGAGTCGTAAGTTTCTGGATGCCAAAGTGCAGGTGGTTAACCTCCTTACTAAACATACCGCTTACAATGACTTTACGGATAAAGAAAACGGCGAATTCCTTGCCGTAATGCCAATAGGCGCCAATTATGCCTTCAATGCCAGTGCAGATGGCTACTTATTTTATTCAGAAAACTATGAGTTGGGTGTAGGCAGCAGAACGCAGCCCTTTCTACTGGAAATCAATCTGGAACGCTTAAAAATCGGCAACAATATGGTGTTAAAGAACATCTTTTTTGCCACCAATGAATACCACTTGCTACCTGCATCGGTTACCGAGCTGAGTACCCTAATTGAACTGTTAAAGAACAACCAAACGGTAGCAATAGAGATTCAAGGTCATACTGATAATGTAGGGAATGACCTTCAGAACGAAAAGCTGTCGTTGAATCGTGCTAAAGCAGTGTATGACGAACTGATCGCACAGCAAATAGATCCTTCCAGATTAAGCTTTAAAGGTTATGGAGAAACGAAACCAATCGCTGGTAATGATACCGAAGAGAAACGTAAACAGAACAGAAGAACATCCTTCCTGATTACTAAGATATAATGCTCCTGACAAGGTTCCTGTAAATAAGAAAAGCGGTTAAATAACCGCTTTTCTTATTCTTACCAGTTTTACCAGCAAATCTTCCAGTAAATCCAGGTGTAACATATTTGCGCCATCTGATTTTGCATTAGCAGGATCAGGGTGAGTTTCAATAAACAGACCATCGGCTCCCACAGCAATTGCTGCTTTAGCAATGGTTTCAATCAGTTCTGGTTTACCACCGGTTACGCCAGAGCTTTGGTTAGGCTGTTGCAGCGAATGCGTACAATCCATGATTACAGGTACACCGAAGGTTTGCATTTCCGGTAATCCGCGATAATCAACAATCAGATCCTGATAACCGAAAGTGTTACCACGATCCGTTAACATCACTCTGTTATTTCCAGACTCTACAATCTTTTCTACAGCGAACTTCATAGAACCCGCAGATAGAAACTGTCCTTTTTTAACGTTTACCACCTTACCTGTTTTCGCAGCAGCGATTAATAAATCGGTTTGGCGACAAAGAAAAGCAGGGATTTGCAATACATCCACATAAGCAGCAGCCATTGCAGCTTCTGCACTTTCGTGGATATCCGTTACTGTAGGCACATTGAAAGTCTTACCGATCTTTTCTAAAATCTTCAAAGCTTTCTCATCCCCGATTCCAGTAAATGAACCACCTTTTGAGCGGTTTGCTTTACGGTAGGAACCTTTAAAAATAAAAGGAATCTCTAACTTATCAGTAATCGTGACAATCTTCTCTGCAATACGCATAGCGATATCCTCCCCTTCAATGGCACATGGTCCTGCCATTAGAAAGAAATTATTTGATTCCTGGTGTTTTAAATTATCTAGTGGAAAATTGATCATTTTTGTGTTTGTAATAATTACGAATGGCTGTTAATTACCTAATTCAGACATGAACTTGATGCGCATCAATTGAATCTCTTCACGGGAATAATCTGCTTCCCCCAATTCTTTCAGTGCTTCATCAATTGAATCGTTTTCGGCAGACTGGAAATAATCGAATACTTCATCCTGACGATCTTCATCAATCAATTCATCTACAAAATAGTTCAGATTTAGCTTAGTACCAGAATTTACAATGGCTTCAATCTCTTTTAAGATATCAAAATAAGTGATCCCTTTAGATTTAGCAATGTCTTCCAGACTAATCTGTCTATCTACATTTTGGATGATAGATACTTTCAGCTGCGATTTATTGGCCTGAGTTTTAATGATCAGGTCAATCGGGCGTTCAATATCATTATCGTCCACGTATTTTTTAATCAGCTCAATAAATGGAGAACCGAACTTCATGGCCTTACCATTTCCAACACCTGAGATCTGTTTCAGCTCATCCATAGCAATTGGATAATGCGTACACATTTCTTCCAGCGAAGGATCCTGGAACACGACGAATGGTGGTACATTCTTTTGCTTGGCGATTTTCTTTCTCAGGTCTTTCAGCAGTTGCAACAACTGGGTATCTAAAGTTCCCGATCCATGTTTCACATCATCCTCATCATCATCAGCCGCGCTTTCTATCGGCTCATTGAGTACAAATTTAAGGCTATATGGATTCTCGATAAAGTCTCTACCATTATTGGTTAGCCTTAAAAGGCCATAATTGTCAATATCTTTAGAAAGGAAGTTGTTTAATACCGACTGGCGGATTAAGGACTTCCAGTAATTTTCTCCTTCTACCATTCCTAAACCGAATTCAGGAATCTTACCATGCTCGTAAGCGATAGTTTGAGCCGTTTCCGATCCGGTAAAGATATTCAGGATATGTGCATCGTCGAATTTCTCGCCGATACGTTGAATCAGTTTCAGTAAAACCAATAGATTGTCTTCCGCTTCAAAAAGTTTCTTAGGCTTTTTACAGTTGTCGCACATACAGTTACAGCCTGTTTCATTGAAGTTTTCTCCAAAATAATGCAGGATCTGCTTTCTGCGGCATACGCCTGATTCGGCATAGTCGATTACTTCTTTCAGAATCTGTGTACCGATTTCACGCTCAGACACTGGTTTATCCTTCATGAATTTCGCCAGCTTATCTACATCTTTCTGTGCATAAAAAGCAATACATACCCCTTCACCGCCATCTCTTCCAGCTCTACCAGTTTCCTGATAATAGCCTTCCATACTCTTAGGTATGTCATGGTGGATCACGAAACGTACATCAGGTTTGTCGATACCCATCCCAAAAGCGATGGTCGCTACAATAACCTCTACATCTTCCATCAGGAATTTATCTTGTGTATCTGCACGTACTTTAGGCTCCAGACCGGCATGATAAGGCAAAGCCTTGATGCCATTCAGATTTAGCGCTTCCGCCACCTCTTCCACCTTTTTACGGCTCAGACAGTAAATGATTCCTGATTTCCCGGTATTGTACTTGATGTACCTGATCATTTCCTTGATGACATCTCTTTTCGGGCGGATCTCATAAAATAAGTTTGGCCTGTTAAAAGAAGATTTAAACAAGGTTGCATCAGACATCTGGAGATTCTTAATGATATCCTGTTGTACTTTCGGGGTGGCCGTAGCCGTTAAAGCAATAATTGGGATATTCTCCCCTAGTCCGCAGATCACCTGTCTGATTTTTCGGTATTCAGGACGAAAATCGTGTCCCCATTCCGAAATACAGTGGGCTTCATCAACAGCTACAAAAGAAATCTTGATCAACTTTAAGAATTCAATGTTATCTGGCTTCGAAAGAGATTCCGGAGCAACATATAACAATTTGGTTTGTCCGCTTAACAGATCACTTTTCACCTGAGTAATTTCCGCTTTATTTAAAGAAGAGTTTAAAAAGTGTGCAATACTGTCGCTTCCACCAAATGCCCTCAACTGATCCACCTGATTTTTCATCAGGGCAATCAGGGGCGATATAACAATTGCAGTACCTTCGCTCATGAGCGCGGGTAACTGATAACATATGGACTTCCCTCCACCTGTAGGCATAATCACAAACGTATTCTTTCCTTCGAGAACATTGGTGATGATAGACTCCTGGTCACCTTTAAAATTATCAAAACCAAAAAAGGTTTGCAAGTTATCAAACAACGACTTTTTCACATCCATTACGCGTATAAAATATTCAGTGCTATATTTACTTCAAAATAACATAATTTTGCACTAATTCAAAGCATCAATATACTAATTAATTCTGTTTGAAAAGTAAAAAAGCTATTATCGAGGACGCAGTCAACACGTTACAACTGGAATCACAATCCATTTTGGGGCTGATTGACCATATAAATGATGATTTTTGCCAGATTATCGACCATATTCTGCATTGTAACGGACGTGTTATAGTCACTGGAATTGGCAAAAGCGCCATTATTGCGCAAAAGATAGTGGCAACTTTCAATTCTACAGGCACCCCATCGAGCTTTATGCATGCCGCGGATGCGGTTCATGGAGACCTTGGAATGATCCAGAAAAACGACATTGTGATCTGTATTTCCAAAAGCGGGAACACGCCTGAGATCAAAGTCCTTGCCCCTTTACTAAAGCAATCCGGAAACCTGATGATTGGCATGGTTGGACAACTCAATTCTGATCTTGCCGTACAGGCAGACCTGATCCTGAATACCACCGTAGAAAAAGAAGCTTGTCCGCATAACCTGGCCCCTACGACCAGCACTACCGCGCAATTGGCTATGGGTGATGCCCTGGCGATTTGTCTGCTGAATGCAAGAAATTTCAATGAAGAAGATTTCGGCAGATTCCATCCCGGAGGTGCTTTGGGAAAACGACTCTATTTAAAATCAGGCGATATCGCTCTGAAAAATCAGAAACCATCCATCCACCCAGCGGCTTCCGTGAAAGATGTCATTATTGAAATTAGTCAAAACCGTTTAGGCGCAGTGGTTGTTATTGAGGCGGATACGATTTTAGGAGTCATTACTGACGGAGATATCAGAAGAATGTTAGAAAAACATACTAATTTAGCCGACATTAAAGCAAGCGATCTCATGAATCCTCATCCTAAAACAATTGAAAAAGATCTTTTAGCCATCAATGCACTGGAAATGATTAAGGAGAATAACATCACTCAATTATTAGTGACCGATGGCGGAGTGTACTTTGGGATGATTCATTTACATGACCTTCTTCAGGAAGGCATAATTTAATACTTTCGAATTAGCATGAATAAAAATAATTACGCGTTAATAATGGCCGGTGGCGTTGGCAGTAGATTCTGGCCTGTCAGCAGAACAGAATTTCCAAAGCAGTTTATCGACTTCTTCGGTATCGGGAAAACCCTGATTCAAAGCACTTATGAACGTTTTTTAAAAGTGTGTCCACCAGAAAACATCTTTGTGGTGACCAACGAGATCTATACAGATATCGTTAAAGAGCAGATTCCTGATCTTCCATCAAATCAGATCCTGGCCGAACCGATCATGAGAAACACGGCGCCTTGCGTTTCGTATGGCTCCATGAAAATCCTTAACCTGAATCCCAATGCAACCATTGTTGTAGCCCCTTCAGACCATACCATTACCAATCAGGATGCATTTATCGCTGCCATTGAGCAGTCTTTAAAAGCAGCATCAGAAAACGACTGCCTGATTACTTTAGGGATCAAACCAAGCAGACCTGATACCGGTTATGGCTATATCCAGTATGTAGAAAATACCCTTCCTACCGACGATCAGATCCACAAGGTGAAAATCTTTACGGAGAAACCCAACCTGGATCTTGCCAAATCATTTATTCAGAGTGGTGATTTCTTATGGAATGCAGGGATCTTCATCTGGTCTGCGAAATCGATCACTAAAGCCTTCGCCAGACACCTTCCGGACATGCATGACATCTTCCTGCAAGGCAATCCGGTTTACAACACCGAAAGAGAAGCCAGCTTCATTAGCGACGCTTATCAGCAGTGCACCAATATCTCTATCGATTTTGGAATTATGGAGAAAGCGGATAACGTATACGTCCTTCCTGCTGATTTTGGCTGGTCAGACCTGGGTACCTGGGCTTCCATCTATGAAATTGCAGCGCATGATTACGTAGGTAACGCGGTGATTCCGGCAGAAAAAGTCATGATGTTTGATTCCTCAAACTGCATGGTCAATGTCCCGAAAGACAAGCTGGTGATCCTTCAGGGCCTTCACGACTATATTGTGGTGGAGTCTAACAACACCCTCATGATCTGTCCGAGAACAGAAGAACAAAACATTAAACAGATTGTTGCCGATGTAAAATCAAAATTCGGCACAAAATATATCTAGTCAAGACTTTACCCTTTTACAAGATACATCCGGATTCTGGCTAAGGCTGAATTCCGGATGTATTGTTTTTAACATTTTTTGCCTCCAAATTTATCATTACAATGACTAAGTACTTATACGGAATTGACTTTGGAACTACCAATTCTGCCCTATCCATCTATGACGATGAAAAACAAGAAATCATCGCTACCATTACCGTTCCTTCTATCCTGTATTTCAAAGATGAGGCAACCGAAACGGATTCACTAACTCATTATGTTGGCGAAGAAGCAATAAACGCCTATATCAATGATGGCATGAAAGGCCGTTTCATGAAATCAGTTAAAAGAGTGCTGCCAAGAACCAGTTTCATTGAAACCCGTGTATTCAGTAAAAAATACAACGCTTCAGACCTGGTGACCTTGATTCTAAAAGACCTGAAACAAAAAGCAGATAAAATCATCGGATACGACTGTCAGAAAGCCATTATCGGCCGCCCGGTTTTCTTTGATGATGAAAGCAGTGCCAAAGATGCCCTGGCTCAGAAACGCTTAAACAAAGCAGCAGAAAGTGCCGGATTTACCAATATCCGTTTTCAGTTTGAACCTATCGGTGCGGCTTTTGCCTACGAACAAACCATTACCAAAAAGGAAAAAGTACTGGTAGCCGATCTTGGCGGTGGAACAACAGACTTCACCTACCTGGAATTAGACCCGGCAAAAGTGGGTAGCAAAGACCGTAAGAACGACATTTTAGCAACCGGTGGTATTTATATTGGCGGAGATAGTTTTGATTCCTCATTCATGTGGGATCAGGGAACCCCTCATTTTGGAAAAGACATCCTTTATGAAGCTGCGCCAGGCAAAATGCTAACCGTCCCTAACTCCTATTTCAGCAATATCTGTTCCTGGGAGCAGATGAATTTCTTCAATGGTATCAAAGTAAGAAACGACATCCAGACGTATTACCATTACTCCAAACAAGATCCGAAATTCAAAAACCTGATCACCCTGACCGATCATAATCTGGGCTATTCCGTGTTTCAATCTATTGAGAAAACGAAAGTGGCCTTATCTAAACAGGAAGAAGCCCCATTTGTGTACAGCAACATGGAAATCGAGATTGATCAGCAGGTAACCCTGGATCAATACAACAAGATTATCCAAAGGGATCTAAGAAAGATCAGCATGTATCTGGAAGAATTTTTAACGAAAAACAAGATCAATCCGGCAGAGATCGACAGTTTATTCCTGACTGGTGGAACCTCTATGGTATCCGCGGTAAAAGATTTGTTCAACAGCAGATTTCCGGAAGTACCTGTCAACTCAGGCGATAACTTTATCAGTGTAGCCAAAGGACTGGCTTATAGCGGATATTTATTCGAAGAAGCATAAAAAAAGGGAGCCTGTTCATTACAGGCTCCCTTAATATCCGGTTATTTTAATATTATGACTGACGTTGTCTGATCGCTTCGTAAAGAATTACGCCTGCTGATACAGAAACATTCAGTGAACTGATCTCACCAATCATTGGGATTTTAGCCAGGTGATTCGCCATTCTCATGATCTCATTTGAAATTCCTTCATCCTCTGCGCCCATTACAATTGCAGTAGGTGCGGTATAATCCGGTGCATAAATCAAATCGTTAGTTTTCTCGGTACAAGCCACAATCTGCAAACCACAGTCTTGTAAATACAAGGCTACTTTATGAAGATTTGGGTGTCTGCAAACCGGGATGCTGAATAAGGCACCTGCCGAAGTTTTAATGGCATCAGCATTGATCTGAGCCGAGTTTTTCGTAGGTACGATGATCGCATGCGCACCAGCACAGGCCGCTGTTCTGGCAATTGCACCCATGTTACGTACGTCAGTGATACCATCCAGGATCAATACCAATGGCACTTCACCTTTCTCATAAACCGCAGGGATAATGTCTTCAATTTTCTGGAAAGAGATGGCAGAAATTACTGCAATCACACCCTGGTGATTTTTCAGCGTCATTCTGTTCAGCTTTTCTACCGGAACACTATGAACAGGTGCATCTACATCTTTCAAAAATCCTTTCAGCTCAACGATTAAATCGCCGCCTAATCCACGCTGAATATAAATACTTTCAATATCTTTACCAGCTTTAATAGCCTCTATTACAGCTCGTATGCCAAATACGAATTCATTATTTTCTTTAGCTCTCGCAGGTCTCCTCGAATGTTCCATCTTTCTTAAAATTGAAGCGCAAAAATAGCTGAAATAATGCGATTAAAGGAAACCAATTTTCCGAAGGAGTTAAGTGACTGTTTTCCACATAGTTCGGTTGATAAAATTAAGGCTTCTTTAAAAGCATTGGGACAAATCCAGTATTTATGGTTTTCAAATGTTCATAAAGAATTAAGCAAAGGCCCTAATTTTTCCATATTTTTGTACCCATGAGTAACGAGAACGGAAATCAGGGACAAGATAAAGCGAACTTCACTGCCAGGAAGACCAGATTAAACAATTCCATGAACACCATGGGAAAGATACCTCCACAGGCATTAGACCTTGAAGAGGCTGTTTTAGGTGCTTTAATGTTAGAAAAGGATGCCCTATCTACGGTAATTGACATTTTAAAACCAGAAGTATTTTATGCGGAAGCGCATAAGAAAATCTTCGAGGCGATTGCCTTATTATTCCAGAAATCAAAACCTGTTGATATTTTAACCGTTACCGCAGAGCTTAGAAACCTGGGTCAGCTGGAAATGGTAGGCGGTGCTTACTACATTACCAATTTAACCAACAGGGTCGCTTCTGCTGCCAACATCGAATACCACTCCAGGATTATTTCTCAGAAATACATTCAAAGAGAACTGATCAGAATCTCTTCAGAGATTATTCAGAATGCTTACGAAGACACGACAGATATTTTCGATCTGCTGGATCATGCAGAGAAGAACCTATTTGATATTGCACAAAATAACCTGCGTAGAGATACCCAGAAAATGGATGAGATTGTAAAACAATCCTTAGCCACTTTAGAAGCCCTTCGTGGAAAAAGCGACGGACTAACCGGTGTACCTTCCGGCTTTACCGACCTTGACCGTATCACCGGTGGATGGCAGCCTTCAGATTTGGTGATCATCGCGGCACGTCCGGCGATGGGAAAAACTGCCTTCGTACTGACTTGCGCCAGAAACGCAGCAGTAGATTTCAAACGTCCGGTAGTAGTATTCTCCCTGGAGATGTCCTCGGTACAGTTGGTGAATCGTTTGATTTCCGGAGAAACCGAAATCGAGCAGGAGAAAATCAGAAAAGGAAACCTTGCAGAATGGGAATGGCAACAACTCCACAGCAAAATCGGAACCTTAACCGAAGCCCCATTATTAATTGACGATACCCCTGCATTGAACATCTTTGAATTCAGAGCGAAATGCAGAAGGTTAAAATCACAATACGACTTACAACTGATCATCATCGATTACTTGCAGCTGATGCATGGTAAAGGTGAAGGCGGTGGTGGAAACAGGGAGCAGGAAATCGGTAGTATCTCGAGAGCCCTGAAATCTGTAGCCAAAGAATTAAACGTACCGGTACTGGCACTTTCTCAGTTGAGTCGTGCGGTAGAGAGTAGACCCGGACAAAACGGTAAACGCCCGATGCTATCCGATTTGAGGGAATCTGGTTCCATTGAGCAGGATGCGGATATGGTACTCTTCCTTTACAGACCGGAATATTACGGAATTACAGAAGATGAGCAGGGACGTTCACAAGCAGGTATCGGCGAAGTAATTATCGCGAAACACCGTAACGGTGAAACCGGTATCGTTCCATTACGCTTCATCGGTAAATACGTTAAGTTTGTGGATCTGGAAGATAACTTTGCAGCACCAACTTCATTCTCTATGGATACAAGCGCAGGCATGGCCCCTTCTCAGGACTTCGACCGTCCGGCAGGAAACGTCATCATCAAACCATCCAGAATGGACGATATGCATGACGATGACGCTCCCTTTTAAGCAAGATTAAAATCTATAAGAAATAACCGAGTAAAATGCCCGCCAGTACAATTATTGGCGGGCTAATTTTTGTAAAGTTCAGCACCAGAAAAGTGCAGACCATCACCCCTATTGCCATTAGATTTAAGCCAACAGGTTGCACCAACAGCATAAAAGCGGCAATAATAAAGCCTACACTTACCGCATTGATACCCACCATCGAATACTTGATGCGGGAAATCTTTTTCAGGTCTTCCCAGAAAGGCACAATAAACAAAACCAGAATCAAACCCGGCAAATTGATGCCCATCACCGCCACCAAACCGCCCAGCATCTGGCCAGTTACGCCATAGCCAAAGGTTTTCATGCTTAAAGCACCTACATAACTGGTAAATGAAAACGTTGGCCCGGGTAAAGCCTGCTGTAAAGCAAATCCGGAAAGAAAATCCGGTCCATTCAGGTAATGTTTCATTTCTACGAACTCCGTAAACATCAAAGGCACCAGAACCTGTCCGCCGCCAAAAATGAAAATCCCGTTCCGGTAAAAATTCTCGAATAACCTGATCGGTAAACTAAAAAGAGAAGTACGATTAATGATGGCACCCAAAGCTGCCAGAATCAGTAATACCCCGATAAAGTAGATCAGTTTTTTAGGATTGATGTTAGAAAACAAGCGCACCCTCAGCTCACTTTCTTCTTTAGGCGTACCGATCGCAGAGGAAATCATCCCCCCGATTAAAATGGCGATCGGAAATACATAGGCATTCCTCAATACCATGGTACCTACCACCGCAGCGACAGCCAGAAAGATCGTCAATTGCGAAACCAGCACCCTTTTCGCCAGATTATACGCACCAAAAGCCACAATCCCTAAAGCGATAGGCTGGATATATTCCAGAATTTCGCCAAACTTTTGCTCCTGACCCCATTTCGCAAAACTAATGGCGGCGAAAGTCATCAGTCCCGCAGAAGGAATGATCCAGATGAAGAAGGTGATTAAGGCCAGTTTCAGACCGCCTACTTTGTAAGCGATCCCCACCAGCGTTTGGGTGGAAGCCGGACCTGGCAGCACCTGAGAAAGTGCATTTAACTCCAGAAGCTCCTCTTCGGTAATGTACCTGACGTCTCTTACAAAATACTTAAGCAATAAGGCAAGATGTGCCTGTGCACCGCCAAAAGCGGTAAACGTAAAAAGGAACACATCTCTGATAAACAACAGTTGTCTTTTGTTCACCATTGCCATAACTAATCGTCTTCGTAATCCAGACCGGCAGCAGAATTATAGGCGCCCTGCAATTCAGAAAATGCATGCATATCTCTTTTATTTCTGGCTACCACCATCCCTTTCTGATAAATCTCTAAGGCAGCATCTTTTTGCTGTTCCTTCTCATAAAGCTTCCCAAGATGGTAATAAGTACCTACATAATCCGGGTGATCAGCGGTCAGTTTTAAGTAATATTCAAATGCCTTTTCTACGTCATTTGAATTGTTGTATTCGGTAGCTAAAGCGTACAGAACGAATGGATCATGAGGATCATTGGATAAAAACTCCAATAACTTTGCTAATCGGGTACTTTGCATTTTAAATCCCTGCTTTTTTAATTAGATTTGCAAAAAGACAATTTTATGAAAATATTAGTTTGTATCAGTAATGTGCCCGACACAACGACAAAAATAACTTTTACTAACGATAATACACAATTCAATACATCAGGCGTACAATTTATTGTAAATCCGTATGATGAAATTGCCTTATCTAGAGCAATTGAACTGTGTGAGGGTGGTAAAGGAACCGTTACCGTAATCAATGTTGGAGAAAGTACTACAGACCCAACCATAAGAAAAGCACTTGCCATCGGAGCAGATGACGCTGTCAGAATCAATGCTGCACCTAGAGACGCTTACTTCACTGCTTACCAGATTGCGGAGTATGCTAAAACCACAGACTTCGACATGATCCTTTGCGGTCGTGAATCTATTGATTACAATGGATCACAGGTAGCTGCAATGGTAGGCGAATTTTTAGACATCCCTTCGATCTCTATCATCAAGAAATTGGATTATGATGGAACAACAGCAACTATAGAACGTGAAATTGAAGGTGGAAAAGAAGTAGTTTCTGTAACGGGCAAGTTTGTTGCTAGTTGTGCAGAAGGTACTGCCGTAGCCACCATCCCAAATATGAGAGGTATTATGTCTGCAAGATCTAAACCGCTAAACGTAGTTGAACCTAAAGAAATCGCGCAAATCAGCCAGGTTGTTAAGTTTGAAACCCCTGCCCCTCGTGGTGCTGTGAAACTTATCCCTGCCGAATCCGCAGCTGATCTTATTGGTCTTTTACACCGTGAAGCAAAAGTGATCTAAACCGTTCTATTCCTATTTTTAAAATTATTTAACAAAGATCTTATGTCAGTTTTAGTATATGTAGAACAAGTCGATGGTAAGTTTAAGAAATCTGTTTTCGAAGCAGTATCTTATGCTAAAGCCATTGCAGATATACAAGGAAGTAATTTAACCGCGATATCTATTGGTAATGTTGGTGAAAGCGAATTGAAAGAGCTGGGTAAATACGGCGCTTCAAAAGTCTTGAACGTGGCCAACGACCAATTGAAAAACTTCGTAAACCAGGCTTATGCTTCGGTCATTGCAGAAGCCGCTAAAAAAGAAAATGCAGACGTGATCGTTTTGTCTAACTCTTTCTCCGGAAAAGGTCTGGCGCCACGTGTTGCTATAAAACTGGAAGCAGGATTGGTAGACGGTGCAGTAGAATTGCCTAAACTTGACGGCGGTAAGTTCAGCGTAAAGAAAAATGCCTTCTCCGGAAAAGCATTTGCCATTACCGAACTGACTTCAGCGATTAAAGTGATCGCTTTAAACCCGAATGCTTTTGGCGTAAAAGAATCAGCAGTTGACGCTACGATTGAAACTTTCGCTCCGGAAGTGAAAGCGACTGACTTAGCAGCAATTGTTAAAGAAATCGTGAGAGCAACTGACAAAGTATCTTTACCGGATGCAGAATTGGTAGTTTCCGCAGGGCGAGGCCTTAAAGGCCCTGAAAACTGGGGAATGATTGAAGAGCTTGCCGGACTACTTGGCGCAGCTACAGCGTGCTCTAAACCAGTCTCAGACGCAGACTGGAGACCACACTCAGAACACGTTGGACAAACCGGCATTGCCATCAGTCCGAATCTATATATCGCCATCGGTATTTCCGGAGCAATCCAGCATTTAGCGGGCGTAAGTTCTTCAAAAGTAATCGTCGTGATCAACAAAGATCCGGAAGCGCCTTTCTTCAAAGTTGCAGATTACGGTATCGTAGGTGATGCCTTTGAAGTAGTTCCTCAATTAATAGAAGCATTAAAAGCACATAAAGGATAAATAAGTATCCGGCTGAAACTTTCGTTTTGGCCGGGTATTACTTAAGATGAAAAAAGTAAAACTCGAAATTATCGGCTTATCTTACAGCCAAACCCAATCAGGTGCCTACGCACTTGTTCTTGGTGAAGTGAATGGCAGAAGACGTTTGCCGATTATTATCGGTGCGTTTGAAGCACAAGCTATTGCCATAGAAATTGAGAAGATGGTCCCAAGCAGACCCCTTACTCACGACCTGTTCAAGACTTTTGCACAGACTTATCATGTACAAATCACAGAGGTACTCATTTACAACCTGGTAGAGGGTGTGTTTTTTGCCAAACTAATTTGCACTGATGGAGAAACCATCCAGGAAATTGATGCCAGAACTTCTGATGCCATTGCATTGGCCGTTCGCTTCAATGCCACCATATTTACTTACGAATTTATCCTTTCTTCGGCAGGCATTGTGATTGAAGGCAATGACTTCCTGTTCTTAGAAAACATGGATAACATTCCAAAAGAACATAGTTCTGAAGACATGAGTCCTTCCATCCCGGGCTCAAATTACACCTCACTCAGCGTAGAAGAGCTCAATCAGAAACTTCAGGAGGCTATTGCCGAAGAAGCTTACGAGAAAGCCGCAAGAATCCGTGATGAATTAAACAGAAGAAATTCCGCATAACTAACTAACACTTATTATTTTAAATATCTTACCTCAATTTAGATGATCTATTCAAAATAGTTCTATCTTGAAGTATCAATTCAAAAAACAACTAAATTATTATTATGAATGTTAAGTTGCGCTTAACTCTGATGAATTTTTTACAATTCTTTATCTGGGGTTCATGGCTTATTACTATTGGCGTGTATTGGTTCCAGAATAAGGGATGGTCGGGTGCAGAATTCGGAGTGATCTTCTCCACCATGGGAATATCATCAATCTTCATGCCAGCACTTGCCGGAATTATCTGTGATCGATTTATCAATGCAGAAAAACTATACGGCGCATTTCACATTCTTGGGGCTTGCGTATTGTTTTGTCTGCCTATGGTGACTAACCCCGGTACCTTTTTCTGGGTGATCCTACTCAACATGATCTTTTACATGCCCACCCTATCGCTATCGATTACTGTTGCTTATACCGCTTTAAAGAACGCCAAACAGGATGTGGTCAAAGACTACCCGCCAATTAGAATCTGGGGAACAATCGGCTTTATTGCCGCTTTATGGGTAGTGAGTTTAACCGGAAACGAAGCTTCTTCCAACCAGTTTTACATCGCCTCCGGAGTTTCCCTGGCTTTAGGTATTTATGCCTTTACCCTTCCGAAATGCCCGCCATTGGCCAATAAAGTGGAAAGCAAATCTTTCGTAGATGCTTTAGGATTAAGAGCTTTCACCTTATTTAAGCAAAAGAAATTTGCCGTATTCTTCTTATTCTCAATGTTTTTAGGCGCAGCTTTACAGCTTACTAATGCTTATGGAGACACTTACCTTCACGATTTTAAGGACAATCCGGAATTCGCTAACCTGCTTGCCGTAAAGTATCCGGCAATTATCATGTCGATTTCTCAAATCTCTGAAACCTTGTTTATTCTTGCGATTCCGTTTTTCTTAAGGAAATTCGGTATTAAGTATGTGATGTTATTCAGTATGCTGGCCTGGGTATTGAGATTCGGTCTTTTTGCCTTTGGCGATCCTGCAGGCGGATTATGGATGATCATTTTGTCTTGTATCGTTTACGGAATGGCTTTTGATTTCTTTAACATCTCCGGTTCCTTATTCGTAGAGACCCAGATTGACGAGAAAATCAGAGGAAGTGCACAAGGTTTATTCATGATGATGGTGAACGGATTTGGTGCTTTATTTGGAAGTTTCAGCAGCGGGCTGATCATTGAACACTTCTTCACAGGCGCAAATCAAAGTAAAGACTGGCATGGCATCTGGCTAACCTTTGCAGCTTACACGCTGGTATTGGCCATTACCTTCCCTTTCATCTTCAAATACAAGCACAACAAAGCGGAATTGAATGCGATTAACGCCATGAACCATTAAAAAAATCAACCAAACCAACCAACAACCTACTACTAAACTATGTCTGGCAAATACCGTAAAGAAAAAGACTGCTTAAACTGCGGTCATGAAGTAGAAGCTCATTTTTGCTCTTACTGCGGACAAGAAAACATCGTCGTTAAAGAAGATGCACTACATATGGTAGTGCACGCCGTATCCGATTATTTCCATTTCGAGTCTAAGTTCTTTGGCACCATCAAACCTTTATTATTTCAACCCGGCGTATTGACACAAAAATACGTGGAGGGGAAAAGGGCTTCCTATTTGCATCCCATTAAGCTATATATTTTTATCAGTATTGTTTTCTTTCTGGTCGCGCTTGGTGGTAAGGAAGAACCAGATATAGAAATTAAAAAGGATACTCCTGCCCTAAAAAAAGACACGACCACAAAGCAGGTCGACTCGGCTAAAATAAAAGGAGAATCGATTGATTTTTATGGGCCAAACATTGTTGAGACCATTAAAAAAAATAAAGACCGGGCTAAAAAACGCGCGAAAAAAGCTAACAAAGGTCATCATGTTTCTGCACTCGGTGAGGTACTGGACAGTACGATCGAGGCTTATGAGAAAAGACAACTCAATTTACCATCCGGGAAACGTGATAACTTTATCATGGCTGCACTTCAGAAAAAGAACATCAAGTTAAATCAAACCAATGAGTCAGTAGAAAAGTTTGAGGACGGTCTCTTGCACAATGTCCCGAAAATGATGTTTCTTTTACTTCCCCTTTTTGCACTGATCCTTAAACTGGTTTATTTTACTAAAAAGAAATACTATTTTGAGCATTTGATTTACTCTTTCCATGTTCATTCGGCCATATTTCTGATTGTCCTGATTAGTACCCTGGTCACCTGGCTTGTGGGTTATGTTTATGACATCAGTGAGCTCACATTTGTTCTGAGCTTCTTTTGGATTACCTGGTACATCTATAAGTCCTTGCGGACTTTCTATGGCAATAGCAGCTGGATGACGATCTTAAAATACTTCCTGTTGATCGTTTGTTATACTATTGCAATGACTATCACCTTGATCTTAGGAATTGGAATATCAGCCTTTATGGTCTAGAAAGATAAGCTCATAAAAAAACCGCTTCGTCATAAGACGAAGCGGTTTTTTTATGAGCTTAAAAGCGAATTAGCGTTGCTCTAAAGGAACGAATTCTCTATTGGTATGACCAACATACACCTGACGTGGGCGACCGATTGGTTCTTTATTCTCATGCATTTCTTTCCATTGTGCAATCCACCCTGGTAAACGACCTAAAGCAAACAATACAGTAAACATATCCGTAGGGAAACCTAAGGCTCTGTAGATAATTCCAGAATAGAAATCTACATTAGGATAAAGCTTACGCTCTACGAAATAAGGATCGCTCAATGCAGCTTCTTCCAGTTTCTTGGCAATTTCCAATACCGGATCGTTGATACCTAATTTCTCCAGGATATCATCACAAGCTTTCTTAATGATTTTTGCTCTTGGATCAAAGTTTTTGTAAACTCTGTGTCCGAAGCCCATCATACGGAAAGGATCGTTTTTATCTTTTGCTTTGTTGATCCATTTTTCAGTATCACCACCATCTTCTTTAATGCGTTCCAGCATTTCGATGACCGCCTGATTAGCACCACCATGAAGTGGACCCCATAATGCAGCGATACCCGCAGAAACAGAAGCATAAAGATTACAGTCTGACGAACCTACCATTCTTACTGTTGATGCAGAGCAGTTTTGCTCATGATCAGCATGTAAGATCAATAAAGTATTCATCGCGCTTACTACAACCGGATCAATATCAATTTCTTCTGTACGCTGACCGAAGATCATGTTTAAGAAATTGCTAACGTAGTCGTATTTATTTTTTGGATAGATCAGTGGGTGACCTAAAGATTTTTTATAAATGAAAGATACTATGGTTGGGAACTTAGCCAGTAATTTAATCATGGTCAGATCCATGGTTTCCGGCGAAGAGTTTGCATTTAAAGACTCAGGGTAGAAAGTCGACAATGAACACACCAAAGAAGCCAGTTGCGCCATTGGATGAGATTTAGAAGGATATCCATCTAAAAACTTCTTCATATCTTCATGAATCAGCGTATGACGGCTGATGGAAACCTGAAAGTCAGTTAATTGTGTAGTGGTAGGTAAGTCGCCATATATAAGCAGGTATGCTACTTCTAAAAAGGTAGATTTTTCCGCTAGTTCTTCGATAGAATAACCACGGTATTTTAAAACCCCTTTTTCTCCGTCTAAAAAGGTAATTGCACTTTTGGTGGAGCCGGTGTTTTTGTAACCAAGGTCTAAGGTAATGTGACCCGTTAAATCTCTGAGTTTCGAAATATCTATAGCTTTCTCCCCTTCGGTACCGGTAATAACGGGAAATTCATAGACTTTTCCGTCAATCTTAATTTCTGCAATATCTGACATATATATATCTTAAATTTATAATAAACAAAATTAGCTAATCCATCTTGATTAGCCTTTGAACAGTGCTAACAAAGCTGTTAAATAATTATTAAATGTGCGTCAAGGATAAGTAAGAATCCGCGAAATTACTTCGCTGATTTAATTTCTTCTACCACACGACCACATTCCATCATTTCTTCCCCGTAATATGGGTTCTGAATTTTCTTTTCTGAAGACAACCAATCGCCACCATCGCCTTTATTGGCCATTGGGCAGTGTTGTACATAGATGGTCCCTGCTTCCACATCTGCATGTTTGAACAAGGCAATCAGGTCTGCGCTTAAAGTAGTGAAATCTTTTCTTTGGGAAGCGATATCTTTTGCTGTAGCCATTTTTTCTGCGGTAAGCGCAGTGCTTTCGCATCCTTTCTGACTGGCCAGATTAACTTTCAATTCCGCGGCCGCTTTTTTAGCATCTTCGAATTTAGCGTTAACCAAAGCGTCTTTCAGGACAATATAGCCGTTATAGATGGACTGTACATTAGCGTCCTTCAATTTAATGCTTGCCGGTGTTGCGGCATCAGCTACCGTTGCAGACGTGGAGTCGGGGGCACTTAAAACCACCTTCTTACTCGTCGTACTGGTACAAGATGTAGCGACCATAATTGCTGCTACAGCGAAGTATCTTTTCATATAAGTTTTTTTGTTTTATGAATAACAGATCTATGATAAGCTGTTTTTTGGTTAAATTACAGTTTTAATTTTAAATAAATAAAAAAGCCCCTGAAAAAAACAGGGGCTTAGTGTAATTAAGTCTTTTTCAGACCTATAATTTAAAACCATAAGCAACACGTAAAGCGACCTGACCAGTATTTAAACCGCTCTTTGGTAAGCCTTCATATTTAACACCAAGATCTAAACCGCTGCTCCAGGCATAGCCGATTGCAGGAGAATACAAAAATGAGGTTCCTGAATTTTTGGTTACCCCAAAGGCCGCACCAACTTCTCCCATTCCATATAAACCAGATCCACTCGGGTCAAAAAACACTTTTAAACCCGCTTTCAATGGAATGTATCCATAATCTGGTACATCAACACCATTCTTGTTCTCGCCAAGAAAATGCGTATAACCAGTAGTGATCGGCACGGAAATTTGTTTTGATACATCAAACTGCATTCTTGCATCAGCACCTATAGCAAAGCTATAACCGTCTGTAGTAGGAACACCCAGGTTAACACCTACACCAAGTTTCTGCGCATTTACATTAGTACTAAATAATAAAGCCACAACAGCTGCTGTTGAGGCTATAAAGGTGGTAGATTTTTTCATTTTGTGATTTCGTTGGTATACGGAGTCATTTACAAAATGCATGCCATTGGAGGCAGTTTATCGATTTAAATAGCGAATTAAGAGTATAATCAGAAAGAGGACGAGTTCTGCTGATAAGCCGTTATGACCTTCCCATACAAATCCGCTTCATCTTGCGCGGCATCAAACCAGTGGATTTTGAGTCCATCCTTTTCCATTTTCCGGAAAAAAGTCATTTGGCGTTTGGAGAACTGGCATATTGCAGTCCCCAGACGTAATTTTAGCTCGTCCATAGTCAGGCTGCCATCCAGGTAGGAGATGATAAACTTGTATTCCAAACCGTAAAAGATCAGCGTTTCCCGGTCTACCCCCATTTCCAGCAATGCTTTCACCTCTTCAATCATCCCTTCTTTAAATCTGGCTTCCATTCTGTTCAGAATTTTTTGCTTCCGTAGCATCACCTCAGTTTGCAGTCCGACAATAAATGGGTTAATTAACGGTCTTTTTACCGGCGTAAAATCATGATGTTGCAGGTATTCCGCAATTTCCAGCACACGAATCAACCTTTTATGAGAAGAAAGATCGGCATGGGCCACTACTTCCTCTGGGTAATCCCCGAGCATTGCCCGCAATTCAGAAATATCTTTAGCTAGTAATACAGCTCTTAGACTTTCATTTATTGGAATGGCGGTATACTCCTGCTCCTGTAAAATGCTGTGTACATACATTCCTGTACCTCCGCATAAGATCGGCAGTACTTTTTTAGCACTAAGCGATTCAAAAATCCGATAAAAATCCTCTTTATACTCGTTTACATTGTATTTCTCCCCTGCATCTTTAATATTGATCAAATGATACGGGATATCTTTTCCATTGATATGATACTCTTGCAGGTCTTTACCGGTTCCGATGTCCATATTCCTGAAAACCTGCCTGCTATCGGCGCTGATAATCTCCGCAGAAAGTGCTTCTGCAAGCTTTACCGCAAGTTTAGTTTTTCCGGAGGCCGTAGGTCCGAGTATAACCAGTAGTGGGTGATGCTCCATTTACAAGTATAAAATGTATTTTAAATTCCCTGTATTGAAAACAGGAAGATAATTCTTTGCTCTTAAAAATTGTTGTTTTCTGGTTTCATCTGAAGATTTCAAGCCCTCCATGGATTTCAGTTCCTCCAGCAATGTTGCCGGCAGGCGAAGCCACGTTTTTCGACTGTAATCCTTTAAATCCAGCCATAAAGCCAAAGGCTCCGTTGCGCCGACCAGTTCAAAACCGGAAGAAGCATAGGCATTGCCCAGCGACCAGTCCCGGTCTGCATAACTCATCAAGTCATTCGGTTGAACCAGTTTAATGAAATGTTTCAGCAATTTACTAAACCCACCCGTCACGGTAAAACCAATCTGACTGGCAAAGCGCACCAATTCATAGGAACGATAATCTGCAGCGATGCGCGTCATCGGCCTTGCGGCACTAAACAGCGCAATGGCCACGATCTCCTCCCCAATCACCAACGCGAATTTATATTTTGTTTTTGCAGAACCCTGTAAATGGTGGTTCAGAAGGAACTCATCTGCCTGTACCTGGTTTATCGTTATAATTTTACCTTTGCGGCCATGAAGGGTGCTGTTCAGGCCTAATATAGAAGCTATCCTCCCCAGGACCTGTTCCCTGCGACTCAGCCAGATATCTTCCCATAAATGAACCAGATAACAGTTCTGCTCCTGATAACGCTTTTGCAGGGCGATAAAATCCTCAGGACAGCCTTTATCTGCCAGGGAAACCAAATGTATGGCCACCCCTTGCTGATCCAGAAAGACCAGCTCATGCTCCTCAACTTCGGTAAAGGCGATGCCTTTATCCGTTAATCTACTTAAAAAATCTAATTGCCAAACTGGTCTTAATCTACCCAACCCTTTTCTTTATATAATTTGAATCCTTCCACCATAGCGCCTTCTATCATAGAAAGCAGCTCAAAATCCAGCTTTTTGATATGGAAACAAGACTTCCCTTTCAGATGCTTCAATAATTTCGGGTCAAAAGTACTTTTCATTTCCGGTTCTAAATAGACCGGCATAAAATAAAAGCCAACATAATTTTTCATGATGACCACACTACAGAAAAACCAGCCTAACCTCTTCTTACCATCAATCACCACCTCCTTCTCGCTCCACAATTCGTAGGCAGTCTCACTATTCACACGGTCGTTGAATCCCAATGCTTCATAAGGTTGCATAGCGGCTCTTATTGTTTGAAAAATTTCTACAAAATCAGTTTTCATGAGTATCGGTTTTATAGGTGAATATAAATATTAATAACATGATTTTCAGGATATTGTTTAAGGGAATCTAATCCAGATACCATCTTTTTACAGGATAATTCTGGTCCAGGATAACGGCCTCTCCTAACATCGGCGTGGTAATTTTCAAATTCATTTCTTCCGCTTTTTTCACCGCTCTGATGACCGGCTCATTCCAATCGTGCAAAGCCAGGGTAAACTTGCCCCAATGTACCGGTAGCAATACTTTCGCCTTTAAATCTATGGCTGCCTGAACCGTTTGCTCAGGAAACATATGGATCATCGGCCAGTAAGCATTGTACTGTCCACATTCCAGAATCGCCAGGTCGAAAGGACCATACTTCTCCCCGTCTTGTTTAAAATGAGTATCATAACCGGAGTCGCCACCCAGGTAAAGCTTGTGATTGGCTGTTTGCAGGATAAAAGCAGACCATAAAGACTGGTTTCTTTTGAAAAGTCTACCCGTGAAATGTCTGGACGATCTGGCTAGAAATTTCAGTCCTTCGCGGTTCGTTTCCTCTCCCCAGGCCAGTTCCGTAATTTTCTCCGCAGGAATTCCCCAGCGCTCCAAATGGGCTCCGGCACCTAAAGAAGTTACAAAATGTTTCGTTTTATCTTTCAACCGGAGGATGGTTTGATGATCCATATGGTCATAATGATCATGCGTGATCAAAACCACATCTAAATCAGGGAAATCTTCCGGCTTCACAAAATCCGTCCCTTCATAGTTTTTATTGCCTAAGAAAGAGAATGGCGAAGTACGGGCAGAGAATACCGGGTCTACCAGAATATTCAAACCATCTACCTGCAAAAAGTAGGAAGAATGACCAAACCAGGTTAATTTAACACCCGCTATATTGGAAAAATCCGGCTTCACATGAGGAAGCACCTTTTTAGGCGTCGAATTTTTATTCCCTTTGATCATCGCGATCAGCATATCCAGGTAACTCACGTTATCCGGTTTCATTTTAGTCAGCGACAAATTATCTATTGCCCCATCCTTCTGATTATAATTTGGCAAGGCTTTGATCCTATTCAGACGTGCCCCTTCAGACAAACTCCCAAATACCGGTAAACTCATTACCCAGAAGGCAAAACCGCCGATCAACACAACCAGCACTAAAAACACATACATAAACTTCTTCATTTAAATCCCGCCTTTCTAATCAGCTTGTCTATTGACCTTCCGCAGCCGGAGCCGCAGTTGCCGGAGCTACCGGCGCTGGTGGCGCTAATTTAGCCGCAAGACCATTTCCTGCCAGCAACATCTCATTGGTAATTTCCTTGGTATATTCCGTAATCTCCGCTTTGAAATCAGCCACAGAGGCTCCTGAACGGATTTCTTCCAGACGTTTTTCCCATTGCCCCGTCAATTCTGCCTGTGCAATTTTCTGGTCTTTCACCACATCATAAACCGCAAGCCCTTTTGGGGTAGGCACTAAATTTCTTTTCTCACGGATGATATATTCTCTGTTGATCAGGGTTTCGATAATTGCCGCTCTGGTAGCCGGAGTCCCCAAACCACTGTCTTTCATCGCATAACGCAACTCTTCATCCTCAATATCCTTACCCGAAGTCTCTAAAGCTTTCAAAAGAGAAGCCTCATTGTACATCGGCTTCGGCTTGGTTTGTTTCTCCATGAAAGCCTTGTTTACCACCGGCAACAATTCTCCTGCTTTCACTTTAGGTAATGCAGGATTTTCTTCATCTTTCTTTTCTTCATCAGATTCATTGAATACCGATCTCCATCCCGCAGAACGAATTACGGTACCATTGGCGATAAATACAGAACCTGACTCAACCGTTATTTTGGTGATTTCCTTCACACATTCCTGATGGAAAGCCTCCAGCATACGACCTACTACCATATCATAAATGGCCTGTTTGTCGCCACTCAGCTGATAAGCAGACTCACCAGTCGGTAAAATCGCATGGTGATCCGTTACTTTTTTCGCATTCACACTACGCTTGTTCAGCTTGGCGGTACTTAGAAACTGTGCTTGTTTACCAAAATCTTTATGGTCTTTTAGTTTTTCAATCAGTGCAGGAACACCGGCAAATACGTCATCACCGATAAACCTACTCCCGGTACGGGGATAAGTGATCAATTTACTCTCATACAAGCCTTGTAGCAAACTCAAAGTCTGATCCGCAGTAAATCCTTTCTTTTTATTTCCTTCTTGCTGTAAGCTACTTAAATCATGCAATAGCGGAGGTGGTTCTTTTCTTGGTTTCGCCTCTACGCTAAGGATTTTTCCACCATTCGGGAAGCCCGAGGCTACGTCTTCGATTTTATCAAATAAATCCTGCGCTTCTTCTTTCTTGCTAAAATTGGCGATAGACATGGCTCTAAATAGCTGTCCGTCTTTATCCAGTTGAATCGCCAACTGGTAATACGTTTGGGGCACAAAGTTTTTGATCTCGAGGAAACGGGAGCAAATCATAGCCAAAGTTGGGGTCTGCACCCTTCCCAGCGACAATACCGAGCGGTTCCCTGCAGAAATACTCAAAGCCTGCGTTGCGTTCATACCAACCAGCCAGTCGGATTCCGACCTGCAATGTGCAGAATTGAAAAGCGTATCGTAATCCGTCCCCGGTTTCAGGTTTCTAAAACCTTCTTTAATCGCTTCATCAGTTTGAGAAGAGATCCAGAGCCTTTTAAATGGCTTTTTACATTTCAGAAAATAGTAGATATAGCGGAAAATCAATTCACCTTCCCGCCCGGCATCCGTTGCCACAATAATCTCTGTAGCCTCATCGAACAACATCTTGATCGTATCCAATTGTTTTCTTACTCCGGGATCTTCCACCAAACCATCTTTGGTTTTGATTTTACGGATCGCCAGTTTAAACTTCTTGGGTAACATCGGCAGATGCTGCCTTCTCCAACCTATAAAACCATACTCCTGCGGTGGCGCCAATTGAAGTAAATGACCAAAGGCCCAGGTAAAAGAATACCCTTTTCCTTCAATGTAACCATCTTTTTTTCTCGTAGCACCGAAGACTTTAGCTAACTCACGCCCTACGGAGGGTTTTTCTGCAATTACAATCTTCATAATTATTCAAAAATATCTAAACCAATTTTAAAAGTATGACAATGTGCTTCCACAATGTCCCTGATGTTTGGGGAATATCCCCCGCCCATGCTGACCTGTACAGGCAGGTTATGGTCTTTACAAAACGTAAAAACCATCTTGTCGCGGGCCTTACAGCCTTCTTTTGATAAAGCCAGTTTTCCCAGCTTATCACTTTCCAGCACATCCACGCCGGACAGGTAAAACACAAAATCAGGCTGATGTTTTAGCAATTCCGGAAGCGCAGCTTCCAGTTTCTTCAAAAACTGATCGTCCTTTAAACCATCTTCCAATGGGATATCGAGGCTCGAAACCTCCTTTCTAAAGGGAAAATTCTTCTCCCCATGCATAGAAAAGGTAAATACGCGTTCTTCCTTTTCAAAAATCTCCGCGGTTCCATTTCCCTGATGAACATCCAAATCTATGATTAAGATGCGTTGCGACAAGCCTTTATTTAATAAGTAATTTGCGGCAATTGCCTGATCATTCAACAAACAAAAGCCTTCGCCCCAATTACTTCCGGCATGGTGCGTACCACCAGCCACATTGAAGGCGACCCCATGCTGCTGTGCGAAAATAGCACCATCTATCGTTCCCTGTGCGATGCGGAGTTCTCTTTCCAGCAATTGTGCGTTTAGCGGAAAACCGATTCGCCTTTGCTCCCTTGCCGGCAAGCTCAGATCCCTCAATTGCGCCCAGTAACCGGCATCATGCGCCAGTAACACCGATTCTTCGCTGGCTACTCCCGGCTCAAAGAGCTGTTTGCGGGTAATTACACCCTCATGCAGCAGCTGTTCAGGAATCAACTCGTATTTCAACATCGGAAAACGATGGCCTTCGGGCAAAGGGTGGGCAAACAAAGGATGCCAGGCAATTCTCCCCATTTAGTTTAAAATCTCCCCCACGTGCTTCTCAATATTGTTGCAGATATCATCTACCGGAAGGTCGTTTGCATCCTCTCCGAAAGGATCTTCAATCTCTTCCGCAATCAGCTCTAAACCGGCCAGCACATATAGGATAAATGGCACAATCGGCACCACGTAATAACCTAAACTGAACACCCATCCGATCGGCAAAGTAAGCACATAAACGAAGATGAATTTCTTGATAAAAGCACTGTAAGAATACGGGATTGGCGTTCTTCTAATCCGCTCACAGCCACCACAGATATCCATAAACTTCTCAACATCTGCATTAAGTATAATTAGCTGCTCATGACTGATCTTTCCGGCGGCTTGCAAATCATAAACACGGCCCGAAATACTGGCCGCAATCTGAATCGGAATGTGCTTCCCACCGTCCACTGCAATCAGCAAACTATTCTTCCCGAAATACTGCTTTTCACGAAGATGTTCCTTCAGGGCAAAGGCAAATTTAGGGATGGCATATTCGAAGAATTCCTCGTCCTCTTTGTTCAACCTTAAAGACTTGATTTTTATCGCAAAGTTGCGACTTACGTTGGTTAATCCACCCAATAACCTACGACCTTCCCACCACCTGTCGTAGGAAGTATTTGTTCTAAACACCAGTAACATGGAAATCACGAAGCCCAGTAAACTGTGCATCATGCCAATATTTTTCACATACTGCGTTTCCGAAAGTTTCAGATAGTTCAGTTCTAAAAAGGCGATACCCGCAGAAAAGATGGCCACACTGACCATTAAGGCCCATAGCTTTCTAAAAACATCAGCCTGGTCTATATGGAATATAAAGGTTACCCAATCTTTAGGGTTATAATTGATCATATTAGTATCTCTTTAGTAATTTTGAGCATCAGCTCGGCAGTCTTAAAAACATCTTCAAAGGAATTGTACAAAGGCACCGGACTAAGACGAATTACATTCGGTTCCCGCCAGTCGCCCAAGACGTTATTTGCTACCATTTGCTGGAATATTTCCTTCCCATTGTCTTTTGCAATGATCGAAACCTGTGCACCACGGCCGGCCACTTCAGTTGGGGTAATCACCTTAAACTGCTCAAAACCCAACTCTATATTCACCTGATTTACAGCAAAAATAAGATAAGAAGTTAAAGTTTCACTCTTCGATCTCAAAGCATCCATAAACCCTGCTTTCTGAAAGATTTTCAGTGAAGCGTGGTATAAAGCCATAGGCATCACCTGGGTACAGCTCACCTGCCATCCATCGGCACCTGCCTCGGGTACAAAGCCTTTTTCCATTTTAAAACGTTGTTCCTCCTGATAGCCCCACCAGCCCGCAAAGCGATTCAGGCTCTTGTTGGCAAAATGTTTATCGTGGACAAAAATACCACTGATTCCACCCGGACCGGAGTTCTGGTATTTATAAGAACACCAGCAGGCGAAGTCGATATCCCAGTCGTGCAGCTGCAAAGGCACATTTCCTGCCGCATGGGCCAGATCAAAACCAACCATTGCACCTACCGCATGACCTGCTTTAGTGATTCCTTCCATATCGAACCATTGGCCCGTAAAGTAGTTAACCCCGCCAAACAGCACCAGGGCAATTTCTGCACCATGTTCTGCGATCTGCGCCACAATATCTTCGGTACGCAAGGTATATTCCCCTGCCCTCGGACTCACTTCAATAATCGCCTCTGTAGGATCGTAACCATGAAAACGTACCTGACTTTCTATCGCATACTGATCGGAAGGAAAGGCACCGGCCTCCATGATAATCTTGAATTTTCCTGCCTGAGGTTTGTAGAAACTCACCATGAGCAGGTGCAGATTTACCGTCAGGGTATTCATCGGGCAAACCTCTGAAGGGCTTGCTCCAACGATGGGCGCCATCAGGGTTTTCAATTCTTTATGGTAGAACATCCAGGGATCTTCTCCTTCAAACCAACCTTCTACCGCGAGGTTTTCCCAGTTGGCCATTTGCTGTTCCAGGACTTCACGTGCAGCTTTAGGTTGCAGGCCTAAAGAATTACCACATAGATATATAAACGGCTTCCCGTTTTGCTGTGGAAATAGAAAATCCTTCCTGATATCAGCCAGTGGATCAGCAAGATCCAGCTCTTTTGCAAACGCTAAAGTATAGTCAAAATTCATTGTCTCAAATATCAATAAAAAAGGCAAATAAATCACCTTACCTGCCTTTTTGTTATCCACAACCTATCCCCAATTTGCCAACTCAACTTCGGGGTTTACTCACATATTTACTCCCTTTAAGATAGTATCTCCAGGGCAAAAACGCATGGTCATCTGCATAACCAACACCCACCCTGTGACTTGCCACTACTGTTCCGGGCAGCCATTCTTCCGGCGCATCTTCTAACCAGATTTCCGTACCGTTAAGGTCTTTTGCATTCAACCGGCGGTCTATTCCCATGGCTTTTGCCAAGGCACCAGGGCCGGCAGTCAGGTTTGGCTTCAACACTTCAAGGCCCCTTCGCGCCAACATGACATCGATACCGAGAACCGGCTCCAATCCCCGGATCAGCACCGCATGAGGCGTGCCTTTTGCCCCCGTAACCACATTAAACAGGTGATGAATTCCATAACACAGGTACACGTACGACAAGCCACCCGGCTCATACATCACCTTGGTCCGATCCGTAAACCGGCCTCCATACGCATGAGAGGCCTTATCCTCTACACCTTTGTAAGCTTCCGTTTCTACAATAATTCCGGCAGTCAACTCCCCATCTACATAAGTAAACAGCTGCTTGCCCAATAGCGCTATCGCCAGGGCATTCACATCGTCTTGCTGGTAAAAAGAGAAAGGTAGTTTAGCCATGCAACAAGTTAATGATTTCCTTTAAGTACTTCGCATCAATTTCATCAAAATGAGCGAGGTGTTCACTATCCACATCCAGCACACCGACTACTTCATCCCCTTTAAAAAGCGGCAGAACAATCTCCGAACGGGATGCTGTTGCACAAGCAATATGCCCTGGAAAGGCATCTACATCCGGTACAATTAAAGTTTCTTTTTGCAACCAGGAAGCCCCACATACCCCTTTTCCTTTGTTAATTCTGGTACAGGCAACCGGCCCCTGAAAAGGACCTAACACCAACTGATCTTCCTTAACCAGGTAAAAACCTACCCAGAACCAATTGAACTGCTCTTTTAAAGCCGCAGCGATATTGGCTAAATTAGCCACCTGATCAGTCTCCCCGCTAATCAACGCTTCAATCTGAGGGATCAGGGAACGGTACTGCGCCTCCTTACTTATATCTGTTAATATCTTTAAATCTTCTGCCATATCCAGTTTTGTTGAATACCCAAAGATACAAAAGCCCGATACTTTTGTTGCCATCTGCAGGTAAAAGCAATCAGATTCAATTGCGAAATTTTATCTAAGTTTGTGGTTTTATAATCACATACACCAAGAAAATGAATAAGAAAATCTTATTAATCACTTCCCTGATCGCTTTTGGCGGGATCTTCTCCAGCTACAAGCTATGGGACGAAGGGATGTTTCCTTTAAGCGAGATTAGCAAACTCGACCTAAAGAAAGCAGGCTTAAAGATAAATCCAAATGAAATTTATAACCCCAACGGCACAAGTCTGGTAGACGCCTTAGTGAACGTTGGCGGATGCACCGGATCCTTTGTTTCCGGTGAGGGGCTGATCATCACCAACCACCACTGTGCCTTTAGCGCCGTACAACTGGCAAGCACACCAGAACACGACTACCTAACCAATGGTTTTGTAGCCAAATCACATGAAGAAGAAATTGAGGCAAAAGGACTAACCTGTCGTATTACTGATAGTTATGAAGATGTTTCAGACAAAGTACTAGGCGCAGTAGCACAGGTAGAAGACCCTGCTTCAAGGCTACAGATCATCAACAATACGATGAAAAATATCGCATTAGAAGCGGAGAAAAAAGACCCTTCTATCAAAGCGGAAGTGTCGGAAATGTTTATCGGAAAGACTTATGTATTGTTCCGTTACAAGACCATCCAGGATGTGAGACTTGTCTATGTTCCGAACCGTCAGATTGGCGAATTTGGAGGCGAAACAGACAACTGGGTATGGCCACGTCATACGGGAGATTTCTCTTTTATGCGCGCGTATGTAGCTAAAGATGGTTCTCCTGCGAAGTACTCGAAAGACAACGTTCCTTACACCCCGAAGAAATTCCTTAAAGTAGATCCAAAAGGCACTAACGAGGAAGATTTCGTGTTTATTCTGGGTTACCCGGGCAAGACTTTCCGTCACCGTCCAGCTGAATTTATCCAGTACCAACAACAGTTTTTATTGCCATACACCTCTGAATTATATGATTTCCAGAACACAACCATGGAAAACGCAGGCAAGAAAAACAAAACTACCGAGATTAAACTAGCCACCAGAATCAAGAGAAATGCCAATGTATTGAAGAACTACCGAGGTAAACTTCAGGGGCTTAAAGGTATTGACCTGATTGCACAGAAAAAACAGGAAGATGCTGCCCTTGCTGAATTCATCAACAACAATGTAGATGTAAAAGCAAAATACGGCTCTTTAATGGCTGATATTGACAATCTATACAAACTAATCAATGGCGATGCACAAAGAGACCTATGGTTCTCTCAAATCTACAACTCGACCAGTTTATTAGGTGTTTCCAGAAACATCAACACCTTCAAATCCGCCCTTGATGCACAACCAGTGGCACAAAAACAAGCTTTCTTTGATCAAAACATCGACAGACTGAAACAAGCCCTGGCTGCAAATTACGAGGCTTACGACCTGGATGTAGACAAAAAGCTTTTCAAAAGAATGCTTACAGATGCCGCCGCCTTCAATCCAATGCAAAAAGTAACTGCCGTGAATAAAATCACCAGCAAAGGAACGAACAGCAATACGGTGATTGACCAATATATCGACAATACAATTGGCCTGAGCAAGCTAAAAGACGAATCCTACGTTATGAATACTTTGTTAAAATCACCAAAATCAATTGCTGATTACAATGACGGATTATTGTTATTCGAAAAGGACATCGCCAAACAAATTGCCGAAATCAAACCTGAAAAAGACCGTAGAGATGGCCTTTTAAACAAGTTAATGGGAGATTATGTGAATGTAAAAGAGAAGTTTATGAAAAAAGACTTCATTCCTGATGCCAACAGCACCTTACGATTGACTTACGGATACGTTAGAGGATACTGGGCAGCTGATGCTTCTTACATGAGACCTTACACTACTGTTAAAGGTATTTTAGAGAAAGGAACCTCTGGTAATCCAGATTTCGGTTATCCTGCACAGATCAAAGCGCTATGGGATGCTAAAGACTTCGGTCCGTATGCTAAAAAAGACCTTAATGACGTTCCTGTAGCCTTATTATACAATATGGACACCACAGGAGGGAACTCAGGTTCACCAATTATGAACGCTTATGGCGAACTGATCGGTGTTAACTTTGACCGCGCTTATGGTGCTACAATTAATGATTATGCCTGGAACGAAAGCTACAGCAGATCAATTGGTGTAGACATCCGTTACGTATTGTGGGTAGCTTCAAAAATCGACAAAGTCGACTACCTGATCAAGGAAATGGGCGTTAAGCTATAATTCAATTTTTTATACCATCGGGCCGTCTTCAATCAACTTTAAGACGGCCCTCTTTATAACCACATCACATGAGAGTAATCGCAGAACTACCACACCCGGAATGCAAAATCACCTTGTTCAATATGAACCAGAAATACATCGTTAAATTTGAGCAAGGCAGCCTGGAGCAGAGCTACAAATTATCTGAGTTAGACCTTACCGGTGGTGGAGCAAACGAGATTTTCCAGATGCTTGACGAGGCCTTTATCACTACCGTTGTAGCCAGGTTCAAAGAGATGAGGACTGATTTTTCAGCTGCTTACCAACGTCAGCAATATTAGTAGACAAAAACATACGTAAATACCTGTAATACAGGAAGATTAATACATAAACAGAATTTAATTCTGCAAAATACAGTTAAAAACAAACTCAAAACCTAGCTAATATTCAGCAATAAATTAACTAATGACAGTTAATTATACTGAAAAACAAGTAGTTATCATACCACACAAAACTTTATATGGGTAGATATATTCACCAAATATTAGGGAGGTTTTGAGTTTTTATGCCGAAAAGCAGAACCGAAACTGGTTCCCCTAAGTTACGCAAATCCCTTCACAAAAAGACAACTTCCCCCCTATTTTATTCCTGCCCGGAAAGCAAAACCCCCAATGAAACTACGCTGCTCCCCGGCCCGCGAACTCCCCGGGTCAGCTCCTGGATTCCTTCTGAAATCTGTTTTACAATTCCGCCAGTTAATATGTACTTTTGTAATCATGAAAGCGAACTTACTTTTAATAGCTGCTACTTTTATACTGGCACTTTCTGCCTGCAATAAAATTTCGGAAAGCATCCAGCGCGACGTCATTATTAAGCAGGACTCCTTGTTATTTTCCATCCCACCGATGTCCTTAAGTACTCCATCTATCCTCATCGACAACCTACCTACTACGGTAGATATCCGTCATAAGATTGACAGTGCTACCAAGGGAGAATTTAGTCTGGCAGACCTTAAACATGTTAAGGTTTCCAATTTCAGCATCACCTATGTTCCCAAAGTAAGAGACAGTGTGGATACAAAAAACAATTTTAGCAGTATCTCCTCACTGATGGTGAACTTAAATAACGGGGCACAAAGAGACAGTTTAGCAAGCTACATCAATACAGGCTCCCTGGATCAGGTTTCCAGAGATCTGGCGCTAACACCCGTGATGACTGAAGAAGTTTTAAAAACCTACCTGGACAAGGGGGACTTAAAATACAGCGTATTGATCAGACCCCGAAAACCAACCACAGATACGATTAAGGCAAAAATCAGTGCAAGTTATACGCTTACGCTGACTAAATAAGCAGGCCACTTTCTTTTGAAACACTGCTTTCCTTTGAAACACTTCTGTTTCAATTCTTATACAAAACAACAATTTCAGGAACAGGTTCTGTTTTCAGCACAATAGCAGAGAAAACAGAACCTGTATCGTTAATCCAGGATTACCCTCCGGTTAGCTCGGGATGTGCTCGGGTTGTGTCCACATTGCGTTCGGTTTTTCTTAATCCTTGATACATCCTTGATAGATGGTTGATAGGTCCTTGATAGGTCTAATGGACCTTTCAACGATGGTGCAAGGACCTGTTAAATATGTAGGAGACAGGAAGAGAATCTGGAAGTATCCCGAAGGGATCTCCAACTCATACCGAGCTCAAACCGATTCAAATCAAACTCAAAACGAAGACCTCAGTAAAACCAGCAATGACAAGCAGCAAAAAAACATGAACAAAAAAAGGTGCTCAAAACAAATTGAGCACCTTTTTAATCACCGGCTATATTTCCCGGAAACATCTTTACTTATACTTTTCTTGGAGGCAGTTCGAAAGCAACAGCATCATGCTCAAAATGACCACGGTGTGCACCATCACAGAAAGGTTTGTTGGCAGATAATCCACAACGACAGATTGATAAGGTAGTTCTACCTTGCAATCCGTATTCATTTCCCTGCATATCTACAATTTCAAAGTCTCCTTCGATCTTCACAGATCCGTTGTTATTTATGGTTAATTTCGTTTTTGACATCTTTAAATATTTTTGACAAAAATAGAAAATGCAAGTTCAAACGCGGCGGCTGATTGCAATTTAGATTCATTCACATTAAGCAGCAAAAGACGTTTAAACATCAACTTTATTCAATAACCATGATTTAACAATCTTCAAAATTGATTATGAACTTAAAAATGTTTATATTTGCATGAAACGGGATATCATTACAACTATTCTCCTTCTACTTACCCACTAATCAATCTTTTGATTAGGTTTCAATTTCTCCAGGTTGCTGATCCGTTGCCTCCCGAGAATTAAATTACATTCTAGCCGTTATTGATTCGTAAAGGGATCAAATAATCAGGCACACAGAATAAGGTAAAACCAGAGGAGAAGGTTAATTTTTAACTAATACATTGAATTTATGGCTAAATCTCAGGCTACCTTCATGAAGAAGCAACTAGAAAAAAACAGGCAGAAGAAAAAAGAAGATAAAGAACATCGCAAGCAAGAGCGTCAACAAAATTCTTCTGGTGGTGATCTTGAAAGCATGATGGCTTATGTGAATGAATTCGGGGAGATTGTATCTACTCCACCGGAAAAGGCCCCAGAAAAAGGACCAGAAAAGAAATAATAAAATAAGAGAGCTGCTATCAAAGCGGCTTTTTTTGTACACTTTTGGGTACACAATACCACAATAACGGTCATTTAACCGCATTCCACCTCTTTCCAGACTGAGATTTTTTTTCTTTATTTTAGAAGAATTTCCAACACTACCCTCGCGGTCATTTTCTCCCTAAGATACCATTACTCAGCCCCACCAGGCAGGACTATTTCCTCAGACACTTATAGTTAGCCCGGACATTTACCCCTGCTATGTTTAATTTTATAGAAATAAACCGGCTATTTTACTATTTTTGACTACTTGAAATATTCTATTTCAGCGTAGAATTGCCTATTTTTTTAAAACAAGCCTGTTTTTTGCTGAACAATAATATATAAAAGAGAATAAACGTTAGTCGCTATGAATAACCTCTCCAAATTTTCGGATAAAAATACCATTCTGGATTTGTTTGCCGAACAAGTCAAAGCTGTGCCCCATCAAGCCGCTGTATCATTTGAAGGCCATACCCTTAGTTACCAGGAGCTAGACAAAATTTCTAACCGCCTGGCCCACTACCTGAACCGTAAGGGAATTCAAAAGGAGACCTTAGTTCCCATTTGCCTGAACAACCCGGAAAGTATGTTGGTCAGTATCTTAGGAGTACTCAAATCCGGGGCAGCTTATGTACCTATAGATGAAGATTTTCCGCTGGCCCGAATGAAATATATGGTTCAGGACAGTGCTGCCTCCCTGGTGATCACCGATTTAAAATCCCTGCCCTTTCTTGCTGCAGCCTCAGGTTTACAAGTCATCCTGGCTGATGAGGACTGGACAATCGTGGCTGAATCACCAGATACACCGGTTTTAGAGCCCATTGAACCCGATCAGGCAGCCTATGTTATTTACACCTCCGGTTCTACAGGCTTGCCAAAAGGTGTGGTTATTGAACACCATGCTTTAACCGATTATGTATTAGGTTTAGCAGCTCATTTACCCCTCGCCTCCTGTAAAAACTATGCTGTAGGTGCTACCATGGCTACCGACCTTGGCAATACCGCTATATTTAGCTCGCTTTGTTTTGGCGGAACTTTACACCTGTTTAGTAAAGAAAACTTTAATACCCCCGAATATATACACCCTTATTTCAGGGATCATGCCATCGACTGCCTCAAAATTGTGCCCTCCCACTGGAAATCTCTGGCTTTAGATGGTCAGGATTTAATGCCTCAACAGCTGTTGATATTTGGCGGAGAAGCTTTGAGTGCCAGCATGGTGAAAGAAATTAATCGCCCTGCGGGAAATACCTGCAAGATTGTAAATCATTACGGCCCTACGGAGACCACGATAGGAAAACTGCTCCACCTGGTGAATGAAAAGACTGTTTACGACCATACCATTCCCATTGGCAAGCCGTTTACCAAGGCAAAAGTTTACATCCTTAATCCGGAATTAAAGGAAGCGGGTGTAAATGAACCCGGCGAAATCTATATTGGTGGCGCTGGTTTGGCGCGTGGTTATTTAAACCGACCGGACCTAACGGCAGAACGCTTCGTAAAAGATTTCTTTTCTGAGGATCCGCATTCTCGTTTATACCTGACCGGTGATCTTGGCAAAAAACGGGAAGACGGGGAAATTGAATACCTGGGTCGGATTGATGATCAGGTAAAAATCCGTGGTTACCGGATCGAGCTTGGCGAAATTGAGAGTATCCTTCAAACTGCACCAGGGGTGAAACAAGGGGTGATTTTAGCCAGAGAAAATCAGCTTGGTGATAAAAGACTAATCGCTTATGTGGTGGTTCAGGAAGATTACGATAAGAAAACCCTGATCAGCTATCTGGAAAGCAAGCTACCGGTTTATATGGTGCCGCAGCTGATAGTACCGATGGAAGCTTTACCTTTTAGTCCGAATGGAAAGGTGGATAAAAACGCTTTACCAGATCCGGATGTTACTGCGTTATTAACCAGCAGCTATCAGGCACCCAATTACGAAACAGAAAACAATATTTCTGCTATCTGGAAGGAGATTCTTGGCCTCAACAGAGTGGGCATTGAAGACAATTTCTTTGAGCTTGGAGGGAATTCCCTGCTGGCGCAAAAGTCTGTTGCCCTGTTAAAAACCAGATATGGGCTGCATTTGCTGGTCACACGGGTATATCAATTTCCAAGAATTAAAGACCTTGCTGCCTTTTTAGATGGCAAGGATCAGGTTAAAACCTATAAAAACAACGTTAAATCACAAAGTGAAGATCAGGATGTGGCCGTTATCGGGATGAGTGGTCGTTTTCCCGGCGCTGATTCTGTAACTGATCTTTGGGAACTCCTTAAAGCCGGAAAAGAAAGTATCCGTTTTTTTAAAGAGGAAGAAATCGACCCAAGTGTACCTGCGGAAATCAGGAACCATCCGGATTACGTGAAAGCAAGGGGAATTATTGAAGAGGTACAAGGTTTTGATGCCGGTTTCTTTGGCATCACGCCGAAGCTGGCAGAGCTGATGGACCCTCAGCAAAGGATATTTTTAGAAATTGCCTGGCAGGCACTAGAAAAAACGGGTTATACTGCAGGCAATCAGGAACATACTACCGGCGTTTTTGCGGGTGTCCGTGTGAATACCTATTATGCCAATAATGTATTGCCAAATCAGGAGCTGATCGATAATGTAGGCCGGTTTCAGGTGGTGACGGTCAATGACAAAGACTATGTGGCCACAAGGACGGCTTATACGCTCGATTTAAAAGGTCCGGCGGTAAATGTGCAGTCTGCCTGTTCTACGTCGCTACTGGCCGTTGCACAGGCTGTACAGAGTATCAGAGCCGGACAATGCGAGATGGCATTGGCAGGTGGGGCAACGATAAACGCCCCGGTTAATGTGGGTCACCTTTATGAAGAAGGCGCTATGTTGAGCAATGACGGTCATTGCAGGCCCTTTGATGCAGGCGCAGAAGGCACCGTATTTAGTGACGGTGCCGGTGTGGTGTTGTTGAAAAATAAAGCCGCAGCTTTACGAGATGGCGATCAGATTTATGCAATCATCAAAGGTGTTGGAATCAGCAACGACGGTGGTGGCAAAGGCAGTTTCACGGCACCAAGTGCGGAGGGACAGGCTGCTGCAATCCGCATGGCCATTGATGATGCCGGTGTAGATCCTGCGCAGATCAGTTACATTGAAACACATGGTACGGCTACACCATTAGGTGATCCGATAGAAATTGAAGGTTTAAACCTTGCTTTTGGCAAACAGGAAAAGAAACAATATTGTGCGATTGGCTCGGTAAAAAGCAATTTTGGCCACCTCACTTGTGCTGCCGGGGTAACCGGGCTGATTAAAGCCAGTCTGGCGATGTACCATCAACAGATTCCAGCCAGTATCAATTATGAGAAAGCAAATCCGAATATCGACTTTGAAGACAGTCCTTTTATCGTAAATACGCGTTTAAAGGATTGGAAGGACGATCATCGCTTTGCAGGAGTCAGTTCTTTCGGCGTTGGAGGCACCAATGTGCATTTGATTCTGGAATCTAGTCCTACTCCAGTGCAGATTGCTGTTCCTGAGACAAACGAAAAAGCTTCCCGTCCATTACAACTGATTACCTGGTCTGCAAAAAGCGAACAGAGTTTGAATGGGTATGGCGAAAAACTAGTCAACTTCCCTGGGAGAGATATTGTATCACTTCCCGACCTCGCTTATACTTTAAATCAATATAGAAAATCTTTCCCTTTCCGCAGGTTTGTATTGGCCTCAGATCTGGAATCGCTTCACATAGAATTAGAAAAAGGAGCCAGTTTAGCACCGGCACAAACTAAGAAAAACCCTGGTCTGATCCGGGAAACCGTATTCACCTTCCCGGGACAGGGCGCACAATTCCCGGGTATGGGGAAAGCGTTATATGACCATGAGCCGGTTTTCCGTGCAGCGATGGACGAATGTAATGCGCTTTTAAGGCCTAAACTACAAGAAGACCTGCTGGATGTAATTTACCCTGCAGAATTGAATAAAGCGGCAGAAGATCGGTTGAAAAATACGAAATACAGTCAGCCAGCCTTGTTTATGATGGGCTATGCCCTTGGTAAATTATGGATGAGCTGGGGCGTATATCCTTGCGCATTCATCGGCCACAGTATCGGAGAATTTGTAGCGGCACATTTTGCCGGCATCCTCAACTTACCGGATGCGTTAAATATCATCGCTACGCGCGGACAATTAATGTCGGAACTTCCGGGAGGCAGTATGCTTTCGGTTCGGGAAAAAGCGGATTTGTTAAGACCATTACTTCCGGAAGACGTTGTTATTGCGGCCATCAACTCCCCTGACCTCTGTGTATTGGCAGGAACAGATGAAGCTATCGCTGCATTCAGTGCCGTATTAAATGAAAAAGAAATTGCCAACAGGCTATTACATACCAGTCATGCTTTCCATTCTTATATGATGGACCCTGTGCTGGAACCTTTTACAAAAGAACTGTTAAAGCTGAAACTTAACGCCCCTCAATTGCCGGTTTATTCTACCGTAAAGGGTAGAAAGATGACCGATGCAGAGGCTACAGACCCTACTTACTGGGCCACCCACCTGCGTGCTACCGTTTTATTTGACGATGCCGCAGCTTTGTTACTTGCCGAAAATCAGGGGAAAGCATTTATTGAAATGGGCCCCGGTAATGCAACTGCTACGTTTTTACGTCAGCAACCGGAAGGAAAAAACAACTTGATTTTGAGTTCCATGGAAATGCCGAAAGACCATGAATCAGCTTACCATAGCCTGTTAAGGGCTTACGGGACTCTGTGGCTAAACGGTTATCAGCCCGATTGGACCGCATTTTATAAAGAAGAAAAGCGCATCAAGCTGAGAAACCTGCCTACTTATGCCTTTAATAAGGCCAAATACTGGGTTGAGGCAGCACCGGTTTTAACGCCTGGTTTCAACACTCCATTTTCAACAGCAGTTTTTGATACCTCCAACTCAACAGATGCTTTTAATTCTTCTGTTTTTACGCCAGAAAACCTTACTACAAACCAACAAACTACACCAGTAATGAGAAAACAATCGTTAATCAGTCAGATCAAAGACATTCTGGAGAATACGTCAGGAATAGATATGCAGGACGCTTCTGCGGAAATCAGTTTTATAGAAATGGGACTAGATTCCCTGTTGTTAACGCAGATTGCTATTGCCCTGAAGAAAAGCTTTAAGGTACCGGTTACCTTCCGACAATTAAACGAGGAGTTCAGCAATCTGGACCAGTTGGCTACTTACCTTGACCAGCAGTTGCCTCCGGAAACGGCAAGTACGCCAGTTGCAGCGGCTAATCCGGGCATTGCGGTAAACGGAAATTACCCACCGGGTTCTGGCTATAACACACAGAATTCTGGTGCTGCGATTGAACTGATTAGTCAGCAAATACAATTGTTGGCCAGACAGGTTGCTTTATTGCAGGGAACAGCGCCTGTTGCGGTGCAACAGGTTGTGGTTAGCCCTCCGGTTCCTCCAGCTGTTGCTCCCTCGAATGGGACTCCTCATGCTTTATCAAATGCAACAAGTCCGGATTTAAGTCCGGAGGAATTGGCAGAGATAAAAAAACCTTTTGGCGCCAGTCCGAAAATAGAGAAACAATCTGCGGCTTTAACTCAGGACCAGCAGCAATATCTGGATGACCTGACGCTGAGGTACACTGAAAAAACGAAATCCAGCAAGACTTATACCCAGGAAAACCGGTCGCACATGGCCGATCCAAGGGTGGTTTCCGGGTTTAAACCGGCAACTAAAGAATTGGTTTATTCCATTGTGATCAATAAATCTAAGGGCAGTAAGTTCTGGGATCTGGACGGAAATGAATACATCGATGCCTTAAATGGTTTTGGTTCCAATATGTTAGGTTATCAGCCTGACGTAATCAAAAACGCTTTATTGGAGCAGATTGAGAAAGGTTATGAGATTGGTCCGCAGCATGAGCTTGCCGGAGAAGTGAGTAAATTGATTTGTGAATTTACTGATTTCGACCGTTCTGCATTGTGTAATACTGGTTCGGAAGCTGTTTTAGGTGCGATGCGCATTGCCCGTACCGTAACAGGTCGTTCTTTAATTGTTGCCTTTACCGGTTCTTACCATGGTATTGTAGATGAAGTGATTGTGAGGGGTAGTAAGAAATTGAAATCCTTCCCTGCGGCACCGGGTATTATGCCGGAAGCCGTACAAAATATGTTGATTCTGGATTATGGAACGGATGAATCTTTAAGGATTATCAAAGAACGTGCGGATGAAATTGCCGCAGTTTTGGTAGAACCTGTTCAGAGTCGCAGGCCAGAATTCCAGCCGGTTGCCTTTTTGAAAGAATTAAGAGTAATTACAGAGCAGTCCGGAACGGCTTTAATTTTTGATGAGGTGATCTCGGGTTTCCGTTTTCATCCGCGTGGCACCCAGGGTATGTTTGGCATCAAAGCCGATCTTGGTACTTATGGAAAGGTTGCGGGTGCAGGGATTTCTATTGGCATTATTGCTGGTAAAAGGAAGTTTATGGATGCGCTGGACGGTGGTTTCTGGCAATATGGCGATGATTCCGTTCCTGAAATAGGGGTTACCTACTTTGCAGGAACCTTTGTACGCCATCCCCTGGCATTGGCTACTGCCAAAGCTTCTTTAACTTATATGAAGGAACAGGGACCGGGATTACAATCGGGCTTAAATGAAAAAACAAAATACATTGCAGATACTTTAAATGCGATCCTGAAAAAACTGGAGGTGCCGATGTTTATCGCACAGTTTGGTTCTTTATGGCGGGTTAAGTTTCTAGAGGACTATGCCTATACCGAATTGTTCTTTACACTGATGCGCTTAAAAGGCATCCATATTCTGGAAGGCTTCTCTTGCTTCCTCACCACCGCACATAGTCAGGAAGACATTGACAAGATCATTACCACTTTTGAAGCCTGTTTAAAGGAGTTAAAAGCTGCAGGTTTTATACCAGTATATATCCAGACTGTGGAAGAGAAAATCTCCGCAAAAATGGATATATTTAATAGTCCCCCGCTACCGAATGCCAGGTTGGGGAAAGACAGGGATGGCAATCCGGCCTGGTTTATTGAAGATGACCAGAATCCAGGTAAATACCTTCAGGTAAATTAAACAAAAACTTAATGTCTTTATATACGTTAACACCAGTCGATTTTGACCCCTTTGAAAATAAATCAAGGGAGATAGAAAAGATTGTATTCACCAATGAGCCACAGAAAGAAATCTGGCTGTCTTGTATGATTGGCGAGTTGGCTGCCAACCTGGCCTACAATGAATCTGTGTCTTTAGACCTTCGAGGTGAACTTCAGTTTGCTCATTTTTCTACTTCGCTAATGGAGGTGATGGGCAGGCATGAGGCTTTACGTGCTACAGTGAGCCCGAATGGGGAAACACTGATCATTTATAAGGAACCGGAATTTGCCCTTGACTTTCACGATATCTCTCAGGAACGTGATCAAAAAGCAGTCCTGAAGACCTTTGTTGAACAGGAAATGCAGCGGCCTTTTGACTTACAGGAAGGCCCTTTAATGCGTTTGTTCTTACATAAACTTTCAGCTACACATTATTACTTTACCATTGTTAAACACCATATTATCAGCGATGGCTGGTCTACCGGGGTATTCCTGGAAGACCTGTGTACTTTATACAATGCGAAAGTGACAGGGAAAGCGATTAGCTTAAGCCCTGCCCCACAAATCAGCGATTATGCGGCTGAAATGATGGTTTTTGAGCATAGTCCGGAGTATCACGAAACACTGAATTACTGGCTGGAAATGTATAAGGATACCGTGCCGGTTCTGGATCTGCCAACAGATTTCCCAAGGCCGACTTTGAGAACTTATCAGGCTTCCCGGTTCGACTTACACCTTTCTACGGAAATGGTGACGCAGTTGAAAAAAACCGGGGCTGCTTCAGGAGCTAGTCTGGTGAACACTTTACTGACTGCGTTTGAAGTATTTCTTTACCTGCAAACGCATCAGCAGGAATTGGTGGTGGGTCTTCCTGCTGCCGGACAAGCGGCAACGGAGAAATTCGGCTTGGTGGGTCACTGTGTGAACCTCCTACCTATTAAAACTAAAATAGATCCGGACTTGTCATTTTCTGAGTATCTAAAGCAACGGAAAAAAGCTTTCTTTGATGCTTATGACTATCAGAAGTTCACTTTTGGACAATTGGTGAAATCGCTGAACCTTAAAAGAGATCCTTCGAGGGTTCCATTGGTTCCGGTGGTTTTCAATATTGATATGGGCATGGATAATTCCGTCTCCTTTGAAGGACTGGATTATGAACTGATTTCTAATCCGAGGGCTTACGAGACTTTTGAATTGTTTTTAAATGCCACAAGCTCTAAGCGTGGACTTACCTTAGAATGGACCTATAATACCGCGCTTTTTAAGCCGGCTACCATGGAGAAAATGGCCGGCGATTTTGAGAACCTATTGAAAGGCCTTGTTGCTGATCCGGCAAAGACGATTAAGCGCTATAGCCTGGCTAATTCGGAATCCTGGCTCAATCAATTGAAACAATGGAATGAAACCAAGGTTGATTTCGATAGCAATATCAATATCTCCAGGCTAATTGAGGGCATGGCTTTAAAGTTCCCCAATCAAAAAGCATTAACGTTTAAAAAGGAACAGCTGACTTACAGGGAACTGATTTACCGGGTGAACCAGTTTGCTTCGTATTTACAAGGTAAAGGAATCAAAACCGGCAATATTGTGGCCATAGTGACCGACCGTTCTATAGAAATGGTAGTTGGTTTATTGGGAATTCTTAAAGTTGGTGGTGTTTATCTGCCATTAGACCCTGATTTCCCACACGATAGAATTGTCTATATGCTGGAAGATTCCAAAGCGAAAATGCTGCTGGTTTCTAAAGCTTATGCTGGCAAATTTACAAGTACCGAAACAGTAGAATATGTAATAGAAGACATTTGGGCTGCACTGGATCACCAACCGGCGCAAAATGTGGATGTTCCAATTCAAGGTACTGATCTGGCCTATATCTTATATACTTCCGGTTCTACCGGCAAACCCAAAGGGGTTAAGATTATGCATGCCAACCTGCTGAATTTCTTGCTCAGTATGCAGTCTGCACCAGGAATTGATCCTTCGGATCGTTTATTGGCAATCACCACGATCTCCTTTGACATTGCCGGTCTGGAATTATACCTGCCCCTAATTACCGGTGCAGAGCTGGTTTTATGTGATACGGAGAGTGCCCGGGACGGACGTTTATTGTTAGACCTGATTCAGCAGCATCAGATCACGATCATGCAGGCCACTCCTTCTACCTGGAGGATGATGATCGAATCCGGTTGGATGAGTCCTTTGCCATTAAAGGTATTGTGTGGCGGAGAAGGGCTTCCGAAAGACCTTGCTACCGCGCTTTTACAGCGCTGCTCGTCTTTATGGAATATGTATGGGCCTACGGAAACGACCATCTGGTCGACCCTGAAAGAGGTTAAAAAAGAAGATGAACTGATCACTATTGGTAAACCTATTTTCAATACCAGTATTTATCTGGTTAATGAGAACGGACAATTAGTCCCTCCCGGAAACATAGGGGAAATTTTAATCGGTGGTGAAGGTTTAGCTGCCGGCTATCTGAATCAACCGGAACTAACTGCGGAAAAATTCATTAAGGATACTTTTAGCGGAGCAGATCAGGCAAGACTTTACAAAACCGGTGATCTCGGGAAATTTACCGAAGATGGGGAGGTTATTTGTCTGGGCAGATCTGATCAGCAGGTGAAAATTCGCGGTCACCGCATAGAATTAGGCGAGATTGAAAATGCGCTGACTGATCTGGAAGCAGTAAAACAGGCCGTAGTGATGGCCCTTGCAGATCAATTGGGCGGGCAACGATTGGTGGCCTATGTGATTCCGGAAGATCTGGAACCCAAAAACAGTACCCCTTCCTGGAAGGACAGATGGGATACAATTTATGATATGGCAGCGCAGTCTTCGGCTGGAAAAGCGGAATCAGATCAAAAAATCGACGGAATTTTACTGGAGCAATGGAAAAATAGTGATCGTCTGCAGGAGCAGGCAGCAGAATGGCTTTCGGTATCTGCACAAAGAATTAAAACGCTCCAGGCACAGGATATTTTAGAAATTGGCAGCGGCGGCGGTCAGCTGATGTTGGAGCTGGCTCCTTTTGCTCGTTCCTATATGGCTACTGATTACGCGGAAACAGCGATTGAAAAGCTACAGCAAAAACTAGATGCAGATCCGGAAAAATGGGCCCATGTTAAAACAAAGGCCAATGCCGCTGATGATTTTAGCGGGCTTACCGGTCCTTCCTTTGATTTGATACTGATCCATAGTGTGGCTCAGTATTTCCCTGATACGGCGTATTTTTTAAAGGTAATTACTGCTGCAGTACAGCGGCTAAAGCATGGTGGCTGTCTTTTTATCGGTGATATGCAGGGCAAAAACAGCTTAACGATGTACCATGCCATGGATTACCTGGCCAATGCAAAAGATAGTAGTACGCTTCCTGATTTTCAGGAGGTAGTGAGCAACCGGGTAAGAATTGAGGATGAGTTTGTAGCTGATCCGGCGTTTTTTTATCTGTTGCCGAAGTTGATACCGGAAATCTCTGGTGTTAATGTGCAGTTAAGACAGGGGGCTTCCTTAAATGAAACCACCAAATATCATTATGATGTCTGGATTTATGTGCATGCTGATCACCTGAAAACAATTAGTCCGGAGGTAACACTGGACTGGCAGCAGCTGAAAAGTGTACATGCAGTAGCTGAAATTCTTGAAAAAGAACAGGCCAATTGTATCTCCCTGAACTGGGTTTTTAATGCCAGAACGGCCAAAGATTATGCTTTACTGAATTGGATGAATTCCGCAGCACCGGATACCCTGGTTGCTGATATTAAACACCAGCTGGAGCATTTAGCAGATGGTGTTCATCCGGATGAATTCTGGGAATTGGGTGCTAAGTTGGGGTATCAAACGAATATCCGATGGAGCACAGATGGGACGGATGGTTGTTACGATGTGGTGTTCATTAAGGAAGGAATTGCTCCGCTGATGATTCCTGATGCTCCTGCTGCCATTGATCTGGCGACAGGTAATCTTGTAGATTTCGCTAAAACCCCACTTTCTACCAACGAGCTTTTCCTTGCTAAGAAAACGATAGCGGCATGGAAAGAGCGCCTGGCTACTCAACTTCCGGATTACATGATTCCTGTTGATTTTGTGGCTTTAAAAGCTTTTCCTTTAACGCCTAACCATAAGATAGACAAAAAAGCGCTTCCTAAACCGCAGCCTAAGGCCGAAAATCAGGGGCAGTTGAGGGAGTTACCTCAGAACAAAAATGAGCAGCTGATCTTTGACATTTGGTCAGCCGTATTGGGTTTAGAATTTATGGATACTACTGCCGACTTTTTTGAGCTGGGTGGTCACTCCCTGCTTGCGGTAAAAGTGATGGCTGCAATTGAGAAGGAAACCGGGAAGCGCTTGCCCCTGGCCACCTTGTTTGAAAACGCAAACATTCAGAAACTAGCTAAAAAACTAAATCCTGATGAGCCGGAAGTACAATGGGACGCTTTAGTCCCTATTAAAACCTCAGGTTCAAAACACCCGCTGTTTATGGTTCATGGTGGTGGGTTAAATGTATTGGTGTTTCAGTCGATGAGCAAATACCTGGACGAAGATCAGCCGGTTTATGGGTTGCAAGCTTTAGGTTTGAACCGGGAAACGGTGCTTCTTGATAGTATTGAGGAGATCGCAGCCGTTTATGTTGCGGAAATACTGAAAGTACATCCAAATGGTCCTTATTATTTATCTGGTTATTCGCTGGGTGGTTTCATTGTGTATGAGATGGCTAAACAGTTAACCAATATGGGTAAAGAGGTGAAGTTTTTAGGGATTTTAGATACTTATGCCGGTGATGTAGGTAGCTCAGTTCCCCGGTCTGTGAAGTTATTGAACAAGATTAAAAGGCAGTTTTATAAAATCCCATTTTTCGTTAGCTCTTTCTTCCGCCATCCCGGAGAAGCTTTTCATTATCAGCTACAAATGATTAAACGTCGGATGGACGATACGATATTGCCACAGGGACAGGATTACACCCTACATTTTAGTCCTTACGAAAGGGAGATTTATAGAAATTATGATCTGGCGCACAACCATTACCAGATGGTCCCGGAAGACCTTAAAATCAGTTTATTCTCTGTTAAGAAGCGTTTGTATTATCTGGATGATAACCGCACACTTGGCTGGGCAAAATATGCCAATCAGGGAATAGAGCGTCATGATGTTCCGGGAGATCATGAGACTTTCTTATATCCCCCAAATAATGAAGAATTTGCAAGAATTTTACAGGCCGCTTTAAATAAAATCTAATGAAATCAACTGCTGAAAATTTGCTCAAGGGGCCAATCACCTGGCTTCCATATGATGGACAAGATCTTTCTGTGAAGGATTTTGCCCATGTTTTTAAAATCAAAGCAAGTGATTACTTTAAGAAAATAGCGGCTGAAGAATTATTGTCCGCGGAAGAATTGGTCAAAGCAGCCCGTTTTCTACACCAACAGAGCAGGGAGAATTATACTGTACGCAAGTACTTTTTAAGGAAACTCCTTTCCCGGTTTCTTGGACGCCCGCCGGAAGCTCTGGTTTTTCATTTGAAAGAAAATAAGAAGCCTGCTATTGATGATTTATCTTTTAATGTGAGTCATTCTAAAGACCTGATCACCATTGCTATCAGTGAAAACCCTATTGGGGTCGACATTGAGTACATAGATCCTTATTTTCAATATAAAGAGGTGGTTGATCTTTGTTTTTCTAAAGAAGAACAAGCAATGGTAGAAGCTGCAGCCCTCCCTATCCTGGCCTTTTACCTGCTCTGGACCAGAAAAGAGGCGATTGTTAAGGCTACCGGAGAAGGGATTGTAGAGCAGCTGCCGCAGGTACCCAGCATGGATACCCTGGTTTTAAGAAATGGTCTGAGCTATCAGGTCGATAGTTTCTTTGCTATGGAAACCCATTTATTGACTACCGCTATTCCCCTGGATAGCAAGCCGGTTAAATTCTGGGATTTGAATACTACCGGACTTACTTTTCTGTAGGTTTTCTTTTATACTTTTCTTTTAGACTTTTCCCAGGCCGCACTCTGGTTCTTCTTATAATACCTGATGATGCCCGCAATTACGGCGTAATTCATGACACAGAAGTAATAAGGAATAAACAGGGCTTTGATTCTGATGTTTCTATTTTCAAAATAGAGTCCAACAAGGCTCAATACGTAAAATAGCAGTTGCAGGCCAAATAATACCTGATAAAATAACTCCCCGGTTTGGAGGGCGATGATGCCATTTAAGATAAAAGCAAGGATCAACAGAAAGGGCGTAATGGTCCAGCGCAATACCCGGTGACTCATGTATTGAAAAGTAAAGATGGGATTATGAAAAGGATTAGCTGATTTCTTTAGCCTTAAGATCGATTGGATCCCTCCTGCTGCAATTCTTATTTTACGTTTCAGTTCTTCTTTTACATCCGCAGAAGCGGTTTCCATCGCATAGGCATTGGGTTCATAGGCAATAATATATCCGTTTTCGGCAATGCGCATAGCGATCATATGGTCGTCTATGATCGTGTCAGATTCTACCGGCTGATACAATGCGGTTCGGATGCTAAACAACTCCCCCGCTGCTCCTACTCCGGAATAAAGCGCGTAATCCCATTTCTTCAGCAGGGATTCATATTTCCAGTAAAAACCTTCTCCCGCAGAGCTCGCATCCGCAGTTTCCGGAACCAGTATTCTTTTTTCTCCGGCTACAGCACCTACTTTAGGGTTTTGGTAATGCTTAACCAGTTCCAGTACAGCGTCTTTATTCAAAAAGGTATTGGCATCCGTAAATACGGTAATTTCTCCTTTGATAAATGGTATTGCACGTTTAATGGCGGCCATCTTACCTTCCCTCGCATCGATGTGGAGTAAGGTGATTTCCGAATATTTACGCACCTGATCCGGTGTACTGTCAGAGGAACCATCCGTAGTAAAGATGAACTGTATTTTGTCTTTAGGGTAGTTCAGTTCAAGGGTGTTTTTGATTTTCTCTTCAATCAGTTCCGCTTCATTATAGGCAGCTACCATCAAGGTTACGGTGGGTAAATTGCGGCTCTTTTGGAAAGTAAAGGGCTTTACAAATAAGCTTTTTAGTTTCAATAACAGGTACAGCACAAAGCCATAACCTACAAATGTATATACGATCAGAAAAATGCTGATCCAGAAAAGTATGATCATCAATATTATATTTTAAAGCCTAAGTACTTACTGGTTTTGGACTGGCTGAAATTCCATAACACACCTTTAAACACCCATTTCACGAGGTCTGTTCTTCCCTTTCTAAGGTAAATAAATATTTGTTTCGGACAGGCGATACCGATATAAAAGCAACTGAAAAGGAAGGTGTTTAGCCAGCCGGTATTTCTACGGATGAAGAGCATTCTATTCCTGGTCATGAAATAAGTTTTGATACTACTTTCTTTACCAACACTCATAGACTCTTTATGGTAGATTTTTGTACGGCCGGTAAACCAGATTTTCTTTCCTGCGCGTTTAAACTGTTCGCACCAGTCTAATTCTTCATAATATAGGAAATAGTTCTCTGCCATCAGGCCGGTCTTATCGAGCTCTGCGCTTCTGCACATCATCGCGGCACCATGACAGTAGCCTGTTTCCCTGCTATCCTGATCATATTGACCCCGGTTGTGTTCCATATTACCGATCCCTTTATTCCTCGCAGTGAGGTAATTCATCTCCGTAAATCCCGCATACTGAATCGTATCCGGTTGATCGTAATAAAGTATTAACGGGGAAATTATCCCGATTTCCGGGTTATGATCCATCGTTTCCGTTAACACGGAAATGAGGTTAGGACTGATCTCCGTATCGTTGTTCAATAAGAGTAAATAATCACCTGTGGCTATGTTAATGCCGATATTATTGCCTCCGGCAAAGCCTAGATTCTGTTCGGAACGCAAATATTTGAGGTCGGGATAAGCTGCCAGAAACGCTGCTTCATGGTCTTCTCTGCTCCCGTTGTCAACTAAAATCAATTCAACCGGTATGCCTATGGTATTATTCTTGACTGAACGTAAGAACGCTAACGTTACCTCTGGTTGATTAAAGTTAACGGAAATTATAGAGGTCAGTTTCATCTGCTGTAAAAGTAGGATTTTGATCGGTTATTTTTTAGCGATTTAATTTGTAAAAAAGCTATTATTGTATAAGCTTAGTTAATTACAAATACTGCTCCATCTCCTAAAGAAAAAACATGTCATCACTAAATAAGTTATCCCGGGTATTAAAATGTGTGGGCATACTGATGAGTACGTCTCTTACGCAATGCAACAGACCTGTAACGGCCGGCCGGCAGATGGATGCCAGCTCCATCGTGACGCCCATTGTGATCCCTGCAGTAAATTTAGGCGATACCTCCAGATTGGTATCCATAGAAATGGATCTTAAAAAGGTAAAAAAACCTCATTTCCAGTTTACCGACCTTGCGTACAATAAAAGTAAGGGCTTCATGCTGATAAAAGATGACGGATTGGCTTCAGATTATAACATTGTTTACAAAGTGATTAGTGGAGGGGTAGTAAACGGGAAAAAGTACCCCGGTTTTACCTATACTGATGGTACTGGTAAAAATATTGGGTTTAAATATTCTTTTGCCCTTAACCCAAATGAAGAGCATGGTAGCTCTACCAATGTAACCTCCTGGCCACAGATCATGGAAATTGTTTCCAAGGGACATTCCATGATGAACCATACCTTGTTTCATGGGGGGACGGATAAACTGAAAGCCATAAAAGATGCCGAGAAAAACCTGTGGAACCATACACATTACCGGATGACAGAGATTGCCATTCCTTCCAATGATGAGGGTTTTGTAGAAACGGGGCTACAGTTGGGTTATCATTTGATCACCTCAGAATTCGGAGAGCCTATTCCCGATGGCAACAATGATCCCGGAAATGAAAATGTAAGCTGGGGAAGCGTAATCCCCGTAAAGACTCAGAATTTCAATAAAGTGCTGATATCCAGAAGCAATTTAGGAGACCAATGGAATCCTAAAGAGCTTATCGATGCAAAAAAATATGTTGATTATGTATTTGATCATCCGCAGAAAGATAAAAAACTAATCGGGGCTGCCTTTAGTCATGGTCCTTTTGGAGATAAAAATGAAGGTGCAGAGATCTTCTATGACTTCATCAATTATATTAAAAACCATCCTGCAAACCGGGATAGTGCCTGGATGACTTCTTCAAAGGAGTTGATGGATTATATGAAAACAAAAGCGAAGGTAAAGGTTGTTAAAGAGCACTATGATCCGGCTACCGGAAAATATCACATCACACTGGATATGAATGCCGTAGATCCAAATGTCATTTACAGAAACATGAGTTTAATGGTAGATGGCGGGGAAATTTCCAATGTAAAAGCAACCGGAACAAATGACGTTACTTTTAACGCGAAGACCGGATTGATCAATATTTATAAAACAGACCGATCGAAAGTCCGCGATCCTTTTAAGGATAAATTACCTCCTCAGATCTCTAAAATCAGTTACAAGGGAAATACGATTACCATCCTCTACGATATACCGGTTAAACAAAGTAAATCAGCCGGTTATGAGATACCCGGAAATAAGGTATTAGCCTTAAAAGGCTCAGGAAAGGTATGGCAATTGTTGATGCAAAATCCGGTGACGGATAAACAGACTTTCTTCTATCGAATGCAGCGTGGAGATGCCAGTCAGGCTGATGACCCTTCATTTAGAGTCTGTACTTATGCAGGATCCCCGCTTGTAAAAGGGAATTGATCCTGATGATGAAGCTCCTGTAAAAATTAACCTGCACTGTAATATTTTAGGCACAAATCTAAGGCTGCTTGGATTTCTAACATATTGGCACTATATTTTCATAGTTAAATATTTACTTTAACATGCGTATTGCTCATTTGATCTTAACTTATACTAATCCACAACAAACCGAAAGAATGATTCGGATGATGTATCATGAAAATTTTGATTTCTACATTCATGTAGACAAAAAATTCGACATCAATCCTCATCTGTTTCTTAAGGCACTTCCTAATGTATATTTCATAAATAATCGTGTAGATGTGAAATGGGCTGGGTTTAGCACTGTCATCGCAACTTTCGAATGTATTAAAGAAATCGTAGGAACCGGGATTTGTTATCAATTCATCAACTTTTTAAGTGGTCAGGATTACCCGCTAAAATCACCGGAAAAGCTTAACACTTTTTTCAGGGAAAACGTAGGTAAAGAATTCCTCAGTTATCGGGATTTCAAGAACGACTGGAAGGAAGGTTTAATCCGCATGGAAAACTACTTTCTATCGAGCTACAGCTTTCCGGGGAAACACCGCCTGGAAAGAGTTATTAATAAAATAATGCCCGTTAGGAAATTACCTCACAATTTGCACCCTTATGGAAAATCGATGTTCTGGATGTTGAGTCCGGAAGTGGCCATGTATGTGGTAAATAAAGTCGAAAAAGATAAGAAACTGAGACAGTTTTTCTCTTTCAGCTGGGCAAGTGATGAGTTTGTTTTTCAAACCATGATCCTGAACTCAAAATACAAGGATAAAGTGGTGAATAACAACTACAGATATATTGACTGGAGCGCCGGTGGAGCAAACCCGAAAATATTAAATGAAACAGACTTTGATAAACTAGAGAAAACTGAAATGCTGTTTGCCAGAAAATTCGACATGATAAACAGCCCGAAAATATTAGATTTAATCGACAACCAAATCCTAAAGAATGGCACACATAACTAACCTGAAGACCTTTAAAGATAGCCGCGGCGTATTAACTGTATTAGACCAGATTGTTCCATTTGAAATCAAGAGATTATTTTACATTTATGATGTAGACGAAACGGATCGCGGCGGCCACAGACATCATGAGACTCATCAGGCTGCAATATGCATTAAAGGTTCTTGCAAAATAACCAATAATAACGGTACAAAAACTGAAATTTTCGATCTCGATAGTCCTGAAAAGTGTTTATTTTTATTGCCGGAAGATTGGCATGTAATGCATGATTTCTCGTCGGATGCAATTTTACTGGTACTCGCTTCCACCGCATTTGATCCTAAAGACTATATTTATGAGCCGTATGATACCGTATGAAAATCTAAAAACTCTTAACCAACCATTTGAAGAGAAACTCCGTGAAAAATTCGACCTGTTCTTAGCTAAAGGCTGGTATATTTTAGGCGAAGAGGTTTCGCTGTTTGAAAAAGAGTTTGCCGGTTATCATCAGGAAAAACAGGTTGTTGGGGTTGCAAATGGCCTGGATGCACTCATCCTTTCCTTAAAATGCTGCAAATTCAATCCTGGTGATGAGGTGATTGTACCCTCAAACACCTACATCGCAACGATTTTATCCATCCTGCATTGTGGTTTAACACCTGTATTGGTAGAGCCTGATCCGGCAACCTATAATATTGACCCAGCTAAGATTACTGCTGCAGTTACCGCTAAAACAGTGGCCATTATGGTGGTTCACTTATACGGACTGTGCTGTGAGATGGATCCAATTATGGATATTGCAGAAAAACATAGCCTTAAAATTATTGAAGACTGCGCGCAGGCTCATGGTGCAAAATATAAAAATAAGCTTGCCGGTACATTTGGAGATTTTGGTGCTTTTAGCTTTTATCCTACCAAAAACTTAGGTGCCTTAGGAGATGCTGGTGCGGTCATCTGTAAGTCGGAGGCCGATTACCTGCAACTGAGACAGCTCCGTAATTATGGCTCTGAAAAGAAATACCACAATAGCATAGTTGGTTATAATTCGAGGTTGGATGAGCTACAAGCTTCTTTTTTAAGAATTAAGCTTCCCCATCTTGACGAGATTAACAACCATAAGCGGGCTTTAGCTGAAATCTATATCAAGGAGTTGAAGGATGATTTTATTAAACCGCATATTGATCCTGATTTTCATCACGTTTACCATATCTTTAATATTCTTCATCCGAAAAGGGATGAGTTAAAACAATATTTACTGGATCATGGAATTGCTACAGAAATACATTATCCGGTAGCACCACAAAACCAGGCCGCTTTAAAAGATTACCTGACAAATTTTGACTACCCGATATCGACTAACATTCACCAGACTACCCTGAGTTTACCTTGTTCTTTTGCACACTCGAAAGAAGATATCCACCAGGTGGTTAAAGTATTGAATAAATTTAACGTATAGCTTCCCGCATCATGAACTACCTTGTCAAAGAATTCATCCCCCCGCTGGCCCATAGTTTAAAATGGTATAGTTTTAAATATGGCTGGAAAGGTGATTATAAGGATTATCAGGCCGCTAAAGAGAAATGCCAGGGTTATGATGAGGCAGATATTCTAAATAAAATTAAGGAAAGTACCTTAAAAGTAAAAAATAAGGAGATTCCTTATGAGCGCGACGGTATTGCTTATGACAAGGTACAGATGAACTTTCCTCTGTTAAGTGTCTTACTCTATGTGGCCTCCAAAAACGACAACCAACTTACGCTGATTGATTTTGGTGGCTCTTTAGGTACTACCTACTATCAAAACTACCCCTATTTATCCCATCTGAAAAAGTTAAAATGGTGTATTATAGAGCAACCGGAATTTGTGAAGGCGGGCAAGGAAGATTTTGAAAATGAACACGTTACTTTTTACAGTTCTATAGCAGATTGTCTGGCCGAAAACGAGGTGGATCTATTCCTGATCTGCAATGTGCTGCAATACCTTGAAAAACCTTATGAGCTTTTGGATGAGGTGAAAAAATCCTTTATTCCACATGTGTTACTCGATTTTATCGGCTATAATGATCAACCAGGTGATAGAATCACGATTCAGCATGTTCCTCCAGTATTTTATGGTATTGAAGCTTCTTATCCTTGTTATTTCCCTGACCGGAATCGCGTGGAAGGATCTTTAGCAGCAGCTTATGAAAAGAAATATGATTTCATATCTGCGCCTGAAAAGTATTACCTTCAGTTAAAACCCTTCCGATACGAAGGTTCCTTCTGGGAAATCTAAAAACATTCTCAACCTACCTGCTAGTTACATTTAAAATGATCGAATCGTTCTCCAATAAAATCAATAAATTAAGAACTAACCTTAATTTGTTAAGGATTTTAAAACTGATTTGGACCGCCTCAAAGACCTGGACTACCGTTTCTCTGGTCTTTATCGTGATAGAAAGTGCGCTGTTCTTCTCCTCTTTATATATGTTGAAACTGTTGATTGATACCATTTCCAAACATGGGATCCATAATCTTCAGAATGAAAACGAGGTGATCAAATACCTTGTTCTAGCGGCTTTATCTGCGGTTTTTTATACTGCTACGAAAGCGATTTCCGGCTATATTACCGAAAAACAATCCGGCGAGGTTGCCGAATATATTGACAGTAAAATCCATGAAAGTGCCATCGGTCTGGACCTTTCCTTTTATGAGAGTCCGGAGTATTTCGATATCCTGAAAAGGGCAAGGGATATGGGAACTGATCGTCCAAACCTGATTGTTTTTACAATTGTAGACATTGCGAGGAACAGCATTAGCCTGATCGTGATTGGCTCCATGCTGGTATCCATCGATTGGCGGTTGTTTCCGATATTGGCGATCTTTGTGATCCCTACGCTTTGGGTAAGGATCAAATTCGCGGATAGTCAAAATGCATTGAGGATTGCTCAGACAGCCTTGGAAAGGAAATCCGGTTATATGAGCACTTTGCTGACAACTGATATTCATGCCAAAGAAATCAGAAGCTTCGGGCTGGGTCAGCACCTTCGCAAATTATACTCCGGTATCCGTTTAGACTTACTTGCCGGCAGACTCGCCATCAGTAAACGTAGAACTTACAAGGAACTGATTACCTCCACCATTGCTGCAATAGGGTTTTTCTCCTGTATCGCCTACATCGCGATTGGTAGTATTCGCGGTACAACCAGCGTTGGTGACATTACTTTATTTCTGGTTGCTTTTCCTCAATCCTTCAATGTTTTGCAAGGATTGTCGTCCAGTATCTCTACGCTTTATCAAAATAACATTTTCGTGAAGAGTATTTTTGAACTGTTTGATTTGACCAGCAGTTTACCTGAACCCGCTACTCCACTCTCTATTCCGGAAGATCCACATATCGACCTCGAGTTGAAAAACCTGAGTTTTAGCTATCCTCATTCGAGCAAGCCGACCTTATCAGATATTAATATCAAACTTCCTTCAGGGAAAATAATTGCTGTGGTGGGTATGAACGGAGCCGGAAAATCTACCTTGATTAAGTTAATGTGCAGACTTTATGATCCGAGTTCCGGACAAATTACTTTAAATGGTACGGATATCAGACAGTTCAAAAGCGTAGATTACCGTAAACAAATATGTGCGGTATTTCAGGATTTTGGGAAATACAATGTCAGCGCAGCAGACAACATCAGGTTTGGTGATATTCATGGGAATCGTCCTCATGAGGAGGTGATCGAAGCCGCAAAAAACTCCGGTGCAGATTTGTTTATAGATAAATTTCCGGATGGCTACCAGACGGTGATGGGTAGGATTTTCGAAGATGGACATGAGGTGAGCATTGGACAATGGCAAAAACTCGCTATTGCAAGGGCATTCTATAGCAATTCGCGCTTTATTATTCTGGATGAAGCAACGAGCGCCCTGGATGCCAACGCAGAAAAGTTGTTGTTCGATTCCTTCCGTGAAAGGATAGGAAATCGTGCCGCTTTAATTATTAGTCACCGGCAATCTGCGGTGAAACACGCAGATTATATATACATGCTCTCTAATGGCCGGATTGTAGAATCCGGTACGCATGAAGAATTGATTGCAATGACCGGGGCCTATTATAAATTGTTCAATAAGAAAGCATAACTGATGAAAAAAATAGCAATTGTAAGTTGTGTGGAAGACTGGGGTGGCAGCGAAGAACTCTGGGCAAGAAGCATCCCTTACCTTCAGAAATATGGCTACCAGACTGTACTCATCAAATCAAAGATTAACAGGACTCATCCTGAATTTCTTGCACTGGCAGAAATCGGGGTAAACTTAATTGAACTATCCCCGGAGACAGCCCTGTTAAAACGGATGTTGAAAAAAGCAATCAGGATTCCTTTTAAAGTAGCGACAGAATTAAAGCTGATAAAGACTTCTTCATCTGAGTTAAATGCCTTTAAAAAGGCCATCCTCAAAGAAGCACCTTCCCTGGTCATCATTGCCCAGGGAATCAATTTTGACGGACTTAAACTTGCCAATGAATGCCTGATGTTAGGTATCCCATACGTCATCATTTCGCAGAAGGCAGTAGATTTTTACTGGCCTGCTCCGAACGACAGGCCAATGATGTTGAAGGTATTACAAGCGGCAAAACGTTGTTTTTTTGTCTCTTATCATAACCTGAGACTTACGGAAGAACAATTTGGCAAGAGACTGGCAAATGCATCCGTAGTTTTCAATCCGGTAAAATTAGCCGGAAATCCAGTGCCTTATCCTGCAAGCACAGCGCAATACAAGTTAGCCTGTATAGGTCGGTTATTTATATTGGATAAGGGTCAGGATATTCTGCTGCGGATTTTAGCACAGGAAGAATGGCGTACAAGACCGGTCATGGTTTCTTTTATAGGAAAAGGTCCTGATGAAGCTGGATTAAAAGAAATGGCTAATTTGTTGAAACTCGACAATGTAGAATTTATCGGCCAAGTGGATGATATTGGTCGGATATGGCCTTCGCATCATGCCCTGGTATTGCCTTCCAGAAGTGAAGGTTTACCGCTTTCTATGGTGGAGGCCATGTCTGTAGGCAGACCGGTCATCATTACCAATGCCGGTGGAAATACAGAGCTGGTAGAGGAAGGTTTTACCGGATTTATCGGTGAAGCCAATGAGCGCTCTTTCGCCATGGCTATGGAGACTGCCTGGCAACAGCGGGATCAATGGGAATTGATAGGCGAAAATGCAGCAAAATATGTGAAAGCTCATGTTCCCGCCAGTCCGGAGCAGGACTTCGCAATATTAATTCATGATGTTTTAAGCAATTAAGCAATGCAGGAACTTCAAATCCTAACCGAACAAGCGATCCTAAAAGGTGTAGATTTCCTGGAGGATCATCAATTTCCTAATGGGGAATTTTGCTGTTACATTGGTGATGAGGATGAAATGAAAATGTGTATCGCACAGAGTAATATATTCCCAGGTTCACTCATTGCCTATGCTTTACTTCCTTTAAAACACCTTCCAGTAATTACTGAAATACTGGATAAGGCTGCCGCATTTCTGCAGTATCAGATGATGAGGGGTGGTGTGTGGAATAACTTCAGCATTCTAAACCCCTTGTTTCCGGTTTGTCCGCCAGATGTTGACAATACGGTTTGTGCTTCAAAGGTTTTACAGGCTTTGAACAAAAGTTATCCTGCAAACGAGGAACTGATCCTGGCCAACCGCAGCAAATCAGGCTTATTCTACACCTGGTATGCGTTAAGGCCAATTTTTGTACCGCTAAAAGATTTCTGGCTGTTGTGTCTTCGGGCATTAAAACACCCGGTTGGTAGTTTTTTTTTCTGGAAGAAAACGGAGGCTTCCCGCTACGACATTGATGCAGTAGTGAATGCCAATGCGCTTTTCTACTTCGGCTATACCGCCGAAACCGCGCCTATTGTACCCTACTTACTGAACATCATTGCTACAGAAAAAGAAGGCGATTGCGACTTATGGTACCGGAATCCCTTTACCGTATATTATTTCTTTTCCAGACTTTATAAGACCGGAATTAAAGAAATGGAACCTGCAAAATTAACTATTACCAATCGTGTATTATTAACTGTGAATGCCGATGGTTCTTTTGGAACCGGGGTATTGGATACCGCTTTGGGTATTATTGTACTCCTAAATGGAGATTATGATTCCCCAATATTAGAACAGGCCGTTGAATTTTTGCTCAGCAGGCAGAAAAAATCTGGTGGATGGCCGCGTTGGGCAGTCTATTATGGTGGTCCTAAAAAACATTTATGCTACGGCTCCGAAGAATTAACTACAGGATTTTGTTTAGAGGCCCTTGCCTTATACTCGATACTAAACCAGAAGAAAAATGAGCGTCTTTAAGGTCATCAGATCACAGGAATGGTGGAGCTATAAATTACCACCTTTACTCGCTATTGGTTATGCGACGGCCTTAATGTCGCCAGTGCCACTCTATAAGGTCGCACTCCATCTGCTTTTCTTACTGGCCGCCTTGATTGTAGGTGCAATTTACGTTAGTGTGATCAATGACATTACCGATCTTGAAGAAGATCTGGCCAGTGGAAAGTCCAATAGAATCCAAAAGGTTCCGGTAAAAATAAGGTGGTTGATCCCTGTACTTTGCCTGTCGTTAGGCTTGATGTTTGGCTATTTTCTTTATCCAGACCTACTTTCCTGCCTACTTTACCTGCTTTCCTGGATTGTTTTCAGTTTATATTCCATCAAACCAATCCGCTTAAAAAATAGGGGGATCTGGGGGGTATTTGCAGATGCGACGGGATCTCATGTTTTCACCAGTCTGCTCATGGTGGCCAGTGTAAGCTATGGAACTCATCAGAACTTAAACCTGGTCTGGTTTATTGCGGTAGCCGGCTGGTCGTTTTGTTATGGCCTTCGTGGTATTTTATGGCATCAGTTTTCAGACCGTGAAAACGACCTTAAAGTAAATTTGAATACCTATGCAAGTCAGGTGCTCCCTGCTCATTTTGAAATCAGGGCCAGGATAATCATGGGTTTTGAGTGTGCATATCTTTTACTCATGTTGTACGAATTGCAATCGGCCAATGCCTTCATTTCCCTGGTCTTGTACTTTATATTGGTTTTTGGCAGGCGCCTGATGTATGATACTCAACTGATCCTCATTCTCTTCAAAAAAGAAAAGCCTTTTCAGATTCTAATGGCAGATTATTACCAGGTATTTTTTCCATTTGCACTGTTGTTGGCATCGGTGTTACAGGATCCCAAAAACATCATTATTGCCGGGGTTCATATGGTCTTATTTAGTGATGGCCTAAAAACTGCTTTGAAAGACTACTTAAAATTGCTCAAATACCTTTTAACCAAGAAACGGCTAAATTAGTAAGGAAACAGTCTTATTTTATAATTCCGGAACAACTAAATTGTCAATACCTTGTCTATGACGACCTATATTTCTATCTTAGTGATCTAGAAAAGGAAAGATCTCTGCCTTAATTTCCCCTTTATAAACAAACGATTAATGAACTTTCAGCCACTGGTATCCGTAATAATTCCGACATTTAACAGAGCATCTAAACTTCCGGATGCAATAGAAAGCGCGATTGACCAAACTTACAAAAACACGCAGATCATTGTTGTTGATGATGGCTCGAGCGATGAAACTTCGGAGTTGATCAAAAAATACCCGCAAGTTGCCTATTATTATCAGAAAAACGGAGGTCAGGCCTCAGCAAGGAATAAAGGTTTAAGCTATGCGGAGGGATCAATAATTGCTTCCCTGGACTCTGATGATATCTGGCATGAAGATTTTCTGGCAAAGTGTGTCCAGAAACTGGAATCAGATCAACTGGATTTTGTATTTGCCAACTGGCATCAGGACGCTAAATTAGGTTCAAGCTGGGATTTCCTGGTAAATGATCCTTTTCTTACGCCTTATATTGGAAAAGAAAAAGACAACTGGATTAACCTTGAAGATCATGAAGTCCGATCACTTTACATTGAATCCTGCCCTTCTCCCTCTTCTGCGGTTGTAATGCGTAAATCATCCATTGTATCGGGATGGGATGAAAAGATGAATATCGGAGACGATTGGGCGATGTACCTTGAAATGATCCTTTCGAAACCTTGTCGCGCGGCTTTTACACTTGAAAAGTTATGGCATAAAAGAGTTGATGACATCAATGTATATGATGGCAGAAAATGGAGCGAAGTCCTGGAATTTCTTCACATCGCTGATTTGAAAAGGAATATGGATAAGCTCGGCAATCTATTGATGCCTGAAGAATTAAAAATACTGGAAGAGCGGTATATGTCTAGCCTTGTGGAACTTTCTAAACATAATCTGTTACGTGAATTCAAGGTGATGCATTCGTTAAGGCTACTGGGTACTTCCTTTGCGACCAATATACCTTTTACCCTTAAAACTATCCCTAACATCTTGTTTCTGGGCTTAAACCGCAAGCTGGGCCTTACAAAGAAGAAAGCAAGAGTTTAACACGCCACCAGGCTATGGTTTAAATGATAAACTTTGCAGGAATGTTCCGGAACTGAGAACATCCTGCAAAGACTAAAAGAGCTTCTATAAGCCTTCAACAAAGATTGGAGTCTCTGTCACCGTCATTTTTATAATCCCTCCTTTTGTCGGAACATCTTTAGGTGTCATGGCATCTGCTCCAGGTTTTAACTGATAAATCCTGGCGATCTTTGCTTTCCCTAAGTCTAATTCATAAGTTTCTCTACGGTCTTTTTCATCAGGAACCAATAGCACATACATCTTTTTCCCATTGTTGGTGTAAACATCTACAAACGGATCTTTATTAATTGTCTTTTCATAGGTATACTCACCCATCAATTTTCCGGTTTGCAGGAGATAATCGGCAGCGGGTCTACGTTTGCCTTCATTTAGTAGTCCGGAGGTTCCAAACGGAGTTTCCTTATCGGTTCCCGGAGGCAGAATATCATAAGCCAGATAAAAGAACACCCTGTTTACGCCATGTCTGGCATACATTAATGAAGTTCTTAGAATCCAGTCTGCCTGGGTTATTAACACTGATTTAGCACCAATAGGAATCGCTCGTTGAATACTTTTACTATTTAAATCATAGCCGGTTTCGGTAGTCCAGACTTCCATATTATCTCCTAAACTGCGGGCATAATCGACAAAGGTATCTGCGATATCCGGCATATTACCCAATTCAGGGGCTATCCCTCTTTTAGTAGAGTGAAATTTCGAGAACCAACCTGTATTGTCATTTGAATAAAGGTGATAGTTGATCACATCAAAGCACAAATCAACACTGCCATCCGGCTTATATCCTCTATTCTCTTTACACCATTCTACAATTTCTTTGATATAGTTAATGTCAGGTTTTGCCAATCCTCCGATGACCACCTGAATATTTGGATCGGCTGTTTTAGCACCTGCGTATTTACCCATTTTCCCTTTGTTACCATCGTAAAAAGCAGAAAGATTTGCGGCGTATTCCCTGCCGGTTTGCTGAGCGATCTGGCCTTTCCACCATTTATCCGGCTCATTATTACATTCTACGTACTTAACCAGATCCAGACCTACTTTTGCCGTATTTACCACATCACCATGCCATCTGGGCTTCCTGTTTAAGACAATAACATTGGTGTCAATATTTTTATTAGAGCCATACCTGGCTACAAACTGATAAATTGCTTTGGCCTGTGCCTCATAAGAAGCTGGTTTTTCGCGGTTAGCACCATATTTTACAGCAACCACATCTACTTCACGCTGATGTGTCGGATAGCTTTTGTAGAGCCAGTCCGGAACATTTATCAGGCAGGACAGCATCACAATTCCTTCTTGTTTAGCTCTGGCATAAACGGCGTCGTAGTTCCATCCTCCCCTTGTGGTTGGATTAAAGGAATAAACCCCCGGACTATCTTCCAGTTTTTCCCAATCCATATAATGCCTTACGGAGCTGAATGATTTCATCAGTTCCATCTTAGGTTCAAAAATCCTGCTTCCATCATTAGGGTTCTTCGGATCTTGTAAAAAATCCCATTCGAAAGCGTTGATACCTAACATATCTTTCATTTTCACCTTTTTAGCGGTATCAATAGCGTTGTCGGGGCGGTCGCTGTGGCAGTCTGTTAAAGAACAGCCAAGGAATAAAAGGAGTACTAAACGTAGAGAATGCGTTTTTTTCATCGTTAATTTGAGTTGAAAATTAAATATAGCTACCCTTCCAACCCTAACAAAGGGGCTGAAAGGGAAAAATAGCTTAATTACATTTTACGCTTTAACGCCAACAAACTGATCTAGCTGATCCAAAATTTTAACGTTTACTTGATTATCAAATTTTCTGGCGTAAAATTTATCAGTTGCTTTAATCGATTCAAAGTCGCTATCTGTTAAAATTCTAGGGTTAGGTCGACCACTTTCCCAGGAAATAAAGCGTAAATTATCATTAATAACATGATCCTTAAATGGAGAATTCATAATTATTGTAGCAATAATAAATTCATCCGATCCCCATGTATATTGCATAAACCGTTCCAGCCTTGGCTGGCTCTTCATAAAATCAACAATGTATGCGGCGCAATCTGAAGGGATACTCCACCAGGAGGAATCACTACTCCCGTAAAGTGGAATAGATAATGGGAAAGACCTTTTTGGCAGGACTTTATTAAAGATTCCCTGAACAAAGTATCTTCCTTTAAATTTAAGGTCGGTAAAATGATAGCGTTCGGCTCTTGTCACAGCATCTTTCCACCACAAGGCTTTAGGGTCCTGATCATAGGAGATAAAGCATTTACCCGTATGTGTTGCGTAAAACTGATAAAGCTGTTCTGCGGGTTTAATCAGATAGTCCTGACCGCTCATCAGATTAATGAAGCTATAACGCTCGTCCTTATTTAAAATTTCTGATAAGGAGGTCATAATTGCTCTTACAAAGGAAAAACCGCCCCAGTTACACAGCACCCGGTTAGTGATAAAACTAACCCCTTCCATGTTTTGTAAATACTCAAATTCTTTGATATCACTCTTAAGATCCAGATGAATGTAAAAATGGAAATTAGGGTGATTCATCGCCTTAATCATCCGCTCTACCTGTCCTGAATTTTTATACGCCATTATTAAATGGGCAATCTTCATTGTTTTCTAATTAAATAAACAGAATCCTACTTTTGTTATGAATTGACCACCTCTTTTAATAACCTTCAAAATGCTCGATTATCAGCTTTATAAATTTATGAAGCATCATTAATCAAATTATTTTGTGAGTACCAATATAACTATTGTTCCTTAACCCACAAAGTTTGTATTTAAAAATCAATATAAAATCATGAAACACATTTTCTTCAACGGTTTTATCCGTAATCCCGAACAATTATCCAATGAAAATTTAAACGTATAAAAACATAGCCTCGGTAAATTACTTACAAAAATGAATCCAGGGATTTGGAGTCAGTGAACAGAGGAACCGTTCGAATAAAGCCCGTTGTAAAACGCTAACCATTTCATAACTAGGTTTTGATACTTACCAAACACCCTATTTGTCACAGAAAGGTCATATATAAAATATCAGTGATATTCCTTAAATGTTAGAAACATGGGAAAAACATTCCCCACATTGAGGAAAAACCCTTTTTGTAATACGGAAGTAGACCGTCACAAAACCAGTGAAAAAATACCTTTGCATTTGTTCATTGGAAAATACTTACAATTGCAGAAATATTAGGGGAACGATCACATAATCTTCAAAAAACTTATGAAAGTAAAATACAAAATGTCACTGTTTATATTCGGGTTATTCGTCCTGATGGCATGTAAAAAAGGAGATACCACTACTCCTCCGGAGATTGAAGTTCTTCCTCCAACAACAACCCCAATCCCAACCGACCCCACAGCTCCACCGAGCGATGTTCCCGCAGATGCAACGATTATTGAACTTGGTCGCGGTGAAGGAGAAGAGCTTACGATTGATGGCGGAGCATTGAAAGTAACTTCGAATGCTTTTATTAAAATAAAAGGCGGAAGATACAGCTCAATTGTGATTAAAAACATAGTAGCTCCGGCAAACAAACCTTTCTTCATTAAAAATGATGGTATCGTAAAAATCACCAATGTGATGCATACCAGTAACATCAACAATGTGGTCATTTCCGGAGATAATGTAGCCGGTCAGAAATACGGATTTCAATTTGAGAATATTAGTTTCCGCGCCATCATGATGGATGGAAAAATGAACGGTGTGACCATCAGAAACATGAGTTTCAAGAACGTAAATGACTATGTAATTGCAGGAGAAAAAAGCAATGGGGATAGTTTTGCTTATAAAGGAACTGCGGAAACCAGAACCGAAAACTTTAAAATCATTAATTGTTTATTCGAAAACGCAGGATCAATTGCATTCGGAGGTAACCTGAACAGTGATACCGGAGAAGATTCCGGCTTGTTTAAAAATGTAGAGGTTGCTTATAACACCTTCATTAATAGTGCTGATGTTGGAACGCTTTGTTCCTTTAGTAATGTACAGGATTACGATATCCACCACAATATAGTAAATAATATAAACGCTGCTAACAATAACCACAACGGTATATTTTATATGCAGGGTAATGGTAATTTCCATGACAATAAGCTGAGTAATTATCAAGGAAACTCGATTAGAATGTGGCTTTATTCAAGAGGAAGCAGTCCTGCTACCAATGAAATCTACAACAATATTTGCTACAACACCAGAAAATATGGTGCTTTTGAATTACAGGCATTTACCAGAAATATTTATCCAGGTAAGTCTACTTATGCAAATGCTAAAGTTTACAACAATACCGCGGGCAAAATGAATACATCTCATGATTTTGAAGGACAGGTTCTTGACCTTTATAATACTTTTGGCAGCTTAGAGTATTACAACAATCTTGGTTTTGATCTAAACAGTAAAAAGACCATTACCAATATGATTAATAACATGAGTGACACTAAAATCACAAGAGATACCAATAACAAATACGTAGCTACGCAGGCTGAGGCGGTTTTTGATACCAATACTTTCCAGTCTAAATATACCGGTATTGGCGCACCAGCAATGTAAAAGAGACCTTTTGGCCGGATAACAAAGGGTGTATCATAAGCTGAATACCATCCTAAGACCAGAAGAATTAAATATTAATGAGATGAGCCCGGTATTTTATCGGGCTCTTTCTTTTAGGTAAAAAACACAGCACCAGTAGCGGGCTTAATTGAAGCAGAAAGAATATTTAATCATTCACAACCTTGTCTCTTTTGAACAGCATAAAATAGATCTTCCTGACAAATAGAACGAGCTCTTTATAACCCACCACATACATCCCCCAAAAGCTGAACTTATGAAACTTATTCAGTGGGAAATAAGCAATAACAATAGCGATGATCACAGGGAAAACATCCGCAGCTGCAACGGCATAGACAGAATGAAAAATAGCTATTCCAACGTAATCTGCCGTTAAATTAACAGCAAGCATGATGAGCAATTTATAAAAATTGATTTTAGGCAAGTGAATCACATCGAGCCCTAAAGAGAAATATCTGTCTGCCGGGAATAGAATGGCCATAGTCATAAATATCCGGAACAGATTAGGTGCTTCTGTGTCCATATATTTGGCTCCGCCGATTAACCCGATAATTGGTTCCGCAAAAATAATAGACACTACTGCAATTCCAAAGATACATATCGATAACATACCGATCATTTTCTTCATCACATACATCATTTCCGCCTTCTGACCATTGTTATAATAAGTAGAGAGGCTTGGCATCCCTGAGGCTGCAAAACTCATCAATGGGATCTCTATAATTTGCATCAGTCTACCCCCGAGATTATACACCGCCAGGGCTGAGGGGCCCAGGAAAAAGTTAATAAAAAAGGCATCCGTTACTCTAAACAAATTTGCACTTAGTCCTGATCCAACACTATATTTTCCAAAATGAAAGATCTCCATAAAGCAGGATTTAGTCATTTTTTTTATCGCACCAACTCTTGTCCAGCCTAAGAACAATACGCATAAGCTGGCGATGAAATTTGAACCAATAAAAGTAAGTACAATAGAAGTTAAAGAGGCTTTTTTAAGAAAGATTAACACGATTACGGTACCGGTAAAAAAAACCTGATTAATCAATCTGAGCCACAACAAACGGTCGAAACGTTTTTCACCCTGAACAACCAGATTTGCCATAAACAGCGGCAAAGTCGCCACAGATATCAAGGAGAAATATTTTAGAAATAAGGTCATTCCCTCATTGGTTATGAAGGGTGACAAGAAGAAAGTTAATACATTCAACAGGATACAGCATCCGGTTATAATTAATGCAAAACACCAGGCAGAACCAATTACTTCCTCTGCACGTTCGCGTGTCGTTCCTGAATAAAACTTGACAAATGCTATCGTTAAAAAGCCCGAACGTATAGTATCTACTAAACCCCAGATCATCATAAAGAAGACATATAGCCCAATTTCTTTGACTGGCAATGCACGATACAGAATGGCAATGGTAACCACTCCGAAAACGGCCATTACGCCATTCCCCAGTAAAGATTGAAAATGTATATTTTTAAAGGATGATAGTATCGTTTTTATAAAGGACATAAATATTAGTAGTGGCGCTTGATCTAAAACCTTAAATCATCCCGTTTATTTCAAAGTTCTGAACAGGCAACTTTTAGGCCAGTTTTAGGAAATCAATCCGTCAATTAACAAAACTGATTCGCTAAAAATTCAGACCAAGTTAATTTATATTTTACAATATTTGCAGCTTTATTTCTCGTTTAATGTAATTAAGGAGATCTTAATATCAAAAGAATTGTAAACCTCCTCCTGCTTGCCTAAAGTAGAAAAATATTGTAGAAGTTTAAACATTGAATTTTCTCCCTTTTCATAGTACCAGGCTGGCTGATCGATACCATCGCCAATATCAGTGCGGTAATAATCATTGTAGACGAACCAAACCCTCCTTTTCCCTTTAAACCCCTCAAAGTCGGCTTTCAAATGATTTAAATAACTCTCATGAGCTGCTGAGACCTTCCGATAGTCTTTACCTTCAATCGCTTTAAAATGGAGAGGATGAATTTTTTGATACACTTTATACCCGGGAAGGTTATTCCAATAGATATAAACCACATCCCCTGGTTGAAATTTGTCCGCTATTCTCGCAAGAGCTTCCCTTTGAAAAGAGCGCTTATGCCCTATAAACTCCTTAGGATAAACCACATACCTCATCGAATTGAGAAGCAAACCAGCACACAGCAACAAGGTAAAAGAAAGCTTAAAAAGGTGATTATGAACACGATCCATCAACCATAAATAACCATTCATTATAAACAAAATAAGGATTGGGCTGATAAATACCCAGAACCGCTCTGTGAGCGGGTATAGTTTTAATCCGGAGGCCAGAAACAGGAATAAAAAAGGGAAACACAGCACAAGGAAGTCCTGGAATCGTTTAAACAACTGTCCCAGGCCCAAAAACAACAAGCCTATAGGCAATAAGACCAACCACTTTATATTCCAAAGGAATCCCAATGGATAATCAAATAACCGGTACAAGTTAATCGCATACCATTTTAGATCCTCCATTGATTCCGGCGGGACCGGCATAAAGTTTTTATAAAAATCAAACCATGTTACAATCCATTTAGATTCAGCATGCTTGTGGGTAAAATAGAGGTAATTAATGCCAAAACTGAGGAACCAAATCAGGAATGAAACCCCTTGTTTCAGGAATAATTCCCATTCCTTTTTTATTATTCTATAAATACTGAGACCTGTCGCGATTCCCGCAAGTATAAAAATACTTGCATAAGAAAACCATACGACCAATGCGCCAATGAAGCCCCACAGTAAAATCCCGCGATAACTACGATTGTGCTGACACTTAATATAACTGTATAAAATCACCAGCGTGGCCAGCATTTCGGTTTGGTATTGCTTCAGCTCCACCGCATGAAAAACAAGTGGTGAAGCGAAGGCTAAAATCCCTAAACCTAGTACAGCCCCCTTTTCATTGGTAAAATACCGGCAAACCGGGATAAATATAAACAGGGATAGAATCCCACAAATTAAGGAGAATAGCCGCAATGCCATTTCTCCAGTTCCAAATAGTTCCACAAAAAAGCGGACAGCCCATAGAAAACCAATGGGTGCTTTTTGCTGGTAATCCAAAGGTTGAGTGGCCAAATCCAGGTAGTCCATTCTGATCAGGCTGCTGGAAAGATAGACTTCATCCATCCATAACGAGCGGTTATAAAAAAAATGGTACAACCTTAGCACTATCCCTGAAATCAGAAACAAACACAATAATAAATTATAATTACTAAACAGGGTTCGCTTCATTTTAAGAACCATTAGTGAATATCAGTATATAAATAATAGAAATATGTTTAAATTTAACAAAATTAATCTCCTATAGGTGAACAAGTTAGACTGGATAAATTTAAAAGCAATCATACTCGATGTGGATGGAACGCTGTACCACCAGTCGAAATTAAGAAAGAAAATGCTATTTCAATTACTGAAATACTATTTATTCCAACCATTGCGAATCAAGGATCTTTTCATTTTGTATCATTTCCGAAAAGAGCGTGAACAACTCGCCGGACAAGAATATGAAAACCTGGAAGAAGCGCTATATCAGGTATGTGCCGACAAATTAAACCTGCCTGTTAAGCGTATTAAATCCGTTATTTCAAAATGGATATTTGAGGAACCAAACAAATATCTAACAGATTATATTTACCCTGGCTTAATTCCCTTCCTGGCGTTAATGAGAAAAGAAGGGATAAAAATCGCGGTTTATTCCGATTATCCTGCTTCAGAAAAGCTAAAGGCCATGCAGCTCCATGCGGATCTAATTGTGGCTTCAACTGATCCATGGGTAAACAGCTTAAAACCAAAGCCCAAGGGGCTATTTTATATTTTAAACACCTTAAGTTACTCCACTTCACAATGTGTTTTTATAGGTGACAGGGACGAACTTGATGGTCAGTGCGCCAGAAAAGCGGGGGTTCCTTTTCTTTTAATCAGCAGAAAAAGAAAACAAGCTGACCAATTTTATAATCAATTAATCGAAAGTTACACCAACTATAAAACCAGAAATAACGCAGGTTAAGATGAAAAAAGCGGCTGTTCTCAAAGACTACATTGCAATTGCCCGACCAGACAACTGGCCGAAAAACATATTTATGATCCCCGGGATGTTGTTTGCACTTTCGGTATTTAAAACCCCTTTAGACGGAAGTCTGCTCTTCAAAATCATCGCAGGAATAACCAGCACCTGCCTGATTGCTTCGGCAAACTATGTCATCAATGAATATTTAGATGTAGAATTTGATAAGTTCCACCCTTTAAAAAAGAAAAGATCATTGGTTGTCAGCGAAGTAAATCCGAAGCTTGTATACCTGGAATATGCGATTCTTGCCATATTGGGGCTATTTATCGCTTATCTGATTTCCTGGAAATTCTTGTTCACTTCCGCCATTTTGCTATTAATGGGCATCATTTATAACGTAAGACCATTCAGAAGTAAAGAACGCGTTTTCCTGGATGTGCTTTCTGAATCTATTAATAACCCCATCCGTTTTGCACTTGGCTGGTTTATCTTTTCTCCGTCACTAGGTATGCCGGATACAAAATGGGATCTCAACTGGATCAACACCTTCCCTCCTGCCAGTATCATCATCGCCTATTGGATGGGAGGCGCATTTTTAATGGCCACCAAGCGATTTGCAGAGTATCGCCTGATCGGAAATCCGGAGTTGGCCGGACAGTACCGCAGATCATTTAAATACTATTCAGAAAACAGCTTATTGGTTTCCATGTTTTTCTATGCGATTACCTGTGCTTTTTTTATGGGGATTTTCCTCATTAAAGACCGGATTGAGCTGTTAGTCAGTTTCCCTTTCTTTGCACTTCTTTTTTCCTGGTATCTTAGAATTGGGCTTTTGAATGACTCTCCGGTTCAGGGTTCTGAAAAATTACACACCAGAAAGTGGTTTATGCTTTATCTTTTCCTGTTCACCTCTTTATTGTGTATCCTGATGTTTGTAGAGATTCCATGGTTACATTGGTTCCTCCAGAATGCCAATAATTATTAAAGCCATTTATACATGAAATACGATAGTTATGATTTAATTGTGGTAGGAACCGGCTTTGCCTCCACCTTCTTTTTAAAGAAATACCTGGAGAAAAGTAGCAGCCCTAAAAAAATCCTGGTGTTAGATCGTGGCCAGCTTTTCCCTCATGCAGAGCGATTAAAGATCAAAAAAGGAGAACATTCTGATTTCGCCCATATGGAAGAACCATGGGAGGATGCGATTATTAATGAAAATAAAGCAAAAAGATGGCCTTTTACCTTAGGATTTGGAGGTTGTTCCAATTGCTGGTGGGGCTGTACACCAAGATTTATGCCTTCCGACTTCAAAATGCAAAGCCTGTTTGGAATAGAAAAAGACTGGCCATTGAGCTACGATGATCTGAATCCGTACTATTATGAAGCAGAAGAACTGATGTCTATATCAGGACCGGAAGACACCCCATTTCCCCGGAAAGGAAAATATCCCCTTCCTCCGCATACTTTTACAGCAGTAGACAAAATTTTGAACCAAACGTATGGGAATAAATACATCAGTCAGCCAAGTGCAAGAGCCAGCAGGGCTACAAAAGGCCGTAACGCCTGTTTTGCAAGCTCCACTTGTGACATCTGTCCGGTAAACGCTAAATTCACCGTTGAAAACTCCGAAATGGGTGTCTATGAAAATGAGCAGATAGAGCTTGTTTTTGGGGCTCAGGTCTATAGCCTGGAAACTGCCGGAAACCAGATTAAAAAAGTGCTTTACGTAAAGGATGGAAAAGATTTTGAGATCTCAGGAGAAGTAATTGTTCTGGGTGCCAATCCAATTTTCAATTCTAATATACTGCTTAATGCAGGAGACACCAATTTGTTTACAGGAAAAGGCTTTGGAGAACAATTGGGAATGCAGGTACTCATTTATCTGGATAACCTAAAAAATACCGGAGGAAGTACCTGGGTAAATGCAAATGGCTACATGCTTTACGATGGTGAACACCGTAAGGATTATGCCGCCTGTCTGATCGAAACCAACAATGCGCCGTATTACATCCGTCTGGAACAGGGGAAATGGCTAAACATGGCCTCTTTCCGCATGCTTTTTGAAGATTTACCACTAAATGAAAACTTCATTAAACCCTCAGCTAATAAATTAATTCCAATAGTAAGTTTTACAAAGCGCTCTGATTACACCATGAAAGGCATCTCCAACATGAAAGAGAAACTTCCGGAGATTCTATCCTGTTTACCGGTAGAAAAATTAAAATATCTGGAACCTTTTCCTAATGAGGGCCATATTATTGGCGGAACAAGGATGGGACAAACGGCTGCAGACAGTGTGGTAGATAAAAACATGATACACCACCAATACCGAAATCTGTTCGTACTCGGCGCTGGGTCTTTTACTACTTTTAGCGCTTCCAATCCTACGTTAACACTAGCCGCATTGTCCTTATATTCTGCGGATCATTCCTTTTAGCCATCCGTTGATTATAAAAAACAAAGCAATTACGATTATGAAAAGAAGAACCTTTTTTATCCTCGCGGGCATCTCAACCGGGTTACTGATCCTTCCGCCTGCTTTATATATTTCGGCTCCGCCATTAAGGAAATTTGTGGTAAAAATCATTCAAAAAGAACTCCATTACCTAAAACTGGAGCCTATTGGCTTAGAAAAGTATGTAGATGATTTTTTCAACAGTTCGATAAACGACATGCTGGTCAACTTACGCTGGAAAACCTTTTATTATTTAAAAATTAGTCCGAATCAATCTGCACAAGTATTTGACCTGATTAAATACTATTTATTGTCGACAGATTTCTTTATTCATAAAACTGACGAGACCCGAATCATCAGCTATCTCGGTTTTTACAATCCCTATAAAAGCCCTATCCCTAACCCCTATTCCTTCCAGATTTATCCTCCTGAAAGTCCAGCGACGCTATAGATTTCCTTTCTTCAACTCATTAGCAGCATACTCGCAAGCTCTTGCCGTAAGCGCCATATAAGTTAAAGAAGGATTTTGGCAGGCAGAAGAAGTCATACAACTACCATCGGTCACAAATACGTTTTTAGCCGCGTGAATCTGGTTAAAACCATTTAAAACAGAAGTCTTCGGGTCTCTTCCCATTCTTGCGGTACCCATTTCATGCACAGTAGCACCACCAGGTCTATGATAATTGAAAGTCTGAATATCCCTGAAACCTGCATCATTCAGCATTTCTCCTGAACTCTGTTTAATATCTTCCATCATCCGACGTTCATTCTCCTTAAACTCGAAATCAATTTTCAGCTGAGGCAATCCCCATTTATCCACCTGTCTACTATCCAGGCTAATCATATTGTCGTGATTAGGCAAACATTCTCCCCAACCTGCCATCCATATGAACCATGGCCCGGGAGTGGTTAGTCTATTTTTAAAATCTACACCAAACCCATCTTCTGCGGAACGGTCTTGCCATTCTGTGCGCTCTCCATGCCCTTGAATATTATATCCCCGGACATAAGACATTTCTGCTTCATTTTTAAGGTTCCGATACCTGGGGATCAGGAAACCACTTGGCCTTCTGCCCTTATAATAAGATTCTTTATAACCATCATGAACGCCATAAGCACCTGAAGAAGAATGATGATCCATCAGGTTGTGACCTAATTCCCCGCTGTCATTGCCCATCCCATCGGGAAACCTGTTAGATTTTGACTGCAACAAAATACCTGCTGTTGCAATCGTAGAAGCATTTATAAAGATGATTTTCGCGTAATAATTGAAACTTTCTTTAGTCAGACTATCAATTACGCGAACCCCTATTGCCTTTTGAATCCGGTCGTCATACAATATTTCTGCAACAATGGCATGAGGCCTTAAGGTTAAGTTTCCTGTTGCGAAAGCTGCAGGGATAGTTGAGCTGTTGCTACTGAAATATCCACCAAAAGGACAACCTCTGGAGCATAGGTTCCGGTTTTGACAAGGCCCTCTATGGTCCCATCCTTTAGTCAGATTTGCCACCCTTGCAATGGTAAGCAAGCGACTCTGGTCTTTCTTGTGAATAGCATCTGCCAGGTGGCTTTCGATACAATTTAATTCCATTGCGGGTAGAAACTCGCCATCCGGCAACTGAGAAAGCCCTTCATGCTTACCGCTTACCCCAATAAATTTCTCTACATATCCATACCAGGGGGCGAGATCATGGTAGCGGATAGGCCAGTCAACCCCATGTCCGTCTTTCAGATTTGCCTCAAAATCAAGATCACTCAGGCGATAACACTGACGTCCCCAGGTTAGGGAACGACCACCAACCTGATACCCACGAACCCAATCAAATGGCTTTTCCTGAATATAAGGATGCTCCGTATCATTCACATAAAAATGTGCGTTTCCAGGATCAGAGTTTCTGGATTGGACCGGGCTTTCTTCAATTTCCCTGAGTGTATGATTCATTCCATGTTTAAAATCCCATGGTTTTAGCATAGCTGTAGGATAGTCTTTGATATGCTCTACCGTTCTTCCTCTTTCCAGCAACAAGGTTTTCATTCCTTTTTTACACAATTCCATTGCTGCCCAGCCTCCACTAATTCCAGAACCGATAACTATCGCGTCATAACTAGTGTTAGCATCATTTGAACTATACATATAAAATTATTTTGTTGCCCAGGATCTCTGGTTTTTGGTGAGTGGAATACAAGCCTGGTAATTATGGGGAATATAATCGTAATCAAGCCCCTTAGTTGCCCCAACCTGCGAAATGCAATAACCTTCTACCGTGAGTTCTTTTAACTTCACAAAGAACGGTTGTCCTAAGAATTTGCGGTCGATCTTGTTTAAGATATTATAGTGGTAAACAGATTTCTTTTCAAAGTGCTTTAAAATGGCCGTTTTTTCTGCGATGGAACAATTGGAAAACGAAGTATGGTAGGTATTTAAGGTATACTCCTTCAGTTCATTTAAACCGTAAATAAAATTGTTCTGGGTTTTAATATCCGTACAGGATTCGATCATATCCACAATAAAGACATCCACCATCGCATCTTTTGCGCCAGGTGTATCTGTTCCGGGAATGATGACTTCTGCCAGTTCTGCAATTAACCCCTGCATCTCATGAAGCGCATGATGGTCCGGCTTTCCACTTAAACTAAACCACTTGTATAATGAAAAAGAGGAGAGCCCCAGTGACGAAAAGACAACGAAGCCTTTAATTAACGTCCTTCTGTTCATTTTATTTTAAATAACCTAAGCATTTCATCGTAAATATATAGATATATTATCATATTCCGAAAGGAATATCTACTCCTAAAAATATGTTTAAACCATTATAAGGCACGAATATTGAGTATTCCTCAGTAATTTATTATATTTATTTAAATTTATCGCTATAATCATTTTAATGAGACCCATATCTATTCCAAAAAGCATAGCTAAGTTTAACAAAGGACGGGCCGAATTAGAAAAAGAAATCCCGGGTATTGCTGCAAACTTCAAGCGATTACATGCTGAAAACCCACTGATTTCCATTATCATACCCGCGTACAACGAAGAAGAGAATATCCTGAAAACATTGTATTCCCTTTCCTTAACAACGTCTGTGCACCCTATCGAAGTTATTGTAGTGAACAACAATTCTAAAGATGCAACGGAAGCACTGGCCACAGCCTGTGGAGTTACCTGCATTACAGAAACCAAACAAGGTATTACCAATGCAAGGAATGCCGGACTGGCGGTTGCAAAAGGCACTTATATCATTAATGCCGATGCAGATACCATTTACCCTGGCCCATGGATAGACGACATGGTTTCCCCACTTATTAATGATTCTTCAGTATGTCTTACCTATGGTAAATTTTCTTTTATCCCGATTGCAGAAACGCCTAGACTAGTGTATTTCTTTTACGAATATATATCTGATTTAAACCGTAAGATTTGTCAGTTGTTTAAAGAGGAAGCGCTGAATGTTTATGGGTTTAACTCTTCTTGCCGCAGGCTAGAATGTGTTTCGGTGGATGGCTTTAACCACCCTGATGGAACTAACGAAGATGGTTGGCTGGCGATTAAACTTCGTGAAAAAGGTTATGGAAAATTCCGTTGGGTAACTACAAACAGAAGTATAGTGTGGACCACAGATAGAAGGATTCAAATCGACGGTGGCCTCTATAAAGCCACATACGACAGGCTCGCAAAGAACTTAAGTTTCACACACCTACGTGCGCGGAACTAAGCTCCTGTAAACCTCTTCGACACTTCTGGTCATCCTATCTACGTTGAATTTTTCCGCAACAGTGGCCCCTGCCTGTATACCGAGGCGGGTTCGCAGCTCGGTGTTTTCGATCAGCAAAGTGATGGCCTCCGCTAGCTTGTCAGGATTAGAAACCGGTACAAGAATTCCATTCTGACCAGGTTGAATCAGGTCATTAATCCCGTCAATTTCCGTCGCAACGATTGCCTTTTTCATGGCCATAGCCTCTAATAGCGCAATTGGTAACCCTTCCCAAAGTGAGGGCAGACAAAAAATATCCACCGCATTCAGTACATCCGGAATATCACTTCTAAAATCCTGAAAGGTCACACGGTCGTTCAGGTTTAGCGAAGTGGCTAATTCCAACATTTCGGCTTTCAATTCTCCATCACCAACGATCAAAAACTTCGCATTTAAATCCGAAGGGACCCTGGCAATAGCTCTCAGAAAATTGAGTGGTTCTTTTTGCGCGGTAATTCTGGCAATGTATCCGATCAGGACCGCATCAGAGGGAATATTTAGCTCTGTCCGTACTGGTTTAAATGTCTGATCAGGACTGAATTTCTGCTGATTGATCCCGTTTAAAATCACAGTAGCTTCAGGCATTGGGAATTTCAACAATCCCTCATTCAGGTTACTCTGCGAAACACAAATGGTCTTATTTGCCATGTTCACCAGAAAACGCTCACTCAAGGTCCGGATAATTTTCACCGCTGCTGATTGATCCGGATGAAATGACCAGCCGTGTACCGTATAAATAATCGGGATGCTTAAAGATTTCGCTGTAGAAAAAGTATTGGAGTTTGCCCTGGTCCCATGAGCATGAATCAAATCAATCTTTTCCTGCTCCACAATTTTCTTTACTGCTTTCCATACCTTATAATTGAAAGGTTTTTCGGTTGGCACCACATAAACTTTAAACCCATCTGCACGCAGTTTTTCAACCATCGGACCTTCAGTGAAGGATAGAATCACCGATTCAAACTCCTGCTTATTCAGTTCATTAACCAGGTCAAGCACATGAGTTTCCCCACCTCCTACTTTGCCTTGTCTGATCGCCTGAAGGATCTTTATCTTTCTTAACATACGTGTAAATAAAAGTTATAGTTCGTCAATTTTATGCTCATGATAATGTACCGTTGCCGTAGAAATTTTATTCGCTCGTTTTGCTTTAAATAAAGACACGATTTGCAAAAAGATAAACATGGGAATTTTACGCAGCGCGTGATACACCACTGTAGGTGCTTTAAAATAATTCAAGGCAATAAAGAAAATCAGGAAGAAGCTCAATATCGAAAAGCCCCAAAACAACAACATGCCGGGCATAAGAAATAAGTCGGCCAGCACACTAAGTCCGGTTAACCCAACAATGATAAATAAAGGAGGTCTGGAGAAAACCAATCCGCATAAAAACTGATTCCAGTTCAAATTTACCAGGCCAATAACCAGCAGTTTCAGCCCTCTTCCAGCATATTTAAACCAAGTATTGATCCAACGTGCCCGTTGATTTACCAATTGATCCGGTTTAGACGTTTTTTCATCATAAACGATGGCCTTTTCCGCAAAAGCGATACGTTTTGCCCGATCTAAAATTGCCATTTGCAGCACCTTATCGAAACCAGCGCCTTCAATATTTAAAGACTCCAGGCATTCTCTGTAAAATGCGGTTGTAAAAGCCATTCCTGACCCCGCAAGGGAAGCAGAAGAACCTACATCAAATAACAACTTCCGGTCAATAAAACGATAATACATATCACCTGCTTCATCCAGACAAGCATAGTCTGTATTCAGATTCTTCGCTTTCCGAACACCCTGAACCGCAATAAACCCTCTGGCAAAAAAATCATTTAATTCATTCAGATATTCCGGATCTACCAGGTTATCGCTGTCAATAATCGTCAGGTATTCATGGTCTCTTTTGAAATGCTTTACCGCATAAAAATGCGATTTGGTATTACTGGCTAATGTTTCTTCCGGTCTGAGCAGGATCACTTTATCACTATTAAAGTTTAAGCCGGTAATATCGCAATTATCAGCAACCACATAAACCAGGTAGTTTTTATAATTTAATTTCAGAATAGAATCCACCACCGAAGGCAGTAAATTTGTCTGCTGATAAGCCGTTACAATAATGGCATAGTCATGTTCCTTTACCCCAATAGCGCGGGCAGGCAAATCATGTTTTTTAAAATGCAGTAAATACAAGATCAGGGGCAAGATCAAATGAACCCCTACCAAAACCTGAAATACTACAAAAATAAAGTATAAAACCTCCATATTAAAAACCCGTTATCAGCTAATCTGTAGCCTGTTTATTTCCCGGACCGTTCTTTTTGAACCGATCCTATTGCATTATAAATTTCTGCCACACTATTTTCCCAGGTGTGTTGCAGTGCAAAACCTCTTCTTGCCTGATGTAGCTCCTGAGTATCATTTTCCAGCGCCAGTGCAACCAGATTCACATAATCCGCTTTTGACTCCGCAAGGTAAACGAAATCACTAAACGTTTCCATCGCTTTTGTGGCGGTAGCCACTACCGGTTTGCCCATGGCAAGGTATTCATCAATTTTTCGCGGGTAATTCCCAATCGTCACCTCATTCACCAATTGAGGATTGATACAAACATCAAAAGCATTGATATAATCCGGTAAATCGGCAATAGGCTTAATTCCGGTAAAGATAATATTGGGAATCTCATGAAGCACACTGCTCTTAAACACCTCATCTTCAGGACCAACCAACACAATATTCCAATCTGGTCTGGCCAATGCTAAGTGTGAAAGGATTTCTATATCTAAACGAATGCTCTGTAAGGCCCCCACATAACCAATCACTGGTCCTTTTAATGCTCTAATATCAAGGGGAGCTTGCTTTTCCGTATCTTCTACAAAAATATCCAGGTCACAACCCTGTCCCACGTAATAAGAATGAGGATTAAACTGTTTACAATAATCTGCCAGGAAAGTTGAATTAGCTACACAAAGATCATTGCTGGCAATCAGCTTTGGTTCCAGCTCCTGACCATGTTTTTTCCAGTAATCAACGGCTACCATATAATCTCTGGAGTAATAAATACTGAGCGCAGGTTTTAAGAGTTTATTCAGGAAAAACCCTTTAAACATCTCATTATCATTAAAAAGGATGATATCCTTAAAATTTAACCGATCCAAAGCAGGCAGAATTGACCGCGATAAAATTTTATTGTTTCGTAAGTTCAGGAAATTGAAAACCTTAGTACTCCCAATCCAGTTGATTGATTCTACCATACAATCCGGATAGAAATTCCAAAGGTTGTCTTGAATCAGGATCAGATTTTCTTCTTTTCCCTGAATCATATCCTGTCTTTTTTTGATTTTAGGATCTTGTTTATTTCTGTATAAGGTGATTCGATCTAAAGGGGAATTGATATACAATACCCTGTTATTTTTACTAAATTCCAGTGCGATATTCTTACAGTTACTCCCAATCTCGGTATCCCAGGGCTGTTGTCCAATTACTACAATGTCCCTATTCCTGATCATATTACTCATGTATACAGCTTAAATTTCTCAACGTTTTTTATGCTCATTTAGTTACCGGCAGCATTAACGCGCTCCCAGATTCCAGATGCCGGATTATATTTTTTGATCACCTTTGCCGGATTTCCTACAGCTACACTAAATGGAGGAACATCTTTCGTGACAATACTTCCCGCCCCGATAATACAATGTTTTCCCAGCGTAACGCCGGCAGTAATTACGGCATTGGCCCCTATCCATACATCATCTTCAATGGTGATCTGCTTACAAGTTTCTTTTTGTCTCCTTGGGGAGACCGTTACATCTTCAAAACCATGATTCAATGCAGAGATCACAATGTTTTGCGCCAGCATCACCTCATTACCGATCGTTACCGGGCCTATGATCACATTCCCGATTCCAACAATCGTTTGATTGCCAATAATCACCTCACCCACCCCATTATTAACAGTAGCGAAATCCTCGATTACAGACTTAAACCCCATAACAAAGCGATTGTAGGGAAATACATCCATACGCGTTCTGCTCCTGATGATGGAACCCTTTCCTTTTTGATGCACAAAAGGATTCACCAGCCAGCGCACCCATAGTCTAGGACGATGTTCATTAGCAGGAATCATCAGCCTTAGCGCAAGCTTCTTTAATGCAGGATTAGATTTGATTTTTTCAACTATAGACATCAATACTGAAATTAGTTTTCATTTTTCTTTTTCCCTTTGAAAAACCCGATTAAAAAGCAGATCAAAGCCGGTATAGCGAATATTTCGTATGGCATTATATCTTTGGTTTTAAACTTTTATGGTGTTGATTTCTTATTTCTTCTTCAATTTTAGGGCTGATAAATACGAGCACCCAGGAAATATAAACGACGAAAGAGGACGGCGCTGTATTGATCACCTCATTAGCATAGCTACAGAACAAAATACCCGCATAGCCGGAGGTTAATGCCATTGTTTTTATTCTCAGACCCTGGTCCTCCGTCTTCCAGACAATACCACAACACTTTCCGAGAATATACATCATGATACAGAACCATAAAATGAAGCCTACAATGCCATACATTGCCCAAACTTTCACCCAATAACTATCCGGTTGTACCGTAGAAAGGAATTTATCCTTGTTATAAGTTTCTCCCCAGACCCCGATCACACCAAGTCCACCACCAAAAGGTCTGCTGGCCAGATAATCCCGTAAGATCTGTTGATTCATCAGTCTGACATTCAGAGAAGCCTCTTTAGGATCTAACGCAGTCCTCAATCTAAAGATCTGATAATTTCCATCCCCGATATTGGTGAATTTCAGGAAGCCAATAAAAGCAAGTGCTACTGCCCCTCCAATAATCATGACTTTAAATTTCTTGCTCAGTACCAGGGCCAGCAACAAACCGATAATCAAGGCAAATAAAGCGCCCCTTGTCCCTGAAATCAACATCCCATAAATCATGATCATAGATGCGATAAACAACAATGCCTTTTTCCACCATTTAAACGGCCCCAGGCAAAGAATCAAAGTGATTAAACCGATATGTGCCTGCGAGGCTCCAAATTGTCCTGCATCACTATAAAAAGAGAAAACTCTTAATTTTCCCCAGATCAGGTGAGTATTTGCGGCACCATCATCCAGGAACTTTTGCTCCCCCGGAGAGAGGCCAATATACATTTGTTTTAAACCATTAAAAGAGGCCAGTAAGGAGAGGCCAATAATGAGATACAAGAAGGTATTCAGGTCTTTATTCTTCTTCAACAGTAGAAAACCGAGGGGAACAATCAGGAAAGGATATAAAGCTGCTGCTCTAATCTCCTGTAACCAACCCTGTGGACTGGCTCCGGCAGGATTTGCGACTTCCAGCACACTGACAATTAGCCAGATTGTTAACAACCAGACAAAATCATTATTTAAGACTTTCCAATCGTATTGGTGTGCGGTAAAAATGATCGTCAGCCATCCCATTAAAAGAATTACCTCCTGTAGCGTTCCATAAGGAAAACCTCCTACTTCCCTTCCTAAGATACCGAAGGTAAAGATATAGAAGATCGTCATCCAGATGATCGTTTTAGGCTGCTGAATAAAACAAATCTGCAAGGCAATTCCGCAGGAAATCGCAATGACCAACACAGGCGCTAAAATACCCAGATCCGCTATGAATATAGAAGTACCGAGACAAATGAGTATTACAAAAGATATAATTGTAATACTCCATTTATTGCGCTGTTTGGTCCCGGGTGTGCTGTGCATTTAAAATCTTTTAAAAAATCTGTTCATTAAAGATAGAACTCTAAAACCAGGTTTTAGTTTTTACTGTTCGTCCGAATTTTGTTCAGAACCCATCCTAACAAACCAGGTTGTTCCTTCAAATAATTAAGTGCATCTCTGTCTGTATCCGAGATTACACCTCCTACTTCAAAAACAATCAGACTTTTTTCCGTAAACATCAGCCATTCCTTAGCGATATTAAGGTCTCTCATGCTATTAATATCAATAATAATCAAGTCAAATTCTTCTCTTAACACTTCAAAACCTGCTTTCAGGCTTTTATTGCTTTGTAATTCTAATAGAGAAGTATTGTCATTGTTTTTATTCAAAACGGTGATGAGGTCATCTGTACGGATTTCCTTTTTAACCAGGAAGGTCTCAAAATTCTCTCTGGTTACCAGTTCTTTCGAATTACTTGCTTCGGGAACATGATTTTCGCCACCAATAAGCAGGATTTTCTTCCCTGTCATGGCGAACGCCTGTGCCAGACTGGAAGCGAGAAAAGATTTCCCTTCACCCTCTCCGAGGCTGGTAATGCCCAGAATCTTACTATCATCGGCCTCCATGTGGTTAGAAATCTCCAACCGAATAGACCTCAATAAATTCTTATAAGCGATATAATCGGGGTTATTGGCATCATTCCAGATGCTTTTAATAGATTTCCCTTGTACATCTACCAGCGTCAGGTTTCCAATTATTGGTAAACCCGTTGCCTGTTCCAGTTGTTTAGGCGAATAAATACTATTATCCAGGAAGAAAAGCCCGACTACTGCCATAAAGCAAAGCGAGAAACTTCCGATTCCGGAAAGCGCCAGGTACAGCATTGCCTTTGAAGGCTCAGGAGTACCAATTAATCCATATTGTGCAATATTTAACTTTAAGCCGATATTCTGTTCCGTTCTGGTCTGATTATAACGATTTAAAGCCTCCATATAGTCCTTGGTAGCCAGGTCTGCATCTCTTTCATAATTCTGAATTCCTGCATCAAAAGGCACCATTTTGTTGTATTTACCCTTCAGCATCGCCAATTCTCTATCGATAGAAGCAATACTACTTCTGGCCTGATCTGTAGCAATTTGCAATGCTGCTCTTTGCTGTATCAAATTTTGTTTAGAAACCGTAGGATCAGTGATGTTATTGTCCGAATTACGGGCCGTCATATTGCTAAGTACATTACTAAGCGAATCAATTTTACGTTTATCCGATACTTTAAAACCACCATCAATATAGCGGTCATTTGCAACTTTAAGCTGATTTTTAAGGTTTACAATATCTCTGTTATCGGAAACTACATTTCCACCTACATAAGGATCAGCTCCTCGCAATTTCGCCTCAATAGCGGCAATAGCACCCTGATTTGACTGTATAGACCTTAAGGCTTGTGCTTTTAACTCTTCATTCTGAGAAATCTGACCATAAACGATTTCGCTTTGCTTATCCAGATTCAGGACGCCATTGGCCATCTTGAAATTCCTTAAAGCTTCATTTTTCTGGTTCATCACCTCTTCCTTTTTGCGGAGCAGGGAATCCAGTAAAACGATAGAATTATTCTGATTGAAATTTACATCCAGCGTATAATTTGAGATGAACTCTTTCGCAAGGGTATTCACTACATAAGCAGAAAGTTCAGGGTTTTCAGAAGTATATTTAACGGTGATAAAATCACTGCCATCGCCATGATAGATACTCAGTTTTTTATCCAGCGATTTTTCATCATACCCCATAGAGCTAATAATTTCATACAGCGGAAACTTCTCTTTATTGTCGGCAACGGTTAAAACACTCTTTTTCTCAATTTTAGATTTCAAAAGATCGATTAATTCTGCTTTTTGAGGAGCAGATAAGGAATCAATCTTCTTACTGTATTGTTTAAATGAAGTTTTAGGGTCTTCCAGATCATGCAACATCAAAGTGTAGGAAAGAATACTCATGATTTTTTTCATTTTCATCTTCTCCATGATATTGGCAAACTGTTGACTGGTTTGGTAATAATCCCTCCCCTGTCCGGCTTCAGTATAGACTTGCTTAGATTGATCTACCAATCCGGTAGAGATCTGTGCTTCAGAACTGTATTCTTTGGGCATATTTTTCACCATAAAGTAAGTTATTGCGACAGCAACAACCGGCACTATGATAATCAGCCACTTGTATCGGCTTAAATGTTTTGAAAAATCCTTAAAATCCATTGAGTTAAAGTAATGATAAATTTTGTTATTTAACGTCTGATAATTTCATGCCAATAATCTCTTCCAATGAATCTTTTGCAGAAAGCAAGCTTACTTCAGATTGGATTTTAGAGGTTAAAGAGGTCGACAAGTTAATTCTCGATTGGTTATACACATCTAAAGAAATTTCACCTTTCTCAAATTTATATTTTAAGTTCTCCGCCACGTTTTTATTATCCTGTACACTTTGTGTATTGATCTTCAACTGACTGATTTGCTGAATATAAGCATAATACCTTCTTTTAACCTCTACCGAAATCGCAAGATCATATTCTTCCGCCTGGTATTCTGCAATCTTTAAATCAGATTTTGCTTTTTTAGCATTGAATGGCTTTTGAAGAAAGGCACCCAGGTTAAGGTTTACACCAAACTGGAATCCATTTACATTGTATGGATTTACAGGATCAATTACTGATTTACCCTGAGGTCTGTAAAAATAAGAACCATTAAATATATCAAGGTACGAAAGTGCGGTGATCGGTATTTCGGCTTTTGCTTTAGTAACCGTTTCATTCATCGCTTTTCTTTTTGGGTAATTCTGCTTAGCCAACGAAATGTACTTCTCTAAATCCGCGTACTTAATTTCTCCTATGACTGATTCCTGGGCGTACGTATCCAGGCTTATAAACATTAATACAATTAATGCGATTTTAAATAGATTTTTCATGATTTGAGTTGGTTAAGAGAATTCTTGTTAGCGTTTATATTTTTTTAACTGGTTTATTTCGGGTTATACTTCTTCCTTTTGAATCAAGGCAGGGATTGTTTTCAATATAATCTTAAGGTCCAATAAGATCGAATAATTGTCTGCGTAATAGTTATCCAACTCTTTACGCTCTGTTTCAGACATATCTTTCTTCCCTCTTTTACTGATTTGCCATAGGCCGGTTAAACCTGCTGGGCCCAGAAATCGGGTAGACCATTCATTGGTTGTCAACTGTTCTGCTTCATATAGCGGCAGCGGGCGGTTCCCTACCAGCGACATATCTCCAATGAAAACATTGATCAGTTGTGGCAGCTCGTCGATACTTGTTTTCCTTAAAAAAGCGCCTAGTTTGGTAATTCTAGGATCGTCTTTAAATTTCACAAAAGCGGCTTTACCGTTCTTTTTATCAGATTCATTGGCATATTGGTTCAGATTAGCGATAGAATCGAGCATTTTATCGGCATCACTTCTCATCGATCTGAATTTATAAAAATCAAAGATGCGATATCCTGCACCTACCCTTTTACTCTTATAAATTACTGGTCCTTTAGATTCCAGGCGGATTAAAATGGCTACGATGATAAACAAGGGGAATAGAACCAATAGTGCCATACCCGATGCAACCACGTCAAAAGCGCGTTTAGCGAAGGGTGTCTGGTACTCTACTTCTACCTGTTGAGAAAGCTCCATCAATTTAGGTTTGATTAGCTTAAATTTAACTAAAAAATTAAGTCTTTCACAGAAATCTTCCAAAGGAAATGGATAAGTATAATAATCGTTCACCTTTAGCTCCAGTGCTTTCTTTCTCCAGCTCCTATCTTCTTTGATCCCGAGCAATACAATAATCAATCCCTGGAGCAGTGGATTTTTCTTAATTTCTCTAATCTGATCAAAGCAATTCTTATTGTCATCTACCTCAATTAAAATAATATCCGGCAAGGTCAACAATGATTGTTGATCCAGGTATCTTCTAAAATCCTCAGGATCGTCCATCTGCTCCACATTGGCATCAAACTCCTCGGCAATTACACTTTTAAGAAGTTTCCCAAAATGCACAATCTTAGCATTTATTTGAGGACGATTAATTGTAGACGTGTTCATTATGCGATAAGTTGAGCAATTTGAGTTTTTAATGTAGCCGGATTAAAAGGTTTTTCCATATAACTGTCTATTTTAAACGGCATATTTTTTACTTTTTCAGCAAGATCTTCGGCACCGGACAATAAGATGACCGGGGTATTTCTATAGAATCCACTGATTTTCAGGTTCCTGATCAGGGAGCTGCCATCAAAATAAGGCATCATCAAATCAGAGATAATCAAATCAGGATCATTCCCTTCTTCCAACCAGGCAATCGCTTCTATTCCACTTTTTTTAATGATTAAATCGTAATCTGCGGCTAAGATAAAACTCAACAATTTGAGAATACTAAGTTCATCATCAACAATTAATATACTTTTCTTGTGAGCTGTTTTACTTTCCATGTATTCTTTAGTGTGCGTCTTACCTGAACTCCACAACAAAAATTTATCCAAATATGGAGAATGATCTGTTTCAGAGGATCTGGCTGTACTGTTCTTGTTACTGATTTTATCTGTAAACATAATGCTTTTTCTAGTTAAAACTTTAATTAAACTTGCGTTGGTTTAAAAAAAGCAGTAATTACTATACTTCATATTCCTATCAGCTCAGTTATTTTATTTTGATCACGAAGGTTTGCATCCGACTTTCACCTTCCGTCCAGTCTTTCAGCTCATTAGAAACCACTCTTCCAGAAGAATCCATCACTAAAAGTCTGATCTTTTGCTCCTCTTTAGAAAGCAATGTGGTGATCAGGTTAAAGCCATTCGCATAGTAAAAAGCGATATCATCACTTCCCCGGTCGACCCTTACTTCATAATTCTTACCATTGACCTGGTAGTTAATCACACATTTATTACATTCCACTCTTAAGAGTCCTGCATTCTTTAAAACTACAGGGCTTTCAGCTTCTACGCCCTCCTTTTTACAGCTACCCAGAAACAGCGTAACTAATAACAATAATGGATATAATGCCCTCATTTTCCTGTAGTTTTATGAGATATTAAAGGAAAAAACCAAGCCAGACCTGTATTTTGACAAAATGAACTTCAAAATAAAGCAATAAACTTAGATGTAAGCATACTGAGCGGTATTTTCGATATTAAAAATATAATTGATGATCTCATAAACAACAGCTATAGGTAGTTTATTTTCCCAATAAAGGCCCCATTGTGGGCATTTTTCTACAACTTATCCCGCTCAAATAATAGGTGTTACACCGCCAAACCAGCCTCTACGGTGCATTTTTGAGGCATTTTATTTGTCCATCAAGGGACTTGGTTCGGCTGGCGAATTCGGATATCTAAGGTCATTTTCGCCATCGGGATTCCCCGAAATCCGCTCATGGTCGCTATTCAGATAGCTGTTAAACGAAAAATCCTCAGAGGAGCCATCGGCATCCAGTCCAAGATTGTTCTTTTCTTCATAAATTCTGCTGAGAAGTCTGTTTTTCTTGTAATTCATCCTGATATCGTTTTTATTATTCTTTAATTTTCCGGAAAGCCTGCCCTGTAAAAAGTTTAAGCCCTGGCAGGCGGGATTTAAGCACATTCCACACTGGCAATCCTATTGCCTTGAAATCCAGTTAAAACATACCTAAAGTAGATATTAGTCCGGATAAATTAACAAGTAGCTGTAATATAGGTTTTAACAAAATAAAATTTCCTAAATTTAAATTATCCTCCACCCTGATTTTAAGATTTTGATATTAATGTTCAATTCATTATTTTCACATCGAAATATATATATAAGAATATGCGTACAACAGGAAAAGTTAAATGGTTTAATTCTGCAAAAGGATTTGGATTTATAACTCCAGAAGATGGAGGAAAAGATATTTTCGTACATTTTTCTGCGATTGCAGGAGATTCATTCAGAGAATTGAATGAAGGAGACAGCGTAGAATTTGAATTGAATGAAGGAAAAAAAGGTCCTGAGGCTTCTAACGTAACCGTTCTTTAGTCTTTACATTCATTTTATAAAGGGGGTATGCTCAGGCATTACCCCTTTTTTTATTTATAATAGACCATGCAAAGTAATTTGACACCTATAAAACAACAGACCATCAGCATTCTTGGTTGTGGCTGGTACGGATTGGCACTGGCCAAACGCCTTTTAGCCGAAGGTTATTCCGTAAAAGGCTCAACAACCAGTCCCGAGAAAGTCGAAATTCTTTCTTCCATGGGCATCCAACCCTTCCTTCTTGATTTTCAAGAGCAGGGAGATACAAGTAATCCGGATTTCTTCAATACCGATATTTTAGTCATTGCCATACCCCCAAAAAGAAACACCTCAGAACAAGCCTCTTTTTCAGGGAAAATCCAAAAGATCGCCAGGCTAGCACAAGCAGCTAAAGTACCACAGGTTATTTTCATTAGTTCCACCGCAGTTTATGGGGAATCTAACGGGGAAACCAGCGTATCCAGCAAAACCATGCCTGATACACCATCCGGGAAAGCAATGCTGGAAACCGAGCAATTATTATCCGCCAACACTTCCTTTTCGACCACCATACTCCGTTTTGCCGGACTGATCGGTCCGGGAAGAAATCCGGGAAGGTTCTTTGCCGGGAAGCAGGACATTCCTAACGGCCAGGCTCCGGTAAACCTGGTGCACCAGGAAGACTGCGTAGAATTTACGCTGGCACTCATTCAACAGGACGCATTCGGGCAGATTTACAATGTCTGTAGTCCGGACCATCCCAGTAAACAGGAATTCTACGTCAAAGCTGCACAGCAATCACAACTTCCATTACCATCTTTCCAGGATCAGCTGTTAAAATGGAAAATTGTTTCCGGTTTACCGGCCAATTCCGCCTTCCATTACGAATACCGGATCGCTGATTTTTCAAAATGGATGGATACTGATCGCTTTTAAATTGATATATTGCTGCATTTAAGCAAGAGCGGAAATATGAAATTGACCATTTGGGGAGCAGCAAGACAGGTAACAGGGAGCATGCATCTGCTGGAATTAGCGGATTACAAAATACTCGTAGATTGTGGTCTGGATTATGAGAAAGACACCTATCAGGAAGAGAATCAGTATTTTCCTTTTGATCCGGGATCTATAGATGTCGTGATCCTTACCCATGCACATATTGATCATTCCGGGAATCTCCCTACCCTAATCAGGATGGGTTTTGAAGGACAGATTCTCTGCACTCCACCTACTGCTGACCTTACAGAATTACTTTTACTCGATTCTGTTAACATTTTTATCAATAAACAGACAAAATCCGGCAGAGGCCGTAAAAAAAGAGGACCGGGTCCGCAGCCACTTTACCTGCATAAACATGTTATGGATACGGTGGACAGGTTTGTAACCGTTAATTTCCATAAAAACTTCCGCATTAATCCGGAAGTATCCCTGGAGTTCATCCCTGTTGGCCACCTTCTGGGTGCCGCAGCTGTTGTTTTAACGGTACAGGATGAGGGAATCACTAAAAAGATAGCCTTCACCGGTGATATTGGCCGCAGCAACTACCCGGTATTGGGAGATCCTGAACCGATCCCTGAAGTAGATTACCTCGTTTCAGAATCTACTTATGGCGGAAGGCTACACAGCTCAGAAATGAGTCTGGAGCAGAAACTAATTGAAACGATTCAGGAATCTTGTATCAAAAATCCAGGCCGCCTGATCATTCCTGCCTTTAGTATCGGCAGAACCCAGTCGCTGGTATTTGCCTTAAATCAGATCTTTAGTAAGGGCTTACTTCCTTACGTGAAAATATTTGTAGATAGTCCACTAGCCGAATCTGCGACTACAATATACCGCAAACATTATCATTTACTGAATCAGGAGGCTCAGGATTTCTACAAACACCAGGGTGATCAGTTTGAATTTGAGGGACTCTCCTATGTTCATGATAAACGCGAGAGTATTTCCATTTCGAATTATCATGAGCCTTGTATTATTATCTCTTCGGCAGGCATGCTGGAAGGCGGAAGGATACAAGACCATCTATATTATAACATACAAAACTATTATTGCACGATCCTATTCATTGGGTATTGCTCCAAAGGGACGCTGGGCCACCGTTTACTCCGTGGAGATTCTATCGTTAGACTGAGAAACCGGGAATTAATGGTCTATGCTACCATTCAGAAAACAGATCTTTTGAGTGGTCATGGCGATCACAAAGATCTCGTCAATACGGTAAAACAACAGGATCCTTCCAAACTAAAACAAGTATTTCTGGTACATGGCGAAGATAAAAGCACGCAAAGTCTGGCAGAAGCCCTGCGGGAAATCGACTATAAAGTCAGTATTCCTGAGCTCGGAGAAGTCTTCGATTTATAATTTCTGTATTAAATACTATACACTAAATCTGAGCGTTGATCGGGATAGGTTGAAATTTAATACGTTATCAAGAAATCAATAACTCACTCATTATTAATGTATTCATAGGATTTTAAGCGCTAATAGTTGTTTGGCAAGATTATTTCAAGGGGGATTGTAGTTCAATAATACTAAAAGAACGCAAATACCTAATTGAAAAGAATATGAAATCCAAAATTACAAAAGCCGCAATGGTAGTGACCCTATTGGGTGCATCATCGCAATTATTCGCACAAGATACAAACCCTGATGCAGCAGGACGCTTCGGGAAAAAAGAGTTCCGCACCTGGTCAATAGGTGGTCATGCAGGTATACTAAGCTCAAACACTATTTTCAATGGTAATGATCGTGATTTTAATAGCGCGAGAGAAGCTTTAGGATACGGTGGATACATCAAAAAACAAATCCTTCCTGCTTTAGGTTTACAAGCTGATTTCCTTGCCGGAAAGGTAAAAGGATCAGGCGCCTTAAACCCGGGTCTTACTGGTGGTAAATATTTAGGTAGCAACACTGCTTTTGAAACGCATCTGGAATGGTCGGCAGCTTTAACAGCAGTTTACAACCTGGCTAACATCAGCATCAACAACGAAAATGCAGTCCTGATCCCTTACGTTAAAGCTGGTGCGGGTTACATGTCTTCAGGCGCTAAAGTTACTGATGGTACACTTACAGAACAAAACCACTACAAAGACGGTTATTTCATCCCTGTAGGTGCAGGTTTCAAACTTGGTATCGCTAAAGGTATTAACTTAGACTTCGGTTATGATGTGAACTTCACAAAAACAGCTGAATTTGATGGCTACAATACCGGAACGTTTGATAAATTCTCTTACGGACATGCAGGTATCGAATTTGCATTGGGTAGCAAATCAAAACCACAATTACAAAACTATAGTTCATTAGCAAACTTACGTAACGAAAGTGCAGAAGAAAGTGCAGCATTAAGAAGTGCTTTATCTACTGCTGAACAGAAAATCGAGAGAGATAGAGAAGTTTATGCTAAAGAAATGGGTGATGATGATAAAGATGGTGTAGCGAACAAATTTGACAAATGTCCTGGTACAACATCAGGTGTAGTTGTTGATGGTTCAGGATGTCCATTAGTTGCTCCGGCTACCATTATCAGAGAAAAAGTAATCATCACAGAAGCTGACCGTAAGGTTGTTGCTGAAGCGATTAAAAACTTAGAATTTGATTTAGGAAAAGCGACAATCCGTGAAAAATCTTTCCCTACATTAAACCGTGTTGCAGCGCTATTAGTAGAGAAAAACTTCAGCCTTAAATTAGCTGGTTATACTGATAACACTGGTTCTAATGCCTTAAACATGCGTTTATCGAAAGAAAGAGCAGAAGCAGTAAAAGATTATTTAGTAGCACAAGGTGCAAACCCTGCACGTATTGAAGCGGTAGGTTACGGTCCGGCTCGTCCGATTGCAACTAACAAAACTGCTGCTGGTCGTCAGGCTAACCGTAGAGTTGAATTTAATTTATTCTAGTTTAATCAATTCATAAGTAAGAAGCCGGCAAGTAATTGCCGGTTTTTTTTATGAGCAAAATCCAGTGGTTACGGTGCTTTAAAAAGAATCCGGTTCGCGTTCCGGTATAAACACACCTGATATTTTCATTGTCTGAATAGCCTGATCCAGGGTAAATGTCAGTTTCATACGTTCCATATCGGTACGGTCGATGGCACTACAAACATTATATTCTTCCAGCTGATAGCTTACACTGAAGCTCCCCTTCCCTGTTCCCTCCAATTCCAGACTATCTGCAATGAAATTAACATGACGTACTTTTTCCCTGGCATGATAGCCTTGAATCATCAATGCTAAAGGTTCTTTCTGCATGTCCAGCAATTTAAGCAACGCGGTTTCGGGATTGGCCGCATACAAAGTCCGGAATTCTTCGGGAAGATTGATCGTTAAAGAATGTTGCATAATTATTGATTTATGGACAAAGTTAAGATTTAAACCAGAAAAGGCCTGAGTTTTAACAACCCGGGCCTTTTCTAATCCGCTCCTGCGGAGCAATTACTAAACTATTATGCTGCTTTTTCTTTCGGCACAAAAATGATGGAAGCAATTACTGCCAGGATCAATACTCCACCTACAATCGACAATGATAATGGTGAAGAGATGTGATAGAACGGAGCAATTACCATTTTAACCCCGATAAAGGCTAAGATAATGGCCAATCCGTATTTCAGCAAGCTGAACATGTGAATAAAATTCGCCAACAGGAAATACAGGGCTCTTAAACCCAGGATCGCAAAAATGTTAGACGTATATAAGATTAGTGGATCATCAGGAGCAATGGCGAAAATCGCAGGGATTGAATCTACTGCGAAAAGTAAATCTGTAAACTCAATTACCGCAACAACTACCAATAATGGTGTAGCTACTCTAATTCCGTTTTCAACAGTGAAAAACTTTGCACCATCAAATTCCTTGCTTACTTTGAAGAACTTGTAGATCAAACGTGCACCAGCACTTTTGCTAAAGTCTTTTTCTTCATCATCATCGTCATCTGCCACCCATGATTTGATACCTGCATAGATTAAGAAGATACCAAAGATTAACAGAATCACATTGATTTTCACTACTTCTCCGAATATCGTCATTTCAGGTAGGTAGGTTAAGTTAATCAATCCTACACCAGCAAAAATGAAGATCGCGCGGAACAATAACGCACCGATGATACCCCAGAACAACACTTTATGGTGTAATTCTTTTGGTACTTTAAAGAAACCGAATACCAGAATAAAGACGAAGAGATTATCGACTGATAAAGCCTTCTCAATCCAGTAGGCCGATTGAAATTGTGTGAATTTCTCAAATCCGGAGGTTGCATAAATCACTCCACTAAAAGCCATAGATAAAGTAATCCATACAACAGACCATATTGCAGCTTCTTTGCTGCTTACGGCATGTACCTTCTTATTAAAAACGCCCAAATCCAGCAATAGCATCACGACGACTAGTATTGCAAACCCGATGATTACACCTGGGTGATTAATCAAATTATTATCCATGTTTTAATTATTGTTTTATTTACTGTGTAAAAAATGCTAAAAAAGATCTGTTTTCAGCATTGCTTTTAAAATATTAGCCTGTACATCGAAGTTATTCAAATGTTCCAGGAAATCCAGGTCTGAAATTTTCAGGTAATTCTCTTCGAGCAGATCGATAATCTCTTTTGGGATATAGGTTTTAAGGGCCGCAGCGCTACTTTCCAGCTTATCGTTCTTGTAAGAAAGCTCCTGAATCATCTTTTCCTTTTCCGATAGATTATTGGTCCAGTCCATATCCTTTAAAACCTCCATATCGCAAAACAGGAAGAGATTCCTGTTGGGGAAAAAGAGAAAATAACGGTCAACTTCTACAAACTTATAGACCTCAATGATCATTTGTCCTGATTTTAATCCGCAGAAGAACTCCGTTTTAAAATCATACTTACAAAGGGTGCCCATTAATTTCTTTTCGATAGTTGCATGTATGTTTAGATACACATCTTTCGGATCGTATTGAATCAGTTCACTCAACTGATCAGGAGTAATGTTGTAATAAAAGTCTTTAGCATACCTGGAGCTAAATGAATTGATATTTTTTGAAAAAGGAAAATCGGTACTCAGCTCAGACAACACTTCGAACAACTTCCTTAAGGATAAATTGATCTTTAAGGCCTGTTTCTGCTTGTCCAGCTTGAAATTCCGGTCCGTAAAGACCGAATTACTCATCCGTTCGATCAGCTCCTTATTCAGCTCTATTTCATCATAGATCAGGCTGACATTCTTTTCATTATTTTTCTTGATTTTTCTGAGCAGCTCAATAACACTGGAGGTAAACTGGACATGAAATAGCTCCAGTTTATCAATATCCAACTCTTCATTCTGCTCAAACAACTGATGAATGACCTGGCTACGCAGGTAAATTTTATAAACCGCTTCTTCCTCAAAAAACACAGAGAGCAGCTGTAAACGGCTGATCTCTGTGCGGGATTCTTTTAAAATATAATTACGGCGGTCATCCATCGATTTTTTTAATTAACGCGGGTCACGTTTTTCTTCAATTCAGTTTCCAGAGTTTTCAATTCTCCATCCAACACTCTTCTGCTCTGCTCTCCTTCTTCATGAATTTTCTTCACCTCATTCAAGGTTTCGATCAACGATTGCGTAGTCATTTTCAGCGTATCTAATGATACTACTGTTTTTTCATTTTCTCTGGCCACGTCGATACTATTCTGTTTCAGCATTTCTGCGTTCTTCTGCAGAATGGTGTTGGTGGTATCAGAAATTTTCTTCTGCATCTCTACATTGGCTTTTTGCCTTTGTAAAGCGACTGCAATGGTCAGTTGGTTTTTCCATACCGGAATGGTGGTAGAAACAATCGACTGTGCTTTTTCAGCGATAGAAGTATTGTTATTCTGCACGACTCTGATTTGGGCCAGCGACTGTAACATGATAAAGCGGACAATTTTCATATCAGCTAAACGTCTGTCTAATCTGGTGATGAAATCTCTTAAATCAGCGATTTCATAATCCTGATAATCAGCAGGATTGGCTTCCATTTCCGTCAATTTCTGTTTCAGTTCTTCATATTTCAGTTGACCCGAAATAATCAGTTCTTCCATCTGGTGGATATACGCCACATTGTTATCAAACATCGTTTGCAATGAGCTGTTGTCCTTGATCGAATTTAAGCGCCCAGCCTTAATCTTATTGGTGATTTTGTCAATATTATTGACCACCACATCATATTTTTGAAATAGTTTCTTAACATCAACTACCAGATTCTTTAGGAAAGGGATTTTTGAAATGAAAGATTTAAAACCACTCTGTTCCAGTTCAGAAACATCAATATAATTAAGCTCGCTTAGTAATTCATTAATCAATCCACCAACTTCGCCGCTATTCTGAGTTCTTACAGATGATAAAAAATCATTACTGTATTTCTCCATAGAATTTTGCGCTTCTACCCCATAATTCAGGATAGAATTAACGTCAGAAGGCTGTAATGATTTATTAATCTCACTATATTTTCTCACCTCTTCCGGTGTGATGGTTGTTAAATCTACATTTCCATCTTTATCCAGTTTTACCGGAACCGGAGTCAGGCTTTGGGTATTATTCGGGGTTATTTCCATAATTCAATAAAATGTTCCTTTGCCTTTAGATTCTAAAGATAGCTTTGTGTTACTGTATTTACAGTTTCTTCTAATTTCTTGTCTTTGGTAGGCTCTCCGATTGCGTTGAATTTCCACTCTCCGTTTTTCTTATAGAATACACCTAGCACCATAGATACATGACCAGCAAAACCTGCGCCATTTGCGATATCATAAGTTGCAAATACTTCTCTTACCTGTTTTGGGTTTCCTTCGTAAATACGGATAGATGCGAAAGGAATGGTTCCAAAATCATGACCTCTAAAGCTATTTAATACAAATGCCACATAGTCAACAGATGGGTTAAGCTGGGTAAAATCTAAAGTAATTACCTCATTATCTAAACCATCATCACCACCCATATCGCCGGTTAAATCGTCACCACTGTGTTTTACTGCGCCGTCTTTAGATTTCAAACTACCGAAATAGATCACATCTACCAGTTGTTTTTTCTCATTATACAAGGCACAACTTGCATCCAAATCTACTGCTTCTTTTGTTTTACCAAAACCAAACATGCCTTTTTTCTCAATGGCACCCCAGTTAATTCCTACACAAATATTTTGAAGCTTGCTTCCGTTACTCTTTTCAAGACTGATACGCTGTCCTTTTTGAAGATTAATTGCCATAATTTCTTATTGATATTTATTTAAATAATCCTGTAAACCACCTTTCATTCCCATTCCTACTGCTTCGAATTTCCATTTTCCTTCACGTTTGTAAATTCTACCGAATTCTACCGCAGTTTCAATAGAGAAATCTTCTTCCAGTTCGTATTTTAAAATTACTTCATTTGTAGCGGCATCAAAAATACGTACAAAAGAATTTCTAACCTGACCGAAATTCTGTTTTCTGCCTTCTGCATCATGAATCGTTACCACAACGCAAATCTCATTTACTTTAGGATCTATTTTGGTCAAATCAATCTTGATTTGCTCATCATCGCCATCTCCATCACCTGTTAAGTTGTCACCTGTGTGTTCTACAGAACCATCAGGAGAAACCAGGTTGTTGTAAAATACCAGATTTTGATCCGACACTAATTTCTTTTGATCATCTAACATAAAAATGGAAGCATCTAAATCAAATGCTGTACCTGTAGTAGAACTATTGGTATCCCATCCAAGTCCGATCGTAAATTTAGGAGCATCAATATTCTCCCTTTGTCCTTTTTGCAAGTTAATTGCCATATTTCATCAATTTTAAATTATAATCAATAATTAACAATACTGGTCCCAGCCTCGGTTTCCGCTTTGAAATCTGTACGATTACAAATTTCGTTTAGCAAAATCAGCCGCTTCATCAGTACCTGCAAAATATCAATTTTTCGGGTAATAAACTAGCTTTTTAATGTAAAAATCGTGTTTTTTATCCGCTGATCCCCTCCTATTTGAAGATCGGATGACAATTGCTTTTTGCCTGGGATTTCAGGGTCCTTATTGCTGACTTAGTATTCCCGATTTTGCAGCAAATTCCAGGTTAATACAGTCAATTATCAGGATTTGGCTCTCAAGCCTGGCTCCTTCGCTCCTTACCCGATGTTTCGATCTTGTTCCTTTCATCTTTCCTTCGGGCTGCGTCCGGAATGCGTTCAGATTGTAGTCGTATTTCCCCCATATTTAATTGATCCTTGAATCATGGTTGAAAGGTCATTTAGACCTATCAAGGACCTATCAACCATTAATCAACGACCTATCAGAGATTAAGAAAATCTGAACACAATCCGAACGCATTCCGAGCGTATTCCGGACGCAGCTTTAAGTTTTCCTGAAAGCAAAGTTGAGCTTCCATAAAATCACAAACGGCGCTTTCTATCCGGAAGCCAACCGCAATACTCCCCTCCCTGAAACACAAAAAACTCCTGCATTTTCTTGCAGGAGTTTCTTTCTCAACTTAAAAACCTTTTTAGCTTACCGTATAAGGCTGCTGCTGTAACTGATTTTTCAAATGATTTAGATTTCCTTCATAAGATGGAATCGTATGGTAACTATTGCCCAATGATAAATCATACAAGTTGTTCTTGAATTCCGCAGTTTGTCTATCGATGAAAATGCTGAAATCTTCAAAATCACTATTCAGAATATATTTTACAATCCTCGTGTTTACCGCAAAGTTTCCGCCTTTAATGATCTCATCCAGGTGAAAAATAGATTTCACCAAATGATAGTTTAGCTGATTTTCAATATTCGGATGAATATCTTTATTCACCAATTCCGCAAAATAAAGCATATGAATATCGTTTTTAAGACCATATTCTTTCACCATTTTCAGGATCATCCGCTCATGACTTCCCGTAATTTTGATATCATCCAGAAAAAGCAATGTTTTACCTGCTAAAAAGTCTTTATCGATATGAAAAGAATCATTTCCAATCAGTTTCATTCTTTCTTCCGCACTTAATCCCCCGTAATCCTCTTTATAAGTGATGGTTCGGTGTACTTTAGCTTCCTGAACGACCAATCCACCATGCGCAACCAACCAACGGTTCAATTGAGAAACAAATGCGTTTTTCATTGCAAAAGTTGCTGTAGGAATGAAACAATAAGGACTGGAAATGACTACAATCTGTTCTGTAATCAAGTTCTCTTGCAGATAATATTTGATAAAACCATCAGCCAGATCTTTTCCGAAAGACTTAGATACCAGATCATCACCGAATTTAAAGCGACTGTAATCATCGGCTGAGAAGCCGAAATTAACCTGGTCATTTATTTTGTGCAGGGAGTAGGTATATGGAATCATGAAAGTAAATGTGAAATTAATAAGTCATTTGAATTGATCAGCAGGGTATGGATTCCCATCGCTTTCGCCCCTTTTACATCCGCAATGGGGTTGTCACCTACATGGATGACTTCATGAAGTCCGATTTCCGGGTGTTTAACCGGGTCAATCGTGTTCAGCATCAGTTTAAAAAATTCTGGATTAGGTTTAGACAAACGCAGTTCATCAGAGTATAATTGAAAATCCAATAAGTCCGACAAGTTCAGATTTGACAATACTTTTCTTAAGGTTTTTCCTTTGATAAAGCCGGTATTGCTTAACACATTTACCGTACTCAGTCCGGATGATTTCAGTGCGGTTAACACGGTAAAAGTTTCTGGATTATATAACAAAGGCATGTTATTTAACAACAGGGTCTCCATTTCCAGATACAATGCTTCGGTATCTACCTCCTGAAAATCCGTTGAATAATCATTGATCATACTGATCACCATCAGATACATTTCATCAGCATCAATGTTCTTACCCGTTTTTTCATTGATGGCATTCACCATTAAGTCCACCTGTCTAAAAACTAAAGCGACTTCCTCAATAGTTTTCTTTTTGGAATTAAACCGGGCATGAAAATATTTCGTCCGCTCCGTTTTAAAAGCAGGATTGGACTTGATCAAGGTCAGCCAAAGATCAAATGAATAGTGTTTATAAAAAGGCATCTGTGTGTTTAAATTTCCAGTTTAGAATATATTTAGCGAAGTAATGTTACAAATTCCGCATCGCTTATTTGATTTTATCTAATGGTTTTCGCTGGTTAGCACTGGAGTCTTTATATTTACTGGGGCTCAAACCGGTAACCGATTTAAACTGTGCAGAAAGGTGTGCGCTGCTGCTGTATCCCATTTTATAAGCAATTTCGTTCAGATTTAGCTCTCCATATTCCAGGAGTTCTTTTACCTTTTCGATTTTCTGTTGAATGATATACTTCTCGATCGTAATCCCTTCTACGTCAGAAAACAACCGACTCAGATAGGCATAGTCCTTATCCAGACGCTCTGCAATCATGGTGATCAGGCTTTGATTAATTTCATTCAGATCCGAATAATGAACCAGCTCAATCACCTTATTCTTCACCTGCTCTACCAGCTGATCTTTCCCCTTATCCATCAGTTCAAAACCCAGCAATTGCATCGTTGCCGATATGTCCTGCAATTGAGTGGGATTAGGATCCGGAGCCACCTCTACCTTACCTAAGCTGATGTCTTTTACTTCGAAATGAAGCTGCTCCAATTGCTGACGAACAATCATCACACAACGTTCACAGACCATGTTTTTTACGTATAACATCATAATTCTATCTCTCAGGAGGTTTATGCAAATACAAAAATAAGGAATTTCCTTTCGCCGGACTTACAAAATCCTGCTTAAAACTTATATAATTAAAAACGAAATGCTAAAGATTATGTTTTGATAAAACTGAAGATATGTTGAGGTAAAACGACGAATTCCCGGAGAAAACGACCGATTCCGGCGGATGCCAAAAGTACAATTCCTATATTTGCAAAATCTAATGACAAAACAAAAATACTTCCTCCTGATTGTACTATTAGGCTCCCTAACCGCGTTAGGCCCCTTTTCAATCGACATGTACCTTCCTGGATTTCCGGCCATTGCCAAAGATCTGAATACAACTGTGCTTAAAGTATCGTTATCACTTTCCAGTTATTTTATCGGAATTTCCGCGGGACAACTTCTTTACGGCCCTTTATTAGACCGTTTTGGCAGAAAAAAGCCCTTGTATATCGGATTACTGGTTTATATTATTGCTTCCGCATTTTGTGTGTTTGCTAGTAGTCTGGATGCCCTGATTATTCTGCGTTTCCTACAGGCAATTGGTAGTTGTGCCGCCGCAGTGGCCTCGATTGCCATGGTCAGAGACCTTTTTCCGGTAAAAGAAAATGCTAAAGTTTTCGCCTTACTGATGCTTGTAGTAGGCGTTTCTCCAATGATCGCCCCTACTTTGGGTGGCTATGTAACGGTGGCCTGGGGATGGCACTCTGTATTCATCATTTTGATGGGTTTAGGGGTACTGAATCTGATCGCCAGCTGGCTTTGGCTGCCGGATAGTTATAAACCTGACACCAGCCTTTCTCTGAAACCACTCCCTATTCTCAAAAACTTTCTTTCGGTACTCAAAGAGCCACAATTTTATACCTATGCTTTTACCGGTGCCCTGGCTTTCTCCGGATTGTTCGCTTACATCTCGGGTTCACCACTGGTTTTTATCGATATTTTTCAAGTGTCGGAAGAAGGCTATGGCTGGATTTTCGCTTTACTAGCTACAGGTTTAATCGGCTCCAGCCAGATCAACACCTTTTTATTGAGGAAATACAAAAGCGAACAAGTGATTTTTGCCGCGCTAAGTACCCAGGTAGTGATCGTCTTATTTTTCCTGTTGGGTAGCATCAATAACTGGTTTGGCCTTACAGAAACCGTTCTTTTACTTTTCTTATTCCTATCTTGTCTGGGCTTAACCAACCCGAATACCTCCGCTTTATCGCTTGCACCATTCAGCAAAAATGCGGGTAGTGCATCTGCCTTGATGGGTGCGGTACAAATGGGTCTGGGTGCTTTAGCCTCCTTTGGCGTGAGTATGTTTGAGGTAAAATCGGCGGTTCCTATGGTTGCCATCATGACCGGAACCACCATCATCGCCTTGATGATTCTGGTGATTGGAAGGAGAAATATTATGGTTCAAATCGAGGAAAGTAAAGACGCTTCCGCTTTTATTCATTAATTTTTCAAAAGGTCGTAGGGGTAAAGCCTCATTACGTTGTCTCATTTCAAAATCAGACAAAAATGAGGACTCCCAACTACCACAAAACATTAAAAACAAGCTACCAGGCTCTCGCCCTTAGCGGATTGTTACTTTCAGGAATAAGCGGTTTTGCGCAAAGTGAAACTGCGAACAATAAAAGCCGTTCGGAGACGAATCGTGCTAACCCCGGTGACAGTAGCAGTTTTGCGATGAAACATGTTAACCGCACAATTCAAACGATCGAAAAAGGGCTTGGAAAAACCCATATCGGATTAACTTACCCATTGAGCAGCAATGGAAAACATGCCCCTTTAGACACCAACAATTTCTCTTTTCATTTACTCGCAGGTACCTCTTCCGTTGAAAATGGATTCAGTTTCGCAGGCTTTTCAAATATTATCAGAAATGAAGCAACAGGAACACAAATTGCCCTGTTCTCCAATCACATTGGTAAAAAGGCGACAGGCGTACAATTCGCCGGATTTCTAAATACTTACGGGAAAGGTGATGGCGCTGCCTTTGCCGGATTTGCGAATGTTTCCAAAGGAAATATCAATGGAGTTCAATTTGCAGGTTTCCTCAATATTGCGAAAGACGTCAAAGGTGCACAGTTCGCTGGTTTCTTAAATAAAGCCAATTCAGTTCAGGGTTCACAACTTGCAGGTTTCCTCAATATTGCCGGGAAAAATGTGTCTGCTTCACAGTTAGCCGGCTTTATCAATAAAGCGGAAGATGTAAAAGGTTCCCAATTTGCCGGATTCATCAATATCGCCAAAAAAGTAAAAGGTGTACAAGCAGCCGGTTTTATCAATATTGCCGATAGCAGCGACTACCCTATCGGGATCATCAACCTGGTAAAAAAAGGAGAAAAAAGCATCAGCTTAACCCTGGATGAAACGCAGACTTCCATGCTTTCTTTCCGCTCGGGAGGAAAAGTTACCTATGGTATGATCGGCATCGGATACAACCTCAAAAACAAGAAAGAAGTTTATGCTATGGAAGTCGGTTTAGGTGCCCATTGGTTTCAAAGTTCTTCCTTCCGACTCAACACAGAACTAACAGGAAGTGTATTAGAAAGTTTCAAAACAGGAGAATATTTTAAATCATCGCTCCGCATTTTACCCGCTTTAAGAATCGGAAATCACCTGGAATTATTTGCCGGGCCATCCCTTAATTTCCTAAGCACCAATACCACTGAAGGCAGGAACCTCCACAAGCAATACATACATACCTGGAGTGATCGTGGGCATGACTTCCAGGCTTTGTATTTAGGTTATTCCGGAGGAATCCAGGTAATATTCTAATCTTTTCATTTCCTATCCCCTTTATCTTTTAATCCCATACCTATGGCAACCCTAACTACCGAATGGATCGAATTACTCCCTGTATTTGGGGCAGCAAAAATTGACTTCGCAGACAGTTATCTGATGCAGGAACAGGCTCCTAATCTGATTGCTTACGCGCTACCCGCAGTATTTACACTTGCGCTAATCGAATTTCTCCTGTCGCACTTTGGGGCACATAAAACCTATGAAAAAGAAGAAACGATCGGTTCATTGCTGGTCGGACTAGGGAATTTACTGGTCAATATTCTGATGAAAGTCGTGTTGATTTATGCTGCAATCTGGATTTATAACCTCTTGCCATGGCGTATGGAAATGAACTGGTGGACTTTAATTCCTTGCTTCATCCTCTACGATTTCTGTAGTTACTGGTCGCATCGGACTTCCCATTTTAACCGCTTCTTTTGGGCAACTCATGTAGTCCATCATTCTGCAGAACATTATAACCTGACGGTTGCTTTTCGCCAAAGCTGGCTGCAACATTTCAAAACCGTGTTCTTTATTCCTGTGGCACTAATGGGTTTTCATCCGGTGATCTTTTTAGTCGCCAGTCAGCTGAGTACACTTTATCAATTCTGGGTGCACACCGAAGCAATCGGGAAGTTGCAGCCATTTTTTGAGAAGTATTTCGGAACCCCCTCCAACCATCGTGTACACCATGGCAGTCAGGAGAAATATCTGGATAAGAATTTCGGGGCTACTTTGATGATCTGGGATCATTTATTTGGCACTTTTCAATATGAAGAAGAGCAACCGGTTTATGGGCTCACCACACCGATTGAAAACAAAACGAACCCTTTTTCCCTGAATTTCCAGGAATACCGGGATATGTTGAAAGATGTGAAAGGAAGTGATGGCCTTAGAGAATGTTTATTTTTCATTTTCGCCAGTCCGGGGAAAATATACCGACATAAATTGAATAAGGATCAGCAGGTAACACCGGCTAAAGAAATCCATTCCAAAGCAACGGCCATTGTATTGATGATTATGCTCTTACTGACGCAGGTAGTAGATGCACAGCCCCTACCCGTTCCCAATGGAAAAAATCTATTGTTCTTTCTGCAAAGAACGCCGGACGCGAATACAGTGGTTTATGAGCTTAATTTTAAAGAAGACGGGCAACTAGACCCCAAAGCACCTGTTAAGGGCTCCTGGATCAGATATGAAGAGCAGGGACGATTAAAACCACTAACTACTATAGAACAGAAATTCGCTTATGGTGTAAAATCAAAAGCCCTGGGAAATGAGGTTTATGAAATCCGGCTGGCGGCCTATCAGAAGCTTCCCATGTACCTGATTAAATCAGAAAACGACCAGCAATACCATATCTATATTAAGGATGAGGGACGAAATCATCTATTAAAACGGGTATTTGTAAAAGTTAAAGGAGGTTCCTTCTGGTTTCCAAAAGTCGTTTACATTGATCTGATCACGACTAATTCTGAAACAGGAATTGAAATGCTCAAAAGAATTGACCTTTAAACATTTGGCTTTTATGCCCTGATATAAGTAAAAGAAACTAATATATTTGACTAGAATTAAACCTGTGAATTTAACCGATCCGCTATCCCCCAGCCTGGAACCCTACGACGATGTCGCCTTTGAGCAATTGTTCAAAATGCACTATAAGGCACTTCATGCCTATGCTTTCGTCATGCTGAAAGACCATGATACCGCGGAAGAAATGGTTCAGGGGATGTTCATGAAGTTCTGGGAAAAACGTGAATTATTAGTTATACAGTCCTCGGTAAAAGCATACCTATATAAATGTATTTATCACGATTGCCTGAATTTCCTCAAACATGAAAAGATCAAATTTAAACATCAGGAATATACTCAACATAGCCCTATTTCTCCATCTGAGTCTGCTTCGGCCAGAGTAGAAATGAGCCAATTAAAAAACAATCTGAGCATTGCGATGAATGATTTACCCGAGCAGTGTAGAACCATTTTTCAAATGAGCAGATTTGAAGAACTCAAATACCGGGAAATTGCAGATCAGTTAGGGCTGTCGGTGAAAACGGTAGAAAACCAAATGGGCAAAGCGCTCCGGATTTTACGGTTAAAGCTAGCCGATTTTCTGATCCTGATCGGGATAGGCATAACATACTACAAAGATTTTTTTAATTAACACCATGGCAATGACTGATGAATTATTGATAAAGTTTCTATTGAAAGAAACCAGTGAGGAAGAAACCACTGCTATTGAAAAATGGCTGGCTGCCGACCCTGCGAACCTATCTGCGTTTCTGGAATTGGAAAAAATCTGGGAAAGCAGTCAGTTGCTGGCGCCAAAAAGCCCGGTCAATGAAGAGACAGCCTGGCTCAACTTCAAAGAAAAACTGAGTCAAAAAGAAAAGGCGGAGACCATGCCGGGACATCAGGTATTACAACTCAAAAGAAACTACAACTGGATAAAAGTAGCCGCAGTGTTTATACTGGCCATAGGTGCATGGGTAGCTTATGAGGTACTGACACCTGAAAAATATATGGATCTGGCGGCAAATCAGGAGGTCATCATCCAAAAATTACCAGATGGATCGGAGGTGACTTTAAACAAGAAATCAGCCCTCAGCTACGCGTCGGACTTTAAAACAGACCGCAGCGTACGTTTGGATTCAGGGGAAGTATTCTTTAAGGTGGCTCCGGATAAAAGCCATCCTTTCGTGATCAAAGTAGATCAGATTTCGGTTAAAGTGGTTGGAACTTCCTTCAATGTTAAACATAAGAACCAGCAGACCGAGGTGATCGTAGAGACGGGGATCGTGAAAGTTAGTCTGAAAGGAGAAACGATCAATCTTGTGGCCGGAGAACGGGTACTCATCAACGCTTCTTCCGGAAAACTGCAGAAAGAACAAAATCAGGATCAGCTTTACAGCTATTACAGAACCAGGATTTTCGTCCTTAACAACACCCCTTTACCCAAGTTTACTGAAGTATTAAATCAGGCTTATGACGCGCAGATTAAGTTAGATCCTGCCCTTAAAAACCTGACTTTAACTACCACCCTGAAACTCAGCGAACCTTTAGATTACAACCTGGATATCATTTGTCAGGCTTTAAATTTAACCCATAGCAGTAACGGAAAAGAGATCCTGCTGTCTAACAGAAAATAATGAAGATCAAATTAACGGTAATTTTTCTTTTCTTTTTCAGTATTGCGGAGGCACAATTATCTTCCGCAACAAGCAATACTCATCGGAATCTTTCCAGGCGACTGACTTTTACCGCGAAGCAGGAAACGGTGAGTCAGGTGCTCGACAAGATGAGTAAAGCCGGTGATTTCTATTTTGCCTATAACGGAGCTTTGTTTAATCAGGATAGCCTGGTCAATATGAACCTGAAAAACGTACCCGTAAGGACGATTCTAGATCAGCTTTTCCAGGGTAAAGTGGATTATAAGGAGCGGGAGAATTACATTATTCTGCGTTATGCGGTTAACCACCTCACCATTGAACCCGAGAACATCACTACCGCTGACAATCTTTACCTGATTAGCGGCTATGTGATTGATACGGAAACCGGGCGCAAGGTAAAACAAGCCAGTGTATATGAAAAAAGACTACTTCAATCTACTTTGACAGACGACAATGGCTACTTCAGGTTACGTTTCAAAGGAGAACATAAAGAGGTGATTTTAACCGCCAGCAAGGAAACTTACCGGGATACGGCACTTGTTTTCCTGGCCGATATCACCATCCAACCGGAGTCTTACGATGACCCTGATAAAGAAAACGGGGCTATATTTTCGAATACGATTGAAGAGTTGGGCATTGGCCGGTTTTTCATTTCTTCGGCACAAAGAATTCAGAACCTGAATATCCCTGCCTTTTTTGCGAATACACCTTTCCAGGCTTCACTTACACCAGGTTTAAGTTCTCATGGAATGATGAGTTCCAGCGTTGTCAATAAAGTATCTTTAAATATCTTTGGCGGCTATACTGCCGGAGTGGATGGCTTCGAAATGGCGGGTTTATTTAACCTCAACAAAGGGGATGTAAAAGCATTACAGGTGGCTGGTCTTTTCAATGTGGCAGGCGGTTCTGTAACCGGCTTTCAAATCGCTGGCTTGCACAATGATGTTCGGGGCAACCTAACCGGTTTTCAAGCTGCCGGTGCATTAAACGTGGTCAAAGGCAAGGTAGAAGCTTTTCAAATGGCCGGAATTGCCAATCTGACCAAGGGTGATATGAAGGGTTTTCAGGCAGCGGGTGCGCTCAATGTGAACAGTCGCGAAAAAAACGGCTTCCAGATAGCAGGATTAGGGAATATCAATTCCAGAAACTCCAGAGGGGTCGAAATTGCAGGTGTTGGTAATATCACTTCAAGAACTGCTTCGGGTCTCCAGATTGCCGGTTTATTCAATTATGCGAAGAAGAATACGGGTTTTCAACTGGCCCTTTTAAACTTTTCAGATTCCTCTACAGGAACCAGTCTGGGTTTAATCAATCTGGTGAAAGATGGTTATCATAAGATCAGTATTTCGACCAATGAACTCGTGCAGACAAATGTGGCTTTAAAGACCGGAAACGCAAACCTGTACAATATTTTGTTTGCCGGAAAAACTTACTCGGACACGGCAAAAATAGCGACTTTTGGGCTTGGTTTTGGCCATGATGTCATCTTCAGCAAACACCTTTCCCTCGCTCCTGAACTCAGCGTCCAATACCTCTATCTTGGGAACTGGAAATACTCCAACATCTTAACGAAGTTCCAGCTGAATTTGCAGATACAGTTGTTTAAAGGCTTTACCCTGTTTGGCGGACCGGCTTACTCCTATTATAACAGCGACGCGCCAGCTGCTGCAAGCGCAAAGAATTATAAGCAAGACATTGTGCCCGCTAAACACCATAGTTTTAGCGGAAACAATAAAGGTTGGTATGGATGGAATGCAGGGATTACCCTGTTTTAGGTTAGTAAGTCCAGCAAATCTTTCATTCCTGCAACGGCACCTTTTTGAATCTTAATCACCTGGTGGCTATTTTTTACTTTTGGAATAACCGGATCGATGATGTAGGTGGGACTTTGTGCGGGTACAAAATCAATCAGTCCTGCTGCCGGATAAACCGCCAGTGAGCTACCTACAAGCACGAATACTTCTGCGGTACTACAAATGAAGGCCGCTTCCTCAATCATAGGCACGGGTTCTCCAAACCAAACCACATGCGCACGGAGTTGTGTTCCCAATTCACAAAGATCACCCATTTTGAGTTCCCAACCCTCGATTGGATACGTTAAAAGCGGGTTTTTATCCGATTGCGAACGAGTGATGACGCCATGTAAATGGGTTACCTGAGTAGAGCCCGCTCTTTCATGTAAATTGTCTACATTTTGAGTGATGATATGTACGTCGTAATCTGTTTCCAGTGCGGCAAGTGCTTTATGGGCATCATTAGGTTGGGCCTCCAAGACCTGTTTTCTGCGCTGGTTATAAAAATCCTGCACCATTTCCGGGTTTTTCCGCCATGCTTCCGGCGTCGCCACATCATAGATATTGAATCCTTCCCATAGTCCGTCTGTATCGCGAAAGGTTTTCAATCCGCTTTCGGCACTGATTCCGGCACCGGTAAATACCACTAGTTTCTTTTTCATGGGGAGTTTGGTTGAGCGCTGCTTTGCAGCAAAAAGGAACGCTGCTTTACTGCAAAGCGCTGAATCAAATATAACTATAATAAGGCGTATGAACCAGGAATCCCGATTATTCCACCATAAGGCACACAGCCTTTTCTTGTTAACGAAAAAATCCCGGTATTGTTGAAGAGTTTCCTCCGCAACAATACCAGGATTGTTTATCAGCGCTGCTTAAAAAGCGATGTTTATACTGTTTTAGCTAAACTTAAAGCTGGGTATTTAACTTTCAGGGCTTCAAATGCGCCGAACATTACTGCTCCGTAGGCTACTGTGCCATAAAGGAAGTTCAGTTCGAAAGGAATTGCAGCGATTAAACATTGTCCGTAACCGGCTAATGTAGCTGGATAAATGCTTGGTGCATACATTGGGCCGATGTCGCTAAGAATCCAGTGAAGGAATACACCAATGAAAGTAGAAGCCATAAATGTACCTACATTTACTTTATTCATCATCAGTTTACCAACTGCTACCATGGCAATAATCGCAATATAAGTCCAGTACCAGCCCGCATAGAAGAAGCCGTATCCTGACATTCTTGCAATAAAAATATCGCTTAACACCAATACCAACATAGGAAAAGCAAATGCTTTAACATTGTTATTGAAATATGCGCCGCCAAATAAGGCAATTGCTCCTACAGCAGAGAAATTAGCGAGCTCTTTAAAGTCGCCGGATAAAGGGGCTGCAATACGGATAATGCTTACAAAGATGATAATCATTAACAGGATTATCGAACGCGGGTTGAATTTAGATTCAGACATATTCATTTATATATTATAAAACAAAGTTATATTTTTTCCACGGCATAAAAAAGCCCCTGGCACAAGGTTTAATGGAAGGCAAACGCTGCAGGGAAATAATAACCTTCATAAGGAATGCTTTTGCTCAGTGTTCCGCTTTTTGCATCATAGATATTCAAGGTATTAACTTTGAAATTTTCGCCCCAACCGTCCTGAACAGTGGTGGTTACAATCTGATCGGTCTTTGCATAATAACCAAGGTTCTTTTTATAGAAACTCTGTTTTGCAGCAGTAGTGATGAATGGTTTGTCTAAAGAAGTTTGATCGCCGGAAACATATTTATAGATTTCTTTACCGGCACCGAATCCACCGGTGGTCTTAATCATGAATACTGCGTTCTCTTTGGTAGAAGCAACAATTGGCGAAGAAAACCAGGCACTAAAGGTATTGTAAGTGTTAAACGACAATGCTATCGTTTCTGTTTCTAAAGTTACCGGATCTGATTTATACAGGTTTTTTCCACCTGTAAACCATACTTTACCATCTGGTGTTTGTACAAAGCCCATGGTTACTCCAGGGATTTTCTTTAGAATAGTAAGGTCGGAGGTATTGTAGATGATCGCTCCTTCGGTTCTGGACAGTGCATAGATATATTTGTCTGTTTTCAACAGATCGCCTATATCTCCTGTAGAGCCCGTTAATTTAGTAGGGACGAAGGTCTTCAAGTTCATCGAATAAATCCCGTTGCTGCTACTCAGAAGGCCGTTGTTTTCGTCTATACCGACAAATGCATGCCAGTCAGATCCCTTAACGCCAGGGATTCTGCCTACTTCTTTCATCGTCTTTGCATTTGCAACTACTACCGGTCCACCTATCTTAGCGATTACATATAGGTTTTTGTTGAAAACGGTACCATATTGTACCGTAGAGCTTACGGACTCAAATCCTTTTCCTTCATTTTCTTTTTGGAACACACTATCGCGCAGTGTTCCACTTGTTGCATCATAAAATGATACTGATCCGGTTCCATGACCAAACCATCCTTCATTGATGATAAAAAATCCATTTTCGTATTTTGCGGCAACTTCTATTGGCTCTGCAGGGGCATCTTTCTTACAGGAGAATAGCGCAGCCGATAAAACAGCTGCTACTGCTAGTCCTTTAAAATTGGTAAACTTCATTTAATGGGTTGAATTGGTTGTGAATTGTTACTTGATTAAACTGATGTCGGCTACGCCGGTAACTTCAGTAGATAGTTCTCCCAACCATTCCATACTTGCTTGTATGCCGGTTTGGATTTTAATAAAGTTTATTCCTTTCAAAACCACTTTCTTTCCACTTTCATCTACCGCATTTGCGATGTCAATTTTATCGCCACCAACTGTATTATCGCCATAACCCCATGCGAATGGGCTGCTGGTAACCATAGTTGGAACTGTTGTATTTACATTTGTCGAAGGTAATTTAGATCCTTTCAAGGTGTATTCCGTGATCAATTTTCCGTCTTTATCTTTCATGACCGGGAAATAGGCTTGTCTATGAAAAGTATTCGTCTGGACTACCCCTGTTTTACCATCGCTATCTTTCCATGGTACCGGATCTGCATTAGTTGCCGGCTTAGTGTAGGTAACCGAATAACCGCGTTTATATAAGGGATTATTGAACTCGCTACCCGCAATTTCATACCAGATATCATCTGCTAATCCATTTCCATTGGAATCCTCCATCACCCATACGATACCTGGCTCTGCAAAATCAGGCAGCGCATTTCCGTAGACCATGATATCAGCTTTATCAGCCTGATTGATCACCGTATGATCAAAACCAAGCACAATTGTTCCGCCCCATGCCCCAAGACTTACCGTTCCGGTTTTACCGAGTATCGAATTAGCAGCACCTATATCCCCCAGACTCTCGTTCATAAACTGACCTGGAGCTGGTAGATATTCGATTAATTTAGAAACGTAAACCGTAGGCACAACAGGCTCTGGTGTTGAATCTGAGTCTTTAGAACAAGAAGCCAGGGTGGCGATTCCCACAAAAGCCAGGTAGTACTTAATTTTCATTATATATTGATTTTAGATAGGTTTCAAAAACTTTGGCTATTAATAACCGTATTGGAATACGGCCATTTTAGGGACAACTCCTGTTGCAAAAGAGAATTTCAATACTCCTTCTTTGCTATAGCAAGAAATTGCACCGGCATTGGTATAGTCTTTTCCATCAGCTACATAAAAAGTATTGTCCAATGGATTTAAGGTTACCGAGTAAGCAGAAGTGATTTTGGTAGCAGTACCGTCTGTGATCAGGTCTTTTCCTAAGGCACCAGTAGCGGTGTTGAAATATTTAAGATAAGCAGCGGTATTGAAGCCAATTGCAAATCCTGTTGTTCCCGTGATGTTCAGGAAGGAAAGTCCTAAATCAGAACCTGAACCAATATTAGTATCAGTCAGACTGTTTAATTTGTCGAGTGCCCCTGGAATGTTTGGCCATTGACCAGAAGTCTGCACGAATAAATCACCGGTAGGTGTGGCGAAAATTGCTCTTGGATTAAGGGCAGTAGTGATTTCTTTGCTCTTGGCAAAATCATTCAGGTCTACCACAGATACGGAAGAATTAGTCGCAGATGGAAATAATGGCTGCAAAGAATTGGTCACATAAATCTTGTTATTTACAATGGCCAGTTGCTCTAAAGCACCACCAACAAGTATTCTTTTCTCGATCGCTAAACTCGCAGTATCCAGTTTAGTCAGGTTTCCATCATATCCGGAGATATAGGCTTTGTTTTTATTGAACACAATATTTCTTGGCATAAAACCACCTTTATCATCTGAAAACGCAATGCGTTTCAATGATTTTCCGGTAGCAATGCTGATCACGTCCAGGTAAGAATCTTTTGCACTAGCCGTTGTTCCAGTGATTACGCAATACATTTTACTACCATATTGTTTCAGGTCGTTCGCATTAGCACCCAACGCAGTACCGTTTTGGGTTTTATAATAATCATTGTCTAATTTCTTAGTACCAATATTATAGTAGCTGATGGTACTCGGGCCACCTGCACTAAATGAACCTTCGTTTAACACATAAACGCCAACGGTAGTTTCCTCTAAAGGATCTATCTCCGGTAATTTATCTTTTTTACAGGCGTTGAGTGATAAGAGGCCAGCAGTTGCAAGCAGAAGAAATAATCTGTTTTTGGTCATTGTGGTATTCATGAGATCAATATTGTTTAGTTTTATTTATTGTTTTTAGTTGTATAAATTCTATTTGTATACCATGGCAAAATGGGCTGGAATATCTCCGGTAACCACGGACCATTTCTTTCTTCCTGCCGGATCAAAGCAGTACAATACGCCTGGAGAAACATAATCCCTGGCATCCGTTACGAAAACTTCTTTGGTGTATTTATCAACGGCAATCCCATAAGGAATCTTAATATTTGCATCCGTCCCATCGGTAATAAACTTCTTATCCAGGATTTTCTCGTCTTTTACATTGAGCATCCCGTAACTGAGACTGAATTTCCCGGTATTATTGCTCCATTCTGAACCATAGAAATAAGCGATATCCTCATCAATAACCATATTATTGGCACCGACATCAAAGCGCGCTTTTACCAAATCGGTTTTAGTATCAATCACGAATATTTTAGAATGGATGTCTAAATAATTCCCTCTGGAAGTCACATAAATATCTCCGTATTTATCTGCTTTTACGCGATGTAAATTAATGGCGACCTCGATATTTTTGACTACGGTAAAGGTATTCAAATCAATCACAGAAACTCTGGTATCGTAGTTTAAAGGGGTATATCCTCCGGAATTGGCGACATATAATTTCCCCGAGACTATTGCCATTTCTTCCGGTTGTCTACCAACTTCTATTCTCTTTTCTTCCTTCAAAGAGGCGGTATCGATTTGTACCACTACCCCATTTGGCGCATTTGCCACGCCGACTTGTCCGAGGTAAGCACTTACATACGCCTTCCCATCTTTGAAGGTGATATAACGGGGATTAGTTACATTAATCTGTTGAATTCTTCTACCGGATTTCGCATCCAATACCTCAACTTTGTTGGAAATATTAACGACGATATACAGCTTTGATCCATAAATACCGGCATCATTAGCTACATCTCCGAGCCCGTTGATTTGTGCAGGGTTCAATTGATTGTAAATGTTTCTTCTATATATGCCAGTCGAAAAATCCATAAAGTCCAGGGAAGCTTTATTCATCCCCATATTACCTTCATTGACCAGGTAAAAGCCCTGTAGCTGACGCGATGGATCTGCTGGCAGAACACCGACCTGCTCCTCCGGAATCACTTGTGGATCCTTGCGACAAGCGCCCAAAAACGAGGTCAGCAGGATCAGCAGAAAACAAGCATAGCCTCTTATATTAGTTTTCATTTTATGTACAGGTTTAGTCATCATTTACGCATGGTTTTAATTTCATTTACCCATTGGGTTAATAATCATAGGTTAAACTGAATCGATAAGAACGACCAGGCATGGGGTAGTTCGTAATCACCGCATAGGCCTGATTTAACAGGTTATTTACCTCCGCAGTAAGTCTGATTTTTCTTTTCTGGATTTTCGTATTGTACTGCATGGCCAGATCATGGGTATAAAAAGGTTGCACATAGTTTTTCGGGATATTGGCGCTTTGATCGTAGCGTTCTCCGGTATACATAAAGCTATAATTCAGCGCAAATTTCTTGTAAGAAGCCCCTGCAAGCAAGGTGCCGTTATGCCATGGAATATAAGGGATCTGGTTTTTATAAGTCGTAGATGTTGGATCTGCATCAATAGCCTGCTGGTAGGTATAGCTGAGTCCCAGACTTAAATTAAGTGCTTGTGCCAGTTCCCAGGCGGATTGAATATTGACATCAATTCCTTTGATCTCTACTTTTCCTAAATTTCTCATACTCCACATGGCTTGTGAGGTACCAGGAACTGCTACAATCTTATCTTTTACCTGGTTGAAGTAGGCATCGGCCTGAATAGAGAATTGGGTTAAGGCCCGGTTTTCAAAGCCTTTAATGTAAGTGAAACCGAGGTCATATTGTTTGGTATATTCCGGACGAAGTACGGTAAACTGGTAAAAAGTATAGTAGAGATCGTTGAAGGTTGGCATTCGGAAAATGCTTTTATAAAAGGACCTTATTCTGAACTCCTTTTGGTCAAAAGGCTGCCAGGAGACCATCACTGTTGGTGTAAGCTCATTTTTGCTTCCTGCGGCAGGGCCGGATTTCACTTTATCGCTAACCAGTGTGCTTAGTAAATTTGCCTGAATATCGAACCTGTAGAAATGAAGTTGGGTTGCTAAAACGTTCAGTAAAGTATTTCTTGTTGGGTAAGCGAAGAGATCCAGGTTGGCATCCATATCGTTCCGCTGATAGTCTGTAGACCATACCACATCCCAATATTTATTGATTTTCAATTTATTCGCTAAAGAGAAGTAGAATTCCTGCTGGTGATAGGTGTTATTGAGAAAACCTGTAGTTTTTACATAATCCGGATTCAGGAAACGCAGGTAATCATTTGAATACTTGGCGGAAGCGACGAGGCTATATTTCCCGATGTTTTTTTCATAGGCAGACTGTGCAAAGAAGTTGCGGTTCCACATCCGCTGAGAAAAATGGAATACATTGGCTACAATTGCTCCGGGTAAACCCTGATTGTCTTTATAACCATATAATTTTACGCTCCATTTACTGCTGTCGGCCAGAAAGCCGTTTAAGCCCAGTTCCAGGCGCATTGCTTCTACATCTCCGTCGGTACGGACGGCCGTAGTATCGAACACCCCGTTCGTGATGCGGTATTTATAACGTCCGTTGGCTTTCTTTAATTCTGCACTAACGGTGCTGTAGGTACGTTCGCTCAGTTTGCTCTGCCACAATATGGAGGGATTTAACAGGCCAAAAGACCCTGTTCTGAATGCCGCTTTGATGCGGTTGCTCCTACCATCTTCAAAGTTAGGCTGTCGGGCTTTGAGGTATAAGGAACTTGCCGAAGCGAAACCTTTTGCCGATTGCAAAATACTACTCTTTTGTCCATTGTATAATTCTATCTCTTCTATGTTGTCTAATGAAAACTTCCCAAGGTCTACCTGTCCGTTTTGCGCATTTCCTAATTGTACGCCATCATAAAAAACGGCGGTATGGTTACTCCCCATACTGCGCACATTGATGGTTTTTAATCCGCCGATTCCGCCGTAATCTTTCAGCTGTACGCCAGAAAAATAACGTACTGCATCAGCAACAGAAAGACTATTCAGTTTTTCCAGCTCTGCACCGGAAAGAATTTGTAAGGGCGTGGAAGAAGTTTGACGTCGGCTGAGTTTGATGGTCTTGATCTGTACTTCTTTTAATGCGTTTACCTTTTCCAGTTTTAACGCGTTTGCCTTTTCCAGCGAATCCTGCTTTGCCGACTTCAGCGGATGTGTCTGAGCCTGTAAATTTAAAGGCACAGCTCCCCCGATACCGATAAGGGTTAGAAAAGTAAAAAAACAAGCGTTGATACCTTGAAAGGCAAATTTGTTTCTTCTCATTTTTGTTGTGAGTTATTTACCCACAGCAAACAGTTAGATCATGGAAATGAAATACAGTAAATAAGCACTCACTCCAAGCTTCAATCCCCGAAAGCTATGAAATATTATACTTATGGCAGGTCTTCTGACTTACTCCCGGTGATCCTGCCTTCCCAATCTGTTAAAAAAGTGGCCTTGATTTGAATACCGTTATAGAGCTTACAGCTGCGGGACAGTTACGGATTCACACCGTATTCCCTTTTAATCCCGGTAAATGATCACCGGGAACCAAAAGCGTGGCAAATGTACTTAATTATCCCAAAAGAACAAACTCTGGAAATTAACCTAAAATCTAAAGGGGGATTTCCTGCCCTTCCCTACACCTTTCTCTGCACCTTTCTCGACACCCTTCCCTACACCTTTCTCTGCTCCCTGCTTTACCCCCCGGAAAAGGAGTTTACTGCAAGGTGGCCTAGAAAATTTCGCCCTTTTCCGGGCGAAAGATTTCAGCCACCGAGCAGTAAGCTCCTTTGTATCTCTTCTAATTTTGCCATCTCCTCTTCCCCTAAAACCGGAAACTTCAAATCCATTCCATTTAAATGTTCTTCTAAAATCTGGCTAATCAGCAACCTTGCGTACCATTTTTTATCTGCGGGAATGATATACCATGGCGCCTGTTCCGTAGCGGTTTCGGAGAGTGCAATTTCATAAGCATCCATATAATCCTTCCACTTTTCTCTTTCTGTAATATCCGAGGAGGAGAACTTCCAGTTTTTAACCGGATTTTCTATCCGCTCTAAAAATCTTTCTTTCTGTTCCTCTTTAGAGACATAAAGAAAAAACTTAATCACTTGCGTACCATTATCGGAAATGTGTTTCTCGAAATTCCGGATACTTTCATATCTCCTTTTCCAGAACTTATCATCTATTTTTTTCACCTCATTGTAACCGGGAATTTTCTCCTTGAGAACATATTCGGGATGCACTTTACAGACCAGTACATTCTCATAGTGAGACCTATTGTGAATCCCGATCCGTCCTCTTTCTGGTAAGGCTTTATAATGACGCCATAAGAAGTCGTGGTCATATTCTTCCGAAGTTGGCGTTTTAAAGCTATATACCTGACAGCCCTGCGGGTTTAGCCCTGACATCACATGAGCAATTGCGCTATCTTTTCCGGCGGCATCCATGGCCTGAAATATGATTAAAACAGAATGACTATCGGCAGCATACAGGGTTTCCTGCAATTTATTCAGCGCTTCTTTCGTCAGATCCAGTTCGGCTTTGCCGGCTTCTTTTTCCAGGTCTCCGGTGTAACTGGTATTATAATCTTTTAATGACCATTTCTTACCGGGAACAACCCTTGATTTTTCTATTTCTTTTTTCATTGGCAGATAGGTTTTGTACAGTTTTCTTTACAGGTTTAGAACGCTATAGGGCCTCAGAATGTTTAAAATAAATAATGCTTAAACTCAAAACGCGCCACTATTCGCGAAATTTAAGGTAAAACCTCAATTCTAAACTAATTTAAGCCTTTTTGTAGCGCATGTTTGGGCGTCAAAGTTTTCCCGATCAGTTTAAAGATCAGAGCACCTGTAAAAACATATCTATTTTTTAGCACAAAACTGCGTATTGTATCCTTCAATCTTCTCAGTTCCGTGAAAAATCTGTGTGAATGTTCACAATGTGAATTACAACTTGAACAGGTACTCTTTTTATGGGTTATTATTTATCTAACTTTATTCTAAGAATTCCGGGGAATATCAATTAGTTAAATCATTTAACCTCCAACAAAATGAAAAATTTAACCTTTGCTTTACTCATTTCGCTGATTATACAAGGCTGTGCTCCACAAAGGAACCTCGTTTACTTCAGCAACCTACCAAATTCCACTAATGAAAAAATTCAGCGCGCACCTGAATTAAAAATCCAAAAGAACGACCAGTTGAGCGTTACACTCACCAGTTTAAATACGGATTACAACGTACTATTTGCCAGTGCAAATGCGAATAACAGCAATACACCAGTAAATGGCAAGGCTGGATTCAAGGTAAACAATGCGGGGAATATTGCTTTACCGATGGTTGGCGAGATCAAAGTAGAAGGATTAAGTCTGGAAGAAGCGCAGGCTTTGATTATTCAGGCCTTAAAAAGACAGATTAAGGATCCCTATGTGGACCTCCAATTGGTCAACTTCAAAGTCACGGTTATTGGGGAGGTGAACCATCCTGCTTCTTTAAACGTTCCGGGTGAACAAATTAACTTATTAGAAGCTTTAGGTATGGCTGGCGATATGACCGTATTCGGCAAAAGAGAAAACGTACTGGTCATCAGGGAAGAAGATGGGGTGCGTAACATGACCCGGCTAAACCTCAATGATAAGAACGTTTATGATTCTCCATATTTCAATCTAAAACAGAATGACATCGTCTATGTGGAGCCTGATAAAGCTAAGGAAAAACAGGTCAATCCTAACCAAAATCTGATGCCGATCATATCCACTCTTGTATCAGCAGCAGCAGTAATCCTTACCGTAGTATTAAGATAATCCGTTCTATTTTAATTAGAAGAACATGAACTCACAGTTTTATCAAAAAACGCCTTCTACTCTGGAGAGCGCAAGGGAAAACCTACATCAATATTTGAAATACTGGTATATTTTTCTAATCGCTTTGGTGTTGTGCCTTGCGGGCACCTTTATATACCTGCAAACCCTCAGTCCAATTTATAAAGCAAGCAGTACTTTAATGGTTCAGGACGACAGAAAGGGAGAAGGAGAAGTTAAAGAAAGTGCATTTAGTGACCTGAATATGTTCCGCATTGACCGTAAAGCGGACAATGAGATGGAAGTACTGCGTTCCAGAGATCTGATTTATAAGACCTTAAGAGCACTCCATTTAGAAACTGCCTACTTTATTAAGGGCAGCTTAAAAGACGAAGAGTTATACGGAAAAAATTCACCTTTAAAAGTGACACTTCTTGGTGCAAATGCTAGTGGATACCTGAAAAAACCAGAGGTAGCGCCTTACAATGACCTTGAGTACACTTTAACTGACAAGGATCAGCATTGGGTATTGCCGTACGACAGTGTGGTCCAAAAACCTGGTTACAAAATTATTGTCAGCAAAGGTCCTGCTTTTCAATCCTATACAAAGCCGGTGATGCTGAAATTCAAGAACCTACATCGTATGGCCGAATCTTATAGCTTAACACGTCTGGTGGTGCTTCCAATTGTTAAAGATGCCAATACGATAAACATCAGTCTGACGGATAACATCCCACAAAGGGGCCTGGATATTCTAAATGTACTGATCAGAACCTATAATCAGGAAGATGTGATCCGGAAAAACATGATTGCAGTTAATACCATCAAATTTATTGATAAGCGACTGACTGCCTTAAGTAAGGATTTAAATGGTGTGGAGCATGATGTAGAGAACTTCAAACAAAGCAACATGGTGACCGACGTTAATGCTGATGCACTTATGAATGTGAGCAAATCCGGGGAATACGGGCAGATGCTGTCCAGCACTACTACCCAGCTTAATGTCCTTTCTTCACTGGAAAAATACCTACAGAACAACAATTTAAACGTTGTTCCCAGCGCATTAAACATCAACAATGCGACCTTAACTGATTTGACTGCTAAATACAATGCGACACAGCAGGAAAGGGCAAAAATGCTACGGACTTCTGAAGAAGGCAACCCATTGGTACAAAACCTGACGGCACAGCTGGTCAGTTTAAAATCGAACATTCAGGAGAATCTTCAGAACATCAAAAAGGGCTTGCAAATTGAAAGAAACAGCCAGCAGGCCATGAGTTCAAGGTTCAATTCTAAGGTACGTTCCGTACCAGCCGTAGAGCGTGGTTTACTGGAAAGAACCCGGGAGCAAAGTGTGAAATCCGGATTGTACCGATATCTGTTGCAAAAAAGAGAAGAAACCACACTTTCCTTATCCACCACTGCTCCTACCTCACAAATCATTGATAGACCTTCCTACAACAGTGTGCCCGTATCACCGAAAAAGGAACTGATTTATCTCGGCGCCTGCTTTGCAGGACTACTGATCCCGGGCGCATTCATTTATGGCAGGTCTATGCTAAATAATAAAGTCCGCGATGTAAAAGAAATAGAATTCCTGACTGGCGTACCGGTTCTGGGTGTATTAAATCATGTTAACAAGAATGAACTTGCCACCATAGACCACAACAGCAGGTCTACCATTACTGAATTGTTCAGGTATATCAGAAGTAACCTTAACTTCATGAATAACGGGATGCCTGATCAGGTAATGTTAATTACTTCCTGTATGAAATCCGAGGGGAAAACATTTTTCTCCATCAATCTTGGACTGACACTGGCCTCTGTAAATAAACGGGTTGTGCTATTGGAGTTCGATATGCGTGAGCCACAGTTGCTTCAAAAACTACATTTAAACTCAAAAATCGGTATTACGGATTACTTGCTGGATCCTGACGTCACCATAGATGATCTGCTCTCTAATTCCAGGAAATACCATGATTTAATTGTGGTGGATTGCGGGCCAATTACAAAAAACCCATCGGAGTTGATGATGCATCCAAAAATTGGCAAGCTGGTGGAGGAATTGAAAAGCAGATTTGATTATGTGATCATTGATACTGCCCCCGTAGGGCAGGTTGCAGATGCTTTCAGCCTCTCTGCCTATACGGATTTGAGTATATACCTGATACGTTATAATTACACGGATAAATTACAACTGAACATATTAAAAGACATTTTGTATTATAAAAAACTGACTAACCCTATGGTCGTGTTTAATGATGCAAAAGTTGAGAATAGTAATACCTACGGATACGGTGGCTTTGGCTACGGTTATGGTTTCGAGGTCTCAAAAAACTAATAACAATCACCCCCTCATTTCAGTGTTTCCTACCCTATTCATGTAAGTGATGTAGCGAAGCTCTGTGCTTTTTAAAACAGTAATATGAATCTTTTTACAATTTAAATCTTCTCGACATGGAAAATCAATTCGGCTCCAGATGCACATGGAGCAGGCACTGGCTTGTGATTTATACTCGCCCAAGGTGGGAGAAAAAAGTAGACAAATTATTGAAACTACAGGATATTAAATCCTACTGCCCTATTCGCAGCGTTACCAGCCAATGGGCCGACAGAAAGAAAATTGTTGATTTACCACTTTTTAGCGGGTATGTCTTTGTCTGGGTAAACGAGCGTGAAGAGTATAAAGTAAGACAGACCTTAGGGGTATTAAACTTTGTTTATTACATGGGAAAGCCGGCAGTAATCAGAGATAAAGTGATCGAAAATATTGAGGAACTGATGAGCAAAAACCACGAATATGAAATCATCGATGCCCAGGAAATCACCCTTGGTGACCGCGTACGAATAAAACACGGCATCTTCTACAACCAGGAAGGCACTGTGATTAAGGTCCGTGGAAAACATGTTTTAATGCTCCTTGACCATTTAAATTGCGCCATAGTCAGCAGTATCGCGATCGCAGATGTGATACTGAATACGGCAATATAATCCCGTTCCGGCTGATCTCTTTAGCCGGAACATCAATTTCTCCATCCCTTTTCTACTTTCCGGATAGCACAGATGACCATTGATGTCCCACATGAATGGCCCATGCTTCATGCAATAAAAGATTCACCATTAAAATTAAACACATGATTCCTGTAACTAAACCCTTTCTTCCAAAGGAAGATGAATTCAAAGCGTATCTGGACAGCATCTGGGAACGTCAATGGCTCACCAATAATGGTCCTTTACTCAATGACCTTGAGCTTAAACTAAAGGAATATCTGAATGTAAATCATATGCTGTTCGTCTGTAATGGCACTTTTGCATTACAACTGGCTATTAAAGCATTAGACCTGACCGGTGAAATTATCACCACGCCATTTTCTTATGTAGCCACCACCAGTAGTATTGTATGGGAAGGTTGTAAACCGGTTTATGTTGATATCGACCGGGAAACCTTTAACATCGATCCAACCAAAATTGAGGAGGCGATCACTTCCAAAACTTCAGCCATTCTGGCTACCCATGTTTACGGGAATCCATGTGACATTGACGCCATTCAGGCTATTGCGAATAAACATGGATTAAAAGTGATTTATGATGCGGCACATTGTTTTGGTACGCAATATAAAAACAGGTCAGTATTTGATTATGGTGACATCACTACAACCAGTTTCCATGCCACCAAATTATTCCATACCATAGAAGGAGGAGCGGTTTTCACCCGTGATCCGGATCTTTTAAAGAAAATGCAATACATCCGGAATTTTGGTCACAGCACACCAGATACTTTCGCAGGATTGGGTGTAAATGGCAAGAATTGTGAATTTCATGCGGCCATGGGCTTATGTAATTTAAAGTATGTTGACGAGATTTTAGAAAGGAGAAAACTGCTATCGCTCCATTACTACCAGGGTTTATCCAGACTCAAAGTTAGTTTTCCAAAGCTAAACAAGGATAAGGACTACAATTATGCTTACTTCCCTGTCTTATTTGAAACGGAGGAATTAAGGCAGCGTTGTACAGAAAACCTTGAGCTGTCAAAAGTCTATTGCAGAAGGTATTTTTCTCCATCATTATCCACCCTACCCTATGTAGATCCGGTTTCCATGCCTGTTTGCGAAGACATTTCGAATAGGGTGTTGTGTTTGCCACTCTATCATACCTTAACACTTCCTGACCTTGACATGATCTGTCGTATCATGCTAAGAACTCAGAATTATACTGATGTGGCACCGGTTGCTACAGATAATTTTGGCATACAAGTGACCAATAAAATCGCAACAGAAATCAACGACTTCAACGCTGTTACCAAACCAAATAGACCCATGTAAACCACTTAAACTAACAATCATGAACATTCCATTCTCACCCCCGTTTATTGATCAAAATGTAATTAATGAAGTAGTAGACACGCTTAAATCCGGCTGGATAACTTCCGGACCAAAAGTACTGGAGCTGGAGAGAGAAGTGAAACGGCTAACCAAATCAAAGGCCGCCGTTTGCGTTAACTCCTGGACTTCCGGTGCAATAATGATGTTAAAGTGGTTTGGTGTACAAGAGGGAGATGAAGTCATTATACCCGCTTATTCGTATTGTGCTACGGCTTTATGCGTACTACATTGTGGGGCAACTCCGGTAATGGTTGATATCACTGATGACTTTACGATAGATCCTCAACGGATTAAAATGGCCATCACCTCCAAAACGAAAGCGATCATTGCCGTAGATATTGCGGGTTTACCCTGCGATTACAATACCATAAAAACTTTAATCAGAAGTGCAAAAGTCAGAGGGCTCTTCGTACCGCATTCACCTGAGCAGCGTAAGCTCGGCAGAATCCTGTTAATTTCTGACGCGGCACATTCTATAGGTGCCTGTTATATGGGGCATTCCGCAGCGGTAAGTTGTGACGTCACCATTTTTTCTTTTCATGCAGTAAAGAATATCACTACTGCTGAAGGGGGCTGTGCCTGCTTAAACTTACCTGGCAATTTTGACCACGATGAAGAATATAGATACCTGAAGATCTTCTCTTTAAATGGCCAGAACAAAGATGCCTATGCGAAATCAAAAGGGGCAAACTGGAAGTATGATATTTTATATAAAGGTTTAAAAATTAATATGCCGGATATCTGTGCGGCCATAGGTTTAGCACAAATCAAGCAGTATAAAACTGCTTTACTACCGGAACGTAAAAAGATTGCAGAAAAATATTGTAATATTTTAAGTAATTATGAATGGTTTATTCCACCAACCTTAAAAGACCTTTCAAGAGAATCCTCTTACCATATTTTCCCAATGCGCATCAAACACATCACTGAGGCACAAAGAGATCATATTATTGAAGATATCGTCGCTTTTGGGGTCATCGTAAATGTTCATTTTATTCCGATGCCTATGTTAAGCTATTTTAAAAAAACAGGGTATAATATCGTGAATTATCCAAATAGCTATACACAATATGCCTGTGAAATTTCCTTACCTATTTATCCATCGCTATCTGATACCGATACAGACTATATTATTGATGCCGTAATTAAATCGGTTCAGACCCATTTGCTACAAAGCAAACAGAGAGAACTATCGCTTGTTAAATCATCGTATTTACCTGGATAGCATTTCCGTTTATTTCCATCTCGTTAGCATAAAAAAAGGATGTCTGTTCAGACATCCTTTTTTTATGCTTTAAATCTGAGTTTGCCTCAGGCCGGAAAATCAGCACTGGATAATGCGCATAAAAAAAGGCGCCCGAAGTTCCGGGCACCTTTTCAGCGTTAAGCTGATTTGTTTTTGTAGATAGATAGCAAATGGGGTAACTATTCGTCAGACCTCATATCTGAATATGGTTTGGGATATCTCTCGCTCAATAACTCATTGTATTTTTCGAGTAGCTTGATGTACTTATTCATCCAATAATTTACAGCGGTTGAGTAGTTCGCTGTTGAATTATCATCATTGCTCATTAAATCCCCCTTTTTCTCTCTATCCCCTTGTTGTAAAAGAGCAAAGTCATCTGGAAACTCTTTGGAAAAGTCATGGTTGATGACATTTCCAATTTTACAAATAATATCAAAACTTAAAGATTCTTGATCGAACCAATTGTAAATGGTTCGCCTACTAACGTTTAGCTTCCTTGAAAGTTCAGTGATCCCCATATGATCCTTTCTTACAACATGTTCAATTACTTGACCTACATTTAAATTCATAGTATAAAGTTTTATTAAATGACAACTAGAATTGGAGGGATGAGATCTATATTAAAAATAACAAAAAAATGACAACAAAACAAGAGAAAAATCAAATTTTAAAAAGTATTAATCATACCTACCGTAAATTGATCTATATGCTCATATTTTGAGTTTTTACTCTTAAAATCTGGAATAATTTCCTTCATTTTCTTCACCATTTCATAATCATTATTGGAGTTATTGAGCAGCAACAGCTCTTCAATTACGTTTTGCACATAGAAGATACTATGGTTAATGATTTTCGAAATTTTGATTTTTGGATGGTAGGTTGATAAGGTTTGTTCTTCGACCATCAGTAATTCTTCATATAATTTTTCTCCTGGCCTTAATCCTGTAAATATGATTTGAATGTCTTTACCGGGCACTAATCCGGCTAATTTGATCATATTAATGGCTAAGTCTACAATTTTAACCGGATCTCCCATATCAAAAATATAGATTTCTCCACCATTGCCCATCGCCGCAGCTTCCAACACCAATTGCACCGATTCCGGGATGGTCATAAAATATCTGGTGATTTCGGGATGAGTTACTGCAACTGGTCCACCACGAGCGATTTGCGCTTTAAACCTTGGGATAACAGAGCCGTTCGATCCCAATACATTACCAAATCTGGTGGTTATAAATTTAGTACTGGTTTCGTTCTGCCTTGTAATTGTGTTTTCATTTGATATGGTTAAGTTTTTTTCATTGTTCAGGGATTGAATGTACATTTCCGCCAGTCGTTTGGAGGCCCCCATGATATTGGTTGGCCGCACGGCTTTGTCGGTAGAAATCATTACAAATTTATCCACGCCATATTCTATGGCAAGGTCTGCGATGTTTTTTGTTCCGAGCACATTGGTTAAAATGGCTTCGGAGGGGTTATTTTCCATCATAGGTACATGTTTATAAGCGGCTGCATGAAAAACAATCTGGGGATGATACTCCTCAAAGATCGCTTTCATCCGACACCTGTTCTGAATATTTGCCATGACCACATGAGTTTTTGCCTCTTTAAAATCATCTTCAATTTCGAGCTGCAGATCATGTAAAGGAGTTTCGGCCTGATCACACAAGACCACCATTTCGGGCTTAAATCCGATAATCTGACGCACAATCTCGGAGCCTATGGATCCGGCTGCACCGGTAATCAGGATACGCTTACCCTGCATTTCCCGCAGGATATTATTCCTGGTGAGGACGATAGGCTCCCTATGTAGTAAATCCTCAATTTTCAGGTCTTTGATTTGATTCAGGGTGAGTTTACCATAGAGCCATTTATCAGACTGAGGAACCGTAACGACCTTTATCCCCAATTCAATACATTTATCAATAGTCAACTTTTTACCATTTACATTCAGCTCATCACCAACAAAAAGAACCTTTTGAATATTAAACTTACGTTGTAAAGTCTCAATTGATCTCGAATGGTATACATTTTTCTGTTCTATATGTTTATTGAGCTTATCCGGATTATCATCTACAAAGGCAAATACATTTAAGTCGTTGGTATTACCACCTTCTAAAGCTTTTTTAACCAGAATAGAATCTCTGCCAGAGCCATAGATCAGGATGTTCTCTTTCTTATCACCAGGCTCCATTGTTTTGACATAAAAAAACAGACTTTTGACGGCGATTCTTAACATGATTAACAAGGAGGAAGACACGAAAAAATTCATGGTCAATACTTCTGGAAACCATTTTGAAGAGATACTAAAATGCGGGACAAAAAACAGCTTACTGGTAATGGTGAAGATGAAACTGGTTAACAATACGGCCATAAATATCCGGATAATGTCTTGGGTGTTAGAATACCTGATGATCCCGGTATGTATGCGCATTCCAATAAACACCCCGACTGAAATAAAACTATACAAGGCCGTATAGATCATAAAATGTGAATATACCAATTGTATATACTCAAATTTATGAAGAAGTAGAAAGGACATAAACAGTGTCCATCCGATGATGAGCTGGTCGATAAATAAGATCAACCAGCGAGAATACGTTTTGTCGCGAAACAGGAGCATTTTCATAATGTGAAGATTTAGATGACCAATTGAAAGCAGCCCATGGTGATCCCATTCAGTACTGCACGATAAAGTGGGAAGAAATCAACATTTCTCCCATGATCAATTTTGCGCTTGTTGACCAGCGCAGCATAAACTGGATTATTGGCCACATACCGCCAACTTTTATATTCTAAAAACAAATCTGAAAACCCTGCTTTCCAATTAAACAAAGTATCCATTTTAAAGCCTACTCCACCGCCCAGATGCAGATACCTCATACCTTCTTTCCGTCCGACCAGGGTGATTTCATCCACCAGATATTTAGCGGGGGAATCTATTAAATAAGCATGTTTCGTCCCTACTAAATGTCCCTGGATAATACCATGAGTAAACGTTACAATCATACCACAAACCACTTCTTCTTTCACACAAACCAGGAACAACCGGCAATCAAAATCCTCGTTACCAACAAGAGACAGGAAATATTCTTTACTAAAAAAATAGCTTTCAGATGCCTCTATCCGCTCCATATTATGGGTATAGATTTCATAAAACAAATCAATATCGTTGGGGCAATTACTGGCTCTGACCGAATAACCGGAACTTCTTGCTTTCCTGATGCTTTTCAAGGTATTTCTCCGGTATTTTTTACGTTGTTCTTCTATGGAAATTGTCAGATCTATGGCCACTGTTTTACCGTTTTCATGGATTCCACCAAATTTTTCAAACAACAAGTATTGATTAAACAGGGGATGAAGCCTGGAAAAAACAGAAACATTCTGCTCTTCATTCAGAAAATCTAAAAATGAAATCATGAAATTCTCTCTAAAACTATCTTCGATATCTTCGAACTTCCGATTGGATAATGGCCCTGTATAGCCATAAACAGAAGTTAAATCGGAGAAATCAGTTTGAGAGATGGCTCTTTTGAGTAAAGGAAAGGCGATATAGTTCTGGTCTTCCTCATAAACAAAAAGGACAGGATCACCACTTAGATCCAAAGAGTGATAGAGCCAGGTATGATAAAAATCATACTCTGCGGCACCGTTAACATAGGCAGTCCATTCCTCCCGCTCCAGGAGGGTGATTAATTTTTCCATTTCTTATGAAATTAGGATTTAGGAATAGCCCGGAGTTTTAATTTCCAGGTGTAAAATTCTCCTTCGTCAGCAACATTTTCACTTGATTCCCATGTTTGCTTAGGGGAACAAAACCCATTTTTTTATAGATTGAATGTCCGGCAATATTATCTTCATGTGCGAACAAAAAGATACTATCCAGATTCAGCTCAGAAAATGCCTGTCCGAGGATTAATTTCGTCGCGGCCTTCCCGATTCCTTTTCCCCAAAACTGTGGTTCTCCAATAAACATATGAAACTCAGCCTGTCCATCTTTCAAATCAATCAATTGTACGTTCCCAATGTATTGGGCGGTATCTTCGAGGCAAATTGCAAAGCGCTTATCGGTTTCTTTTTCTAATTTGGCCTGGAGCCATGCTGTTTCCTTTTCCATTGTTATGCCCGGGTTACCGGGTTTAAACTCTGTATAAACCCATATTTCCGGGTTATTTCGCCATTGATAAGATGTTTCGGCATCTTCTACTTTCAATGGCCTTAGGTAGACCGTGTGATTCATATTATTTCATTTAAATAGCGAGATCATTGATTGTAAGAGCATTGCTTAGCCCTGACCAGGTTGGTACATTCTTAAATGTGGTGGCTGATAAAATTCGTGGAGATTGGCTGAAATTCGGGCATTGTATCCAATAACCTGTCTTAAATGGTCATTTAAACCTTCCCCGAATTCATATCCTAAAAATCTTGGAAAATCGAACTGCGGTTTAAAGAATGGCCTGGTAAAAGTTAGGGTCAATGCACGTCTGGGGCCATCGGTTTTATTTACGCCTACGGCATGCCATATATTGGAATCAAACAGAATAATACTGCCTTTCTTCGCCACTGCCCGATCTGCCTGCTCATAGAAAAATACGTCATGTGGTTTAGTATCTTTCTTATGAGATCCGGAAAGAAAATGAGTAGCCCCGTTATCAAGTGTATAATCATCCAGTAAAACAATCATTTGGATGGCGATTTTAAAATCTCCTGTAAAGCTTCTGATATCACGGTGAATATTGTGAACATAGGCTTTAAAATTTTTAAAATTAAGCACTCCACTTATACCGTTTACGATGTAATTGCCATCCAGAAAGTGTCTCATTTCTTTATCACAATATTTCTGCGATAGAAAGGGCATACTGAAGTTATCCTTTTCCAACAAGTGGTGCAGTGTTCCTTCCATACCTGTATCAATGCCATTTTTGACTTGAATTTCCCTTCTTTTTAAATAAGCTGGTTCGAGGTCATTAATTATTTTTTCAATCATTTTATCCTCTGCGGCGTCTTCATAGATGACCCAACCATACTGATCCATTGCATTCTCAAAGTCACTTAAAGTGGCTTCGGAATAAATAAATTTATTTTTCAAAGCACAAAGATTTAAAAGGTTAAACTTTAGTTAATTATCAAATAATAAAGGAATATCTTATTAGACGGCTACCGCAGGGACACGGTAGAGTGGAAAATAGTTCAGATTACTTTGGTCATTACGTTCCTTAACAAGGTCATTATAAACCAGTGGATCTGATACAAATCTCCAGGTACTATCCTCCAGTAACAGGGTTGAAAAGGAGAATTTAAATTTAAACAAGGAGTCTTCTTTCCCCTCCAGGCCACCACCAAGGTGGAAATATCGTTTTCCAAGCTGACGTCCGATGACGCTGATTTCATCTGTCAGGAGTTTACTTGGAGAATGCTGTATATGGCTGTTTGCAGTTGCCGACAGGTGGTTACGGATTACATTTCCAGCGCACATGATTACTGCCCCGCAAATCATCTCTGTTCCATCATAGATGACAATTAATCTGCATTCTTTTGCTTTGCTATTCAGAAGATTCGTGAAATAGGTTTCATCGAAAAAATACCGCTGACTAGCGCCGAGTCTCAACATATTTTCATTGTACATGGCGGTAAATAGACTAATCTCCGTTGCGCTGGAGGCCTCTTTAATTTGATAAGGCATTTTTCTGAGCTGTCTGATTTGCCTGCCCAATCTTTTTTCATACCCGGCTCTCTGTTCTTCAATGGGAATTGACAGGTCCATATAGACGGTTTTCCCATTGCCCGAAAGCCCCCCTATTTTCTCTATTAACACTTTTTGGTCTATAAAGGGGTTTAACCTGGAGAAAAGGCTAATAAACCGGCTGGTTTTCATGAAGCTCAAAAAGGATTGTTTAAAATTTTCCAGTAACTGATCGTTGATGTCTATAAATTTCCGGTTAGATACCGGGCCTGAATAACCATAAACAGAGGTCAGATCAAATAAACCAGAATTATTAATCTCTCTTTTCAGCAGTGGAAGCGCAATAAAGACCTCCCCTTCTGTGTACACAAAAAGCAGTGGTTCACCATTTTTCTCTAAAGCATGATAATGCCAGGTATGGTAGAAATCATAGTTAACGGCCTCTTGAATACATGCATCCCATTCAGCCGGTTGTTCCATATTGATCACATGATATGCCATAATAAATATTAGTTTTAATACATCAATTTAGCTTTCTAAACAACGTCCATGATTTTCAACATATCGGCATTAACCAGATCCACATCGAATTTTGCTTTTGCGAAGTGTCTTCCGTTAACTCCATATCGTATAATGTCCGTCGTATTGTTTATGTAATATTCCATTTTTAAAACAAGTGCAGTCACGTTTTTCACCGGAACTAAAAAGCCATTGCGTCCGGATGGTTCATTGTAGATGGTTTCTCTACAGCCAACAGAATCACAGGTAATCACTGCTCTTCCCATGGCCATCCCTTCCAGAATACATCTTGGTACGCCTTCTCCATAATAGGAAGGTAGAACCACAATAGATGCATTTTTAATATAGGGTCTCACATCATCCACCTGTCCAATATATTCTATAGTATCATCGAATAAAATCTTAGAAAACAAATCCAGGGGTATCGAATCGATATTGTTATCGAAAGCGCCGATCAATTTAAATTTGATGTCCGGGTATTTATGGCGGACGGATTTTGCGGCTTCATAATATTCTTTTATCCCCTTGGCATTGATCAATCTGGAGATCATGAGAAAACTAATATTTAAAGTGTCTGGTTCAGAATAATCATAATGACTTAAGTCGACCCCGGAGCCATTAACCACATATGCCTGTTGCTTTTGTCCGATTATTCCGGTCTTCAGCAATTTCTTATAGTCATCGCGATTCTGAAAAATAATCCGGATTCCTTTATTTCCTCTTAAACTGACTTTGAGCAAGACCTTTGTTATTGCAGTAACCAACCAGTTTTTCTTTCCGCCATCCGTAAAATTATAACCTAAGCCTGTCAGCATGGGCGTAATACAAGCCGTCTTACAAAACTTAGCGACCATAGTCCCATAGATGACTGGTTTGAAGGTATAGGGGAAAAATACATCAGGTTTAGTATCTCTGATCAGCTGGTATAGCTGAACAATATATCTCAGGTCAGAAAAAATAGAAACGTTGCTCCCATTCAGCTTATTCTCATACACGGTTACGTTCAGGCTTTCTAACTTATCTTTAACCTGCTGTCTGGAAATTTTGGGGGTAAAAACCGACACATTATTTCCCTTAACCAACTCTTCAATGAGTTTACCACGGAATTCCAGTAAGGTATGGGAGGAATCACAGGCGATCAGTATATTTTTTCTTTTATTGTCCATAATACACAACGATTTAATACAATCCAAATTCATGATATAGGATGATATACCGTCATCCAAATGGTAGACTTTTGTCGTTTAAATTCTCTTCGAAAAAAAGGTGATAATGATTAAAAACCACCCAGGCTACCTCCCAACAAATGGTAGCCTGAATGGTTAATCCCGGGAACAATACGACCAAGTGTATTTCAACTTACAGGGTCTACTTATTTCGGGAAGAATTTTACTTACCTGGTTAGACCTGCATGATTAGCAGATTTGTACGTGTAAGCGGGCAGCCATTTTGGATGCTGCCGAAGTTGTTTTATTACTAAAAAGAGGTTAATGTTGCACCAGCACCTTTTGTAACTAGCGCAGGAACATCTGCAGCTTTGTTTAACACCGAGGTGTAAGCATAAGTTGGAATCCAACTTGAAGCAGCTGTAGTAATTTTGTTTGCACCTGAAGCTTCAAATATATTGGTATTTAAACCGCTGATAAATCCAGCAACAGGACTAATTTCAGTTCTGATTGGAAGTGACGAGTTTTTGAAGTAGTTATTCTCCACACGTACTGTTGCTCCCATTAGTGCTCCAACATAACCTGCATTCTGCATATAGTTATTGAACACATGCACATTTCCGTATCTCACATCTGGTGTACGCTCAGAAATATTGTAGAAGTAGTTATGGTGAACTGTTACTTTAAGGTGGTTCACATCATCAGGACGGGTATAACTAAAACCGATCAACATCGCTTTGTGGTTGTCATGCAATTTGTTCCATGATAAGGTAACATAATCAGCACCAGTACCAACATCCAGCAATCCATCATAATAATCCCAGTCACTTACCCTAACAGATGAAAGTTCACAGTGATCTATCCAAACGTGGTGAGCACCTTCTTTGATGATGATGTTAGAATAACTAATTACATTACTGATCGTCATATTTCTAACAATTACGTTGTTCTTTCCATAAATCAAAAGACTTGCGCCATTCAGTCTGGATCCCGGAAGTCCCAAAATTGATTTATTTGATTCTACCTGTAGCATTCCTGTACCTGTAATTGTTCCGGAAACCATAATGATTAACGGAGATTTTGAGGTAACCGCAGTTTTCAATTCCGCAAAGGTTTTTACGGTAACCGTCTGACCACCTTTACCACCTGTTGTTTTACCATTAACAGAAGCATAACCAATTGGCTCATCTCCACTAATCGGAGTAGTTGGTCCCGGATCTGGTGTTATTGGATCTGGTGTAGTTGTTGGAGGTGTTATACCACCAGCTCCTTGTCCATTTACGGTATAAGTATATTTTTTACCGTTTGTTTTTGGATTTGAATTATCCGAAGCGGACAAGAATAGGAAACCAGATTTATGGCTGAAACGGCCATTACCTTTTGCTCTGATCTCATCATGTGAGGAATGACCAGGGCCAATTTCTTTTCCATTTTCAAAAACTCTTACTGTAGAGACAGTTGGTTTTTCATTTGAATCACTAATTAGTTTAGAATCCATGGGAATCCTTACTGCAAAACCACCATCAGAAGTAGCCCCTGAAACATTAACCTGCATGGTACCCGATGTACCTCCTCCATTCACAGCTTGTGAATCTAATATACCCGGGATTTCATTAGTGATGGGGTTTTCCGGGTCCTGTGGCCCTACTACTCCATCTTTCTTACATTGACTAAATGCTAATACTGTCGATAACAATACGCCGAACACAAACACTTTTCTAAAATTTAATTTCAATCTTTCCATTTAATTCACTCCATTTTTTTAAATATGCCTCTTAAACGGGGAGGTTGTAAAAAAATTGTATCTCAAAAGTTACAAAGGAAAAGTAAATTGAGACCTCGTGAAGGTAGAAAAATTGGGATTGGGTGATTCTAACAAAGAATATAGCACTGTGTAACAGCCTGTAAAGGCTGTTTACAATTATTTCACATTATTACTTAGTGACATTAAGATGACTAAATAAGCCTGGATATTGGTTAAATTTTAGTTGCAAAAACATGAATTTGATTAGACGGTCTGATTCTTGCACGTCTACGAACCTCCTTATTACAGCCATAAAACATTTTATACCAATCTATGAACTGATGTACCCCGTCTTTGACTGAGGTTTCCGGACTATAATCCAGCTCGTTAACCAGTTCAGATACCTCTGCCCAGGTCGCCGGTACATCGCCAGACTGCATCGGTAAGTACTCCCTAAGCGCAGGGAGGCCAATATTCTCTTCAATTTCATTGATAAAATCTAAAAGCGTTACTGGTTCACCACGACCTATATTAAATACACGGAAGGGCACATTTGAACTTGCAGGATCTGGTTCAGCTGGATCCCAATCTGGGTTTATTGCTGCAGGCTTATCAATTAACCGTAGAATTCCTTCCACAATATCATCGATATAGGTGAAATCTCTACTCATATTCCCATTGTTGAAAATCTCAACGGGTTTACCTTCCATGATGGCTTTGGTAAATAAAAACAAGGCCATATCCGGTCTGCCCCAGGGACCATAAACAGTAAAGAAACGCAGTGCGGTAGTTGGCAATTCAAAAAGGTGACTATAGGCATGGGCCATTAACTCATTACATTTTTTAGATGCGGCATACAGAGATACCGGGTGATCCACGTTATGATGAACCGAGAAAGGCATTTTTGTATTTAAACCGTAAACACTGGAAGAACTCGCATAGAGTAAATGTTTAACTTTCGCATACCTACAGCATTCCAGGACATTCAAAAATCCGCTGATATTGGAATCTATATAGGCCTCTGGATTTGTTAAACTATATCGCACCCCGGCTTGTGCCGCTAAATTGACTACTGCGTCAAAATGATTGGTATTAAATAGTTCTATCATGCCATCTTTATCGTTTAGATCCAGTTTCACAAACACATAGTTATCATACTTTGTACTCGTTACCGGTTGATCATAAACAATCTGGTCTTTGGAAATACCACTTTCCTCCAGACGGGCATACTTTAAATTCACATCGTAATAATCATTAATCACGTCTACCCCAACAACTTCATTTCCTCTTTCCAATAAACGTTTTGCTAAATGAAAGCCTATAAATCCGGCTGTACCAGTTACTAAAATTTTCATAGTGTTTATTTTAAGTGTTTATATATGGTTAGTAAATCCGCAAAGTAATTTCGGGAAGTGCGCCGGGGTCCGAAAGAAAAAAGCTATTTGCGATAGCAGCCCTTGTACCAGACTTCCAATCCGAAAATGCAAAAGAGAATTTTTGCTCTTCTTTCATCAGAGATTTTAATTTTTGAAGCGAGCAGATCCAGGATGAAAGATTTCTTAATAATTTTAGGATATAAGGCGTCCGGAGCGAGCAAGTAATCATTTATAATGGTCTTCAGTTCTCCGTTTACCCAGGTTTTTAGTGGGATTTCAAATCCCCGTTTAGGCTGATTGATCAGCTCTGCCGGTAGGTACCTGAGTGCTAAATCCCTTAAAATGGGCTTGGTGGTCAGGTTGTTTATTTTGTAATGATCTTGTAAACCGGGGGCAAACTCTAAGATCTCTTTTGATAGAAAGGGGCTCCTTCCCTCCAGAGAGTGCGCCATCGTTGCAATATCCATTTTAGGGAGCAGCCGGCTGAACAACATCGATTGAAAATCAGTTAATATGATTTTTTTTAATGCGGATATTGGCAATTCATTCACCATGATCAGGTCTGCAGAAATATCTTTCATCAATGGTTTGTGTAGAAACTGATCTTCAAATCCGACAAACAAATCGCAGGATGCAGAATTGTAAACCTTTAGGATATCGTTGTAACCGGCCAGCTTTAACAGCCTGTACACATAATTGTAGCTGCTTTGTTTTTCATTGGCAATTGGCAGAATGCTGGTCAGCATTTTTGCAGCAGTAGTGCTTATCCGACCGGAATTAAAAAAGTCGAAATGTTTGAAAGGCACATACCTGCGATAGCCACCGAATAATTCATCTGCCCCATCTCCATTTAACACTACTGTGATGTGTTTTTTTGCTTCTTTTGCCACATAGTAACTTGGGATCGCAGAATTATCACAGTTGGGTTCCCCATGATTGATGAGTATCTTTTCTATGTCGTTTTGTAAATCGGAGAAAGTAATGTCCACTACCGTATGATTTGTAGCATATTTAAGGGCTACTTTTTTTGCCAGATGGGATTCATCATAGCTCCCTTCTACTTTAACGGTAAAGGTTTTTAAATTTGTGGTATGAGCGGCAGCGATGGAGGTCACTAATCCGCTATCAATACCACCACTCAAAAACGCCCCCACGTCCAAATCAGAACTATCTATTCTCCTTTTCACCGCCAGTTGAAGGTTATGGTCTAACCGATCAACAGCATCATTATAGTTTAATTTATTATCTGCTTGATAGAAATTAGCAATATCGAACCATTTCACCTTTTTACTGATGGTGGAATGGGTATCAATCTCCATATAGCTACCATTTTCCAGTTCAGATACCCGTTGATATGGTGTCGCTTTCCGGTAATGGTATCCCAGGTATAGATAATCGGCAATCGAGCCATAATCAATTTCCGGGCGCACCACTTTGGACAGGATATTCAGTTCGGAAGAAAACACACACTGGATTCCTTTTACATATACATATAAGGGTTTCTTCCCTGCACGATCTCTGGCCAGGTATAATTTCTTTTTTTTGCTATCATAAAGCGCGAAAGCAAACATGCCGTCGAACTCATTCAGCATTTTCATTCCAAGGAGTTCGTACATCATTAATATCGTCCTGGTATCGGAGCTTGAAGAGTCAACCAGTCCATATTTTTTCCTGATTTCAAGATGATTGTAGATTTCTCCATTAAAAACAATACTAAGGTCCCTGTATTTCATCGGCTGTTGCCCTTGAACTGTCAAATCCTGAATGGCAAGCCGGGTATGGTATAATTCCAGATTATCATGTTGCAGATGGCGTTGTTCATCAGGCCCGCGATGAAAAAGATCACGGTATATTTCCTCATCATTCTCTCTGGAATTGAAATTTAATGTCCCAAATATTCCGCACATGTTTTCTGATTTTAAGCGTTAAATTAAATAGGTAAATGGCTGTTATCAGGATGATAAAGAACCAGATAAGGAGGTTTTCTTATTTTCAGCGACCTGATCAACTAAGGATTGCCAGTCTTGCAACACTTTCTCTTCAGAGAAGTGCTTTTCAATATGTCTTCTTCCATTCCGGCCAAGTATTTCCCTTTCCTGAGCAGACATATTCATGATCAATTTCATTTTTTGGGCGAGTTCCGCAGCATCCCCCTGCTTAAATAGAAAACCACAATCCATATTTACCAGCAGCTCTTCAATTCCGGCAACAGCGGATGCGATGACCGGTTTCTGGTGCGCCATCGCTTCCAGCAAAGCATTGGGCATCCCTTCTAAGAAGGAAGAAAGCACGAAACCATCTGCTTCCTGCAGAAAAGGACTGGTATCTGTTTTTAATCCCAGCAGGTTCACCTGGTGTTCGATATTCAGTTCTTTAATCATTTGAAAAGGCCATTCCTGATCAAATAGATTTCCTAAAATATCTATCCTGAAATTTTCCTCTTTCATTAAGGAGATTGCCTTAAATAACGTTACATAATCCTTTTCCGGAACAAAATGTGCCATAGAAATCCAAACAAAAGGTTTGTTTAGGGAGGCTGTCGTTATTTTAGGCGAGAGTACCGGAATGGAAATGGCATTGTTTACAACCAGGCCGGTCCTTTTAACGAGTTTATTTTGCTCAAAATTAGATTTCGATTTGTAGGAGTTATACACGACTACATCATCCCAATCTGCTGTTAATTTAAATAAGGCATACCATTTATTAGCAATTACAGGTGTTCTTATGGAGGAGATCAGGTTAAAACCAAACCACATTTTCAGAAAACGCGCAAAAATGATGGAGATAAACATGAATGCAATCACGACATCAGGATTAAATTCGCGGACTGTTTTAAAAAGCTTTATGATATTGGAGAATGGATTTGCCATCCAGCTCTTCAAAAAGATAACTTCCAGTCCTTCTGCATTGAAGTCAATATTAAAATCATTGATTGGTTTTAAGGAAACAATCCTAACCTTGTAATCCCTGCTTTTTAAAAACCGGGCAATTTTAATCAACTGTGTTTCTGCCCCACCTTTCCGTAGGCCTGTTGTCATAAACAAAACATGCTGTACCATAATATCTGATGATTATAAGCCGATAATTTATATTCAGGGCTGCTTGACCGGGAATTCAGGATAAGCGATAGGTGATTTTTTTCAATAACCGATGTAGCGGCGTGATTGGAGAATGTCTTCTTCGTTTTCCATCAACTACAATAAAATCTTTACCAAAACTGATGTTGTGCATCCCCAGCAAATAAGGGGCTTCGGGCAATAATTCAAAATCCTGTTCGGACTTAAAAGTATCTGAGCTAAGGTCCGTAATCTTATTGATCACGATCGAGCCGCCATATCTGACTTCAAGATTTTGTGTTGGACGGTACAGTGAGTCATCCACAATAAATAAACTCCCCGCCCCTCTGCAATTTTTTAAGCTCACCGGAATTGGATTCTGTTTATGAGGAATGAATTCCCCATCTAAATTTTCCGCATAATAGATGTAGAGGTCATTCAGCTCGCCATCAACATTGGTAAACAACCAGTATTTACCCTTGTATTTCACGATAGAGCTATCTACATAACGCGCGCCATCCAGCAATGTCCTTTTCTTTCGCAGCTCGGTTGCATTTTCAGGATTCACCTGATAAAGACTTACTTCACCTGCATCGGCAGTCTCCGGTATGCAGTAAAACTTAGCCTGTTCCTCAAAAATATAAGGGTAGGAAAAATGGATATCTGCAGGCTGAAAACCCGTTACCTTTTGTTTAGTGTTAAAATCAAAGTTCTTAATCCTTGAAATTTTACCTTTAACTTTCCAAAAATTAAGCTCTTCATAATAGACATAAAGGATAGACCTGATACTGATTACGAAAGGATCTGCTGAATAGTCTGCTTTATCTTCTTTAAGCCAGGAGACTGCTTTGCTAAAGCCCTTCCTCAGGACCAGGTCTCTGGCAGACTGTTTTACCATTCCAATATTCCATTTATCAGCGCCAAAATATCTATCTATAACGTTTTGCATATTTTTGAGATAAAATCATTTGAATTGAAGAATTTAATCAGGCCAGTTTGTAGGCCAGGCTGTGCTTTTTCTCCGCAGCGCCAATGTGATATTTTGACCGGAATGCGTTCTTACTATTTTCCCTGATTCTAGACTTATCCTGGGAAAATACGGCTTCCTTTATCGCCCGATAATAACTATCCACGCTATTGTCCTGACTTAAAAAACCGGTATCCTTGTGGTTGATCATATTTTGAATACCGCCTACTGCTGTGCATATCGAGATACAACCAACTGATAGTGCTTCAATTAAGGAAATCGGCATCCCTTCATAAAAACTGGACAGGCAGAAAAAATCGGCGATACTCAGGTAATCCACGATATTTTCCTTTCCACCAAGGAATTCTATGTATTGATCATCCGCTACCAGCGCCAGGAGTTTTTGGTACAAAAGTTCGTCACGAACTTCCCCAATGATTAACAACCTGCATTTCTGCGCTTCTCTTCTATTGAATTTTTGTACAGCTTCAATTAATAACTGCTGATTTTTCACTTTAATAATCCTGCCCACATGAATCAAAAGAAAAGCATCCTGATCTTCTTTGTATTTACTGACCAGTTTTGGATATTCCTCGGTTTTGGTTAAAAATGGCCTGCCATTTTCAATAACCAGATCATTGTCCAGCCCATAATATTTACGGAAGGACTCACTTCCATCATTTGAAACTACAATAGGGGTGATTAAATTTCTTTTGTATAGATTTTTCCGGAATGATTTCAGGAAAAAACCAGGGCATTCTGCTTCTGCTGTAGAGTGAATTGTATGAAAGAACCTGGTATTCTTTTTTTTTAACCGATATAGCATTAAATATTCCAGGGCATTTAAATGGGTATGAACCACCTGGATGTCCTGCGCAACCAACCAGGAACTGAGCTCTAAAAGCACACGTAAGCTGAATCCAGGTGTTTTATCAAAAGATACATAGTTTACCTTCGTACTGATTTCCGTCACAAAAGTAGTATCTGGATGATTGTCAAACAGGGAGACCAGATACACTTCATTTTGTTCGTTTTCTGCAAGTTCATTACATAAATCAACCACAAAACGTTCCGCGCCACCTCTTTCCAAAGAACCAATAATATGTGCTATTTTGTTCATGAGCCAACGTTTTTTTACTATTTCTCAGCTACACCGATCAGGATGTAATGCATTTTACCCGGAATCATCTTTTCTATTTTACCATCTATCCTTCCCAGGATATTTCTTTGCGTTTCATTTCTTCCCAAACAACCTAAAAAGCCCACTGTAGTAAAATTGACACTTTTATAAGACTGAAATATATCTTCAATCTCATCTAGCCTGACATAATTCCAATCTGGTGTACCAAAATTCTTCCGGAGTATTTTGTGAAGCATAGAGGCTTCCAGATTTTCCGCAAACAACAACTTTCCGCCCGGTTTAAGGGCTTTATGTATTTCGTTTAATGTTTTCAGTTTGTATTCATTGCGTCCATTCTGGCTGATTCCGCCGAGTATTGATTTAAAAGCAACAATGTCAAAATGATTCTCAAAAGGTATGCTGGTTGCATCCATTGCCAGATATTCAATATTGGGGTGACAATGATATTTTTGGTGAATATTTCGCGCGGCTTCTTTTGGCTCCATCAGATCAGTACAAAGGACTTTGTTATGATGTAGTGATAACCATAATGATAATCCACCATTAGCGGTTCCCAACTCCAGACAATTATATCCTTTGTTTTTCAGGTCCACATTTTTCTCCCAGTAGTCTAAGGCTTTAGCCCAGTTCACGACATCCCAGTTTATGATTTCTTTGATTGTTACTTGTATCATAATTAAAGCCGTTTAGTTTATGATCATACTCATCAAGGGCTATTTCAGCGGCTTCCTGAGTATTTTTTTGGTGTTGAATTTTCGCGAGGTGAAGGATACTGAAATATAGAAACAAGGTAGGTCCATCCGCACTCACCAACCAGCCATTGTGCGAGAATGCGTTAATGGATACTCCTAAAAATGAAAAGCATAAACCGATTAACAGTGCATTCTCCTTTAGTTTGATCTTGAATAATACACCCAGGAATATTTTTCCTATCCTATAATACAAGGATAAAAGCAATCCTAATCCAAGAAAGGGACCCAGATAAGTCAAGAACATCAGGTAGGCATTATGGGAGGTTAGTCCGGAAGAGAAGATCGTACTTCGGTAAGTAACATCGCTCCAGTTTTTCCCATAAAAAATCAGGCCATAAGGGTAATCTGCGTATATTTTCAAATTCTCTTCAGACATCCCTACCCGGTTATAGTAGTTGGCATTCTTTCCCTCATTTTTAGTCAGAATATTATTTTTAGCATCGAAATTCCCTTTAATGATAAAAGCATAAGAAACGAAGCCAAATAGTACGGCTGCAGTAATGATAAAAATAGATTTATACCTATAATAAAAAACCACAAACAGGAAGGAAGAAGTTAAAAAGGTGACAAACACAGACCGGTTCATTCCGAGGTATATAAAAATAATACAGATGACAAAAGCGAGAAGTTTAACCAGGATATTTAACCGGAATACATGAGTAAAAACAAACAAGAAGGACACCAAAGCGGCCAACTGATATCCATAGTTAAACTGGGTTAGCGCCAATCCTGCCGGGCTTTGTATAATGGTATCATCCAGCAATGTCCCCCTTAACTGGTCTATTCTGCCCGGAAGAAAATGATTCAGCACCATGATGATCGCGGAGAAAAAAAGCAATACATAAAAGATCATCATCGAAATATTGAATCTGCGTCTGTTATAGCCTATGAAATAATTAAAATAAAGGATACAACAGGAAACTACAATCAGACTTGCAAAAAAACCTATACGATCTCCCATCCCAATAAAATCATAGGTAAGAATGGCTAAGAAGAATAAAAAAGCTTCTTTAGCGTATAAAAAAGGAGGCTTTTTCTCACTGAAAAACAAAACCAGGGGAATGCACAAAACAAGTGGTGCAGGAATTCTGAAAATATGAGTCATGAAGATCCCGAAAGACAACGTATAAAGATAGGCTGTCATAAATACTGTGATCATTAACTTTTTGAATAACATATCTCTATATTTTTACTGATTACCTGATCATTATTTTTTTTAATGTCAGAAATATGATGGTGAGGTCAACCCAGATGTCATGCTTATTGATATATTCTAAGTTCTTTATGATTTTGGATGGGATAATTTCTTTGATATAAAAGTTTTCAGGATCATCCGACTGCTCTAAAAGTTCATTCTCATCAGAAAAGGCTATCGATGCCCAATCCGTAATTCCAGGTTTAACAGAAAGAACCTGTTGCTGTTGTGCATCATATAATGCGACATATTTGTTAACCTCAGGCCTTGGTCCTACAAAACTCATATCCCCTTTCAGTACATTAAAAAGCTGGGGGAGTTCATCGATTTTATACTTCCTAAGCCAGTATCCCAGTCTGGTGATTCGTGCGTCATGACTCCCAACAGTTAATAAACCCCTGCGATCTGAGTTCAGATACATTGTTCTGAACTTCAACAATTCGAAATCAACCATATTCCTACCCACACGTATTTGCTTGTAAAAAACACCCCCATTAGAGTCCATTATAATTAATACGGACACAATTAGAAAAAGCGGCAGCAAAAATAATATGCCCAGGAAGGCCAGTATAATATCAAAAGATCTTTTAGCGTACATAATTGATGGCGATTAAGAGGTTAGTTTACCTGGACCTGGCTCAATATTAATTCCTCCCATTTTGAGGTAATGGCCTTTTGGGAATTGGTTTCATTGATCAGTTTTGCCTGCTTTGATAATCGTTTCTTGAGCCGGTCATTATTCAGTACTACAGACATCGAGTGTGCCAGCATAACTATGTTTTCATCTTCGACAAGAAAACCATTTAAGCCGTTTTCAATAATCTCTGATGGGCCAAATTCACAATCCATTGCAATACTAGGGCATCCCATACTCATGGCTTCAATTAAAGCGTTGGGATAACCTTCATTTCTGGAAGACAGGACAAATAATTCCGCCTGTGCGTAATAGTCCTGTAGGTTATCTTTTGATCCGACTAAAAACACCTGCTTAGATAAGCCGAGTTCCTCAATTTTTTTGGTCAGGCTTTCGCGTTCCATACCTTCCCCCACAATAACCAGGTCAATTTCCCCGGTTTGAATTTTGCTATAAGCTTCGATCAATTGGTCGAAACCCTTCTGTTGCGTCAGCCGACCTACACCAAGAATAAACTTCTTATCGTGAACTGGTTTTAAATCTAAGGGCTGAAAGACGCTCACATAGTTTTTTATGGAAATGAAATTATCCAGCTTTCTGAACGACCTGGTTTTCTTTAAGCAGGCCTCCATGGCTTTCGCTGGCAGTACAATGGCTTTTGATTGACGGTACACCATATAAGAAAGCCATTTTAAGAAGGGGTTAAAACTGTTAATGGTGAGGTCCGGTGTGATCCGTTCAGAAACGATAAAAGGAACCCCCGTTAAGCTACAAGTTAAACCCGCCCAGAGATTCGAAGAGGTCATAAAAGAAATGACACATCCTGGTTTCTCTTTAATTAGTAAATGTAGGAGTTTAAAAAAAGTAATCAGTCCAAATCTCATCCTGTCAAATATCCCATGCCTGTTATCTCTTTTGGTAAGTTGAATCAGGTGTACACCATCGTTTACCGGATAAACCGGACGCCCATCATTAAGGCAAATCATGAATACCTGAAAACCCTGGTCATTAAAGTAATTCGCCAGATTGGTTACCACACGCTCTGCCCCACCCGGGTTTAATGCGTTAATTACAAAGAATAATTTTGGCTTCATGGTATGGAGTTGAACATTTTCAATCATTGCTTCAACAATAAATATTTGATGGTATTAAAGGCATTGTTTATCTGGAGGTTTCGGATATCATGACGCAGGTAATTCCTGCCATAGACTTTTAATAATTTCCATTTCAGGGCAGCGGGATATTTAAAGTTTTTGATAATTACGTTAAAATCATTCAGCATCCTACCTGTTATTTCCCTGGGGTCCACCATGCTCCATACCCCCCCAACATGTTTTCTATAGCAACTCATCACTTCCGGCATCACATAGATCTTCTTGCCGGTAACGGCTGTAGCATACAGTTTTAAAAATTTATCCGGAGCATGGCAGTTGATGTACCAGTCTTGCATACTCATGTGAGTTACGTCGAGGCTGGTCCTGTAAATTAGCGTAGCGGTAGCTGTTTCATCTTTATTTCCCTGTAAAACATCTTCATAGCCAAACTCCAGACTTACTGGCTGAGGGTGTACGTATAGCAAATCACCTTTTTCATCAATAATCTTAGAATAGTGGCAACACATAATGTATTCCGGGTGACTTTCGAGAAAATCAATTTGCTTTTGAAGCTTGTATGGATCAGTCCAGAAATCGTCCCCTTCACACATGGCCATATATTTACCTTTGGCTGCATCGACAATCCGATTGAAATTATTCTTTATTCCTACATTTTTAGCTGAGGTCACTAGTTTAATGATTTCTGGATGTGCCTTCTGGTAAGCATCTACAATTTTCCTGGTTCCATCGGTAGAACAATCTTCTCCAATCAGAACTTCAAACTTAAAATTGGTCTTCTGCATTAAAAAACCTTCAATTGCCTCAGCAATAAACTTTTCATGATTGTACGTTAAGCAGGAAATGCTAACTAAAACATTAGAATCCTTTGTTTCCATAGCGCTGTATTTATTTTTTCACCAATAATTTAAAATCTATAATGGCCGAGAGGTTAATAAAGTTGCTAAAGCCCAGATAAATAGAAAAGTAAAATAGAAAGACTACGATGATCCGCGCCAAATCGGGAAAGAGAAGCGGAATCATGAAATATTTATCAAATAAATAGGTTGATATTCCAATAAAAGCGGATAAAGCGATGGTCGGTAAAATATCCATGACTTGTTCTTTGGCAGGATAACCGATCAGTTTTCCACTATAAACGGAATTGATATAAAATCCCAGGAATGAAAAACCCATTTGAAAGTAAAGCAATCCATAAATTCCGAATGGGATTACACTGATGATGCCAATCGCACCGATTACTTTTTTAACAATTTCCAGTTTTAAAAAGAGATCACTTCTACCTTTAACCTTTAATATGTTCAGATTATAAGAGTGTAAAGGATACATGATCCCGGTGAGGCAAAGTATTTGAAAATAAGGAACTGCTGGCAACCATTTGTCTGTGAGCAGGAATCTAAAAAGGGGTTCCGCCACAATGCAAAGAAAAATCAGTATCGGTGCATTCCAAAAAATGACCTGTTGGGTTACTTTTTTATTCACGCGTTTAAGTTGTTCATTGTTCTCAGCTATCTGCGAGAACATGGGATAGGTTACTTTATTAATCGCTGCAGAAATATTTGAAATGGGTAGCTGACTAATAGAGTCTGCTCTGGAATAAAAGCCAAGTTGTGTTGCCGAATAATATTTACCAATGATCAGTGTATAAATGTTTTGGTAGGCGGTTTCTAATATTCCTGATAGCGTCATTTTATATCCAAAATGAAAGTGGTGTTTGAAACTCACTTTATCAAAAACTAAGGAAGGGCGCCAATCTGAGTATATCCAATTAAATACGGTAGAAAGAAATGCGTTTAACAGGGCCATCCATACGAGGCTCCAAACGCCATATCCCATTTTGGCAAGTACAACCCCAAGGATGCCAGCGATGATCGCTGAAGGTATCTGTATATTGGTTTGTATTTTAAATTTCATGTCCTTGATAAGCCGCGTACTCTGCACAACAAAAAAGGCATTTAGAATCAATGTTAAACCGTAAACTCTAACGATACTACTGAGCACAGGTTGATGGTAAAACAAGGCGATCCATGGCGCGCTGAAATATAAAATGAGGTATAACAGTACACTTCCAAGGAGATTAAAATAGAATACGGTAGAATAATCATTCTGGCTAACCTCGGAAGACCGGATTAATGAGGAAGTTAGGCCGCTATCTAACAGCGTGTTCCCCAGCGCTATAAATACGGACAACATGGCGATTAATCCGAATTCAGCAGGTGTTAAAATCCTGGCAAGCACTATGGTGATCACGAAGCCAACTAGCTTTGAGCTAAATTGCTGGGTAAGGGACCATATAATTCCAGATATTGTTTTTTCTCTTAAGCTCATCAGATTAAAGGCGGGAACTTACCATGGCATCTGGCAAAATAGATTTGATGTCATACACCACAGTGTTCTTTTTACATAGGGTTGCCAGGTCAATATTTTTAAATTCCCGATGGGCCACAGCTAATAGAATCCCATCGTATTTCCTGGTTTTTGACTCCCCATTCTCACATATAATTCCGTATTCATGTTTGGCATGTGCCACATTTGCCCAGGGATCGTGAACAGTTACCTCCACATTGTACTCTTTCAGCCTGTTGATAATATCAATCACCTTAGTGTTCCTGACATCCGGACAATTCTCTTTAAATGTAAAACCAAGGACCAGTACCTTTGCACCCACAATATGTGTGTCCTTTTGAATCATTTGCTTGATGAGCTGGTCCGCTACATAGGCGCCCATGCCATCATTCACTCTCCGCCCTGCCAAGATAATTTCCGGGTGATACCCTGCTTCTTGTGCCTTCTGCGCCAGGTAATAAGGATCTACCCCAATACAATGTCCGCCAACCAGGCCGGGTCTGAAATTTAGAAAGTTCCATTTGGTACTTGCTGCATCCAATACCTCATTGGTATTAATCCCCAGGCGGTTAAAAATCATTGCCAACTCATTTACAAAGGCAATATTGATATCCCGTTGTGCATTTTCGATGATCTTGGCAGCTTCTGCAACTTTAATACAGGATGCTTTATGAGTGCCGGCAACAATAATGGATTGGTACAATTGATCTACGATCTCTGCAATCTCAGGCGTAGAGCCAGAAGTTATTTTCAGGATATTGGCCAGGGTATGTTTTTTATCCCCGGGATTAATCCGTTCCGGAGAATAACCGGCAAAGAAATCTACATTGAATTCCAGACCGGAAATTTTAGCTAAAACAGGCACACATTCATCTTCGGTAACTCCGGGATAAACTGTTGATTCATAAATTACAATATCACCTGGTTTAAGCGCCCCACCTACCGTAATGCTTGCATTGATTAAAGGCATTAAGTTAGGTCGGTTATTTTTATCTACCGGAGTAGGTACGGTCACAATAAAAATAGTACAGTTTTTTAAAATTTCGGGATCATTGGTACAGTACAATCCTTGTACAGTAGTACAATCTCTGGTGAGCACCTCAGTTAACAGTTCTTCTTCAATTTCAAGCGTATGATCAAATCCAGAATTAAGTTCTGAAATACGTTCTTCATTAGTATCAAAACCCAATACCTTGTATTTCTTTGCGAATTCTACAGCCAGAGGTAGCCCTACATAACCGAGACCGATAATGCCAATTTTAGTACGCGAGTCAAGCATATTAAAGGTTTTAGAAATAGATGAATCAGAAAATTTATAGAATCTTTTTTGCCTGAGCGGCGGGATGGAGTACGTCAATATAGCTTCGCCAATTCAGTTACAGTAGCTGATTTTGAAAAAAAAATACTTCTGAAAAATCTCCCTCTCAAATAGTAATTGTTCCGCCAATTGTTCAGACTGTTCATCATGAAAATTAGCTTCTGTTTAAAACCACATGAATAGCAGTGATTTCGTAGAATAAAGCTAGGGAATTATTATCGAGAAAACACTGTAACTGTAAAAGTTGTCAATCTATTGTGAAATTTACACATAGTCCTTTACATTTTTGTAAAACAAGACCACATTCCTGCCATACAATTCCCCATAATTACTCAATTACCCGGTTCCTCTTCGAATATTGTTCTCAAAACAAAATTGTGAATGAAAATATTTCATTCTACAATTATATTCACAGTATTGGTAGAATTGAACAATTCAGTAAATATTCTCAATATGCTGAATCAATATTGTGCCGTAAACACAAAATTTGCCGAATTGGTATCATTATTTCATGGTAGTTAGTAGATCAGCGGATCCAACTGATCGGGTATATTTTGATAATAGGATTAAGTTGAATTAAACTATCTACAAATTATGACACCTAATAGAGGAGATGTGATCGAGCGTGTAGTACGCAAAAAGATCGGAATCAGCGAGCTTTCGAGAAAGCTTCATGTGAGCAGAACAGCCATATATAACTGGTTTGAAAATGGGCAGATAAACCTGGAAACCATCTGTAAAATTGGCGAGGCTATAAATTATGATTTCACAAAAGAATTTCCTGAGGAATTTGCACTTGCTCAGGATCTAAAAACCATTGAGATTGCCAACACCATAGAAAAACGGGAGGAGTCTGCTAATCATTCCGTAGACCATTGGATGAACAAGTACATTAGCCTATTGGAGAAATACAATGATTTGTTAGTCGACATCTCCCATCATACACATTCAAAAGCCAGTTAATCTCCCCAGCTTCCAGCGCACAGCAATCATTTCGGCTTTTAATACCCGGAAAGTTTTTGCCTGATGATATTTTGTCAAGAAAAAAAACAAAATATTCTGTGGTGAAAACGCAACTATTATATTTAATTTTATTAAGTTTACATAAACAATTTTAACATTGTTAGCTCTCAAATCAACGAATGTCTTTCCTGTATGAAAAATATCGCTCGTTTACTGAATGATTTCAATAATACAACTCCGATTTCGCCTGGGTTTTGGAACGATATACAGCCATTAATGGTGGAGAAAAAACGAAAACCAGGTTATGTCTTTATAAAACCTGGTCATATTGCCAGTAAAGCCTGGCAATTGCTTTCCGGTTTTATTTTAACCATCCGAACCGATCCCAATGGAGAAGATATTGTGGCAAGGATTTATTATCCCAACGATATTGTAACAGATCTGGAAAGCTTTTTTGAAATCGTTCCTACACGCTTTAAATTCATAGCTGGAACTGAGGTCACTGTCCTTGAAATCAAAAGATCGGATGTTATCAAACTGGAAAAGTATCCAGAAACGAATAAATTATTCCAGCATGTTGCCTTTATAGAAAAGAAAGGTACTGAAGATAACAATCAAATGCTTCGGCTGCCCGAAGAAGAAAGGGTGAAGTTTTTTCTGGAAAACTACCCTGTTACCGGTTTAGCGGCTCATTACTGTGCTTCCTTTTTAAACTTAAAATTGGAAAGCTACTTAACACTGGTAGAAGTTTTAATCTCTTCAGATCAAATAAAACCGAAAGAATCAAATCTTAATCAACAAAACGACCTTGAAAACACAGGGAGTATTGCCTATAAAATCATCGCTTATTTAATCGCGAATTATACGAGATCAGACTTGGGTAATACTCAGAAAATCGCCGGATTATACCATATGACAAGCGTGACTTTAAACAGATTGTTTATTAAGACTTTCGGCTGTACCATAACCAAATTTATTACGAAACGTAGAATGGTAGACGCGGAGGAAATGCTCAGGAACAAAGCTTTTACCGTGAGCAAAGTAGCAGCATCTGTTGGATACAAAAACATCTACCATTTTAGCAAAGCTTTTAAAAGTTACTATGGTTATCCACCTAAGCAAGGAAAACAGAATAAATACTCCTCTTAGGAATAATTTATACTTTTTATACACTAAATTGAATATTTGATACAAAAATTGTAAACTTTAGCCATTTTTTTTCAGCGCCTAAGTGATTAAGTTTGATAAAAGACATATTCATGCGCTCTCACGTTAAATTGCTTCAAACCCCAATATCTGTAATTAACTGCCCATTTGATCAGCGATCCTCGCTGACTGCCCTCCCTTTAAAATCAGCAGAGGCCAGTTATGTGACTTTAGAAGAATCAGACATTTTGGTACAATCTATTAGTCAACATCTGTTTCATTTTCAATCTTATGATTATAAGGTAAAGGTGGATTTTGAACTTGATTTTGAAATTACGGAGAATTCGTTTTTTATGCATGCCATGAAAGACAGCTCTTCCATACTTTACAACCATGTCGGTAATATTTTATCTGAAACATTAAACGGGTCTTGCAAACTTGGTTACCTTAAAGCAGGAAAATACAAGCGAAAATTAGTAGCTGGAAATTACCCGGTAGCGTTGTTAACCATCAGTCCGGAATGGCTGATCACTAAATATGGAGAACATGAGGAGTTATTTGAGTTAATTTCCTACTACAATAACGGTGAAGAGCAGATCTATGATTTACCCGGTTTTAATATCGCAGCACAACTATTTGATGGGGTTAAGAAATTATGCAAGCTACCGACAAAAAGGGATATCGAAATAGACTTGCATATCTTTTTAAATGAGTCTTTCAACAGGTATCTGATGAAACTAAAGCAAACCACCGCTACCACAAAATACCAGGAGGCTAAAGCAAAGGAAATTGCAGACTTTGTAACAGAAAATTATGCCAGCAAAATTGTTGGTGATGAAACTATCCTCGCTCAGAAGTTTATGATCTCTAAAACAATGTTGGTCAGATTGGCAAAAATAGCCTTTGATAAACCTTTGCATAAACAGGTCATAGAGCTGCGAATGCTTAACAGTTTAAAACTGTTATTGACTACCCGAAACACCATACAGGAGATTTCTGCTATCGTGGGTTATGATGATCCCAAATACTTTAGCCGCGCATTTAAAAAGAAATTTAAAATCACCGCTCAGGAAGCCCGGCTCACTGTAATCTAATCCCGGACAGGTGGACTTTTGCTTCACAACTTATAGGTGTAAATAGATTCATTTTGAAAGAAAAGTCCGTTTGAACCCGAACATCCTGTTTGTAACTTTATTATTATCAACGTTTTACAAACTCCCTCTCAAAATGAATAACTCACTCAAAACCATCTTCCCCATCTGTATTTGTCACCAAATTCTTAAACTGGAACTATGAAAGTACTTGGAAATGAATCAAACAAAGCAAGACTAAAACTGATCATGATCCAGGAAATAATTCCAAAAATAGAATTACTGGTCGGGCCCTTAACGCAGGAATGTATTGATTTTATCATCTCCAGCAGCAGGTTAAAGCAGATAAAAAAAGAACAATATATTGAAGAAAGCGGTCCTTATGAAGGTGGTTATCTACACTATCTATATAGCGGTATTGCCCATAGTTTCTATTATCATGAGAAGACTAACAAAACATTTGTTACGCGTCTTTGGAAAAAGGATGATATCATGTTTGATGTAAATAGTTTTGTCAACTGTGTAGATAGAAAAGAAGAAATCCAGATGTTAGAAGATGGGGAAATCATTTCCATTGGTCATTTTCATTTGAAAAGCCTGCTCAACAACTCTCCGCAGCTGTTAACGCTTTCCACCTACTTACAGATAGAAAGAGACGCTTACAGTAAGTTTTATCAGCATATGTTAAAATCTAATGTTGAGGAGAGACTTAGCTTGTTCCTAAAGCATAATCCGACTATCATTAATAGAATAAATAATGATTTTATTGCGCAGCACTTAAATGTCTCCAGATCGAGGTTAAGTACAGCGTATACGCAATACAAGCTCAATAGAGGCGATTAAGTCCTAAATTATGTTACATATGTAACACACGTTTGTTGCATATGCAACACAAATCAGTTAAAAGAGCCCTTACATTTGGTATAACAAAACGCTAATCATTATTACTATGAACGCTGAGAAAAGAATCTATTTCGTGAAACCTAAAAGGTATGATGTAATGGATGAAGTCTATGCTGTTTTTGACAACAAGGAAAAAGCACAGCAGTTTATAGGAAGTTTTAAAAGCGACGCTTGTCTGGAAATCATTGATGGAATTTTAAACCCGGATCTCATCACGGAAGACAAGAGAATCGCTTACTATATCTCTATTGAGCAAACAAGTAATACACCCAGAGATATTTTTATGTGCGATACCAATTGCGATGTCGATGAAACAAAAAATGAAGAACATAACATCTGCTTTTATGGCGGAGCAGAAAGTCATCATGGTTTATTTATTTCGAAGGTATTCGCAGCGCATGAAGAAGAGGCATTAAGAAAAGTAATTGAGATAAGAAATGAAGCAATCGTAAGTGGTGAATGGGACTTTGCCTGGGAACGGCACAAGTTACACCAGTCGCGGTTAAATAAAAAAGGCAGGTAACATACACGAAACCAAACTCTATATAGTTTTTAATCTGAAAGGGCCGCGGGCTGAAATTCGGGAATTAGCCCCGGTCCCTTTCCCAGAATTTAATGTTGCAGCCATTGGCTGATCGGTTTGTGCGTTAAGGCTTTAAAAGACATTAAGCTACAAGACGTTTCTCCAATTGTAGTTTACAATATGGTGCAGGAAAATATAGAGTATGATCATTTAGAATAACCACCTTACCAAATCCCGATCACGCCAACTATGCGGGTTTTATGGCACAGATGCAAAGTCAATAAATCAACTCTATATTCCTTGCAACAGCAAGTGTTAAAGAAATTAAAATTGTAACTCTCAAAAATTATAAAAATGGAAACAACATTGAAAAAAACTTCGAGATTTCATCTTTCTGACAAAGCAAAAGAGATTACCATTGATGCGGTCGCGTATATTTTTATCGCTCTGTTTATCTATACCGCAACAGATAAGTTCATGACCATGGACGTATTCATAAAGTTCATCAGTAGACTTGATATGATGCATTCTGTAGGGAAATATGTAGCCTGGTTGATCCCGATTACCGAAGTTGTTATTTCAATCCTTCTGATGGTTCCTATAACGCGGAGGAAGGGACTTATTGCATCAGGGATACTAATGACGGTATTTACGCTTTACCTCATTTACATGAAAATATTTATCGAAGTAGTTCCTTGTCATTGTGGGGGGGTAATAAGCTCACTTACCTGGATGCAACATATTTGGTTCAACATCATTTTTATCGTTTTAGCGGGAATTGCAATTTCCTTTTCCAATAAAAGGGCAAACTAATAAAACTTAATTACAACCATTTTTAATGGTTTATAAAGACTTTACGCGTAATGCAGGTTGAAGCTGTATCCTGAGTAAAATATGGCATTATTAAATCACTTAAACTATAAACATTATGAAAAATTTATTTTTTAGCCTGCTAGTTGTAGGCGTAGCTTTTGCTGGAAGTGCATTTACCAACCAAACAGTGACTGAATCCCACTATGTACAAAATCAAGATGGTCAATATGTTTTGATGACAGCTGATTTCCAACCATCTCTATGTACAACAGCATCACTAAAAACTTGTGCTTTTAAACAAATTTCAGGCTCATCATTAGGATCCATTTTAACTCCTGAACAGGTAGAAACTCTTACCACAGAAGCTCCAATCAGATTACAAGAGGTCACAGACACCTTCGACCAGCCAATTAAAGGCATTTACAATTCATTGTAAAATAAAAAGAGGGTGCTCCATTTATGGACCCCTCCATTTTCCATTCATTAATTATTAAATTAAATGTTATGAAAAATTCAATGATTAGTCTAATAGTTTTGGTCTTAGCTTTTAGCGGAAGTTTATTTGCCAATAAAAACAGAACCCCTGTAAATATCTACGCACAACACGCCGATGGTAATTACCTCCTTATGAGTAGCTATGATTTCTTCCCTGTGTTATGCTTAAGTCGAAACGAAGAAATCTGTGCGTATATTGTAATTAAAGATAAATATAATTTACCCAAAATACTTACAACTGAACAAGTACTTGAATTATCAGACCCCATATATGGTCCGATAGAACTTGAAGCTATGGTCGACACTTTCCAACTACCTATCAAAGGTTACTATTATTTTGATTTACACTAAGGTAAAATAGAATTATCATTTAATGCTTCTTCAATTAACGAAATAAATGCGACTCTAGCCTCAATATGATCTGGTAATGTAAAAGAAGGACCGGGCCTTGGTGGAGATGCTGAAATTAGTTTTCCATTTTTTAATACGAAGATAGCTGGATAGCTACGGACATAGTACTTTTCAATCAATGGATGATAATAACCTAAACCATTAGTATATAAATTCAATCCGTTAGGATCTGCGTATTTCCCAGAAGCAACACTTTTTAACCACAAAAACTTATCTTCGTCAATACTAACTGAAACAAATTCAACCTTAGGGTTATTCTTGAATTTTTCTACCACAGGTTTCATTCCCTCGTGTAGAATAACGCAATTTCCACAGCCACTATACCAAAAATCAAGTACAACAACCTTTCCGTTTAAATCTGACAATCGAGTTATAGCTCCCTTTGTGTTTTCTAACTCAAAGGGAAAGAAAGTGCTACCTTTAGCCTTAGTGTTTTTTATATTGAGCAGAATGGATACAATTTCATTGCTTTCGACAAATTGCATCGCTTCATCTAAGTAATGATAGCTTTCTGAATAGTCTTTATATTTCAAAAAAAACATAGCAAGAAGTTTTTCTCTTAGAAGTCCTTCGTAATTTTTTTTAATTGTATTAAAAACCAAACCTGGCATTTCAATATTAGATCGTAACTTCTTTGATTTACTTTCAATCAAATTGTCAAGCGAAATTTTCTCCAAGAGAAAATTGCAATAATTTGGTGATGCAATCAAGATTGCAGGCTCGAGTTTTTGATTCAAAGTCAGGTCTATATTCTGATAAGCTTCAGACTCTAAAAAGGCTGGAAGTAAGCCGGGATCGGATAGTCTACTCATAATGAGTGAATTTAAATTTGAAGCATATCTGTTTCCATAAGCGTTGGCCAACATAATTTCAGTCATTTTTTTTCCAAGTTTCACAGCATATTTATTGACAACCCCTAGCTGCTTTTCAAATATAGAATCTGCTATTTTATTTCTAGCCTCAAAATAATCTTGATACTGCTTATCATTTAACAGTTTAACATCATTCTTTGAAGGTCTATATCTAATATCATACATTTCACTCTGACAATTAAGCTTTTCCGCTCCCTTCCCATAAAATTCATAACTTTTTTCTGATACCTTACAATTCACGCTATCACCTTTCTCAAAAATATAGACATTATTTATAGAACTCCTGTCTACAACCTCATCAAACTCAAAATTGACATAAGTAAAATTAGTTGTAGAAGGTAGAACAATTTTAAAGGGCTTTTCAATACTTAGATTAAATGTATAAGTCTTGGAGGGAGCAATGAGAAAATTACTCCCCAAAGTTGTTACATTTAATATCACATTCCGTTTTTTGTTAGATTTGGGTGCAAGGTTATTGTCGAATGCAGTAACTTCTATTACTATTTTCGCTTCTAGAGGGGCTACTGTCTCTTGGGCGTTTAAAATTATTGCAAAGAATAATATTAATAATAACGTCAGTACGAGATTCTTTTTCATATTTTTCATAATTATCTTATATTTTGTTGAATTCCACTTAAGCTTATTTCACTATCAGGGATGGGAAATACATACCTTGGGTCATTTGGAGGTAAAGCGTAAGTTTGTCCATTAATTGTTCGCATCAAAGTTATGTTAGCACCAGCCTTATTAAAGCGCTTCAAATCATCCCACCTTGACCCTCTAAATGCCAATTCCTTCCTTCTTTCCAGTAAAACTTTAGCGAGTGCTTCCATAGTATTAGCTGCCTTAACAGACTTAAAAGGTACGGGAGGAAATGTTGCGTCTGGATTCCAACGCTTAATTAAGAGTTGATTCAATACATCCATACTCGGTTGAACCTCTCCTCTCCTAGCTAGGCATTCCGCCTTTATTAAATAAACTTCATTTGTAGATAAGCCCAAAAAAGGGTAAATACCAAGATTACCAAAATAACTCCTTTTAGTACGATAGGTCCCGTTTGTTTGTTTTGTATAAAAAATATTCAACCTTAAATCATTTGCCCCGTAAAGCTCAATGAGCTCTGGGGCGACATCAGCTGTAGTATTACCTAAGTTTGCATAAACGACCTCCGGTGTTGCTTGCCTAGCATAAATTTGCTCATCGTGATTTTCCAAAAAAGGTCCCAGGGAAATCTTACTTAAGGTATTGTAATCAATTAATTTACTATAGAGACTCAAACAAGAATCGGCATGCAACTCAGCCTGATTATATTTACCCATATTTAAAAAAATTTTGGAGAACAGTGCATGAGCAGCTACTTTTGATGGTCTTGATCTTCCTACCGGAAGAGCTGTATTCAATAAAACGCTCGCTTGGCCGAGGTCTTTGAAAATTCTTTCAAAAACTAGTTGTACAGAGGAGCGCGGTAATATTTCATCAATAGAAGGGTTTAATCGTAAAGGAACACCCAAATCAGTTGACGCCGTTTTTTCATCATAAATTGGAGCGAAATTATTGACTAAATCATAATAAGCATAGGCCCTTAAAAACAAAGCCCATCCTTTTATTCTATCCCATTCCACTGCATTTTTAGATTCCCTTTCGATTTTCTCAATCCCAACTAACACATTATTAGCATAAAATATAGATTGATATGGTGTAACCCAATGCACACTTATTGCACCGCCTCCAAAGAGATCTTTAGCCCATATATAAGAATTTCGAGCAGTAATTGAAGGAACAGCTAACCAAGTTGCATCGCTGCTATACCGGTATTCATCTGCCCCCATCACCCCCAAACCAACACCATTAGTTAAAGCTATATTATCAAGAAGTAGCTGAAAGTCCTCTAGCGTCACTGGTTGAACAATATTTGTGCTAGGTTTTGCGTTTAAAAAATCTTTTTTACATCCGTTGATAGTCATTATAAACATGCAACCGCTTAATAGAAATAAAAATTTCTTCATGGTATTTTATTTAAAAATTAGTTTTAACTCCAAAAGCTATAATTCTTGGGTTGGGATAAGTATCGACATCTGGGTCTAGCTTATATTTATTTGCCTTCCATAGCAATCCAAAATTCGTAGCGTACGTATAGATATTTATGGTATCGAATGGAAGTTTAGCAAACTGTTTTCTTGATATTGTATAATTCAGTTGAATATCCTGAAAACGAATATGATCTCCCTTCGCTATTAATACTTCCGAATTTTCATAAAATGCATCCCGATTAGTATTATTTGGATAAATAAGAGCCGGCACATTTGTTAGTAATTCATCTCCTGGCTTCTGCCATCTTAAATCAAAATCTCTAACCCTAAAGCTACCACCGATAACGTTGGAATTCACCATAGATCTACGTTTGAAGTAATACCCCATCTTATATGTAATATTAAACGACAATTCAATATTCTTATACGAGAATGAATTCCTTAGCCCCCCATGAATTGTTGGGGTCCTTGAACCAAAGAACCGAAGTTCGCTCGGGTCTGCAGAATTTAGAATCTTAGCATAGTCAGTACCAACCACTCCATTCAAAAAACCTTGAGGATTACCTGATGCATCTAAACCGGCCCATTTGTAGGCGAAAATCGAGTTAATTGGGTAATTGATCAACGGAGAAAGCCCTGCTGATGAGGAAGTTACAATACTAGCGTTTCGACCAACCACAGCCTTATAACCTGTCACCTTATCTTTTACATAGTTAAAAATATAAGTTGTATTCCAATTGAAAACACCATTGAGGTTTATTGAATTTAACTGAAGATCAACCCCCTTAGTGTGGGTATCAGCAGTATTTCCTTTGAAAACCAACACCCCTGTTTGCGAAGCAATTGGACTAGAAGCAATTAAGTCCATTCCATCCTTAATGTAAAACTCTAGGCTTCCAGAAATACGCGCATTTCTTGTAGAAAATATTAATGCGGTATTAATATTCTTTACTCTTTCCCACCTCAAATTGTCGTTTGGTGGATTTACTATTGTGTAAGGACGCAGTCCTGTAAATTGATTCATCACAGATGTAGGGCTTGCCGTTAAATAAGCTGATATTGATTTATTTACATTTCCATTATACCCATAAGTTGCTTTTAGTTGTAAAGTTGAAAGCCAATTCACATTGAAAAAAGGCTCTTTGTCTAAATTCCATGCTAAACCAGCAGACCATAATGGCACTCCTTTTTGATTTGCCTTAACACCAAATAAATTAGACTCATCTTTACGATAGCTACCTGATATAATATATTTGTTATCGTATATATATGAAGCATTTCCGTACAAAGAAATATACCTGTCTATTGTGCCTTTTTCTGAAGGCTGTCCTTCTCCTCCGACTCTATCTTGACCGCCAGTAACATAATTTGGAAAAAATGAAAATTGGTCTACTAAAATATTAGTGGTTGTTTCAGGGTTATATCCGTAAACTGCAAATGAATTACTTCCCCCTTGGTTATCTCGAACCTCATAGCCAAGAATAGCAGCAAGGACATGTTTTGATGCAAAATTCTGATTAAAATTCAATTGAGCTCTTCCATAATTAGACTCCATACGTTCAAATGAAGTTGTATAAATATCACCCATCGGAATTGGCCTCGTTACTGCGTTTGTTAAGGAATTTATCTGAGAATATGTATTAATTAAATCCCTAGTATAAAATGAATTTCTATTTTTGTTTATTTCACCTTTGGTACTCGCATTATAGTATTGATAATTTACACTAAAATTTAAAGCATTTATAATCTTATAGACCATCCCCAGATTGATTCTATAATCGGTAAGGTTATCTGAGTTCTGCGTGTAACCTTTTCTTAATTCCTCTAAAGGTCTATTCTTCCAATCTAATAATCTACCTTTTCCAGCGGTATCAGTATATGCAGTTCTCAATCCACTACTACTTAATGTTGCTAAGGCATTGCCATTTTCATCTGCTAATTGTTCATAAGGGACATAAGTAAAGTAGCCATTAGTATTTGTATTCTTGGATTGAGATTTAGAAAACATAATATCTGTATTCAATTGTAAACGGTTTTGAAGCAAATTGTAGCTATTATTCGCTTTTAGAGTAATTCTAGAATTAGATAAAGCAACCTGATTTGGTAGGGCTTTATCATAACCAGCAAAGAAATAATAAGTCTGTGCGTCGCCTCCACCTCTTACTTCTGCAGCATAACGCTGTTGGGTACTCTTCCTGAAATAGTATTTATTCAATTGATCTCTATAATCAATACCTCTTAAAGCATCAATTTCAGCTTTTCCCTGAATAGCGTAACTTTTATCAAGCTTAATCTTTTCCAAAATGGCAATTACGGGAGATATTGTACTATAACCATCCTTGATTTTAGCTGCAAATTTTCCCTTGTCAAAAAGAAACTGTTCCACATCGATAAATTGGCTACTGCTTAACTGGGGTTCATAATACAGATCTGGCTTCGACCCAACCGTTAAATCTGCCTTTAAACTAATAGCCGGAGCTTGATTAAGCTTCCCCTTTTTTGTGGTGATTACGATAACCCCATTTCCAGAAAACGCACCCCATATAGAGGCTGCTGCTGCGTCTTTTAGAATGGTTACACTCTCCACCATATCTGGGTTTATCGTATTGATATCCCCTTCAAAAGGGAAATTATCCACGACTATTAAGGGTAATGTATTGGAAAAGATTGTACTTCTTCCTCTAATGTTAAAACCGACTGTCTTATCCACCAAAAGCCCATTTGTAATACCTTTTAACCTCGATATTAAATCCGGCGAAACCGACCTGTTTAATAATTTATTATCTACCAGCGTAAAAGACCCCGTAGCCCTTTCTTTTGGTAAGTTTTGATAACCCGTACTTACAATCTCTACCTCATTAAGTTTATCATTAGTCGGAACCAACCTGATAGAATTTGAAGATTGCGATGCAGGAATTTCCAGCGTCTGATATCCTAAATAAGAAATCAACAAAACCGCTTTATCCCCTACATTTTTCAAAGAGAACTCCCCGTTATTATCCGTTACAATAACTATTTTCGTATCCTTAATTCTTACTATCGCTCCAACCAGTGGTTTATTATCGTCATCGAGAACACGCCCACGAACATCAATTGAAGGAAGAACCTTATTGATCCCAGGACGAAATGAAGGCACATCCCTCCTTATCACGACCATCTCATCTTGTATAATATAGGATAGCGGCCTCCCGGCAAGGACTTTCGTCATTACCTCATCAATGGTTGCATTAGTAAAATTAGCATCCATCATTTCGGTCGTTTTGATCACCTCATCAGACCATAATACTTTATAGCCGGTTTGTAATTTCATGGCATTAAAAACACCCCATAAATCTGTCTTTTTCTTTACGTAAGTAACCTTCTTCTGGCTAAAGCCTGAGGCACTTACCTGCATTAGGGTCGCGATAAGAATAACGGTGGTTAGGCGCATTATCAGCAGGAATTTTAGGACATACCTCTTAGGTATGTCTGGTTTAAGGCATAGTCTGTTCATTTTGTCGGGTACGACAAGTCTTAGCGGCAGATAGATCCGTTATTTTGCTTTGTGGCGAAAATGTTCTAAGTTTGTTTGTCTGGTTTTTTTAGGTTACACTCAATTAACTGTAATTTCCGGGCATCGGGCCAGGAAGTGTTTCGAGCACTCCTGGCCTTTTCATGCCTCGTCCTTGGGGGGGACTACGTTGAATCTCTTGTTTTATGCCGCATCTTTAATAGCTTTAAATTGTTCACAGATTAGGTTAATTGAGAGCATTAATCTGGTGAGAACCTTAATTTGTAACTATTATTTTTCCGTCGGAGATTTTAAACTTCACATCTCCGGTCAATTCCAACATACAGAGCACCTTGGAGGCCTTTTCAAACTTGGAAATTGATCCTCCAAACACTTTTCTTTTAGCAGCCTCGTCTTCGAAAACCACTTCTACATCATACCATCTGGATATATTTTTCATGATATCTTCCAGCGACTCATTCTTAAACGCGAATTCGCCATTTTTCCATGCGATGGCTATCCCCGGGTCTACCTCCTTTATGTCAAGCGCAGTACCGGTATTAACCGCTTGCATCCCCGGCTTAAGCACCTTCGCTTTACCCTTTACAGCACCTCCTGATGCAGATAAAAGATCTACACGAACACTACCTTCCAGCAGCGTAGTTTTAACCGAGGGTTCATCAGTATAACTATTGATGTTAAAATGCGTCCCCAGCACGGTAACGGTTTGTTTATCGGTACTTACAACGAAGGGATGCTCCTTGTCTTTTGCTACTTCAAAGTAGGCCTCCCCTGTCATCTTAACCCGTCTGGAACCTCCATCCCCTTTTAAAGGCGCACTGTAAGTTAAACTGGATGCTGAATTTAACCAGGCAACTGAGCCGTCCGGAAGACGAACCTGATAAGTTCCTCCACGTGGTGTAGAAATGCTGAAAGTCTTAGATTGCTCATTGTTAATGACCGTTCCATCATTATAAGTCAGTTTCGATGCATCCACTACAATTCCTGATTTGGCATCACTTAGCTGTATTTTCTGACCGTTTTCTAAAGTCAGTACCGCTTTATTACCACCAGGCTGAACATCACCCGCATAATTAATGGTATTGGTATCCTCTTTAGAAAGTAACGTGAATAGTCCACAAACCACTATGATTGTAGCAGCAACCATTAAAAGGTTCCCTGGCCAGATCCGTCTTTTTATTTTTAAAGGCAAGCGACCTGTAGTAGTTTTATATTCCTCCAATTCGTCTTCCATACTTAGAAGATCCTGAGGCGTAATTCCTTCATGTACGATGTAGCCTTGTACAAGTGCTAATTCTTCAACCGTACATTCGCCAGCTTTATACTTATTTAGTAATTCTTCAGGATTGATTTGGTTCATCTGTTTTGATAATTATAACTACCACACAACACTATGTTAGCTTGGTATTCAAAAAATGTAAAGAAATTATTAAGGCTGTATTTATCGCATAAAAAAACCGCCTTTGCTTTAACAAAGGCGGTCTTCAGTAATTTGTTGAACAACTAACAACTATAGGAAGGGAAAAAGTACCGACATATTCCCGGAAGGCAATTTAACCCTTAGAATTTTTAAAGAGCGCTGCAGATTAGTTTTCACCGTATTCTCCGGCATACCTAAATACTCCGAGATCTCTTTTCGGTTCATGGACTTTTTTCTACTAAGCTCAAATACAATCCGCAGTTTCTCTGGTAACGCGGCAACTTCTTTCTCAATCAATGTGGACAAATCATTGTGTCGTACCAAATGATCTGTATTATTCTGGACATTATTCAGATACTTTCCAAAATTCTCAATATACTTTCTGGTTACCTGTTGATGCTTGAAATGATTCAACACCCTATTTTTAACCACCTGTACCAAATAGGCTTCCAGGATTCCCTCGATAACAAGGACTTCTCTTTTCTCCCAGATATTTGCAAATGCATCATGAACCAGATCTCTTGCCTGTTCCTTATTATCCAGTCGCCTGTAGGCGAATGAGAATAGCAAGGTATGGTAGCGGTTCACAATTTCAGTGAATGCCATTGCATTACCTTCATTTAATAATTGGACAAGTTGACTGTCGGGAAGTTCAGTATATTCAGCTCTTAATGCCATATAATTTAACCTAAAAATATCAATGTCTGGGGCTTAACAATTATTAAGCCTTTATAGGATGTTTAAACATTTGGGTTTTATTCATTTTATTCATTCTAAACGCCATTGCTTTCAGCACATTTTCCAGATCATTCCGCTCAATTCCCTCTAAAGAAAAATCCAATGAAACGCTAATGTAAAATCTAAAAAAAGAGCATACAGCTATAAAAAGGCTGATTCCTCCTATTTTTCTTGTTTACGTAATCCAAACTAATTCAGTTTTTCAAATATTAAATATTTTGAAAAATCGCAACACATAAAGATCAGACACACAATATTTTGACGTTATTCTAAAGAATAAAACACGATTTAAGCTTGTTTTCTAGGGAGGCATAAAAATTTGGCATGAACAGTGATGATGGAGGTGTTTTTTATACATAATTGACATTTTTAAGGGTGTTTATTTCGCAAGGTTACATTCGATATTGGGTAAAATTACCTGGCTCTGAAAGGGTTAGCCCTGAGCAGTATTCACCGTAAAAAAAAAGGCAGGACTTCAATGACATTTTCCAACAAACCAATTGATAACCAAATCATTCCACACGAAAAAACAGCATCAAACTCAGACAACCGTTAAGATCCCGGAGTTGAATCAGGCTTCCAAAAAGCCGCATGGAAATAGATAATTAACAAAGAATAACAGAAGGTTAGAAAATGAGCAAAAAACTGAAAGCCATACCAACGAACAGCAATGACAATTAACAGTCGAAAAGAAAGGTTTTGGAAACTTAAAGAGTAAAAAACTCAATTGCCAGATGTGAGGATTCACACTGAGCGGATTTCAAAAATAACATACAAATAATTACAGTAGTTTATTTACAATAACTAATATAACCAAAATAATCTAATTAACAAATTAATTTTCTCATAAAGACAAATTAAAGTTTTTATTGTTACAATGCTTATCATTAGAAGGCAACAAAAAAAACACACTAAACTAACTGACAACCAGCGTGTTTTCAAATCCAACTTTACTAATCTTCATTTGAATAAAGCCGGTTTTCTGATTTGTAGCAAAAGGTATAAAGCCTATTTTATCATAAACAGCCCTTGCGGCGACATTAAAAACATGAACCTCCAACAAGACCGTTGTTAACTCCAGCTCAGAGAAAGCATAGGATAGCAACAAACGAGTCGCATATTGTGAAATTCCCTTCCCCCAAAACAGCTTTTCTCCGATAAACAAATGATACCAGGCCGCCCCCCTTTCTATATCAATGAGTTGAATATTTCCGATATACTGGTCACTTTCTGCCAGACAAATGGCAAATCTTTTTTCATAAGGCTGAAGCAACTTACGCTTTAACCAGTCGGCTTCCATTTCCGGAGAAATAAAACGGTCTGGTTTGAACTCGGTAAACTTCCATATCTCAGCATCATTTCTCCAGGTCCAGGAGATTTTAGCATCATCAACTACTAATGGTCTTATATAGACTAAAGATTTCATATCATTCCAGCTTGTTTTTCTCTCCTCAAAAGACTCAGGTAAAACTCCAGCCAAAGTCCGGAAGAAGTTTCGAACAATAAGTTACCAATAAAAAAAGAATGCCGTACAATGCCAGCTGAACGATATTTGTACCTCTTTCCTGGCGATTAGCACAGTATATTGACACCTTCCCGCTCCTGCTTTACACCCGAAAGAAACAACAAACGCTTTTAAACAACAAATAAGAACATTCGCAATTTTTTTACGTTAATTTGCGTTACAAGTTTTAACACTATTTAACACGAACTGTTTTACGTTTTTTTGATCTTTACTTCCATGTTTAAAGAAATCCGCAATAAGTATATTCGCTACGCCAGCATATTCCTATATTGCATCATTATATTCTTCTGTGCGCTCCAACTAAACTTTTTATGGCTATTTGGCTACTCCCCATCTTATAAAGACATTAAAGCGCCCACGCAAAGTGTAGGTTCTGAACTGTACACAGCTGATGGAAAGTTGATCGGCCGTTATTATAAAGAAAACCGTACTCCGGTAAGCTTTAAGGAGATCTCTCCGAGCGTAGTCGAAGCCTTAATTGCCACAGAAGATGTTCGTTTTTACAGTCACATGGGTATAGATTTCCGCTCCCTCTTGTCTAGCGGAATCTCTACGGCTACCGGTGATAAACGTGGCGCCAGTACCATCACTCAACAACTTGCCAAAAACCTTTACCGAACCCGGTACAACAAATCACAAGGTATCATTAAACATATCCCCGTAGTACGCACCATTGTTTCCAAGTTAAAAGAATGGATGACTGCTGTAAAACTGGAAGCCAATTACTCTAAAAACGACATCATCACGATGTACCTCAATACCGTCTCTTTCGGGAACAATGCCTTCGGTATAAAAACAGCTGCAAGAGTTTATTTCGACAAAGGTCCGAATGAACTTCAGGTTCCGGAATCTGCCTTACTGGTGGGTATGCTAAAAGGAACTTCTATTTACAACCCGATAAGAAATCCTGAAAAAGCACTGGAACGCAGAAATGTGGTGCTCGCTCAGATGAATAAATACAATTACATTACTAAAGAACAATTAAACACCTATAAGGATAGTCCACTACAACTTAAAGTAGGCAGCGTGGATGACGGTAGTGACGGAGATTCTTACCTACGTGCCGCAGTAGACAAATACCTGGAAAAATGGGCGGACGATAATGATTACGACCTTTATGAAGATGGTTTAAAGATCTACACCACCATCGACTCCAAGCTACAGAAATACGCAGAAGAAGCCGTCGCAGATCAAATGAAAATCATTCAGAAGAGATTTTATAGTGTCTGGGGAAAAGAAGACCCATGGCAGGATTCTGAAAAGAAAAAAGTAGACTATCCGGATCGCGCCATGCGCAAATTACCAGTCTATGCGATCTTAGAAAAAAAATACAGCAATACTCCGGATTCCATCAAAGCCTATTTCGACAAAAAGAAAAAGATGAAAATCTTTACCTGGAAAGGTGACAGGGATACCCTATTCTCTACCATGGATTCTATTCGTTATTACGGAAAGATCATGAATGCAGGAATGATGACCATGGATCCTTTCAGTGGAAAGATTAAGGTATGGGTTGGTGGTATTGACCATAAGTTTTTCAAATATGATCACGTTAATCAAAGTAAAAGACAAGCAGGATCAACTTTTAAACCATTTGCCTATCTGGCTGCCTTAGAAGCAGGCATGAGTCCTTGCGACACCTTCACCGATAAGCCGGTAAAAATCGCTTATCAGGAAAAAGGAAAAACAGAATACTGGGAGCCTAAAAATGCAGATTGGAACTATAGCTACAGAGAAATGTCTTTAAGATGGGCCATGGGTAAATCTGTAAACACCATTACGGCACAGGTTACCGAAGCTGTAGGCGCAGATAATGTAGTAAAATGGGCTAAAGAATGTGGCATTGAAAGTCCACTACAAGCGGTACCATCTGTGAGCCTTGGCCCGAATGATGTGTCCGTATATGAAATGGTACGAGCTTACAGTACCTTCCTGAATGAAGGGGTAAGAACAGATCCGATTTTAGTAGAAAAGATCACAGATCAGGACGACAATCTAATTGAAGACTTTAAAGCGAAAACAAAAAGAGTGCTTTCTGAAGAGATCGCATGGCTGATGTTATACATGCTTCGTGGAGGTATGGAAGAACCAGGAGGAACTTCTCAGGCACTTTGGGAATGGGATCTTTGGAAAAAAGGAAACCAGATTGGTGGAAAAACAGGTACTTCGTCTGACTATGTCGATGCCTGGTACATGGGCGTTACCAAAGATCTGGTAACCGGTGTTTGGGTAGGCTGCGATGAACGTACCGCTCACTTTAACAATGGTGCTACCGGCGAAGGCTCGAGAACAGCTTTGCCAATCTTTGCCAAGTTCATGGAAAAAGTTTACCATGATCCTAGTACTGGTTATACCTACGGTCCTTTCCCGAAAGCGAAAGTAAAAATCACAAGGAACATCGACTGCCCTAGTCCGAGGATTAGAGTAGACACCACCACTACTGATAGTCTTGCGGTAGATTCTACCAGCACGGACGAACCTTTAATGGACGATCAGCAACCGGTATTAAAAGAAGAAGATATCATCAGAACAGAGGATAAGAAAACTCCGGAACCGGTAAAACAACCTGCTACTGAAGTTCCTTTAACCCGAAAAGAAAAAAGAGATCAGAGAAAGAAAGAACGTGAAGAAGAAAAGGAAAAAGAACGTATAAAAAAAGAACAGGAGAAAGTTAAACCGGCAAAATAAACTGGTTAAATTTAAATCAACTTCTGCTTTAACGCCTATCGATTTCAACTAATGTCCTGTAAAACAAGCCTGAACACCGGCTTATTTTACAGGACATTTTTGTATACAGAAATAACTGTGTCCAGAAATAACGACATAGTGTCTCGTATAAACCCGAATAAATCCTCAGGACATACTATGAAATGGCAGGATCACCTGATTCACTATCGGCTTACTGCTAAGGAGATGTTCAAAATCCAAACCTATCGTCAAATCAATCCAATTCGGGTTACAAGCTCTGATCATCCTTTCCTTCTGCATCCTTGTAAAGCGGCTGATCACTTTAAATCTTCCTAAGGCCTGGGCCTCCGTCTTGAATTCTTCGAAATATACCAACCTGGTGAGCTGCTGCCCGCAATCAAAGAACAGATTCGGCATCTGCTTATAAAAATCAAGCGTTTTAATCAGATCAGAACTCATTCCAACATGCAAACTCTTGCGGTTTCTATCGGTTACGATATATACAAATTTCTTCATGACTGTAGGTTTAAATGATACAAGCTAATTATGTTAGTACAACTATTTGGTATTCAAATTAATATTACTAACTTTATTGGTACAATAGTACTAATATTATTAGTAAAAACAAATAAATACTAAACTTTTATTTTATGTCAAATATATCCCCTAACCTAAAGTACCTTAGAAAGAAAAAAGGCCTCACGCAACAGCAATTCGCTGATGCCATGGAGGTTAAGAGATCACTTATCGGAGCCTACGAAGAAGACCGTGCAGAACCGAAATATGACTTACTAAAAAAAATAGCAGAGTTTTACGACCTCACTATCGACGAATTTATTAACGAAAAAATCAACGATAGCTGGAAACCGAAGCTAAAAAGTCAGGGATCTAATCTAAGAATACTCAGTATCTCGGTAGATAATGACAATAAAGAGAATATAGAAATGGTGCCGGTAAAAGCAAGTGCGGGCTATTTGAACGGCTTCGCAGACCCGGAATACATCAAAGATTTACCAAAGTTTCAACTGCCTCTACCCTTCTTAAAACAGGGCACATTCAGAGCCTTTGAAATCTTAGGAGATTCCATGCTACCTATCCAATCGGGCAGTATCATCCTTGCTGAATACCTGGACAACTGGAATGACATTAAAATAGGAGAAACCTATATTGTCATCAGCAAAAACGAGGGCGTAGTCTACAAAAGAGCGGGCAATAAATTCAAAGAAAATAAAGAATTGAAGCTGGTATCAGACAATAAACTATACGATCCTTATACCATTCCTTCTGATGAGATCCTGGAAATATGGAAAGCTAAAGCATTTATCTCTTCTACACTTCCGGAACCAACACCGGAACCTAGCATTGAAACCCTGAGCAGTATGATGGCACAAATGCAGAAATCTATCTCTAACCTGAATAAAAACTAAAATAACCGCTTAAAAAGCGTTAATAAAACCAAAACACTGGCATAAATTAAAAATAAAGAAAGCAGGTTCATCCTGCTTTCTTTATTTTTGGGCAATGAATAAGACCTGGCAGTTTATACTACACAAGTTACAGGATAGAAAGGAAAAAGGATCATTGAGAAAATTATCCAGCATCCACTATCCTATCGATTTTTGCTCTAACGATTATCTGGGATTTTCCAGATCGACCGAATTGCAGCAAAATATCAGTGCTACTTTAAGCCAGATCCCACATTCAGCCATCGGTTCAGGTGGCTCCAGGTTACTCAGCGGCAATCACGCTTATACCGAAGAAACAGAAAATTTCATTGCTGATTTCCACCAGGCAGAAAGCGGGTTGATCTTTAACTCCGGTTATGACGCCAATGTTGGACTGATTTCCAGTTTAGCACAACGTGGCGATACCATCATCTCAGATGAACTCATCCATGCCAGTCTGATTGATGGCGCACGCCTCAGTCATGCCAACCGATATACTTTTAAACATAATAACATTGAGGCTCTGGAAGCCAAGCTCAAACTCGCTACCGGAAATACCTATGTACTTGTAGAAAGTGTCTATTCTATGGATGGCGACCTTGCTCCTTTGCAGGAAATCAATGCCTGCTGTAAGAAGTATGATGCTAATCTTATCGTAGATGAGGCACACGCAGTCGGTGTTTTTGGTCTTTACGGAAAAGGAAGAGTGCAGGAACTTGGACTGGAAAAAGAAGTATTTGCAAGGGTGGTTACCTTCGGAAAAGCGCTTGGCTGCCATGGCGCCATTGTGCTGGGAAATGCACCATTAAAGGAATACCTGATCAATTATGCAAGGTCTTTTATTTATACCACGGCAGCTCCGCTCCACAGCATCGTGAGCATCAACTGCGCTTATCAGCTGCTCGCTTCAGCAGACCATACCCCATGGTTACAGCAAACAATTATGCAGTACAGCGATGCCCTGAAATCAGCAGGATACCGCGGTCTAACCAGCAAAAGTACCATTCAAACCATCAGATACCAAAGCAATACGGCGGCAAAAAATGCAGCAGAAAGCCTGCAACAAAAAGGATTTGATATCCGTGCGATTGTGAGTCCGACGGTTCCTATAGGAACGGAAAGATTAAGAATCTGCCTGCATACCTATAATACAGAAGAAGAAATTAACGCCTTGATTCAAACCCTGGTCTTATTAAAATAACATGAATAATACGTATTTCATTACCGGAATTGGCACAGGCATCGGAAAAACGATTGTCAGCGCCATCCTTACCCAAAAACTCCAGGCAGATTACTGGAAACCGATACAATCAGGCGATTTAGAACAGAGCGATAGCTTATCAATACAACACCTGATCAGCAATACAAAAACGATCATTCATCCGGAACAATACCGTTTAACCAGGCCCTTATCGCCTCATTTATCCGCCAGATTAGATGGAATCGAGATTAAGGCAGCAGCATTCAAAGTGCCTGAAACCAATAACAACCTGATCATTGAAGGTGCGGGCGGTTTAATGGTCCCAATCAATGAAAAAGAATTGATCCTGGATCTGATCCCTGTATTGAAAGCAAAGGTGATCATTGTTTCACAGAATTATCTGGGCAGCATCAACCATACTTTACTGACACTAGAGGTCTTGAAATCAAGAAATATCGAGGTAGAGGGAATTATTTTCAACGGGGAAGCGAATCAGGAGTCTGAAAGCTATATCGCCAACTATACGGGTATCCCTATACTCGGAAACATCCCAAAACTGGCCGCTTTAGATCAGCAAGCTATTGCTGATGCGGGGCAATTCATCCGGTTATAAGAAAATCAAAAGCATTCTCAAACAAAAACCTTATTCCATAAAAAAGGGAGCTTTTGGCTCCCTTTTTCTATGATTAAAATGATCGTTAGATCTATTTTACTGCATCAATAACGGCTTTAAAAGCTTCTGGATGATTCATAGCTAAGTCAGCTAAAACCTTACGGTTTAAACCAACATTTTTAGTAGCTAATTTACCAATCAGTTGAGAGTAAGAAATACCATGTTGACGAGCTCCAGCGTTGATACGTTGAATCCATAAACCACGGAATTCTCTTTTCTTAACTTTACGGTCACGGTATGCATATTGCAAACCTTTTTCAACCGTATTTTTAGCGATTGTGAAAACCTTACTTCTTGATCCCCAATAGCCTTTGGCCATATTTAGGACTTTTTTCCTTCTTCTTCTCGAAGCTACTGCGTTTACCGAACGTGGCATAGTGTGTTGTTTTTTGATAAACGGTGTTGCGTATTACAGCAAACTTACTACCGGGTACCTGGTTAAAAATTTAATTATTTACCGATGGCAAGCATACGCTTAACGTTGCCCATATCAGCTGCGGACACCATTGAAGTGTGACCCAAATTACGCTTACGTTTAGTCGACATCTTAGTTAGGATGTGACTTTTGTAGGCATTCTTCCTTGCAATTTTACCTGTTCCAGTAAGCTTAAAACGCTTTTTAGCACTGGAATTGGTTTTCATTTTTGGCATAACCTGTGATTATTATATGTAATTTATTTATTTTTTAACAACTTTTGGAGCTAGCGTTAAAAACATACGCTTACCCTCTAACTTAGGTAATAATTCTACTTTACCAATATCTTCAAGCGCTTGTGCAAATTTAAGCAAAAGAATCTCTCCTTGCTCTTTGTAAACGATTGCTCTACCTTTAAAGTGAACATAAGCCCTAACCTTTTCCCCGTTTTCAAGGAAACTAACCGCGTGCTTCAACTTAAATTGAAAATCGTGATCATTTGTATTAGGTCCAAAACGGATCTCCTTAATGACGGTCTGTTTTGCGTTTGCTTTAATCTCCTTCTGCTTTTTCTTCTGCTCGTAAACAAACTTACTATAATCAATGATCCGACATACCGGAGGCACTGCATTTGGAGAAATCTCAACTAGATCTAATTCCAATTCGTCGGCAAGGGCTAAAGCTTTTGCCAAAGGATAGATCCCTGGTTCAACATTATCTCCAGCTAATCTAACCTCCTGAGCCCTGATAAACTGATTAATATTATGTTCTGCTTCTTTTTTCTTAAAAGGAGGACGTGGTCCCCTGTTAAATCCTGGTCTGCCTAATGCCAAATTTATATACTATTTAAATTGTTATTTCTTTGATTAATAATTCACTAAACTCTTGCTGAGTCATTTCTCCTAAATCTCCTTCACCGTGCTTCCTTACTGATACCTTGCCTTCCGCCATTTCCTTCTCACCGATAATCAACATATAAGGGATTTTCTTCACCTCAGCGTCCCTGATTTTTCTTCCAATCTTCTCATCACGAAAGTCAATCAAACCGCGAATATCGGAATTATTTAGCTCATCTGAAACTTTTTTTGCATAATCTTCATACTTTTCTGAGATCGGAAGAATAATAAATTGCTCAGGTGACAACCATAATGGGAAATTACCAGCACAATGTTCGATTAATACTGCAATAAAACGCTCTAGAGAACCAAATGGAGCCCTGTGGATCATTACCGGACGGTGCTTCAGGTTGTCGCTACCAGTGTATTCCAATTCAAAACGCTCTGGTAAGTTATAATCTACCTGGATCGTTCCCAACTGCCATTTCCTGCCTAGCGCATCCTTCACCATAAAGTCTAACTTAGGACCATAGAATGCAGCTTCGCCATATTCTACTACCGTAGATAATTCCTTTTCTGCTGCAGCCTCAATGATTGCTGATTCGGCCAAAGCCCAGTTCTCATCCGTACCGATATACTTCGTTTTGTTTTCAGGATCTCTCAAAGAAATCTGTGCAGTATAGTCCGTAAATCCTAAAGATTTAAACACATATAATACCAGGTCAATTACTTTCTTGAACTCTTCTTTTACCTGATCCGGGCGACAGAACAAATGCGCATCATCCTGAGTAAAGCCACGAACTCTGGTTAAGCCATGAAGCTCTCCACTTTGTTCGTAACGATATACGGTTCCAAACTCTGCAAAACGCAAAGGAAGGTCTTTATATGAACGCGGTTTAACTTTATAAATCTCACAATGGTGAGGGCAGTTCATCGGTTTAAGGAAGAACTCCTCCCCTTCTTGTGGGGTTTTAATCGGTTGGAAAGCATCTTTACCATACTTCTCGTAGTGACCAGAAGTAATGTATAAATTCTTATGTCCGATATGAGGCGTAACTACCTGCTCATATCCTGATTTTGATTGTGCTTTTGTTAAAAACTGAACCAGACGTTCGCGCAATGCAGCACCTTTAGGCAACCACAATGGCAATCCCATACCCACTTTCTCAGAGAAAGCAAATAATTCCAGTTCCTTACCCAACTTACGGTGATCTCTTTTCTTCGCCTCTTCAATCATATGAAGGTACTCAGTCAGTTCACTCGCTTTAGGGAAAGTTACCCCATAAATACGGGTCAGTTGTTTTTTAGTTTCATCACCGCGCCAGTAAGCACCTGCAACATTCATCAATTTTACCGCTTTAATAAAACCGGTATTTGGAATGTGTGGCCCACGACAAAGGTCAGTAAACTCACCTTGATTATAGAATGTGATCTTTCCATCTTCCAGTCCTTCTAACAGGTCTAGTTTGTACTCATCACCTTTTTCTGTAAAATACTTAATCGCATCAGCTTTAGAAACGCTCTCCCTTACAAAAACTTGTTTTTGCTTGGCCAGCTCAATCATTTTGGCTTCAATAACTTTAAAGTCATCCGAAGAAAACTCTCTTTCGCCGAAATCTACATCATAGTAGAAACCAGTTTCAATTGCAGGACCAATACCGAATTTTGTACCCGGATATAAAGCCTCCAATGCCTCAGCCATAATGTGCGCAGAAGAATGCCAGAAAGTAGCTTTACCAGCAGCGTCATTCCAGGTCAGCAACTTTACAGTCGAATCGCTTTCAATTGCTCTGGAAGAATCCCAGATTTCGCCGTTTACTTCCGCAGCTAATACGTTGCGTGCTAATCCCTCTGAAATAGAGAGTGCGATTTGATGAGCTGTTACGCCCTTTTCATACTGACGACTAGAGCCATCAGGTAGTGTAATATTAATCATCTACAACTATGATTTAAGTTAATTAATTGATTTAAAATGATTTATACAATTCTTATTCTACGTGTAATAAAATATTATATAAATAATGGGGATATTTATCTCCGCCACTGTTACAAATATAACAATTCATTCAGAAATCAGGTTCTAGTTATGGGAATCATTTTATTAATTTCACCTCAGATCTGAGGTAAGTGCTGTGTTAAGCTTTACAAACAGGCAGTACCAACGCTATACAGTTGCTATACTGGTTGTAGTTCCTGAAGTTTTGATTAAGAGTTGACGAAGGGTTGGTAAGGGATAATACCTAAGCAACCGTCATCAACTCTTAATCAACCCTACGCCAGGTCTCCGCCAACCAGCACTAGTATAGCACTGCTATAGCATCTATGTAGCGTCTAATATTCTGTGCTTTCCAACCAGCCGTTGGCTAAAACATCTGCTAAATGCATTGTTTTCAAAGGAATGTTATTTTTATCAATGTACCCTTGCAAATGCATCAGGCAGGATAAATCTGTAGAGATCACATATTCCGCGCCTTGTTCGAGCGCATTATTTACTTTTTGTTCGGCCATTGCCGAAGAAATCGCATCAAATTTAATAGAAAACGTACCACCAAAACCGCAGCACATATCTGTATCTTTCATCTCTACCATCTCCAGCCCATGTACTTTAGACAGCAGCTGACGGGGTTCATCCTTAATCTTGCACTCTCTTAATCCGCTGCAAGAATCATGGTAAACGGCCTTTCCGTCTAGCTCTGCACCGAAATAATCTCTTTTCAAGACATTCACCAGAAAATCAGAAAGCTCATAAACATGCTGTTGAATGCTACGGCATTTATTATGAAGATTGGTATTGGTAAACAAGTCGCTATAACCATTTTTCACCATACCTACGCAGGATGCCGATGGGGCAACAATATAGTCTACACCCGAAAAATCGTTTAAAAACTTCGCTCCTGTTTCTTTGGCCTGCTCCCAGTATCCGGAATTATAAGCCGGTTGTCCGCAACAGGTTTGTGCAGAATTATAAAACACCTCACAACCCGCTTTCTCCAATAGCTTTATCGTATTAAATGCAGTCTCAGGATATAACTGATCAACAAAGCAAGGGACAAACAATTCTATTTTCATGTGTATTTAATTCTTATTAAAATCTATCATGGTTAACCTTTAACCAATTTTGGTTCTGCTTTTTTCAACAGCAGCAAAAATATCAAACCTATTATAAAAAACGAGGCCAATGCCAGCACAGAATTCCTGATACTCCCGGTTTGTTCCTCAATATAAGCAAAACTAAAAAGACCAATCACTACGGCCAGCTTTTCCGTTACATCGTAAAAGCTAAAAAAGGACGCAGTATCTGGTGTGTTTTCTGGTAAAAACTTAGAGTAAGTAGACCTTGATAAAGACTGGATACCACCCATAATCAAGCCAACTACTGCGGCTAAACCATAAAATTCAAATTCATTGGTGATAAAATAAGCAGAAACACAAGCCCCTACCCAAATCACTACAACCAGAATCAACACATTCACATTCCCAATTTTCCTGGCCAGTTTCGACATCAGTATAGCGCCCCAGATGGCCACCAGCTGCATAATCAAAATTACAGCAATTAATTTAGAAGTTCCCAGATGAAGGGTTTTCTCTCCAAAACCTGCCGCGGCCAACATCACCGTCTGCACGCCCATCGAGTAAAAAAAGAAGGCAATCAGATAACGTTTTAAAAACGCCATCTGCTTGAGTTGCTTCCAGACTTTACTCAGTTCCTCAAAACCGCTATGCATTAAGTTTTTACTGACAGGGACGTAATTAGGACTTCCGGCAGGCAATTTACGAAAAGGAATCTGCGCAAAGGCGATCCACCAGATGCCGACCAGCAGAAAGGACAATCTTGCCGGTAAAGAAGCATCGGTAATACCGAAAAGCTCTGGTTTTAAAACAAACACAAAACAGATGACCTGCAAAATAACACTCCCTACATAACCGTAGGCAAAACCTTGCGCGCTCACCCGATCCTGTTGATCTTTGGTAGCGATTTCCGGAAGGTAGGAATTGTTAAACAATACCCCACCGATATAACCCATGGCCGCAATCGCGAATAGGATAATGCCCAATTCCAGGCTTTCCAGTTTAAAGAAAAACAAACCCATACAGGCAAAACCGCCGATATAGGTAAAGATTTTCATAAATATTTTCTTGTTGCCCCGAAAATCCGCGGTGGCGGAAAGCAGGGGCATTAGAATCACCATCACTAAATAAGCTGCCGAAAGCGCATAATTTGACAGTGCCGTATTGGTAAAAGTATGCCCAAAAAACGTCACTTTATCGCCATGCTCGGCTGTGGTGGTAATTATGGTATAATAAGCGGGAAAAATAGTAGAGGTAATAACTAAATTATAAGCAGAATTTGCCCAGTCAAAAAAAGCCCATGACCGGATGACTTTCTTGTCGTTTTTTTGTTCCATGTATCAAATAAGGCCGCTAAAATAGCTAAAAAACAACAATCTGGCTAATTAACTTTCTCCAGTTTTGCTGCTCCAGATTTTTTCTCGCTTACATTTTTAGGATTCCCTTTATAATAGATCTCACTTGCTCCGGAAGTCTTAACTTTCAAGTCGTTCAGCACATTGATATTGGCTTTTCCGATACCATCAATATTGATGTCGTATACACCGGCAACAAAATTAAAAGCATCCAATTTGGCAGTACCACTTGTTTTCAGGATATGAGTTCCGGTTTGGCCGGTCAGGCTGAGTTTTCCGATACCCTCGATTTTTGAAGTCAATTTACTCGCGTTTAGGTCGAGGTTTACATCAGAACTACCTTTTAAATCAAGATTAAGGTCTTGCACATACATTGGTCCGTCTCCGATTACACGCACCATACCATCAGTTTCCAGCTCTTTCAGCTCGCCAACACCGGCATAAATCACGACCGAATCCGTACCGCAATATTTTCCGTTTTCCAGTTTAAGTTCCAGTTCTCCGCCGCTCACCCTTGCTCTGATCAATGGCACTACATTAGAATCCGCCTGAATCTTTACATTAAAAGTGCTGTCCTGCGTTAAAATCAGCTTAATCGTACCGCTCACATTGATTTTATCGTAGTTTTTAAGTTCCAGAACCTTAGTAATCTGAACTCCGGAATCTTCGATACATTTAGATGTACATCCTGCCAGTAGCACAGGGATAGCCAATACGATAAGTTGTAGTTTCTTCATAGGGAATATATTTATTGCAATTTAATTTTTTCGTAACTAAGGTATCAACCCAAAATCAGAGGTAAAAGTTTTTACCATCTGTTTTAATTTTCCCGGCATCCATCAATTCGCGGATACGAGCCATCCGTTCGTCTTCATTACCGCTTTTAATCCCCTTCACCAGACTATCGAAGGTATGCATTTTCGTTTGCAGCAAGGTAACCAGCTCAAAATCGATCCTATCCGCACGAACATCCCAGTCGTCGGCTCTTTTCTCTGCCAGACAAACATCGCAGACGCCACATTTATCCGCATCAGGTTCATCGAAATACCTCAGCAACTGCACACTCCTACATTTATCGTTTTCCGTATATTCTAAAACCGCATTGATCTGATCCAGCTGAATTTTCCTTCTCATTTTCATGTACTTCTGGTCGATATCCATGTGTACAAAATCTACCCTTGGGCGGATATATTGAAGCTGTGGCTGATCTGATTGCGGCAGATAAGACAATAATCCCTGCTCTTCCATATTGCTGATCATCTTTCTGGCCGTGGCAAAAGACAATCCTACTTTTTTGGCGATTTCATTTTCTTCAATTTTCACATATTGATCAAATGCACCGCCATAAGACCTTAAGATCGCTTTGATCAAAGGATCATATCCGGCATTCTCAATTTGAAAACGGTAAACATCTTCATGAGCCGCGGTGAACAAGATTCTGGAAGGTAAAAATATGTTTTCAGAAAGTGTCAGGTAACCATCATGCTCTAGAAATTTAAGGGCAGCCATGGTCTTGATTACTCCTACTTTAAACCGCTTGCAAAATTCGGCAAGATCAAAGTTAAACGTAAGACCTTCACCCGCGCCAAAGGCAAGCTGGAAATAATTCCCGAGGTAATGGTATATCTTTTTAACATCGTCTACAGTAGGGAAATTATCCGCGTATTTAGCTTTTAGGTCCATCTGGTCGGATTTATTGGCCAGCAAGACTGCATAAGCCTTTTCTCCGTCTCTACCCGCCCTACCAGCTTCCTGATAGTATGCTTCCAGACTTTCCGGCAAATCCAGGTGTACTACAAAACGAACATCAGGCTTGTCGATTCCCATCCCAAAAGCATTGGTAGCCACCATCACCTGAATTTTATTTTTTTTCCATTCGTCCTGTTTCCGGAAGCGATCTGCCTTGTCAATTCCGGCATGGTAAAAATCCGCAGCAACCTGATTTCTGCTTAGGAAAGCGGCCACTTCGACCGTTTCTCTCCGGTTACGGACATACACCAACCCGCTTCCTTTCACATTTTTCACGATAGAAATTAGTTTCTTATACTTATCATCTTTATCGATTACTACATAGCTCAGGTTTTTACGCTCAAAACTTTGCACAAATACCTTAGCATCATTAAATTTCAACTTTTCTACGATATCTACGCGCACAAATTTAGTGGCAGTTGCGGTTAAAGCAAGGATGGGTACTTTAGGATGGATGTCGCGGATTTCGGCAATCTGCTGATAAGGCGGGCGGAAATCATATCCCCATTGGGAAATACAATGCGCCTCGTCTACCGCGATCAGATTTACATTCATATAAGATATACGGATGCGCACAATTTCCGATAATAATCTTTCCGGAGACAGGTACAAGAACTTAATCTTGCCATAAATACAGTTATCGAGCAGGATATCGATCTCTCTTTTTCCCATTCCTGCATAAATTGCGACGGCTTCAATTCCTTTCGCTTTCAGGTTTTCGACCTGATCTTTCATCAGGGCAACCAGTGGAGAAATGACAATACATATCCCCTCCTTTACCAGTGCAGGTATCTGAAAGCAAAGGGACTTACCTCCGCCGGTTGGCAATAACGCCAGGGTATCATGACCATTTAAAACGGAACTAATAATGTCTGACTGTAGTGGTCTGAAAGTATCAAATCCCCAGTATTTCTTAAGTATCTCGGCTTCGCTCATAAAAAGGTTACTCATCAAAACTATAAAAATGAACTGATATTATTAAATTGCAGGCTTATTTACACCGACCTACATGATGAAAAAAACTTTACTACCATTGGCCTTACTCTTTATTTTTCAGTCCGCCTTTTCTCAGGAAAAGAAATGGGACATCGAAAAATACATGGGGCCAACAAAAACCTTCAGCATTGATACCGACGAAGGAACCTGGATGAACCTTGATGTTAGCGCGGATGGTAAAGATATTGTTTTTGACTTATTGGGTGATATTTATAGCATGCCGATTACCGGTGGTGCGGCTACCCTACTGAGCGGTGGCATTCCCTGGGATATCCAGCCACGTTTTAGTCCGAATGGAAAATACATTTCCTTTACCAGTGATAAAAACGGCGCCGACAATATATGGATCATGAACCGCGATGGTTCGGGCAAAAGACAAGTGACCAAAGAAACTTTCCGCCTGCTTAATAATGCAACCTGGATGCCGAACAGCGAATACCTGGTGGCACGTAAACACTTCACCGGCTCCCGTTCCCTTGGCGCAGGAGAAATGTGGATGTACAGCGTTTACGGTGGTGAAGGTGTACAATTAACCAAGAGAAAAAACGACCAGCAGGATGCCGGTGAACCTAATATCAGCCCGAATGGCCGATACCTTTACTTTAGTGAAGACATGGCTCCGGGACCTAATTTTGAATATAGCAAAGACCCGAACGGGATGATTTATGCGATTCGCCAGTTGGATATGGTGACCGGGAAATACACTGACCTGATTGCACAACAAGGTGGTGCCGCCCGTCCACAGATTTCTCCTGACGGAAAAATGATGGCTTACGTAAAACGTGTCCGCTTAAAATCGGTGCTTTACGTACAAAACCTGCGTACTGCCGAAGAGTGGCCGGTATATGAAGATCTTTCACATGATCAACAGGAAACCTGGGCCATTTTTGGGGTATATCCGAACTTTGCCTGGACACCTGACAATAAAAACATTGTCTTTTATGCCAAAGGAAAGATCAAAAAAATTGAGCTTTCTACGTTGATTAGCAACGAGATTCCTTTCCAGCTGACCAGCAAGCAAACCGTTCAACAAGCGTTGCACTTCCCTCATCAGGTTTTTAGTAATGAATTTGATGTGAAAATGATCAGACAACTGACTACTTCGGCAGATGGGAAAATGGTGATCTTTAATGCCGCAGGATTCTTATATAAAAAAGACCTTCCAGACGGTACGCCGGAACGTGTAACCAACGGAATTGATTTTGAGTTTGAACCTAAAATCAGTAATGACGGGAAATATGTGATTTATACCACCTGGAATGATGAGCTGAAAGGTGCGATCAAAAGAACAGACCTGAAATCAGGAAAAACGATCACACTGACGGATGAAAAAGGTTTTTACTATTCTCCATCCTATTCTAATAAAGGAGATAAAATCATTTTCAGAAAAGGTATTGGGAATGATGTTTTGGGTTATGCTTATGGCAGAGGCACAGGAATTTTCGTGATGTCGGCCAATGGCGGACCAAAAACTTTAGTTTCTGATAAAGGCATCAAACCGCAGTTCAATACAGACGATACCCGCATTTATTTCCAGGGATCTGAAGGTGGCAAAAAAGCCTTTAAAAGCGTCGATTTGTATGGGGCAAACGAAAGAACACACTATACTTCTACTTATGTAAACCAGTTTACGCCTAGTCCGGACGGCAAATGGATGGCTTTTACAGAGCTGTTTAATGTGTATATCACGCCAATGATTACGGTGGGTTCTCCATTGGAATTATCGGCAAGTAACAAGGCGATCCCATTGACCAAAATCACCAAAGATGGCGGAACATATATCCATTGGAGCAACGACAGTCAGAAATTATTCTGGACATTGGGTGATCAGTACTTTAACAAAGACATCAAATCTGCGTTCAATTACAATGATGCCGGTGTAGCAGTTGCAGAAAAGCAGGATGCGGAAGGTTTGTCTATCGGATTAAAACTTAAAAGCGACCAGCCTGGAGGATTACTTGCTTTAACAGGTGCCAGAATCATTACGATGAAAGGCGATGAAGTAATTGAAGAAGGTACCATCCTCGTTGAAAACAATAAAATTATTGCCGTTGGAAAGTCGTTGGAGATGACGGTTCCTGCACAGGCAAAGGTGATTGACGTGACCGGAAAAACGATTATGCCGGGCATCGTTGATGTGCATGCGCATTTGAGAACCAGTCCGGATGGTATTTCGCCACAACAGGACTGGTCGTACCTGGCCAATCTGGCTTTCGGGGTAACTTCCGCTCATGACCCTTCCAGCAATACGGAAATGGTGTTTAGTCAGGCAGAAATGCTGAAAGCAGGCAGAATGGTTGGCCCGCGTTTATATTCTACCGGCTCGATTCTTTACGGTGCTGATGGCGATTTTAAGGTCGTGATCAATAGTCTGGAAGATGCTTTATCTCATTTGAAAAGGTTAAAATCTGTAGGTGCGTTTTCGGTAAAATCATACAATCAGCCGAGAAGAGATCAGCGTCAGCAGATCATTGAAGCAGCCAGACAGTTGAAAATGGAAGTCGTGCCGGAAGGTGGATCTACGTTTTTCACCAATATGAACATGATTGCAGACGGGCATACGGGTATTGAACACAGTATTCCTGTGGCGCCGGTTTATAAGGATGTAACCTCTTTCTGGGGCAATACTGCCGTTGGCTATACGCCTACTTTGATTGTGAGTTACGGCAGTCAGTGGGGAGAAAATTACTGGTACGACAGAACCAATGTCTGGGAAAATGAACGACTAATGGCCTTCACGCCACGCGCGATTATTGATCAGCGTGCCAGAAGAAGAACCACTTCCGAATATGGTGATTACGGGCATATTGAAGTGGCCAAAGCCACTAAGCAGATTGCTGATGCCGGTACTAAAGTAAACCTTGGTGCCCACGGACAAATACAAGGCCTTGGCGCGCATTGGGAATTATGGATGCTGGTACAAGGTGGCATGTCGCCATTACAAGCTATCAGAAGTGGTACTTTAAACGGTGCAGCTTACCTTGGCATGGATAAAGAAATCGGTTCTCTGGAAGCTGGCAAACTAGCCGATCTGGTGATCATGGATGCCAATCCATTGAATGACATCAGAAACTCTGAGAAGATTAAATATGTGATGATTAACGGTCGTATTTTCGACAGTCTTTCGATGAATGAAGTCGGTAACAGAGAAAAGTTGCGTAGTAAGTTCTGGTTTGAAACTGGTAAAGGGATGATTTATAGTTTCCCTACAGGTGTTGCAGAAACGTATACGTTTACGATTCCTAACTGTGATTAGAATGCAGTAAATCGGTTAAAAATATAATGCCCCGGATTGCTAAGCTTTCCGGGGCATTTTTCGTTAAGCCGCGACATCCTTCTAAGTAGATATACGCAATAAAACGCCTTTTCTTTTGACGATGTTTTTATAGTCCCATTGTATTTTCTTCGACTTTTCAATCCAGCGGGCAACATCGTCCAGATTAATCTGCTCCAGGTCAGTATAGGTAATCGAAGCGTCTTTAAATTTACCGGTGCCTGGCTTTAGCTCCGGTTCATCAAAATCGGCACCACTCCAGAACATCAAACGAATACCGGCTTTCAATTTACTATAACCAACAATTGGGTTCCCATCTATAAACCAAACCGGGTGAGCATGCCAGATTTTACTTTCTTCTTCGTTTAGGTTGCGGTTGATTTCCCTGGCTAACAAATTACAGATTTCCTGATCTATAGCAGATTGCGAATCATTATACGCCTGTATATCTCTATTCATTCCGATTTAGTTTTTGATGATTACCATATACATTGGGAGTATTCCCCAACCAGCATTTCCCACTCTTCTGCTAAGGAGACCCGGGGTCTCGTCTTCCCTGCCTTTTTATACCAATAATCTGCGTTCCAAATGTCGCCTTCCTTGCGATGCAGGTAAGCATGGATATGCGCAGATCGCTGATCTGGTAACTGGTCAATCAAATCATGCGCTCTTTTCCAATCACCTGTTCCGTCGTGCCATAGGGCCTGTAAATACAGCGGCAAATCAGCTGGTAACTGCTTATCCATTACAGACTGTTTGAAATCAATTACATCAATCATAACTCAAATATACTGACAAAGCGCTAAATCCTATTTTACATTTGTAAATCTATCACGAAAAATTCTTAACTTCATGTAACCATTATCATAACTATTCTGATACCTCCTCCATTCTTCCTGGTATTAGAATTGTATACATAACAATAGCTCAACATAGGGACAGTATGACAACAATTGAAAGAAGGAAAAACCTCTCTTACAAGGAATTCATAGAGAAGTATCAAAAGCCCGGTATTCCGGTCATCCTTGAAAACGCAACGCAGGTATGGAAATCCAACCTGATCTTTACGCCAGAATTTTTCAGAGAAAAGTTTGGCGACAGAACCACCTGGTTCTCCAACAAGCAATACACCGTATCAGAATTACTGGATTTAACCGCCAACAGTACCAAAGAAAACCCGGCACCCTACCCTGTTAAATTTAACCTCCTGACCCAGCTTCCGGAAATCTTCGAATACATGGATCCGATGGACATGAATCTGGTGAAACCAAACTGGCTCAACCACAAGATCCTGAAAAACAAACTGGGAAACGGGATGGATTTACATATTGGTGGTGCAGGAAACCATTATTCTGTGCATAAAGACGCTTATGATGTCCATGCCTGGCTGATACAGTTATATGGCGAGAAAGAAGTTATTATTTTCCCGAGAGATCAGGAGGAATTAATGTATCCCGGAAAGGGAGGATTATTAGAATCCAGGTCACCAATAGACATTTCTAATCCGGATTACGAAAAGTATCCAAGGTTTAGGGAGGCCACACCAACCACCATTACGTTAAAAGCTGGAGAAGTTTTATATATCCCCAGTGGCATCTGGCATACCACCAAAGCAAATGGTCAGAACATTTCAACGATTATTGATCAGGTAAACAGCTCCAATTACCAGGCCTGGAGAAGGGATGTTTATGTGTATAAAAAATACCACAACAAATACCGTGCATTACTGGATTATAGCGCGGCAACAGCCATTGGCAACGCCTTTAAGCTAGGGGAGCTGATGGGGATGAAATTTTAAACTAAAAAACTGTATATCAACAAATTGATATACAGTTTCAAATCATTACCTTAGTATACTAAACCCCTTAAAATGGAAGTATTATTCGAGTTTCTGCTTATATTATTTACAACCAACTGGTCTAAATCCAGGCGCCCGCTCAGGAAAGTTTAAATATTCTGCGCAATCACATAACCATTTGCCCAGGCCCATTGGAAATTATATCCACCAAGCCAGCCGGTTACATCCACACATTCGCCCCCGAAATACAAACCCGGAATGCTCTTACATTCCAATGTTTTCGAGGACAATTCATTCGTATCAATACCACCCCTCATCACTTCCGCCTTATCATAACCTTTATCTCCTGCCGGTTTCACTTTAAAAAAATGAATCGTCTGCTGTATGGTTTCCAATTCCGTTTTAGTCAGGGCTGCAACCTGCTTTTCTAAAGGAAGGAATTTTCCCAGTGCATCCGTAAATTTCTTCGGATAATAGCGGTTGAGCAGTGTAGAAAGCAATAACTTGCCATTAAACTTACGCTCCTCCTCAATCAATTCTAAAACCGATTGCCTCGGCAACAAGTCAATATTGATCGATTCCCCTCTGCGCCAATACGAAGAAATCTGTAAGATTGCCGGACCGCTTAATCCCCAATGCGTAAACAAAATGTTCTCCTCAAAAGAGATGCGGTCGTTGCTCACTTCGCAAAAAACAGAGTTCCCCGATAAAGCGGCATACCAGTCCTCATCTTTTCCGGTGATCGTTAGCGGCACCAATGCAGGGGCCGTTTCTACGATATTCAAACCATGTTTTCTGGCAAATCGCAAAGCGAAATCTGTAGCACCCATTTTCGGAATCGGTAAACCACCTGTGGCAATCACCAATTTCGGGGCCTTCAAAGTTTTCGTTTTGTTTCCTTTATCGAAGCTCACTGAAAAACCATCCGCGGTTTGTTCAATGTCCGTTACCTCAGCATTACAAATAATCTGCTGACCAAAATCATTACAAATCTCTGTAAATACGCCTACAATATCCTTCGCATTCTTGCCATCAGGAAAAAGTTGTCCTAAAGTTTTTTCTTTTCCGCTGATGCCGTAAGTTTCAAAAAAGCTGATCGTATCCTCAACTGTCCACTGCGTAAAAGCAGATTTCGAGAAATGTTTGTTGTTGGAAATAAATTGTTCGTCACTGGCAAACAGGTTGGTATAGTTACACCTACCTCCGCCCGAGATCAAAATCTTAGCGCCTGGTTTATCGCTTTTTTCCAACAATATTACCCGCTTCCCCAAATAGCCCGCTTGTACTGCACACATTAAACCGCATGCCCCGGCACCAATAATTATAGCATCTGCCTCCATCAATCCGTTTATATTGTTATTTTTGTGCAAAATAAGCATAACTTTTTCATATCGATATGGCAAAACAAATAAGTGATTTAAAATTAGGCATATTAGGTGGCGGTCAATTGGGCAGGATGTTGATACAGGAAGCCATCAATTATAATTTAACCACTTTAATTTTAGATCCGGATACTGACGCTCCATGTAAACACCTCGCAAACTACTTTGAATGTGGTTCTATTACCGATTTCGACACCGTTTATAACTTCGGCAAGAAAGCGGACATCATTACTATTGAAATAGAAAAGGTAAATATTGAAGCACTGGAACAACTGGAAAAAGAAGGAAAACTAGTATACCCACAATCAAGGGTAATCCGGTTAATCCAGGACAAAGGTGTTCAAAAACAATTCTTTAAAGAAAACAATATCCCTACTGCGCCTTTCCAATTGGTGAACACCAAAGAAGACATGGCCAACAGTCACATTCCATTCCCATACATGCTTAAACAGCGTAAAGATGGTTATGACGGTAAAGGGGTAATGAAAATAAACGGCCTTGCCGACATTGAGAACGCATTTGATGCGCCTTGTCTGATCGAAGAGCTGGTAGATTTTGAGAAAGAAATCGCAGTCATCGTTTCCAGAAACCCTAACGGCGAAATGAAAACCTTCCCAATGGTGGAAATGGAATTCAATGCCGAAGCAAACCTGGTAGAATTTCTAATCTCACCTTCTACTTATCCGGCATCAATTCAGGAAAGAGCAGAAGTGATCGCCAAAAACATTGCAACCTCATTAAACATCACCGGCTTATTAGCGGTAGAAATGTTTGTGACCAAAACAGGAGAAATTCTGGTGAATGAACTGGCCCCTCGTCCACACAATAGCGGACACCAAACTATTGAAGGAAACTACGTATCACAGTTTAACCAACATTTACGTGCGATTTTCAACCTTCCACTGGGAGATACCCGTGCTACAAACAATGCGGTAATGATCAACCTTTTGGGAGAGAAAAACCACAATGGCGTAGCAAAATACAAAGGATTAGAAAAAGTAATGGCCATTGAAGGCGTTTACGTACACCTTTACGGTAAAAAATATACCAAGCCTTTCCGCAAAATGGGACACATCACTATTGTGGATCAAAACCGCGAGAAAGCAATTGAAAAAGCCAATTACATCAAAGAAACACTAAAAGTTATTTCCTAATGAGCATACAAGTAGGTATTATAATGGGCAGCAAGTCTGACCTTCATATCATGAAAGACGCAGCCGATATCATGAAAGAATTCGGTATCCAATTTGAAATGACCGTTGTGTCGGCTCACCGTACTCCGGAAAAAATGTACGAATATGCTAAAGGCGCAGCATCAAGAGGTTTAAAAGTGATCATCGCCGGTGCAGGTGGTGCAGCACATTTACCTGGTATGGTGGCTTCCATCACTACCCTACCTGTAATCGGTGTACCGGTAAAATCATCTAATTCTATTGACGGATGGGATTCTATCCTGTCTATTCTGCAAATGCCAAACGGCATCCCTGTAGCAACAGTAGCCTTAAATGCAGCAAAGAATGCAGGTTTATTAGCCGTGCAGATCTTAGGCACCGCAAATCCAGAGATTTCTGCGAAAATGCAACAGTATAAAGATGATTTAAAGAAAAAGATTGAAGAAAGTGCAATCGATCTTGAAAATTACTAATCAATTGATCTAAGCAATTAATGCGCTAATAGGAGCCTGTACAAACAGTTATGCTATTAGCGTGTTAAAAAGCAATACTAATTCAGATTGGGATTCTGCGGAAAATTACTGACATGGGCGTATTTAGGCCCGAGGTTAATGATCACTTCCTTCCACAGTTCCTCTTCATTGTTAGAGAATACTAAATCAGCATCAAACTGATCGGAGACAATCCAGGTATTCTCTTTCATTTCTTCTGCCAGCTGCTCGGCCGACCAGCCGGAATAGCCGATAAAAAACTTAATATCTTCTGGTTTGATGTGGTGACTATTCACCAATACCTTCAGGGCTTCGAAATTTCCACCCCAATAAATCCCTTTTGCAATCTCCTCGCCATCCGTTAACAAACTGGAACAGCGGTGAATAAAGTGAATCGTATCTACAGCGACCGGTCCGCCAAGGTATACCGGAAAATCACCCCCGGTAAAATCAGGCACCAGATCACTCAGCAACAAAGTACTTTTATGGTTTAAAATAAACCCAACTGTCCCCTCTTCCTGATGTTCCGTCACGAAAACTACAGAACGCTTAAAATTAGGATCCATTAAAAATGGCTCTGAGATTAATAATTTACCTGCTGATGGCGCTAATCGACTTAACATTTCGGAAATTTAGCGATAATATTAAATAAACTAAAACCTATTTTTGTATATGGAGCTGAATAAACAAAATCTACAAGATCTAAGACAGGAATATCGCGCAGCAAAACTGTCCGAAACCGATGTGGAAAGCAATCCCATCCTGCAATTTAAAAAGTGGTTTACCGAAGCGGTAGACTCGAAATTATTTGAACCAAACGTAATGACATTAGCCACAGCGAGTGCTAGTGGAAAACCTTCCGCACGTATCCTCCTGCTAAAAGGCTTCGATGAAGATGGCTTTGTTTTTTACACCAATTATAACAGTGATAAAGGAAAAGACCTGGCAGAAAACCCACAGGCTTCTTTAGTGTTCTTCTGGCCGGAACTGGAAAGACAAGTACGCATAGACGGTACGGTAAGCAAACTTGCAGAGGAAGATTCTACCGCCTATTTTCATTCGCGTCCCTTCGGTAGTCAGATTGGTGCAACGGCTTCCCCACAAAGCAGCGTGATCCCAAACCGGGAAATCTTAGAAGAAAAAGTAAAGCAACTGACGCAGGAATTTGAAGGTAAAGAGATCCCACGCCCGCTACATTGGGGAGGATATTTACTGAGTCCTACACATATTGAGTTCTGGCAAGGGCGCCCTAGTCGCCTGCACGACCGTTTAAATTACCACTTAGTGGAAGGTTCATGGATTATCAATAGATTAGCGCCATAACTTATTACCTTAAAGAAACATAAATGAAGAACATCGCAGTGATTGGCTCAGGAACCATGGGCAATGGAATCGCGCATACTTTTGCGCAATTTGGTTATCAGGTAAACTTAATTGATGTCAATAATGAGGCTTTAGAGCGTGCCCTGACTACTATTTCTAAAAATCTGGACCGTCAGGTCGGCAAAGGCACCATTACGGAAGCCGACAAAGCAAATACCCTTAAAAACATCAGCAACTTTACCGATATGAAAACCGGCGTAGCCGATGCAGACCTGATCGTTGAAGCAGCTACAGAAAATCTGGACCTGAAGCTAAAAATATTTAAAGACCTGGACAGCTTTGCTAAACCAGCAGCTATTCTGGCCAGTAACACCTCTTCCATTTCGATCACCAAAATAGCTTCGGTAACCAACCGGGGGGATAAAGTGATTGGCATGCACTTCATGAATCCGGTTCCGGTGATGAAACTGGTGGAAGTAATCAGAGGTTATGCAACCAGCGCTGAAACCACTGCGATCGTGATGGAACTTTCCACAAAACTGGACAAAACTCCTGTAGAAGTGAACGATTATCCGGGTTTTGTAGCCAACCGAATTTTAATGCCGATGATTAATGAAGCAATTTATACCCTTTACGAAAGCGTAGCTGGTGTAGCAGAAATTGATACGGTGATGAAACTGGGCATGGCGCATCCAATGGGTCCCCTTCAACTGGCCGATTTTATTGGCTTGGATGTTTGTCTGGCGATATTAAACGTATTACATGATGGTTTTGGAAATCCTAAATATGCCCCTTGTCCGCTTTTAGTGAATATGGTGACTGCCGGAAATAAGGGCGTAAAATCCGGAGAAGGCTTTTACAACTATGCTAATGGCATAAAAGACGCTGTTGTAGCTAATAAATTTAGTAAATAATATCAATTTCAAGCCTTTTATACTAACTTTACCCCCATGAATGAGAATCTGGACCCGAACGCTGAAAGTTTAACCCCTATAGAACGTGATATTGAAAAAGTATTGCGTCCGCAGGCATTTGAAGACTTTACAGGTCAGGAAAAGATCATGGAGAACCTAAAGATCTTTGTAGAGGCTGCAAAGTTACGCGGAGAACCTTTAGACCATGTTTTATTACATGGTCCTCCGGGACTTGGCAAAACAACCCTTTCTTATATCATCGCCAATGAGATGGGCGTGGGAATTAAAGTAACCTCAGGCCCGGTATTGGATAAGCCCGGCGATCTTGCCGGTTTACTGACTGGTCTGGACGAAGGTGACATTCTCTTTATTGATGAAATCCACCGCTTAAGTCCATTGGTAGAAGAGTACCTGTATTCTGCAATGGAGGATTTTAAGATTGATATCATGCTCGAAAGTGGCCCCAATGCCCGTTCCGTACAAATCAGCTTAAACCCTTTCACTTTGGTAGGTGCAACTACCCGTTCCGGATTATTAACGGCACCGCTAAGGGCAAGGTTCGGGATCAATTCCCGCCTGGCTTATTACGACGCCAAACTCCTGACCACCATCGTACTGCGCTCTTCTGATATTCTAAAAACCCCAATCACCGAGGAAGGTGCTTATGAGATTGCAAGACGCAGCAGGGGAACTCCCCGTATTGCCAATGCTTTGCTGAGACGTACCCGTGATTTCGCGCAGATTAAAGGAAACGGTAAAATTGATACCGCCATTTCCAGATATGCGCTGAAAGCTTTAAATGTGGATGAACACGGTCTTGATGAGATGGACAATAGAATACTGGTTACCATTATCGACAAGTTTAAAGGTGGTCCGGTAGGCTTAAAAACCATCGCAACCGCGGTTGGTGAAGATGAAGGAACCATCGAAGAGGTCTATGAACCTTTCTTAATTCAGGAGGGATTCCTGATGCGTACTTCACGCGGAAGAGAGGTTACAGAAGCAGCCTATAAACACTTGCAAAAGATCTATCCAGGACAAACAGGTAAACTATTTTAGCGTTTTACCTGCTTTAGGCATCATTTCTGTATTGATGACCTAAACCCAGGTATATGAACATAGAATTAAGAAAACTTACTTTAGCAGATTACAATGATTTAAAGGAATCCATGTCCCAGGCCTATGATACCTTAGGTGGGCAAATATGGAGTAAAAGCAGCATTGAAAGATTGCTAAAACTATTCCCTGAAGGTCAGCTCTGCATTGCTGTAGATGGCAAGGTAGTAGCGTGTTCCTTATCTCTTATTGTAGATTACGACGAATACGGCGATAAACATACTTACAAAAATATTACCGGTGATTACTCTTTCTCTACCCACGACAGAGAAGGCGATGTACTCTATGGCATAGAAATCTTTGTACACCCGGAATACCGTGGACTAAGATTAGGACGTCGCTTGTATGAAGCCAGAAAAGAGCTTTGCGAAAGTTTAAACCTTAAAAGTATTGTTGCCGGTGGTAGAATCCCAAATTACCACCAATACGCCGATACTTTAACCCCAAGACAATATATCGATAAGGTGAAAGCGAAAGAGATTTTCGACCCTACCCTTACCTTCCAGCTATCCAATGATTTTCACGTTAGAAAAGTATTGAAAAACTACCTTCCCGGTGATCATGAATCGAAAGATTATGCCACACTTTTGGAATGGAATAACATCTATTACCAGGGTGTAGATGCCTCTGCGCGTTCTGCAAAAACCATCCGGATCGGATTGGTGCAGTGGCAAATGCGCTTGTTCCCGGATATTGAAGGATTTTATGAACAGGTAGAGTTCTTTGTGGATGCAGTAAGCGGGTATCAGTCGGACTTTATCATGTTCCCGGAATTCTTTAATGCGCCATTATTACAACCATACAATGACCTTCCCGAGATGGAAGCGATGCGTAGACTCGCAGAATTTACCCCGGAAATTGTAGAAAAAATGCAGGAATATGCGGTCTCCTACAATGTAAATATCGTGTCTGGAAGTATGCCTTTAGTGGAGGATAATAAGTTGTATAACGTCACTTATTTATGTCACAGAAGCGGAAAAACGGATGAGTTCAGAAAGATTCACATCACGCCAAATGAACAGAAATATTATGGTATGGTGGGCGGAGATAAAATCCAGGTTTTCGATACAGACTGTGGTAAAGTCGGTATCCTGATCTGTTATGATGTGGAATTCCCGGAACTGAGCAGGATTTATGCCGATCAGGGCATGCAGATTCTATTTGTACCTTTCCTGACCGATACGCAGAACGGTTATACCAGGGTTAGAAGATGTGCGCAGGCAAGAGCAATAGAAAATGAGTGTTATGTAGCGATTGCAGGCTGTGTAGGGAACTTACCTAAGGTAAACAACATGGACATCCAATTTGCACAATCCGCGGTGTTTACGCCTTCTGATTTCGCTTTTCCAACCAATGCGGTCAAGGCAGAGACTACTCCTAATACAGAAATGATGCTGGTTGTGGATGTAGACCTTCACTTATTAGATGAAATCCATCACTTTGGGACCGTAAGAATCCTGAAAGATCGTCGTAAAGATCTTTACGAAGTACGTTTACTGAAATAAAACCAATAGATAGTACCATTAACGCTTGAAGTTGGTGGTGCTATTTAAAATTTATTGCTACTGTTTTTAGCGGATTCGCTACTTAAAGAACAGCCAGTAAATCAGCAAAGCAATAATTAGTATCGGAATAATCCATTTCAAGGCAACTGCTGCTCCATCCTTATCATATTCATCCACCGCTTCCCTGGAAGGTCCGGGATCTTCCTGATGCTTCGAATAGTTCGTTTCTATTGGTTTATGTGGCTTTAATGGCTCCTGATACCCGGGGTCATCAACCGGTTCTTTGTTATTTTCCATGATTTGATGATTTCTAAGTGTGGTCTACTCTAATAACAGTCTAACTTTTAAAAGGTTTTAGAGCTAAACCTTATCTTTGTACCAGAATGTTAAACAATCCGGCAAGATATAGTGCGTTAATTAAAGCGGAAGCCCTTCGGTTGGGCTTCATGCAATGCGGCATTGCCAAAGCCGGTTTTTTGGAAGAGGAAGCTCCCCGACTGGAGAAATGGCTGGAAAACCAGCACCATGGAGAAATGAATTACATGGAGAATCATTTCGACAAGCGACTGGATCCAAGGCTGTTGGTGGATGACGCAAAATCAGTCATCTCCCTGACCCTCAATTACTACCCGGAAAGCCAGCAACAAGATCCGGAAGCGCCAAAAATATCAAAATACGCTTATGGCATGGATTACCATGTGGTGATCAAAGACAAGCTTTTTCAATTATTAAACTTTATCTCGGAAGAAATCGGCGAGGTATCTGGCCGCGCTTTTGTAGATTCTGCCCCGGTTTTAGATCGCGCCTGGGCCAAAAAGGCCGGTATCGGCTGGATCGGAAAAAACAGTAATCTGATTAATAAAAAAAGTGGTTCTTTCTTTTTCCTGGCGGAACTAATTGTGGATCTGGAGCTGGATTACGACCAACCTTTCGAAACAGACCATTGTGGCACCTGCACCAGGTGTATCGATGCCTGCCCTACTGATGCCATTCTATCACCTTTCATTATCGATGCAAAAAAATGTATTTCTTACCTGACTATTGAGCTCAGAGAAGAAATCCCGAAATCATTTAATGATAAAATGGAGAACTGGATGTTTGGCTGTGATATTTGTCAGGATGTATGTCCCTGGAATCGATTTTCTGTTCCACATACCGAACCACTATTCCAACCCAACCAGAACCTCCTGAACATGAAAAAAGAAGACTGGATGGACATCACAGAGGATGTATTCAAAACAATCTTTAAGAATTCTGCGGTGAAACGCACCAAATTTAAAGGACTTAGCAGAAATATCGACTTTATTAAAACCACGAAATAGGATTCCATAAAAAAAGCACCATTGAAAAATGGTGCTTTTTTTATTATGAGTTGGGGCTTCTAGCCCACATTATCGCTTTTATCTTTATCCGGAACCAATGCCGATCCCAACACTGCTTTTGCAAACTTCTTGTCGGTCACCACTTTGATAATTACCTTTTCGTCTCCATTTTCCCATACGCCAATACTTTTGTGAATATTGGTACTAGAGCCGTCAGTAAACGTGATTTTCAAGTCTATTGGTAATGGTTTATTACTTTTATTCCTTACCGTAAACTCGTAACCATCTGCCGTTTTATTCATGCCTTGAAGCGCCAGATCCGTTACGCCTTCTTCAAAGAACCAACGTTTCCAGAACCAATCCAGGTTTTTTCCCGAACCTTCATTCATACTGTTGAAGAAATCGTAAGGCGTAGGATGTTTACCGTTCCACAAGGTTATATAGTGGTGCAAAGCTTTTAAAAACAACTCATCACCCAGGTAATCTTTAACAAACAAATAGCCTAATCCTGGTTTCGGATAGGAATTGGTGAAAGTCCCTGCCCCTTTAAGCTCCGTACTTAAAGTTACAATCGGCGTATCATCTTTGCTGCCCGAAGACATTGCCGTTGGTGCAATCCCATAATCATCCACCATCGTGGTATCGATCATCGGACCAATCAGCCATTCGCCAATTGTGGCCCAACCTTCATCCATCCAGGCATATTTCGTTTCATTGATCCCCATATAAAAAGGGAACATCGTATGGAAAATCTCGTGAACCGTCAGCGTAATCGCATCCTGTCTTTTGGCTACCGGGTTATCATTTACCATCATTGGATACTCCATCTGGTCAAGACCATCAAAAATAGTCTCATGAGCATAAGGATATGGCCATTTCGGGAAGGTGTAACTCATGGCATGTACCGTCTGACGCGCAAAATCGATCACCTCATAATAATCCTTATGGATGGGATTAAAAGCGGCATCTACACGCGTTCTTCTTCCTGTTGTAGGATCTACTACCAGACTGGTTGATTTCCATAAATAATGATCACTCAGTGCAAACACGAAATCCGTTACATTTTTCGCGTCAAATTTCCAGGTATTGTAAGGCTGATCCGCAGTAACCGCTTTATCAGCTAAATCCTGATCATTGATCACATCAATCACCTCATCTGATTTTTCCGCTTTCGCCAAACGTGAGGCAATATCTTTACGCAGTACGTGTTTCGCATTCATTAAATCACCGGTAGCCCAAACTACAAAGTTTTTTGGAACTGTGATTTCACCTTTGAAATTACAAAAGTCGTTGTAAAACTCTACATCGCCCGTGTAAGGAAACTTATTCCAACCGTCAATATCATCATACACAGCAATGCGAGGGAAGAAATAGGCCACAAAATGCGAACCTTCATCCACCTGACCTGTACGCATATGAGAACCTTTATTCAGGTCGTACTGATAATCTATTTTTAATTTAATCTGTTTTCCAGGTGCCAGCGGAGCGATAACCGCCTGCATATTGGTCCCTTCAATGGTGATTGCACTTTGTGCTATCTGATCACCATCAGCTATCATCGAAGCAATATTTACGCCTTCATTCAGGTCACGGTCGTTAAATTTAGTCTTGCGCTCCACCCCTTTTTTATACAGGTTTGGATATAATTTAAACCACAATTTTTTCAGTGTATCCGGACTGTTGTTGTAATAAACCACTTCCACTACCCCTTTTAAGGCTCTGGTTTCCGGATTAAAGTTCACCTTTAAATCATAATTCGCAGTATTCTGCCAGTATTTAGGCCCTGGTTTCCCTGAAACAGATCTTGTACCTTTAGCGTAAGCAGCCTGAATTTCCGGAAGCACCGGTAAACTTTGCTGGGCAGATACCATACCGGATAGCCCAATAGAAAGGATAAGAAAGGAGATTCTTTTGATCAGCATATAAATGTTGTTTTTAAACAAAAAAGAGGTTGCCCAAAGTTAATTAACTTCCAGACAGCCTCTTTGTATTTTTATTGATATTTCTTATTTACCGAATTTCATTTTCAGTTGCTCCAACATATCATTGGTTACGTCAACAGCCGGTTTTGGTTTTTTCTCTTGAGGAGCTGCTGCAGGTTTAACCACATTGCTTGCACCAGAATTTACTACTGGTTTTGGCTTAACAGCCGCTGCCTGTTGTTGTTGTTTTTCCTGCTTCAAAAGGTCCTTTTTCTTGTTCCATCTGGCCCAGATCTCTTCCAGCTTTTTCTTGGTATATAAAGGAAAATCTCCTTGTCTCATCCATGAATAATAGCTTGGCTCCGTATCAAAAACCTGTTCTACAGTTTTACCTTTATGTTTACCGAAGTTAAAAGTTTCCTGCCCTTGCTCATTAAATACCATTCTGCCGGCAAAATCTACCGGTTTGTTCATATTTGTGAAGGTGTGTAAAGCATCAACATCATTCTTTACCGGTTTAGAGATATTTCCTTGTTTATCTTCAAACTCAGTATCCTTATAACGCTCAATCTGCGCCAGTAATACATGGTAAGTAGCGGTAATATCTGCTTCCGCAGAATGCGCATTAACGATATCTTTATCGCAATAAAACTTATATGCAGCACGTAAAGTGCGTTGTTCCATTTGGTGAAAAACATTTTGAACGTCGACAAATTTCCTGTCGGCCATCTCAAAATCTACTCCTGCTCTTAAAAACTCTTCCAGTAATACCGGAATGTCAAATCTGTTAGAATTGTAACCAGCAAGGTCAGCATCTCCAATAAACTCAGCCAGTTCAGCGGCAACCTCTTTAAAGGTTGGTTCATTGGCGATATCTTTATCATAAATCCCGTGAATCAGGGACGAAGCTAAAGGGATCGGCATCTCCGGATTAATGCGCAGCGTTTTGATTTGCTCCGTACCATCAGGCATCGCTTTTAAAATGGCAATTTCAACAATGCGATCTGCACCTACATTAACACCTGTAGTTTCCAGATCAAAAAAAGCAAGAGGGCGGTTTAAATTTAATTTCATTCGTATATGTTGCTATTTTTAAAGGTTTGAATCCCCAGGAATCCATTAATTAACGCTTTGGTAGCAGTCCAAAAGTCGTAAAAATCATTCATTAAACCTGAACTTATTTAGTAATGCCCTAAATACCATGACAATGAATTCCATAAAAAGATTTTAACAAAGGCTTGAAGCTCAATTAATGTTAAAAATTCTTTTTTATCTTAAAGAAACTTAACTTCGTCTTTCGAATAATACGCTCTTATGAAATACCTGTTACTATGCTCCTTTTTAGTCCTGGCTAAACTTACTGTCCTTGCCCAGGACTTCCCTTTTGCGGCAATTACTCATGAAGATGTCGGGCTCAAAAACACGGTTATCGACTCCAGTGCTAACGCCATTGTACTTAAGGAATATGGAAGCGCCAGAATGCAGTTGAATGCCTATGACAACGGCTTAGTGATCCATTACCGCTACCATGTCCGGATTAAGATCTTCAACAAACAAGGTTATGATCAAGGGAACATTACCATTCTCCAGCGGGTTTCAGGCGATAAAGCAGATGAGATCTCCGAGATCAAAGCAGTCACCATCAATTATGTGGATGGGCAATTCAAGCAAAACGAGCTTGACCCGAAGAAGATTTTTAAGGAGAAAACCAGCCGTTATACCGCACAAACCAAGTTTACCTTACCGAATTTACAAGAGGGTAGCATCATAGAATACAGCTACCTGGTCACCATGCCCAATATATTTAACTTCAAATCCTGGGCTTTCCAATCCGATATTCCAAAACTTTACAGTGAATATGTTGCCTTTATCCCTGGCTTATACAACTATAATGTCGTTTTAAGAGGGGCCTTAAAACTGAGTGATACCAAAGCAGAAATCGACAGAGAATGTATGAGAATCAGCGGCACCCCTATCGACTGCTCAAAGATGACCTATATCATGAAGAACATCCCCGCATTTATAGAAGAGGATTACATGACTGCTCCGGTCAATTTTAAATCAGCCATTAACTTTGAGCTTTCTGATTATACCTTACTGACCGGTGCAAAAGTCAATGTGACGAAAACCTGGAAGAGTACAGATTATGAGCTGACTTCCGAACGCGCATTTGGTTCTCAAATGAAAAAGAAAGACGCTTTCAAAGAAATCATGCCAGACTTGTTAAAAAATACCACAGACGACCTTTCCAAAGCGAAAGCAGTCTATGCTTACATCGCGAAAAACATCAAATCCAATGGATACATCGGCATATACAGTGAAACTGAGGTCAAAAAAGCCTTAGAAACCCATTCGGGTAATACCGGAGATATTAATCTGGCCTTGATCTCGGCCCTGACGGCTGCAAATCTCGATGCTGAAGCCTTGATTCTCTCTACCCGTAGTAATGGGGAACTAAATCGCCTGTTTCCGGTGATCAGTAGTTTCAATTACGTGGTGGTGAAGCTTAATATCGGTGAAACCAGCTATTTATTGGATGCTTCAGTTCCTTTATTACCTTTCGGTATGCTCCCTTTAACCTGCATCAATGGGCAAGGAAGGGTAATTAACTTAAAAAAACCTTCCTATTGGTATGAGGTCAGCTCAGGACAAAAAGACTATACACGTTATAATTTTATCGCTACCTTATCAAAAGATGGTAAGATCAGAGGAGAATTGACTACTTTTTCTTCCGGTTATTCCGCATTAAAGAAAAGAAAGGCCATAGCAGATGCCAATTCCATCGATGCCTACGTAGAGAAGCTAGATGAGAAAATGCCAAAGATCAGCATTACTAAGCATGAAATTGAAAACCTTGACAGCCTTAATTCTACTTTAACAGAGAAATATGAATTGCTCATCGATTCTTATGATGGCGACAATATGTCGAAGTTATTCTTTAGTCCGTTTTTCATTAACCATACCAGCAAAAACCCTTTCAACCTCAACGAAAGGACTTATCCCGTGGATTTAGGAAGCAGCACAGAATCCAGAATTACGATTCAACTGACCATTCCGGAAGGTTATGCGATGGCTGATCAACCGAAAAACATGAACATTGGTCTGGCTGATAATGGGGGCCGCTACCTCACCAACACGGTGGTAGAAGATCAGAGGATTACCTTTACGCAGCTCCTGCAATTGAACAAACCGATCTATGATCCTTCAGAATATTTATCTTTAAAGGAGTTTTATAGCCAGATTATTCAGAATCAAAAAACAGACATCATCCTTAATAAAGCGAAATAAAATGAAGAAGCTGATGCTCCTGGTGTCCTTATTAGGGCTAACTATTCCCTGTTTTTCTCAGTCGGATTATGCCGTTGATCAAATACCGGCCATTTTAAAAACCAATGCAAATTCTGTGATCCGTGATATGGAAACCAAAGTAGAAATGCGGGACATTGATCAGGTGCTGATCAGCGTTAAAAAGGTGATCACGGTATGGAATAAAAATGGTGACCCAAGAGCACAGCTAGTTCTCCATTACGACAAAAGCACTGTCATTCAGCGCATAAAAGGACAGATACTTGATGAGTTTGGCAAACTCATCTATAAATTTTCACAAAGTGATTTCAACGATGAAAGTGCCGTCAGCAATGGCAGCCTGTATGTAGATTATCGTGTAAAATACTATAGTCCGCATGTGATGAACTATCCTTATACCGTGGTGTATGAATATGAATCGCGAAATAAACAAAATCTAATCCTTCCCCAATGGGAGGCTAATCCCTATCCTGATCAATCCGTAGCCAGCAACAGGTATATTTTTATCGCTAAACCTGAGGATATGGTCCGGATTAAGGAAAGTAATTATCCGGGGAAAGCAGCAGTGCTGAGTACCGAAAAAACGAAAAGCTATACCTGGGAACTGAGCAATAAACCAGCAAGGAAAAAAGAACCTTTTGCCCCTGACCCGGAAATTGATAATTACCTAACTTCCGTAAAGATTGCCGCGCAACAGTTCAGTTATTATGGTCATAAAGGCAGTTATCAAAATTGGGACGAGCTCGGAAAATGGGTCTATGAGGAGCTGATTAAAAACAGACAGGAGCTACCTGAATCTGCCATACAGGAGGTAAAAGAACTGGTTAAGGGGATGACTGATGATCAGGAAAAGGCTAAAAAGATCTACGAATATGTGCAGAAAAAGACCAGATATATTAGCGTACAAATAGGAATCGGAGGCTTTCAGCCAATGCCGGCCGCTGAGGTTCAGCAATTGTCTTATGGGGATTGTAAAGCCCTCGTAAATTACACGCAAACACTTTTGAAAAGTGTGGGAATCCCCGCTTTGTATTGTGTAGTGAATGCCGGAAACGCAAAAAAGGACATGGACCCTGATTTTGCAGGCATGGAACAAGGCAATCATATCATCTTAGCTGTTCCGCTAAAAACGGATACGCTCTGGCTGGAATGTACAAGTTCAGACGCTCCTTTTGGTTTTCTGGGTGATTTCACCGACGACAGATTGGTTTTCGCTTGTACGCCTGAAGGGGGCAAAATACTCCGGACGCCTAAGTTAAGTACAGCGATGAACCAGTTACAAAGCCATGCCGCGCTGCAAATCGACAGCCTTGGCAACATCAGCGGCCAGCTTAAAACGGTATCGATGGGCTCGCAGTATGACAATTACAACTACCTGATCGGCCAGACCAGTACGGAACAACTCAAGCTGCTAAAGGATAAATATGATGTCGACAATATTAATTTCAGTGGCTTTAAACTGAGTCAGGATAAGAGTTTAACGCCTGGCACTACGATATCTTTTAACCTGGAAATCCCGAGATATGTGGCCAAAAACAACAACCTGTTTTATCTCGAGTTGAACCTTTTTAATAAAAATCCGACTGTTCCTGAAGTGAAAAACAGAACCTTAAAAGTTTATGTGAATAGAGGTTATACGGATGAGGACGAGCTAACTTACCAGCTTCCGGCAGGATTTAAACTGGAGGCAATGCCGCTAAACAAAGAAATCAAGACTGCATTTGGCAGTTATAACGCAACGGTTAAATTAGAAGGAAAAACACTAACCTACAAAAGGAAGATTATCATAAAAGATGGGACTTATCCTGCGGAGCATTATCAGGAATTCAGCACCTTTATGAATGACATCAACGCTGCTGATCGTAGCAGAGTGGTTTACAAGCTCTAATTAGCTGAGGATAATCAGGCCCAACCCAATTCCGATGATCATAATGAGGTACATCAGGATTTCTGTAGTCGCAAACTTCTTGTATTTTTTCCAAAAGGATTCTTCTTGTTTCGGTATAGACATGGTTGTTTCGCTGGATTAGCCCTGCAAATATAAGCTTTTCCAGGCGCAGTATATGGTCTGTCATTTTCAGATTTGGGTTTTAACCTTATTTTCCAGTCTGGTAAAAAACGTGGATTACTTAACATTCGATTAATATTAAACTCATTATTTTGCGCCTCAAATCAAAATAATGAAAACAAAACATCTACTTATCTACAGTTCACTGGTTATCTTAACTTTAGCTGGTTGTTCTAAAAACACTATACCCGAAGCGATTGAAGCTCCAATAGTAAATGTACCCGCAACGTACAAGATCACAGAGGATTTCGAGAATGGAACGAAAGGCGCCTACCTTGCTGCCAACATTAGTATCGCTACCGGTACCTGGAATCTGGACAACGCTTTAATTGGCAATACACCTGAAGATCTTAAGAGCGGAATGAAAAGTGCGCGCCTGAAAGCCGGTACGCTAACCATGAATTTTGATGTCTCCGGTTTAAAAACCTTATATATCAGTCACGGAAAATTTAATAAGGATAAAGACTTCAGCTGGCAATTATTGATGTCAGAAGATGGAGGTACAACTTTCAACCAGTTGGGGAAAGACATCGAGGAAATAAACACTAAACTGGTTACTGACTCCTTTAAAATCGACGTTAAAGGAAAAGTGCGCTTCCAAATCAAGAACAAAAATACAGCTAGCCGTATCAATATAGACGACATTGTGTTTAAAGGCATTGGTGAATCGGGTATAATAGTAGGTACCCCGGATACTGATCCGGGCGAAGAACCCGCTACCCCTCCTGCTGCTGCTCCATCAAGAGGCCTTGTCGTTGATGCCGATGCGCAACCTTTGACCGGGGACGATAGCAACGCGCTTTTCGGAAATCCTTCCGCAGCAAATGGACTGAGTGCCGATAATTTCCTATTGGATATGCGTTATTATGTTCAGTCTTATAGCAGCAGTCGCGGGATCCCAAACTGGGTAAGCTGGCATTTAGATCCGAAAACCATTACTAAGGTTTCTGATAGACTAGATAACTTTGCCGGTTTCAGTGGTCTGCCTGCTGATTATTACCAGGTATCCAGCAATAGCTATTATAATTCAGGTTTCGACAGGGGCCATAATTGTCCCTCCGCCGACCGTACCAGCTCAACCGCAGCAAATGGTGCAACTTTTCTAATGACCAATATGATTCCGCAAGCACCGAATAACAACCAGGGGCCATGGGCAAAATTTGAAGAATATCTACGCCTTCAAGTCGTTTCAGGAAATGAGGTCTATATCATTATGGGCAGCTATGGAATTGGTGGAATTGGCAAGTCCGCGACTGTCAGCACAACCATTGATAATGGTAAAGTAACTGTTCCGGCGAACGTGTGGAAAGTAGCGGTGATTATCCCTAACGGCGAAGGTGACGCGAATCGGGTAAACACTTCTACAAGAGTAATTGCCTTGAATACGCCAAACATTAATACCATTGACCCGGATTGGAAAAAACATATTGTGACGGTTAGAGATATCGAAAAAGCGACAGGATACAACCTGCTTTCTGGATTGCCACAACAAGTGCAGGATGTTATCGAAATGAAAAAAGACGCTGGCAATTAAGATTAAACGCTGTTAGCCAGTCCTTATTCATTCAACAGAATTTACAAGCGGTTGTTCCTTTTTAATTGCCCCAAACAATTAAAAAGGAACAACCGCTTGTCGTTTATATAGGGGGGAGGTGATTATTTAAATACCGTCGTATCCTGTGCTAAAATGGGTAAGGTATAATTCCCAAAATCCAGACTTACCTTATTGAAACTGCTTTTCAGTTTAGCCTGGTCTTTTTGCTCCACACCGGTCTGATACAGGTAAAGATGTTGCAATTCTTTAAGCCCTTTTAGCTGAGTAATAATGCTCTGGGCGGTCACTTTTGTCCCTACCAGGTTGATCACCTGCAACTTCGGAAGTCCTTTAAGTAAGGCTAAGCCTTTATCCGTTATTGTAGTATGGCTCAGGTTGATCTTTCTCAGGTTTTCCAGTTTGGCAACAATTGCCAGACCTGCATCCGTAACAGAAGAATTGGCGAGGTTAAGCCATATCAGTTGTTTTTTCAAAGCATCCAACAACTTCAACACCTCCGGATCTGCCTTTGCAGTCACAAAACTGGCCGACAAATAATTGCTGTTACTCAACACCGGAATCACCACGACTCCTGCTTTCTTTAATTGCTCAATTGCAGCCGGATCGGCTTTCCCGACTTCTTCCTCCGGAATATCAGCAGCTACCTTTTTCTTTGAAACCGCGGCTCCGGTCTGAAAGCTCATTAACACAGGTTTTATCTCTTCCGGTTGTTTTAAATCTGCTACTTTCTTATCCGCAGTAGCGCCTTCATTGATCCACCATTGCAACAACGAAATTTCCTCAGCTGTAAGCTGTGGCTTTTCTTTTGGCGGCATATGATCATCATTAGTGATTGGCAGCAACATTCTTTTTATCAATTCACTTTCATTTGCCCTGCCAGGAACCAGGCTAGCGCCATCTTCCCCACCTTTCAGCATAAAACTGATATTGTCCATCCTCAGTTTACCCTTTTGTTTTTCGGAACCATGACAGCTATAACAGCGGTTTTGCAACAGTGGCTGTACCAAATGCGTATAGGCAATTGCTTTCTGCACATCGGGAACCGGCGGAATGGCGACTTTAGTGCTTTCCCCTTTCAGGGCAGAAGTCATATAATCAGAACCATGGGTCAGCGACCCTCCATAATGCCCGGTCAGCGTGATCAGGATAACCAAAGTTGCCGAGGTCAGGTTGAGAAACAGTTCTTTTACGCCCTTCCTGTACATCAGATAAAGCAGCACTGAGATGATAGAAACACTAATTCCCATCCAAAAATGGAGGTCTACCAGCTCTCCGTCATAATCACCACTTTCAGATAAAAGGTATCCGCTGCCGGAAGAAAAAATCGCTGCCAATGCTCCTAACAAACAGATCACAGGGATAGCAGGCCTCAGAAAAACGAACTTCGGGTTAATGGTTAGCAGTTGAAAAAGACAACCCAACAATAAAATTCCTATAGGCAGGTGGACTAGTATCGGATGAAAACGGCCAATAAATTCAGGTATAGTTAAAAGGATCATACTGCTTATTGATAGCGTTTACGTAATAGATTCATCATGAATACGTTGATTCCCCATTGATCAGCAACAGGCTGTCTGGTATAAGGTAAGGTAGGCATATAATCCGCCGGACCAAACTCCGTCAAAATAGTCATGCGTTCTCCTTTTCTTTTCTTTCTCTCCACCACCTGATCCCACCAGGCCAGGTGTGCATTCAAAGCATCACTCCATTCAGGTGCTCTGGGATCGCTCACCTGTGGTCCTTCAGAATGACCAACTCTGGAATGGATATGATCTACCCGATCCAAAACCATCGCAATTGTTTCTTTTTGATTGCCCAGCAAACTTTCATGCACGACACACCAATGGGAAATGTCTAAAGTAATCCGCAGCTCCGGACACTTTTCAATAAAATTTCTGGCTATTGGTGCCGCGTATAGCATCCTTCCGCGATGCGTTTCATGGTAAATTGGCACGCCCGAAGACTTTGCCTTTTTAACTGTATAATCGATAATCTGTTTATTCTGCTCAAATGTAAAGTAATCCTTTCCTGAGTGACAATTGATAAAAAGTGGTTTCTGGAAACTATTGTCGATGGCAGCATCTATATACTTGATAAATGAGCTCAGGTGCTGATTACTATCGTGTTCTCCAGCCCCACAAAGAAAGCCGAACTGTAAATTATTCTTTTTTAAAGCCGCAAACATCCTTTCCTGAGTTTTCAAATCGCTTCCTGGCCAACCCAGTTCTACCCCTTCATAACCGTCCTTTTTCGCCAGGTCACAAAAATCTTCTATGGAACCATCATATCCCCAGGAAGTTGCCATAAAAACCAATTCATAACCAGGTTTGGCCTTCACAAATGGAAGTTCTGAGGCTTTAATTTCGGCGAGTGGGACAAGCATGCCACCGGCCGCTGCTGTAACTGTTGTTTTTAAAAAATGTCTTCTATTTTGGTGCATTTAGTTTGTTCGTTATTTAATAAATTCTAGGCAACTATATCTCTGATCACCTTTCCCGCAACATCAGTCAGTCGGAAAGGTCTTCCCTGGAAGGGAAACGTAAACTGCTCATGGTCGAAACCCAGCTGGTTTAAAATGGTGGCTTGAATATCAAAAGGATCTACTTTACCACTAATCGCGCTATAGCCGATTTCATCGGTTTCGCCATGTGTGTACCCTTTTTTGATACCTCCACCGGCCATCCACATGGTAAAAGCTTCCGTATGATGGTCTCTTCCGTTATATGGAGCTTGCACCCCATTCCTATTTTCCATCATTGGTGTACGTCCAAATTCACCACCCCAAACTACCAGCGTATCTTCCAGCATTCCTCTTTGTTTAAGGTCTAGTAAAAGCGCGGTAATTGGTTTATCGGTACTGCGACATTTGTTTTTGAGACCGATATTCAAGGAATTGGCAGGTCCGTCGCCGTGCGCGTCCCATCCCCAATCAAATAGCTGGACAAAGCGTACCCCTTTTTCTACCAGCTTTCTTGCCAGCAACACATTGTTTGCAAAACAAGCTTTCCCTGGCTGTGTGCCATACATTTCATGAATATATGCAGGCTCATTGTTAATATTCATCACTTCCGGAGCAGAGATTTGCATGCGGTAAGCCATTTCATACTGCGCTACACGCGATTGTATTTCCGGATCATTATAGGTGGCATATTCTTCTAAATTCGATGCGTTTATGGCGTCTATCGATGCTTTTCTTAAATCCCGGCTCATGCCATGCGGATCTTTAATGAACAATACGGGATCGCCTTCGCTCCTACACTGCACACCTTGATAAACGGAAGGCAGGAATCCACTTCCCCAGATGCTTTTGCCGGCATCCGGAAAACTTCCTCCACTGGTGAGTACCACAAAGCCGGGTAGGTTTTGATTCTCGGTACCCAATCCATAAGTTGTCCAGCTGCCGATGCTTGGTCTACCCAAACGGGCACTTCCGGTATGCATCAGCAATTGCGCAGGCGCGTGGTTAAACTGATCGGTGGTCACCGATTTCAGGAAACTCACCTCATCCGTCATCGTAGAAAAATGCGGCATATTATCACTTACCCAAGCTCTGCTCTGTCCATGTTGCGCGAAATTCGCCTGTGGCCCTAACATTTTAGGCACACCGGTGATGAAGGCAAATTTCTTACCTGCCAATAGAGATGGCGGACAATCCTGTCCATTCATTTTCATCAGTTCAGGTTTAAAATCAAACAACTCCAATTGTGAAGGTGCACCAGCCATGTGTAAATAAATCACGCTTTTTGCCTTTCCTAAAAAGGGTGGTGATTTTGGTAACAAAGGATGCGCAGCATCATATAAAACAGGATTATTACCTTTGGCACCGAAACTACAGCCGCCAAATAAGGCGCCCATGGCCAGGGCTCCCAATCCCATAGCGCTTTCTTTTAAAAAATGTCTTCGGGTTTGCGCTCCTGCCTGGATCTCATTCGCTTCTTTTACCAGACGGTAGGCGTTTAGTTCATCTCTAGTCATATCTTTTAGTTTTTTGTGACTACCTCGTCAAGGTTTAACATTGCATTTGCGACGATTACCAGTGCGGCATTCTCCGGACTCTTATTCTCAGTGGCACCCATTAGTTCCGTAACCTTAGCAGGATTCACTTTATAATCTGCTAAAGCCTTACGGTATAACTCATTAAATATCTTCAGTTTTTGCGCTGGAATTGGCCTATACAACATATTCTGATAACCAGCAGCGATTTGTTTCAGGACTTCCTTACCCCCTTCTTTTTGCATCCGCGTGGCGAAATGTTTCGCCAGATCGATGTAGACGCCATCATTAAGCGTCACCAATGCTTGCAAAGGTGTATTGGTACGGATTCTACGCGGTGCACAAGCTACACGCATTGCACCATCAAAAGCAATCATGGAAGGATAAGGAGAGGTTCTTTTCCAATACGTATAAATCGCCCTTCTGTATTGATCTTCTCCGGTTGCATTGTTCCATTGATCACCGTTATAAGGAGAGCTCCAGATCCCTTCCGGCTGCCATGGCGTAACCCCTACCCCATACATTTTAGTACTCAGCATACCGCTGATAGAAAGGTGCTGATCGCGTAATTGTTCTGCGGTTAACCTCATTCTTGGGCCGCGGGCATACAACTTATTGAAAGGATCTTTCTCCTTGATCTCATCGCTTAATCTGGAATCCTGTCTATAGGTTGCACTCATCACCATCTCTTTGATCATTCTTTTTACACTCCATTTATAGTCGTGCATCAACTCCCAGGATAGGTGATCCAGCAGTCCTTTATGGCTCGGGGTCATCCCTTGCGTTCCCATATCTTCCAATGTTTCCACAATTCCGGTCCCGAACAGCTGTTCCCATAACCTGTTGGCCATAGTTCTGGAAAGTAATGGGTTTTTAACGTCTGTTAACCACATGGCCAGTCCCATTCTGTTTTTTGGGGCATTTGCAGGCATAGCATACGACAATGTTTTTGGTACGCCTGGCTGCACTTCTTTACCATGCGAAGTCCATGCACCACGCTCAAAAACGTAAGTTTTACGTAACCTGTTGTCTGGGTTTTCTACCATTACCGGGATCGTCCTTACATTGGCATTTAGTAATGCCCAGAAAGTCTGTTTATTTTCCGCATAACCGGGTTTGTTTTTCCCGGGAAACTGCTGACCGAAATGAAACCAGTCGAAAGTGACAACCACCTCTTCTTTATTCGTCGCCGTAGGATTATAATAGCTCAGGTAAACATCATGTACCCCCTTTTGCGTCTTAAAATCTACCGGAAGATTTTGAGCACCCTGGGTTGCCGGAACATTCCATTCGGCAAATACCGGCCCATCACTTCGATCTAAACGCAATTGCATTTTACCCCCGGTTTTCCCGGAGTTGTAGCGGTAGATCAATTGATCCACCTGCTCCAGGTCTACCTTTTCAATCCGGGCAACTGCATTGTTTCTAAAGAAAAGTGCAATATTGTTGTTCCCGATCACTGCATTCACCAACTTATCGGTGGTGGTAGAGTTAATACTCGGTTGCCCGGTTTTCAGGAATTTATGCAGCTCTTTTGATTTGCTTTCTGAGGCATTTTGTTTGACCCAGCTGGTTAATGAGGTTAATTTGTTATTCAACGAATCATTGTATTGTCTCAATAACGGATATTCTGAAGCCAGATCTTCGTCCCTGGAATTGTTAAAATAGGCCATGAATTTATAATATTCATCGTCTTTAAAGGGATCGTAAGGGTGACTATGGCATTGTACACAAGCAAAAGTGGTACTTAACAAGCCCTCCCAGGTGGTATTTACCCGATCCATCACTGCGGAAACTCTGAATTCCTCATTATTGGTTCCACCCTCATCGTTACTCATCGTGTTTCTGTTGAAAGCAGTAGCGATATACTGGTCGTCGGTTGGGTTTACAAAGAAATCTCCGGCAATCTGCTCCGTGATAAATTCATTGTAAGGCTTATCCGTATTAAATGCGCGGATTACCCAATCGCGGTATTGCCAGATGTTTCTATTCGCATCAGATTCGTATCCTTTGGTATCCGCATAACGCGCTACATCCAGCCACATGGAGGCCCATTTTTCGCCAAAACGAGGGGACGCGAGTAAAGAATCTACTAAAACTTCGTAAGCTTTATCGGCATCTTTTCCCTTAAAATACTGCTGAACCAAAGATTCTGAAGGAGCCATTCCGATCAAATCAAGACTTACCCTTCTCAATAGAGTAGGCTTATCTGCTTCTGCTGATGGTTTCAGTTTTTCCTCTTCCAGCTTTGCCAGAATGAACTTATCGATATTATTTCTCCCCCAGTCTTCATCCACATCAGGCACTTCAACTTCTTTGACTGGCAAATAAGCCCAATGGTCGCCCCATTTGGCACCTTGTTTTACCCACCTGGTGAAAATATCAATCTCCTCCTCGCTTAATGCCGTATGTTTATAAGGCATTCTCAATTCCGGATCTTTGGAAGTTAGGCGTTTGATCATCTCACTATCCTCAGGATTTCCGGGGATAATGGCTGGCTTTCCGCTTTTGGTTGCTGAGAGGGCTTCTTTTTCGAATAGAAAACTGAACCCGCCTTGCTTTTTCACACCTCCGTGACAGGAGATACATTTCTTGTTGATGATCGGTTTTACCTCCGTATTGAAGTCGACCGTTTTTTCATAGGGCATCAGCAGAACTGCCGAAATGACTAATACAAATAGTATGCATAGCACCCACAGTTTCTTATTACTTAAGAACTTCATGGTTAATTTTGGTTTGGTTTATTTGTGTTAACTAAAAATACCACCAATTATTAGGGCTAACAAAACTTTTTTTGGCTAAAGCTGACACTATATTGTCTAAAATATTAGATTTTGGTTAAAAAGTTGCAAATTTAACAAATGCAACCACTTCTACTTGAAACCAACACCGTACAAAGGCATACGATTTTCGTTAAGGAAATCAATGTCAAAAACCTGAGCAACCCTGTTCATTTCCATAAAGAATATGAGATGGTTTTGATCACCAAAAGCAAAGGGAGAAGGATTGTTGGCGACAGTATTGAGAATTTTGAGGAAGGAGATCTGGTACTGATCGGCCCTAACCTACCACACGTGATGTACAATGACAAGTCCTACTATGAACCAGATAATAAGCAACCTGTATCTGCTATTGTGACTTATTTCAGAATGGATTGGTTAAATGAGGAGTTTATAAATTCCAAGGAAATACCACAGCTCCATGAATTATTGCAGGATATCGGACGTGGCATCCGTGTATTTGGCGACACTCAAAAACAGGTAATCCTCCTGTTGAAGGAGTTACTGGCCAGTAATGGATTGCGGAGAATTATCCATTTATTAAGCATTATCAATCTGATTTCAGAAACAAAAGAATATAAATGTCTTTCCAGTATCGGTTATACCAATCCACACAATCAGAAAGATATGCAGCGAATCAATAAGATTTACGCACACATCATGGACAATTTCACGGCAGACATCTCCCTGGAGACTGTGGCAACGCTGGCGAATATGACACCTTCGGCCTTTTGCAAGTATTTTAAAGGACGTACGCAAAAAACCTTTACCAATTTTGTAAACGAAGTTCGGATTGGGCATGCCTGCAAACTGTTGTTCAATGATCAGCTAAGTATGACAGAAATCTGCTTTCTATCCGGCTTTAATAACCTGACCAATTTCAACAGAAACTTTAAACAATGCACAAAAGTCAGTCCTTCGGAATTCAAACGGAACCTAAAGATTTAATAGATTAGCTGTCCTGTAAGAGCGCACTTCGTCCCCCATCTATCAAATAAGTGGTTCCGCTACTAAAAGCTGCATATTCACTGGCCATAAAAACACACCAGCCACCGATCTCTTCCGGTGTGCCCAGACGCTTTACCGGATGCAAATTAATGGTCCGCTGTTTTTCTTTTTCAGGCTCCGGAAAGGAATCAAACCAATCCTGATTTCCTGGTGTATCAATAAATCCGGGGGCAATTCCTACCGTTCTTATTTTTGGCCCCCATTCTATAGCGAGGCTCCTGACCAGACCGGTTAAAGCAGTTTTACTCACATTGTAAGGAAAACATCCGGGTATGGTTGCCGAAGCATGATTGGAGGTCATGATGATGATTAGCCCGTTATTTTGCTCCAGATAAGGTTTACACAATTTGGCTAATCGCCAATGCGAAGAGAGGTTCAGGTCCATATTTTGCTGCCATTCCGATTCCTCACAATCCAGGGCACCTTCAAAGAAGTTTTTCCCGGCATTAGAAACAAGAATATCTATGCGGCCGTTAAATTGCAACAGCACCTCTTTTAAAAAAGCTTCCATTTCGAGAGGTTGGGTAACATCGGCCTGTTGATACCATACACGGGCACCTTCCGCTTTAACCGCTTTTATAAAACATTTCGCCGCTGCACTATCTTGTTGCTCCATTGCACAGCCTGCAATAGCACATCCGGCTTTTGCCAGCATCTTCGCAACGCCAAAGCCGATGCCAGAAGTGACGCCACTGATCAGGGCAACTTTCCCTTTAAGATTGATTTCAAACATAGTTATCCTATTAAACCTAAACTCCTGATTAAACGTAAAAACCTGGTCTGGGCAGCACTATTCCCGGATGCTTTTCCATTTCTTCTTCAACCAAATCTACGCCAAGTCCGGGACGATCTGATAAATGCAAATGCCCGTCTTTAATCATGTCTTTAATCGGGTAGGTAATCACGGTATCCCTCCAGGGTACATCGTTAAACATAAACTCCTGACGGAAAAAATTAGGTACCGAAGCACAAACATGCGCAGAAGCCAGGGTAGACAATGGGCCATTGGGATTATGCGGAGCCAGTAATACATTATAGGCCTCCATCATGGTTGCCATGCGTTTCATTTCAGAAGGGCCACCGCAGCGGGTAATATCTGGCATGATGAAATCGCATACGTTTTTCTCCAGTAACGGACGGATTCCATGTCGGGTATAATGACGTTCTCCCACACAAATAGATACGTTAGAGGGAATTCTATCACGCATGGCTTTTAGGGTATCCGCGCTTTCCGGCCCTGCTGGCTCTTCGTACCAGGTGATATCCAGTTCGGATAAACGCTGCGCCATTTTCACGGCTACACGATAATTGAGCATGGCATGAGTTTCGATCATAATGTCGAAATCAGGCCCTACAGCCTCCCTAACTGCCTTACTTAAATCAAAAGCGAGGTCTTGCTGTTTGGTTGTCAGTTGAAGGTTACTCGAAAGGTCTTCTCCATACAGGTAGTTCGTATGCGCAAAGGGGTCGAATTTTAAACCGGTAAAACCGGCTTCTTTTACTTTTAATGCTTGTGATACATAGTCGGCGATGTTATGACCACCACCAGTAAACCAGTAATTTGCATAAAGTTGAATATCCTTGCGAAAAGCTCCACCCAATAATTCATAACAAGGTGTTTTCAATACTTTTCCTTTTAGATCAAGCAAGGCCATATCGATGCCACTTATGGCACACATACTGGCACCAAACGGGCCCATCCAGTTGAGGTCGCGATACAGCTTAGTCCAGATAAAATCGGTTCTCATTGGATCTAATCCAATAATGCGTTCGCCCACATGTTTTACAGCATTGTAAACAATCGGACTTCCCGGCCAGTTGGTCGCTTCCCCTACTCCGGTATGCCCGGTATCGGTATATATTTTCAAAAGCGTCCAGTTGTATTTAACGCCTTCTACCAGCCAGACTTTTACCTCAGTAATTTTCATTTCAACAGCGTTTTAGGTTTATTAATGGTTCTTAGGTTTATCAATTAGTTTAGGCTTACTAAACATAATGGCCGTAAGATTAGTGAAAATTTCCGATAGCCACCCGAATTACCAGCTATTTTCTTGTTTTAGGGCTTAATGAAAATTGAAACCCGTGCAGGTATGGGGATTAAAGATAACAAGAGCAGGCCGTATCGAGAGTTGTAATACGGCCACTCTGTTTTTAATTAAATTGGGGGGTTAATTAAATTCTTAGATTACTGATCGAGTCCTCAAAACTAGTGACTCTCCCTGGTTATTCTTTACGGGAAACCGTAAAACGATCAACAGGAGTACTATCCAATACCATGTCCAGCACCCCACCTTTGTTCAGTTCCTCAAATTTAAGCGACAGCTCAGTCAAAGGACGCCCATTAAGCGTTCCGCTTTTGATATAAGGATGATTTGGATCCTGTTGCTGAACTTTAATCAGGAAATCGTTTTTACGTAAGGTCTTAGGAAGTTTAATTCTTACCGTTTCAAACAATGGCGCACCGATTAGAAAAGAAGGTTCAGCAGCAGTCAGTCCTTTTACATCAAAAAGACCCATTGCAGCCAATACATACCAGGCACCTAACTGTCCCTGATCTTCATCCTGACCATAGCCATAACCATGGATGCCATCCGTCCCATAAAATTCATTGCAAATGGCCCTCACCCATTTCTGACTCAGATCTGCTCTTCCGGCATAATGGAATAACCAGGAAATATGTAGGTTTGGCTGATTTCCGTGGTTATACAACCCTTCAATTCCTGCAAAGGCATCAATATGCTTTCCTCCGCCAAACAAGTTCTGCCGGGAAATGGTAAAAATACTGTCCAGTCGATTGCTAAAAGTTTCTTTTCCAACCAGGCTAACCAACTCTTCCGGAGCATGAGGTACATAAAAAGTATACTGCCAGGCATTGCCTTCCTGAAAACCCCTCCAGGATTCGAAAGGATTAAATTTATCCAGAAATTTACCTGCTGCATCCTTAGGTCTGATAAATTTGGTAGCTGGATCATAGAGTAATTTCCAACCTTTGGAAAGTTTAGACAACTGTTTATAATCTGCCTGTTTGTCTAATGACTTCGCAAATTGTGCCGCAGCAAAAGAAGAAAAAGAATATTCTAAGGTATGAGAAGCCCCAAAAGGAGAACCTTGGGTATTGAGTTCCGGATTACCGCTCTGGTCTTTTACATAAGGAGAGTACCCCTTTTCCACAAAAACACCTACGTCGAGTTTCCCTGCTCCGGGAATACGGCCGGTAGCTTCCAGTTCATTTTTTCGTACCGCCTCATAAGCCAATGGAACATCATAATTGCGGATGCCTACATTGTAAGCAGCGGCAATGGCCAGTCCGGTGAAATTTGTGCCCACACCAGATACGTATTTACTATTCGCAATACCATCACCAAGCCAACCCGCATCTTTGTAAACTAACAACTGACTTTGTACCCAGTCATTATAATATTCGGGATAGGCAATCGCCCAAAGCTGAGTCAGGTTCCAGAATGCACCCCAGATTGCATCTGTATTGTAATGATGGTGCACAGGCTTGCCATTTTTCAATAAGGGAATCTGACCAATGCTGCCATCATTTTTAGGATAAGCACCATTCACATCATCCGCCAATCCTCTACCTAAAAGTGCGTGAAACAATCCGGTGTAAAACTTAATCCGATCTGGCAGCAGTCCGCCTTTAACCTCAATCCGACCCAATGCCTTGTTCCAGTTTTGAATCGCCTGATCTTTTGCCTTTGCAAAGGTTAGTCCAGTGGCTTCCTTTGTCAGATTCAGTTTCGCATTGGCTACAGAAGTATAGGAAAGACCGGTTTTGATGCCAATTTTCTCCCCTTGTTTTGTTTTAAACCTCAGGTATACGCCAGCTCCCTTTCCTTTTATCGTTTTTTGTCCTTCAAACTGCTGCTGGTCGATAAATGTGCCATAAGCAGAGGGCGTTTTATCCAGTTCCGCATAAAAATACATGGTCACATTTGCCCCTTCCTGATATTTCTGAACATAGACTGGTTTAGTAACCACATATCCATAGATATAACGCCCATCATAAGTTACCTGCGCATCCAACACCGGTCCGCTTTCGCCCATCTTGTGGCCAATGTCAAAAATCACATTGGCAGAATCCGTTTCCGGAAAAGTATATTGATGAAATCCCACCCTTTCGGTAGCCGTGAGTTCCGCTTTGATCCCATAATCTTTTAATAATACCCGATAATATCCGGCTGTAGCAAACTCATCGGCCTTATCAAAAGAAGAACGATATCCGGAGCTTTTATCCTGCAATTTACCGGGATAGGTTTTCAATTGACCAACAGTCGGTGCAAATACAATCCCACCAATCTGAAACTCATGGAAATTGGCAAAACCTTCTATGGAACGATGGCGGTCGTCGTAGCCTACCGCCTCCCATCCTGACGCGTTTCCTTCACTTCCATTGGTACTTGGCGCTAATTTGGCCATCCCAAATGGAACCGCAGCAGGTGTATAGAAAAAATACCGGCTATGCGCAGATCCGATATTCGGTTTCACATATTGAACCAGATCCTTTTGTGCATACAGTACTATTGTTTGCAGACTAATTAAGGACAATAAAAGAATTTTTTTCATCAGGGTCTAAGGTTTAGGTTCTACTCCTGCGAAGGCAAATCGCAGCAGCCAGGCACATTAAATGTACATACATAGTTTTCAAATATATTTGAAATCCGCCTGACTTTCAAATAATCGGGATAATAAACAGCTGTACAACTCATAGCCAGCTCAGGAAAGATAAAAAAACAATTGTTTAGGCGTAATATTTAAATTTCACTATACTTGTATGTACATACATTCCAGAACCAAACTCATGAATAGACGAAGCCTGTTAACCTACTGTGCCCTTTTCCCTCTTTCCCTGACTGCTTTTTCCCAGCAGCCACTGTATAAAGATGCCAGTCAGCCTATAGAGATCCGGACTAAAAATTTGATTCATAGAATGACCCTTAAAGAAAAAGTAGGTCAGTTATTGAGCCCGCTGGGATGGGAAATGTACGAAAAACAGGGAAACAAGGTCAAAGTATCTCAAAAGTTCAAAGACCTGGTTGCCGAAAAACAGATTGGCATGCTTTGGGCAACTTTCAGAGCCGACCCATGGACACAAAAAACACTGGCAACAGGTCTTAATCCCGAAATGTCGGCCGAAGCTGCAAATGAATTACAGCGATATATGTTAAAGAATACGCGTCTTGGGATTCCGATATTTCTGGCAGAAGAGGCGCCTCATGGTCATATGGCTATCGGTACTACCGTATTTCCAACGGGCATAGGACAAGCTGCGACCTGGAACCAAAACTTATTAAAAACCATGTCCGGAGTCGTTGCCAAAGAAGTCCGCCTGCAAGGCGCTCATATCAGTTACGGTCCGGTGTTAGATTTATCACGTGATCCGCGTTGGTCCCGTGTAGAAGAAAGTTACGGTGAAGACCCGGTATTAACAGGAAAGCTCGCCACGGCTATCATTACTGGTTTAGGCGCAGGAAAACTGGCTGATCCTTACAGTACCATAGCCACACTCAAACATTTTGTAGCCTATGCCATACCTGAAGGAGGGCATAATGGAGCCGCTGCCAGTGTTGGAGAACGCGAACTTCGGGAGTATTTCCTTCCCCCTTTTCAAGCTGCGGTAAAAGCCGGCGCCAGGTCTATTATGGCCGCCTACAACTCCATAGATGGTATTCCCTGTAGTTCCAACAGCTTCTTACTAACTGATATTTTAATTAAAGAATGGGGATTTAAAGGTTTTACCGTTTCTGATTTAGGAAGTATTGAGGGCATCAAGGGAAGTCACCGTATTGCCAGGGATTATACCGAAGCAGCTACACTTGCGATTTCCGCAGGTTTAGATGCAGATCTGGGCGGAAACGCTTACCCGAACTTGATCGCAGCAGTAGAAAAAGGAAAAGTGGAAGCGCGTTTTATTGATACCGCAGTCTCCAGGATCCTCCGCCTGAAATTCGAAATGGGCTTATTTGAACACCCATTTGTAAATACACAAAAAGCTAAAAAAGAGATCAAAACGAAAGAAAGCATCGGGCTATCCCGTCAGGTTGCCAGAGAATCGATCATCCTGTTAGAAAATAAAAACAGTATACTCCCACTGAAAAAAGGTTTGAAAGTTGCCGTAGTTGGCCCTAATGCAGATAATGTATATAATATGTTAGGCGATTATACCTCCCCACAGGCAGAAGGAAGCGTGATTACCGTATTACAAGGTCTCCGCTCCAAGCTATCGGATGCACAGGTTACCTATGTTAAGGGTTGTGCGATCCGTGATACTACTAATACCAATATCCCTGAGGCTGTCTCAGCTGCAGCAGCATCAGATGTAATCATCGCCGTAGTAGGTGGCTCTAGTGCCCGTGACTTTAAAACGGAATACGCCGCGACAGGTGCCGCAATTGCCTCTATAGAAACGGTCTCAGATATGGAAAGTGGGGAAGGTTTCGACCGCGCTACGCTGGATTTATTAGGCAAACAAATGGAATTATTACGGGCGTTAAAGAAAACCGGAAAACCACTTATTGTGATTTACATACAAGGCAGACCATTAAACATGAACTGGGCTAAAGAAAATGCAGATGCCTTATTGTGTGCCTGGTATCCTGGCCAGGAAGGTGGTGCTGCGGTTGCAGATGTGCTGTTTGGAGATTATAATCCAGCCGGGAGATTACCAATTTCAATACCCCGAAGTGTCGGACAAATTCCTGTGCATTACAACCGAAAAAGTCCATTAGATCACCGTTATGTAGAAGAGGAAGCGACCCCGCTCTATGCTTTTGGCTATGGTAAGAGCTATACCTCCTTTGCCTATGACCAATTAAATATTAGCAAAGCAGATCCGAATGGCAATTATAAGGTATCCTTTACCTTAAAAAATTCCGGAGCTTATGATGGCGATGAGGTTGTCCAGCTTTATTTAAAAAATCAATTTGCATCAACCTCACAACCCGTTAAACAATTGAAGAATTTCGACAGGATTACCCTCAAATCCGGAGCATCAAAACTGGTAGAATTTGTCCTGACCAGGGATGATCTGTCTGTCATTAATAAGGATATGAAAAAGGTATTTGAGCCTAATAGTACCTTCACTATCCTGATCGGATCAGGCGCTGATCAAATTCAACTACAAAAACAACTATAACCAAACATGAGAAAACATACACTTTACATTTTATCCGGTGCCTTTTTAGTATTCGGATGCCATTCGGAGGGAAAAGCGCAAAAACAGCAAGACCTCGCTGCCCAAATCCTTGCAGATTCCTCCTTAACCATGGTCGATAATCTGGCAAAAGGCATCATTAAAGAGGGCTTCAATGCTGGAAGCGGTTACTCTCAGATCTGGGCACGTGATTTTAATACCCTCATTGAAACTTCTCTGGATGTTCGTTCCAAAGAAGATGTTCGGGGAGCCATCCTGATGTTTTTTGCACTACAGCAGAAAAACGATGAAATGGTAGACGGTTATGTAGTCAAAAAGGATTTCACCTGGAACGATGATACCCCATATTACTCCGATGCAGCACCAAACCATGTTGGCTTTAAAAACACGGTCGAAACTGATCAGGAAACCTCATTAATCCAGTTAGTAGGAAAATATATTCAAAAGACGGGAGATGTTGCGATATTAAAGGAAGAAGTAGCCGGTGTCTCGGTACTAGCCAGAATGGAAAAGATGATTGCTTACCTGTTGCGCGAACGCTACAACAAAAAATACGGTTTACTTTGGGGAGCGATGACTGCCGATTGGGGCGACGTACAACCAAACGACACCTTTGGTTGCGACTGGAACGAACTGTCTAATGAAGCCATTGATGTGTACGACAATGCCATGTTCATGATTGCCCTGCAATATCTGATCAAAGTTGTGCCAGACCAACAGAAAACAAAGCAATGGGCCAAACTAGAACAAGACCTTCACAAAAACGTAAGAAAACACCTTTGGGATACAAAAAACCAGAAGTTCATCCCACATATTTATCCTGGAAAATCACCTATCCCCGCTGGATTTGATGAAAACGCGATCCATTACCATGGTGGCACCGCAGTTGCCATAGAAGCCGGATTGCTTTCTAAAAAAGAGATTGCAACAGTGAACAAGCAAATGGTAGAAAACGTAAAACTTTCGGGTATGCCTAGCATTGGTTTAACCATCTACCCGACCTACCCTGCTGGCTTTTTCACAGGAGGAATGGCCAAACCATATGTTTATCAAAATGGTGGTGACTGGACCTGGTTCGGCGGAAGAATGATCCAGCAGCTCATCGCCAATGGTTTTGTAAAGGAGGCCTATGAAGAGGTCCGTCCGATGATTGATCGTGTAGTCAAAAACCAGGGCTTTTACGAGTGGTATGGCAAAGGAAATATCCCTGACGGATCAGGTAAGTTTAAAGGATCTGCAGGTGTATTGAGCAAAGCAATCCTACAGTTCAAGGATTGGGCAGCCGCAAATCAACAGAAAACTAAATAAATACGGAACACAGTTATTTAAAATCTACATAATAGGTTAGTTATGTTTGTCGGACAGTAGTAAGCCCAGGCTTACTGCTGTTTTTTTACCCATAAAAAACGCCACTAACAAAACCCCTTATTTGATGACAATTCCGGCCTGCACCTGCTTCGGAAGCTTATATAGCAAAAACAACACCGCCAACAAAGCCAGGATATTTACCCCGGTTGCGCTCATATAAGCATCTACAAAAGCTGTTTTACTGGTTTCCGTTCCTAAAAAAGAGAAAAAAGTACCGCCTGTCAGGCCAATGCCCAGGGCAATTGCGGTCTGCTGAATCGTCGAATATAAGCCTGAAGCAGATCCGGCAAGATCTCCCGGAATACGCTGCAAAGCCAGCGACATAATAGAAGGCAATACGGCGCCACATCCCATGCCGTACAACAGCAACAGCGGATAAGAAAAATACCAGTCTAAGCTTGCCATATTAAAAAGAACCACATGTAAAACCAGGGCCGTCATCATCAGTAACACCGCTGCCTGGATTACCTTTTTCCCATGTTTACTGATCAACGAAACAGAACCTACCGCGCCCAAAACATAACCTATTCCCTGAGCAACAAATAATAAACCCGTCTCAGACGAACTCACATTTAAGCCATCCTGCAACAACAATCCTGTAATTAAAAAGTACGAATCCTGAGCAATGAAATAGAATAAGGCGATAAAAAGACCTATTGTAAAATCTTTATAGCTGAATAAACTGATGTTGATTAAAGTACTTAAACCTCTTTTCATTTTAACCTGTTGATCTTTCACAAACCAAAACAACAGCAGGAAAGAAGCCACTAAAAGTCCGATGCTCCATAAAGGCCAGCCCAGTTCCCTGCCTAGGATCAAGGGATACACCAGGCATAAAAGCGCCAGACTCAGCAATACCACTCCGGAAAGATCAAAACTGCCTTTGCGCTCTGTTTTACTTTCCTTTAAAAAAAGAAAGGCTGTATAAGTTGCAGCAATTCCCAGGGGGATATTGATCAGAAAAATCAGTCTCCAGCCATCCAGAGCCTTAAGCAGCTCATTTGAAAAATGTATATCCGGTAAAAAACCACCCAGAAACTGCCCGATTACAGAGGCAATTCCGGCAACACTACCGTAAAAACCCAATGCCTTAGCCCGCATGGTTTGGTCAGGATAAAGTAACTGAATATAGGCCAGACTCTGGGGCACCATAAATGCCGCACTTACCCCTTGCAGGGAACGCGAAATATTGAGTTGCAGGGGCGTTTGCGCGATGCCACACAGTAAGGAAGCAATCGTAAAACAGCACATAGAAATCACATACACCTTTTTCTTACCATAGAAATCTCCGGCTCTGGCACCCGTAATCAGAAACACGGCATAGCCCAATAAATAACCGGCAATCACCAACTGAATATCTGCATCTGTCGCATGGATATCTTTTTTAATGGTTGGAAGTGCTACATTTACAATAAAAATATCCAGGACGGATAGAAAAGCTGCCGCGGAAAGAACGTATAGAGACCGTTTGTTATTAATTTGACTGATCATAATTTAAGGAGAATTGAACAAGACAATACGCCTTGTTGTGGCCTCAAATATCCCCCGACTTGTAAACAACGGCAAGTAGTTAACAAAATGATACTTAGTATGGAAAACAATACCAATGCTTATAACCAGGAAGTTGTAAAAGACGAATATTCAACAAATAACTGTGCCGTGACAAATGCGCTCAAAATCATGGGCGGTAAATGGAAGATGGTATTGATAAAAATCATAGCGGACGACTGCGTCTCGAGGTTTGGCGAACTCAAAAGAAAGATGGACGACATTGCACAAACCACACTAACGATACAACTCCGGGAATTGGAGCGCGATGGGATCATTTGCAGGAAAGTTTATGCGGAATCTCCACCCAGAGTGGAATATAAACTCACTGAAATCGGAATTACCTTACTTCCGGTAATCCAGGTTTTAACCGATTGGAATGACAATTATTGCAACCTAACCAGATAATCAAAGCATCAGCTGGCAACCCTAAAAAACCGCTATGAGTATTCTACAATACCCATAGCGGCCTGTACTATAGCTTATTTAACAACTGTTAAATTCTCTTTTAACACCAATTCTCTACTCGAAGAGCCGATCATGATTCTAAAATCACCCGGTTCTATAACCCTCTTCATTTCCGCATCCAACATCTTCAGCATATCCGGTGTGATTTCAAAGGAAACGGTTTTAACTTCCCCTGCTTTTAAACTCAGTCTTTGAAAACCTTTCAATTCTAAAACCGGTCTGGAAACACTGCTCAACAGATCACGAACATACAATTGAACCACTTCATCACCATCATAAACACCCGTATTCTTCAACGTAAACGTAGCGGTTACCTGCTCCGACCCGGTCATACTTTTCTTACTCAATTTCAGATCCTTATACTCAAAGGTGGTATAACTCAAGCCAAAACCGAAAGGAAAAAGAGGCTCGCCACTTAGGTTATTGTAATCATCGCCCCTACCTGTTGGCTTATGGTTATACACCAGCGGCAATTGCGATTCATGAACAGGATAAGTAATCGGTAAACGCCCAGCCGGATTATAATCTCCAAATAAAGTCTCCGCCACTGCATTTCCCCCTTCTTCACCCGGATACCAGATATTCAATACCGCAGCGGCATCTTTAAGCCAGGAATCCATGGTTATTGCACTACCACCAACCAATAATACCACCACTGGTTTTCCGGTTTTCTGCATGGCCTGAATCAGCTGTTCCTGATTTCCAGGCAAACTCAATAGCGCGCGATCCTGAAATTCTCCTTCCTTTATGCCTGCTGTAACTACAATCACATCTGCATTTTCCGCCAGTTTAACCGCTTCGGCCAATTCCTTAGCCTGCTGATCAGCAACATCATAATTCCAGATCAATTTAATATGCGCATTACCTTTAGGCTCTTTAAACTCTATACGGATATCGTAAGATTTATCCTGATCAAAAGAAAAAGGAACCAACTGTGTATGGTAAGATTGCTTTTCCCATTGATCAATTGACAACTTCCCATCCAGATACAACCGAAAACCATCATTTCCTTCCAGACCAATCTGATAAGTCCCGGATTTTGGCGCTTTAATCCTGCCTTTCCATCTGATGGAATACTGATCTGTTGCCAGGCGTTTATCCGGAGAAAAAAGCGTCCACATAAAATCTATCTGCGGGTCTGTTTTAGCTAAAACAGGCGTACCAGTTAAGGTAAGGTTATCAAAATACTCGCCGAAAAGCCCCTGTGCAGTATCCGCTTTTAAGAATTGCGGAGCAACCGGCACATATAAAACCGGATTACGGCTACTACCCTTACTATAAGTCACATTCACCTTTCCGGCTCCTCTTTTCTTTAAGCCATCCACAATATTAACCGTACCATTTCCAGATCCGCTATAGCCACCTAAACGCCCCTCCACAGCATCTTCTCCGACTACCAGTATATTTTTAACGTTTTTAAGCGGTAAAACCGACTTTTCATTTTTCAGCAACACGAATGATTGTAAAGCGGCCTGTTTTGCAATTGCCTTGTGACTTTGATCGTCCACCGCTTTTTGAGCATCCTTTTCAGACACATACGGATTTTCGAAAAGTCCGAGTTCAAATTTGGCAGTCAACACCCTCGAAACTGCATCGTCTATTCTTTGTTGCGGAATGGAACCATCCAGAAAAGGACTAATAAACAACTTATAGTGATCAAATTCCGTTTGAAAAATCACATCCAGTCCTGCGATCATCGCTTGTCTGGTTGCCTCATCATAATCTGCGGCGGTATAATGCAATACATTGGCACCACCAACAGCCCCGGCATCAGAAATCACAAAACCTTTAAAACCCCATTCTGTCTTTAATTTTTGCGTCAGCAGATAGCTGCTGGAAGTAGCAGGTGTCCCATTTACCGTATTGTAGGCAGTCATCAATGAGCGACTTTTCCCTTGCTGGATCGCCGCTTTAAAGGGTGGAAAATAAACCTCCTCCAATAAGCGTTCGTTAAAATGAATCGGGTAACTGTCACGTCCGCCATCGCCAACATTGGCCACAAAATGCTTAGGTGTGGTGATGATATTCTGACTTTCAAAGGCCCCGATAAAAGCCAGTCCCATCTGAGAAGAAAGGAAAGGATCTTCGCCGTAAGTCTCTTCTGTCCGCCCCCAACGCACATCAGAGGCAATATTGATCACAGGAGTTAAAATATCTCTGATTCCCCTTACTTTGGTTTCCTGAGCAATCGTACCAGCCACCTGCCCCATCATCGTTGGATTAAAACTGGCAGCAAGCGCAATGGCCTGCGGAAAAGCAGTAGCTCCCTTTCTCACCAAGCCGTGAAGCGCTTCATCAAATGCAATAATAGGAATCCCCAAACGGCTTTCTTTAACAAAATAACGCTGTATCGCATTGATCTTTTTAGCCAGGGTATAGGCATTTTCTTTGCTATTGTAAGTCATCATTTGTCCGGCACCGCCACCACCCTGGGAAACCGCACTCACCTGCAATCCGAAAATACCGTTTTTATAGCGGTTCTTATCTACCCCGTCCAGGTCACCGGGAATCATGAACAACTGCCAGAATTTCTCTTCGGGAGTCATCCGGGATAATAAATCACTGACCCTTTTCTCAATCGGCGCAGCAGGATTTTTATACAAAGGTTTAATTGTTTTTTTAGGAGCAACTGCGAGTGTGTCATTTGCTGATGCAACACTAAACAGGCCAAGCAGAACAGGCAACAATGCCACTCTAATCATTATAAACTTCATCAATCAATTTTAAATATTAAAAACACAGGAAAAATAAAACACACCAGGACTAGTCAGCTGGACTAAACTCAAAAGACAATGCCGCTTGCTCCAGGTTAAGACCCGCTGGAAGCACCACGGTAGTTGCACCATCCACTGTATTCCATTTCAGTTTTTTGCCATTAGCAACCATCGTCATTGCCGTACCTTTTTTAGGTGAATTTCCAGTCCAGCTAACCGTACCAGCCGGTTTCTCCCCCTCCGTCAGACAATAAATCGCATAGCGTTTTTTTCCGTCTTTACTCTGGGTAAACCAGGTTTGTCCGCTGTGGTAGTTTTTAGTAATCCGGGTATTATATATAGCCTTTCCATTTTTAGAAGTCCATTCCCCGATATCATTCAATTTAGTAACTACCGCATCAGGTAAAGTACCATCCGCCTTAGGCCCGATTCCTAAAAGCAAACTGCCGCCTTTAGCTACAATTTCTACCAATTTATGAATCACCACATCTGCGGTTTTATACTGATCATTGTTCACAAATCCCCAGGCACCGCCTAAAGTCATGCAGCTTTCCCATGGATAATTTAACTGCGTATCCGGAATCTTTTGTTCCGGTGTCTGGTAATTTTCATACGGTCCATGCACGGTTCTGTCTACCATTAATAAGCCTGGCTGTGCCTTTCTAGCCATCCGGGCGATGTTAGGCATATCAATATCCTGGCTCCATTTTGGAATATTGGCACCCCAGGAAAGCACTTCTTCATTGACCGTTTCCAGTGGTCTTACCCAGCCGCCATCCAACCATAAAATATCGACGCTGCCGTACTTCGTCATCAGTTCTTCCAGCTGATTGTAGGTAAATGATTTATACTTATTCCAGCGCCATGGGTTCTTATTGATGTCATAATTGTTATTACGGTCAGCAGTGGCATATTTAGACCACCAGTAATACTGAGAATGCCAATCTGGTTTAGAGAAATATGCACCAATCATAAAGCCTTCTTTCCGGAAAGCATCAAATACATATTTGGCAACATCAGCTTTCGGGTTACCTGCAAAAGGGCCTTTAGCGATACTAAAATCAGATTCTTTCGTATCAAACATGGCAAAACCATCATGATGTTTCGTCGTAAAAACAAGGTATTTCATGCCCGCATTTTTACCCGCTGTAGCCCATTGTTCGGGATTGAATTTTACCGGATTAAACTCCTTACTTAAACCCCAATACCATTTTTTATAATCATCATAAGAAGTTGTGCTATCCCTGTCGATCCAGTCTTCAGAGCAAATCGACCAGGATTCTATCATCCCCGGAACAGCATATAATCCCCAGTGTACAATCATCCCAAATTTTTGATCCTGCCATTTATTCAGTTTCTGTTTTACCAGCGGATCTTTCGGCCATTCATAAACCGTTGATTGCTGATGCACACCATTTTCTTGTGCCATTAATTTGGTGAAAGCACAAACCAGCAAAGCCGCAATTACAATTCGTTTCTTCATTTAATTTATATAGTTTAGGTTTAGGTTCTCCATATCTCCATCGTGTCTGTTGCTGCGGATCAGATCATCAGCGCCAAAACACTCATAAGCAAGAAATTTCCCGTTAAGATACACGCAATAGCTTAGATTTCATACTGGTAGATTAAAAATCAACACACAATACTAAAACTATTTAGTCATAGCACAGGCTAAACTCAACAAGCGGGTTTAGCCCGTAAAATTAACCTTACCTAAATGGTAATTTTAAAAGGATTCAGTAGTTTAGGCCGATCAATCTTTTTATTACAACACAAAGAACCAAATGGAAAGCAGAAGAGATTTCATTAAAAAAGCAACACTATTAACCGGCGCACTGGGCATGGCAGGAGTTTTACCAGCCTCCATACAAAAAGCAATGGCCATAAACCCGACCCTGGGAAGCACTTATCTGGATGCAGAACATGTGGTATTTCTGATGCAGGAAAACCGGTCTTTTGACCATGCCTTTGGTACCCTAAAAGGAGTAAGAGGTTTTAACGACCCTCGTGCAATCGCCTTACCCAACCAATATCCGGTATGGCTGCAAAGCAATAAAAAAGGAGAAACTTATGCCCCTTTCCGCTTAAACATTAAAGATACAAAAGCCACCTGGATGAGCGCCCTTCCCCATTCCTGGGAAAATCAAGTCGACGCCCGCAACAATGGCCGCTACGATGGCTGGCTGGAAGCGAAAAAATCCGGCAATAAAGAATATGAGGATATGCCTTTAACCATGGGCTATTACAACCGGGAAGACATTCCTTTTTATTATTCCCTGGCGGATGCCTTTACCGTTTGCGACCATAATTTTTGCTCTATTTTAACAGGAACAAGTCCTAACCGTTGTTTCTTCTGGACCGGTAAAATCAGGGAAGAGCAAAATGCAATTTCAACAGCACACCATTCCAACGGCTATATCGATGGTTCAGAACGCGTATCCTGGAGCACCTTCCCGGAACGTTTATCGAAACATGAGGTCGATTGGAAAATCTATCAGAATGAACTGAGCGTAGGCGTTGGTCTGGAAGATGAAGAAGACAGCTGGTTGGCCAATTTTACCGACAACGACATGGAGTTCTTCAAGCAATACCATGTTAAAAGGCATCCGGAACATTTGATTTACCTCCGCAAAGCGAAAACTCAGCTGGAAAACCAATTGAAAGAAAAAGAAGATCCTAAACTTCAAAAGAAACTACAATTTGTCACCAAAGAAATCGAATTCCTGGAATTGAACCCACTCGAAAAACTGAGTCCGGAGCAACAGGATTTACATAAAAGAGCTTTTGTCACCAACAGGAATGATCCGGATTTCCATACCCTGGAGTCCCATACCTACAACGACAAAGGCACCGAAAGAACCGCTAAAATCCCGAAAGGCGATGTATTGCACCAGTTCCGCAGCGATGTGGATGCCGGCAAACTACCAACCGTTTCCTGGCTCGTTGCCCCATCCAATTTCTCCGATCACCCGGGAGCCCCGTGGTATGGTGCCTGGTACCTATCAGAAGCCATAGACATTTTAACCAAAAACCCGGAAGTATGGAAAAAGACCATTTTCGTCCTTACTTATGACGAAAATGACGGTTATTTTGACCATTTACCTCCATTTGTAGCGCCCAATCCAAATGATCCGGCCAAAGGAAAAATATCCAAATCATTAGACAGTAGCGCAGAATATATTTATAAAGGCGAAAACAGTAAAAGAGAAAGTGCCGTCGGACTCGGCTTCCGCGTACCTATGGTGGTGGTTTCCCCATGGTCAAGAGGCGGTTATGTCAACTCGCAAACTTTCGACCATACCTCTTCCATTCAGTTTCTGGAACATTTCCTATCCCATAAAACCGGTCAGAAAATCCACGAAGACAACATCAGCTCCTGGAGAAGAAGCCTTTGTGGCGATTTAACCTCAGTTTTCAGACCCTATAACGGAGAAAACATCCCATTGCCAAAAACAGTAGAAAGAATGCCGTTCTTGGAAAGTATTCACCAGGCCAAATTCGCTAAACTGCCGGATAACTTCAAAAACCTGGATCAGGCAGCCATTGCAGGAATCCTGAAAAACCCAAAAGGAAACCCCAATTTACCGAAGCAGGAACCGGGGATTAAACCGGCAAATGCCATCCCTTATGAACTATATGCCCATGCAGCGCTCGATCCTACCAACAAGCAATTAAAGATCGATTTCCATGCCGGAAACAAGTTCTTTGCTGATCAGGCAAAAGGCGCTGGTTTTATCGTTTATACAGGAGATAAAAACTGGGATTTCACCGTAGATGCAGGGGATACGATAGATTACCACTGGCCATTAGCAGATTTTGAAAAGGAAGCTTACGACTTAAAAATCTACAGTGCGAACGGTTTTTACCGCAGGTATACCGGTAATGCCAATGATCCGGAAATCGAAATCGCTTTAAAATATCAGGCTGAAAAAGGCGGCACTAAACCGAATGGAAATGTGATGCTACACATCAGACGCTTAACCAAAGGCAACCCGATTAAATTAGCGATCAAAGACAACAGCTATAAAAAACCGGTGATCAATGCGGTGTTAAACAAGAGTCAGGAGGAAATATTTATCCCAATCGACCTTAAATCAAGCCATAGCTGGTATGATTTCACTGTAACTACGGATAAAAACCAAGCCTATAGCCAGCAATTTGCCGGCCATGTAGAACATTCCAAAGAAAGCTTTACAGACCCATTAATGGGGAGTATATTGTAACCAAACAGCCCATACAAAAAGCCCTTAGATCAAATGATTTAAGGGCTTTTTACTGGGGTTATATATTTTATTGATCGGTATTAGGGGTACAATCAGAGTTTAATGGAAAGTTCCAGGTGTCCTCCCAGACCTAATTCTACAATTTTCTTTAGCGTTGAAAGACGAACTTCCTTTATATTATTCTCAATTTTTGAGATATAGGATTTAGTTGTTCCAACTTTAGCCGCGAGCTGCTCTTGTGTTAAGCCCTTCTCTATACGAGCTTCATGAATTAATGCACCAATTTTAAAACTCTCATAACCAACCTCTAGTACATCACGTGTCTGAGTGCCTGCTTCACCGTAGTGTTTATCCTTGAACTGATCCAAAGTCATGATATTACTTTTTGCCGCTTTCATATTCCTCCTTTATTTTAATTGCCCTTTCTATTTCTTGTTTGGGTGTTTTTTGAGTCTTTTTTTGAAATCCATTCGCCAAAACCACCAATTTTCCCTGGTCAAAAAAACAAAATATCCGAAAGATATCACTCCCTTGTTGAATACGGATTTCAAAAAGTCCATCCGTATTTTCCAGATGCTTGAGATACGTCTCAGGAACTCTTTGAAGCTCCTCAATTAAACCCAATGTCCAGATTATTTTATCTTTTACTTTATCTCTTTGTTTCACAAAAAAATCTTCAAAGTAGTCTTTGTAAAAGATTACAGTTCGGTGCTTAGTTTTTTCAACCACAATACAAATATACAAAAGTTGCCCAAAAGTGAAACACAAATTCTTAACTTATTACTATACAGTTATTTTCCTACCGGAATTAACCGCACATTCTTCAAATTCATCACCCCGATCCCTGGTTTCGTCAAAGCCTTCACAGAAACGGTATTTACTCCTTTCTTCGCCAGCACGACCGTACCCAATTCCCAATCCTGATACTCATTCCAGGTAGCACCTGTTCCTTTTACTACCCCAGACAATGTACTGTTTCCGGCAGTCAGATTAATCGTTGAACCCGCAGATACATCCGTACAAGCCCTGCTTAACACCACCTTATATTTACCTGGTTTTGCCGTATTAATTTTCCAGGAAACCCGACCATCGAGCTCAGTCCAGCTGTATAAAGTAGCCTGTTCGCCAACAGAAAGCGCCACACTACCGGCCAATACCGCATCTCCGGCATTCAGCTTATACGAACCATCTCTTTCCGCAAAAATCCCTTGCGAAGCCAAAGAAACTCCTTCTACCTCCAATTGTATCACTGTTGCCGCATTATCTTTGAACCGTTTATCGCTAACATCCACAAAAATACCACGCTCATTAACTTCCAAAGGCAAAGCCGTTTTTGAAGCATCCCCAAGGAAAAACGCTTTAGGCAGACTTCCGGCATTCGGCGATAACGGAATATGCAGCTTATTATCCTCCGGCCAGTTGAACACATGCAGGAAAAACTTGCCGGGCTTAGTGGTAATCCTCCCCCAGTTTACCCTGCCAATGGTATTCGCTCTGGAACCATAAATCGCCTCCCCGTTTACGCGCATCCAGTCGCCGATTCCGTCCATTAAAGCGATACTTTTTTCCGGAATCGTACCATCCGCCATAGGCCCCACATTCAATAGGTAATTCCCTCCTTTAGAGATAATATCGATCATATTGATCACCAGTTCCGACTTAGTATGCCATTTCTGATTGTTCTTACTATAGCCCCAGGTGCCGTTCATGGTCATACAAGACTCCCAATCCATCCCTTTAAAACCGGTCTCCGGAATAAACTGCTCGGGAGTTACCAGATCACCATGCGCCCTGGTAAACTCACTATTGTGTTCAAATGAATATAAACGGTTGTTCATAATGATATTTGGATGGCGTTTTTTGACCATCGCCACCAAATCCTTTGCCCCCCATTTTTCCCCCTGAATTTCCGTAGAACTATAATCCCACCAAACCAGATCAATAGGTCCGTAATTGGAAAAGATCTCTTCGGCTTGTTTGTGCATATAGGCTACGTATTTCGAATTGTCGCGACCATCATTTTTCACACCTGCCGGTGCCGGCATCCCATGCTCCACATAAGCATCCGGATGGTGCCAATCTACTAAAGAAAAGTAAACCCCAACCCTTAAGCCCTGCTCATGTAAAGCATTAACGATTTCTTTAAAAAGATCTCTTCCCGTCACATCCATCCCATCAAAAGTTGTCGTTTTACTATCATGCAAAGCGAAGCCCTCATGGTGTCTGCTGGTAAAAACCACATAGCGGCAACCTGCATCTTTTGCCGTTTTCGCCCATTCCCTTGCGAAATCTTTTTTCGGTTTAAACAGCGGAATCAGCTGGTCCGCATACTCCTTAGCAGGCACATTTGCCATACTCTGAATCCACTCTACACAACCCTCATAATCTTTCCCGTTCCATGCTCCGGCGGCCCCGCTATACAATCCCCAGTGAACGAACATCCCAAAATGGGCATCCCTAAACCATTCCATTCTGGCATCCCTCAAAGATTCCGGTTCATTCGCATTACTCGCTAAACCACCATCCTGCTGTGCAAAACTGGCGGCACCTGTCAGCAGCAAACTGCCCAACAAGCAACTTTTCAAAAATTTAAGCTTCATTTCTATGTGTGTTTCTGGTAATGAATATATTTCTCTGGTCAATAAACGGGTATCAAAATCTGACACCCGCTAAACGTATTCGGATAAACAACAACTATCTTCCACCAGGCACAATTGACCCCGGCAGCAACACTTTAAAAACATCAATTGCCCTGGGGTCCGGCTTATAATACGACTGATAATAGATCACCGTCCCCGCTTTCCAACCCGAAATTACCGTCTGCTCTTCTTCCGGTTTCAACACCACCATTTCCGTCTTCCCATCCATGGCCGTGAAAGTAATTTCCGTCTTCACATTTCCGATATCCGGAACCTCCCAGTAAATATTTACCGCCTTGGAATCCGCATTATAATCAGTCCGGTTGACCGGCCTGTTGAACAGATTCTCATTATAAATTGGCCCGTAAACAATGGCATTATTCTCTTCCACATCTACCGACCTATTCCCCTTATTGTCAAAAGAATTGATCACAAACGTATAACTACCCTCAGAAAGATTGTTGATCAATGCTTTCACCGTGTCTTTCGGACTGTGGGAAACCTCCTTAATCACCATAGAATCCAGTCGGTTATTCCAGTACACCACATATTTCGACACCCGTTGATCCGGACTGGAAGGCCAGGTGAGCAACAACCGCTTGTTCCCTCCATAATGAGCCACCGCCGTATCTATACCCGGATAGATCTTCTCCCCTTTGGGGATAAAAGATTTGTATTCATCCCCCTTATCGCAGGCGCTGAAAACCACAGCGATGGTGATCAATAAATAAATTATTCTTTTAATCATGATGTTATGCTTTTATAAAAATCCATATAATTAATTACCGCCCCAGAACGTCAGTTCCATCATATGCAGCTTCCCTGAATTGGACCAATTCTGATGACATTCAAATCGGATATAACGAACATCCGGTCCACCAACAGGAAAGATATACTCCTCTCCGGCTTTCGCATAAGCCACATCATCCGCAGTATTGGTACCTAGCGGACTCTTAGAGGGCTTAATCGACTCACAATCCATTAATTTCACCCAGCCATTATAAGACCCATCCTGATTAGGATTCACACTTCCCCACATCGTCCATAACCTAGGATTTCCCCATTGATACAATAAGTCATCATGCCTTTGCCACATTTTAAAACGACTCAATTTAGTCACTACCCCCAAATCAAAAGTGATCCTGATGGGCATCGGAATCCCCTCAATAGAATGATATCCAGTATCGAATTTATTGTCCCAAAGTCTGGAAACCACCCAGCCATATTCCGGCGCATTATCTCCCGGCAGACTAAACTCCCTATACTTCGTTTTATCCAGTAGTTTTTCGAAAATCGGGTTAAGTTTCACCCATAGCGTGTCCGAATAATTGTTGTATTTATCGCGTACAAAAACCCCGAAATCTCTGGATAGCGTATCAAATCCCCTGGCCACTATATTGCCTTCCTCCGCAGAGGTATACAGCGTTTCTGCAGGGTAAAACTCATTATTTTTATTTTTGGTAATGATAGAAATCGCCACATTAGATTTCGTTTCATTGGTAAATGCAGTACTGGTACCTCCGAAATCACGCAACAGCTTTAAGCTGGCAAAAACATCACGGAATGGCGGTGTTTCTGGCTTCACCACCACAACTACCGGATCCGATTTCTCTTCTGAAGAACTGACCGCATACAATTTAACCGTATACTCACCCTCCGTATTAAACCCATCTACAACCAACTGATTGTTATAAACAGAAGACTTCGCCTGTCTGGTTTTATGCGTTACTTTATTAATCTCGTACTCCGCCATAATGTACAATGGAGTTCCCACACCAACTTTAGGAAGCACATAAGTAATAGTGGCACCTCCTTTAAAGTTATCGATGGTCACATTGGTCACCTGACCAGGTTTACCAGCAGCAGCATTGATCGGCATCTGCGTCTCTACTTTAGCACAGGAAGCCAGTAAAAGCAAGGCTGATAGCAGCGAAACAGCCATTGAGCTATATTTTTTGTATTTCATTTTTTATCGAATTAAATAACCTTACCAACCTGGATTTTGCACCAGGTTCTTATTTGCAATGATTGAATTTTCTGAGATCGGGAATAGGTAATCCCGTTGCTTAAATACTCCCTGATGCAATACTTTAACCCGGTAGTACGTCTGATCAGTCGTTCCAAGTATATTCCAGCCTGTAAAAGGTTGATTCAGATAATCAGCTGCCGTTTTCCAGCGGCGAATGTTCCAGAAACGTTTCCCTTCCAGGGCCATTTCTATTAAAGATTCCCTTTGCAACGCAATCCTAAGTCCTTCCTTTGTACCCGGTTTTCCAGCTCTGATCGAATGGGCCGCATACGACGCAACAATCCCATTTAAACCCGCTCTTTTACGTACCAGATCGATGTATTTATAGGCCTCAGCCGATGGTCCCTCAGATTCATTTAAGGCTTCCGCATACATCAGGTACAATTCTCCCAGGCGCATTACCGGCCATGGGTAACTAATTACCGTATAAGCACGGGTGTCCGGATTAATGGAGTTGGCATAATTCACTAGTTTTTTAGGAAAATAACCACTCGGATTATAATTGGTAGAGTTGCCAACACCTGCGGTTTGTCCTAGCTTATGCTGTACATAATAAGGATTTTTATCGTCCAGCTGACCGCTACCATACCACACACCACCATCAAAACCAAGATCTGCATAAAAGCGGTTCTCCCGGTCAAAGTTGATTTCAGCAGTGCTTACGCCTACCTTAATATTATACCGGTCACTTTCTACCGCGACCCTCAGCTTCGTTAACCGTTGCGCGTAATTAAAAGAAGGATCTTCTTCAATAGGCACCCCATTTTTACTATAAAAAAGATCCGCCATTTTGATTGGAACTGCCAGATTTTGATCTATACTTTGTATAAATCCTACAGGTGAAAGCTGTGCCTGTGCATTTTTCTGGAAACCATGACCATCATCTGTGGTATACGAATTTGAAGCAGCCCATATGATTTCCGAATTCCATTTTTCCGTTACCGCAGCACGAACACTCATCTGAGTTTTCGTTTCTTCCGACAAATCATAGGTATTGATCCTTGGTTTGTAATAATAAAGCGCCAATCCATTTCCGGCACAATTGTCGATTGCAGCTTTACAAGCAAACTTTGCTTTCTCCCATTTCTCCGGCATAAAAGTAGGATTGAACAACTGAAGACCCCTTTTATCTTTAAAACCAGCATAATCCGGATTGCCGTTAAACAACGGACTCGCCATTGTCACCAATACCTCCGCTTTCACACTCAGGGCAATCCCCCTGGTGATTCTCCCCAATTCAGAAGCCTCACTCATCAATCGATTTGGAAGATCAGGACTCGCTTCATCCAATAGGGAAACAATGTAATTTGTGACCTCATCCACAGGATCTCTGTACACCAAAACCTCTTCTATAGAACTGGAAATAGGTTTATTAACCTTGATGATCGGAATAGGCCCATACATCCTCAACAACCAATAATGGTAATAGGCTTTCAGAAATTTGACCTCCGCAATCCACCTTTTCTTCTCTAAATCGCCCAGATCATTCACTTTATTGATATTCTCAAAAAACACATTACAATTCCTGATGGCCTGAAAATAAGGGACACCTTTAGTCCCGCCATCCCAGTAATTAGCATAGGGAGAAACGATATTTTGTGATCCAGTGGGGATAGCGAACAGCTCAGTATCCAGGTTACCAGAGAATAATGCCGGATAAATCACCGCAAATTCATCACTAGCCATAATACCTGGATTTAGTGCAGGGTTCCCTAGTTTCGGCAAAAAACTATAGCAGGTAAAAAGGTATTTTTCGGCTTCATCCCTACTCCTGAAAGCATAATCAATAGTCGCCACATTATCCGGAACTACATTCAGGTACTTCTTACAGGAAAACAGGGAAATCAGCAGAACTAAGGAAAACAAGTATTTAGTGTTCTCAAATTTTTTCATGTACGTATTGTTATTCATCATACAATGGATTAGAAATTGACATTTAAACCAATATTAAAGACCTTTTGCAAAGGATAGCCCAGGCCATTACCACCCATTTCCACATCCCAGAGTTTGAAACTGCTGATGCTGGCCAGATTTGTTCCATTCACATAAATCCGAAGGTTATCCATCTTTAGCTTTTTGATAAATGATTTGGAAAAGGAATAGCCAAATTCTACCGATTTTAACCTTAAGAAAGCACCGTTTCTCATAAACCAGGAACTGGTTTGGTAGTTATTATTGTTTAGGGCGTTGCTGATAGATAATCTAGGCCACATGGCATATAAATCTCTGTTCTCTTCCGACCAGTGACTTTCTGCATAGGCTTTTAGCAGTGCATTCTCCCCATAATTACTTTGCGCAATATCTACAAATGGGGCTGTCGCTTTGGAATCAATCCAAAAAGATTCTCTTCCGATCCCTTGTGCAAAGGCCGATAGATCAAAGTTTTTATACTTCGCTGTAAAACCAAATCCGTAAACAATTTCAGGCGAAGTTGGTAGTCCCAATGGAACTGCATCCTCCTGAGTTACCTGCCCGTCGCCATTTACATCCGTATATTTAAGATCACCCGGCCCATAAACACCGAAATTCTGTTTGGGCGAATTGGCAACATCGCCATCATCAATAAAAAGACGCTCGGCAATATATCCCCAATTCTGACTCACCGATTTACCGATGCGGCTCCGGTATGGAGTCAGCGAATAATCAGGCTCTTCAAAAGCGGTAATTTTACTGGTAGAATAGGTCATATTTGCCCTTACGGTGACCGATAAATCGGTACTGATCATCTTGTTGTAATCCAGCGACAAGTCCACACCGGAAGATTTTGCCGCACCAACATTGGCATAGGTAACAGAAGCAAGCCCCATGGTCGTAGGAATAGAATTTCTGGCCATTAAAATATTGGTTCTATTCTGACGCCAATACTCAGCCACTATATTCAGGTCCCGTTTAATTTCGATTTCCATCGCAAGGTTGGTCTGTTTCGAGGTTTCCCAGGTAATGTCATCATTCCCATAAGCAGAGATAGAAACCCCCGGTCTGTAATAAGCATATTGATCAAAACCGAAAGAGGCACCTCTTCCGCTGTCATTTAAACTAACATTGGAAAGGTAAAAAAAGCGCTGATTTGGAGAACCAATGGCATCATTTCCAACCAGTCCGTAAGAGCCTCTGAACTTAAGTTTGGTAATGGTATTGGCCATCCCTTCCCAGAATTTCTCATTAGAAACCATCCATCCTGCGCCAATAGTCGGGAAAAACCCAAACTGCCTGCTCACATGAAAACGTTCCGAGCCATTGTATCCAAAGTTGAACTCCACAAAATAACGGCTGTCATAACTGTAGGTTGCCCTGCCGGAAACGCCAAGATTCCGATGCGGTAGCGAAAGCACCAGCTCATCTTTACTCACATCCAGGTTTTCCTCAATCGTGCTAATCAAACTTGCCGATACGGCACTTTTTCCGAAAGCACGGGAATAATCCATCGCAGCCAGGAGGTAAAGATTTGCGGTCGCATTACGTGTTGCCCCCGGATAGCTTAGATATTCCGTCGGACCAGCCTCTCTGTTTAACAGGTTTAGGGTATAGGTTTTTGTATAAGCATCCCAGGAGCCTATATTGTAGAAAAACGGATTGTAACTTCTGGTTACCGAGAAGTAAGAATACCGGTTGGTACTTCCTATCGCACGAAAGGAAAGTCCTTCTGTGATGGCATCCATTTTTTGGTTCAGTTCGAGTTGCGCCAACATCCTCGAAGAGGAAGACTGCCGGTAGCCCTTCACCATATCCGCATAGGGATTAATAAACTGTCCCCTGTCGCCGGAATTACCGAACAGAATATGCTGGGTAAACCGATTGGCGCTATCCGCCGGATAAAAAGCCGGAAATGCTGTAGGACTTGCCTGCATAATCTTGTTATACACACCCGTTCCACCATCAATCGGCCCCTTATAATCATCAAAAGTTCCGGATAACCTCACCACCAACTCTGTGGTCGGAGAAAGATTAATGTTCACATTAGACCTTAACAAATAGGTATTCAGCTTGATGTTATTATTGAAGTTGCTAACCTTCGGGACTTTTAAAATCCCGTTATCTCTGTTAAAACTCCCCGACACATAATACTGTGCAACCTGAGCACCACCACTTACACTCGCATTTGCACGCTGGTTCATCGTGTTCTTTTGTAGTAACATCTCCTGCCAGTCTACCACCGGATAAAGCAAAGGATTTGTACCCAGAATGGTATTGTCTATTTGCGTCTGCGTATATTTTTCTGTCAGATTTCCACGGGTAAGTTGCGCCTCCCTGTACATTTGCATATAGGTAACCGGATCTGCCAGTTCGAGATCTTTTGTAGCCGTAGAAAGGGAATTTTCCAGACGTACATTCACCTTTGCCGGACCAACTTTACCTTGTTTGGTGGTTACCAGAATCACGCCATTCGCACCCCTTGCGCCATATAAAGCCGTAGCACTCGCATCTTTCAATACAGAAAAGCTGGCAATATCATCCACCTGCATCCTTGCCAGATCTGTTGGCGTTAGCTCGATGTTATCGATTAAAATCAAGGGCACATTGTTGACGCCAAAAGTCGTAATCCCACGGATAAAGAATTGCGCGTTATCTGCTCCGGGTTCGCCGCTTCGCTGATAAGCAATCACACCGGCAATCTTTCCGGCTAATGCCGTAGTCAGGTTACTCGATGGCACCTTTAGTTCGGAAGGTTTGATGGTCGTAATCGAGCCAACCACATTTGATTTCTTCTGCGTACCAAAAGCCACCACCTGTACCTCATCCAGATTCGCTTTATCTTCTGCCAAGGTCACGTTGATGGTCGCCTTGTTTGCCGGACGTTCTATCGTGATATAACCCACCATTTTGAAGACTAAAATCGCGTTTCCGGGCACTTGTATGGAATAACGCCCGTTGATATCGGTGCTGGTTCCTATGCGGGGCTTTCCTTTCACAAATACAGACACGCCCGGTAAACCCTGTTTTAAACTATCTGTAACAGATCCCTGGATCACCGTATCCGCTTTGATTTTAGTTGCCACACGTACCGGTGTAGTTTCAAAAGGGAACCCCTCCTGAACGGTAACGGCTACCATCTTTTGCGAAAGGTTAAAAGCAAGTCCGGTTTTTGAACTTAACTCCTTTAACAACTCTACGATATTCCGGTCTTTTTCTTCAATAGTGATCGATTTCACCTGTTTGATGTCCTTCGGACTATAGGCGAACCGTAATCCTGAAAGTGACTCAATTTTGGAAAAAACGTGTAGAATAGGCTTATTGTCGAAGCCAATCGAATAGGTCTTCTCCTTCTCCGATATATTGGCCTGTGCAGTCGTAGTCATCACAATAGAAGGATAAATGAGCACAGTCAGCAATATCGAGCAATAAAAGAACCCTCTTGAACAGAGTAATTTTCTTTTTTTCATACAGCTTGGTTAGTTTATTTGGTTGGTTGGTTGGTTGGTTGGTTGGTTGGTTTACTATTTCTTTTTAGGGTCAGGGCGGAAAACAATTTTATTATCTTTCAATTGCCAGTCCAGCTGATTGATGTAACTGATGGTATTCAGAATACCAGCCAGCGGTACTTTTGAATAATCCCCCGTTATGCGCTTAAACTCGCAATCACATTTACTGAGGTCAATTTCTACCCCATAAAACAGTTGAAGCTTACGGACAATGCCAGCCATATCTTCATTGTTCAGGATCAGTTGCTGTAAAGACATTTCTTCCAGTTCCTTTTCATTAAACACGCCTTTTTTGCCGGTACCCGTTTTATTATTTACAACCAGAGAAGTCCCTGGTTCAAGCATCATAGATTTATGCAGCTCCGGTTGTTTAACTTTTACGCTTCCCGTCATCAGGTACACGAAAGATTCCTCATTATCTTTGAAATCGCGAACGAAAAACGAAGTACCTAAAGCGGTGGTGGTGATGTGCTCACTATACACCACAAATGGCTTATCCTTCAAAGGAGAGATTTTAAGGTAAACCTGGCCAGATACGGCGATCTTCCGGTCTTTCGCATTATAATCTCCAGCGATTACCAATTTACTCCCCGGATACAGGAGTGCTACTGTTCCATCTCCCAGGGTAACACTTTTACGGTTATTCAGTAAGGTGGAAATAGTTTTACCTGTTATAGATTCAAAAGCAAAATGTTGCTGTTCCTGTTTAGAGAAAAGGATTAAATACCCGCTCACAAGCACTAAAGAAGCCGCGATACCCATTTTAACGAGCGCATGGAAAGAACGCAGTTTCCTAACCTTCATCTCTCTTTGCTCCCGCTCATTCTGCTGATCAAAACTTAATTTGAACTCCAGAAATCTGGCCTCCACATACGCTTCCGGCAACTCGCCGGTCAACAATAAAACATGCGTTTTAGCGGCCTTACAATTGGCAAGGTGTAAGGGGTGCTGCGCGATATAATCATTCCATTTTTCTGTTGCAGCGTCATTATTGTTTAAGCAATAATCAATAAAAGTAGGATCGGTAATTAAATCTTCCAGGGTTAGTAAAGGTTGATACATCAATAGGTTTTATGGTTTGGTATAGTGTAGTGTCCATCAGTGGCCATTTCTACTTCCAATACCAGAAAGTATTTTTCAACTAACTGATTATCAGCAAGAAAAAATTCAGAAAAGAAATAGATTGGGGTAATTCCGGAATCACTTATAACTTAAGCAGGTATACAATGATATAGACAGGGACTTTTAAATCGTCTTTTAGAAACCTTAATGCCTGATGCATATTGTTGTAGGCCGTTTGGGTGGCCATACCGGTTCTTTCAGCAATCTCGTCATAATTCAGGTTTTCATAATACCTGAGCATAATGAGTTCTTTCTGGCGGACACTGAGCTTGTCGATCGCCTTAAATATGCGTTGTTTCATTTCCTCTTCCAGCTGTAATTCTTCAATACAATCCACAATAGATTGCTCATAGAATGCTAAAACAGGCAATACTTTTTTACTTTCAATAATTTTCTCCTTATTGATCTTTCTGCGGATATAAGTAAACAGATAGCTTTTTACATTCGAGACAGGTTTTAGATTAGAGCGGCTATCCCAGATCTCCAGAAAAATCTGGTTGATGGCATCTTCCACCGTCTCCCGTTCTTTGCAGACCAGAAAGCCATAATTGTAAAGTGGACTATACAGCGTTTTATACAAGGTAAATAACGCTTGTTCCTCCCCATCTTTTATCCTCAGCCATAAAGATGGTAAACTATTCACCTCAGACGCTACGCTCTGCACGCAACACTCCGTTATCAGACTTAAACTTATTTCTCATCTATCAAAATCAATAAACATCAGCTCTTATACACCCGGTAACCGGAAAAATTTTTAATCCCTGATCCTGTTTCTTCCTAACCTGACCTGGTTTTTTCCTGAAAAATCACCGTTATTTCTCAATCCTAAACATAACAATATTTTTACAAATTATTTAAGCTTTACGCACACAAAGCGCAAATAATCAGGTTTGCTACAAAAATCTGAATACCATTTACCTCCGGTAAAACCAGCATTTAACCCCTGTAAAACCACTTGGAGTACCTGCAATAAACAAAAGCATCATAACCCAAAATGAAAGCTCACAAAAAAGGGGCAACAAAGCACCTTTAAAACACTTTGTCACCCCTTTTTAAGGAATTTATGTTGTTACTTCAGCAACTTCTGATACCTCAGCAGCGCTTCTAAAAAGTAATAATCTGCATAGACTAAAGGCACATCAATCTCGGAATTATGAGGCATACTCCCCACAGAATGTTCCAGGATAAATCCAGCATTTGTACCAGGTTTTGCTAAATAACCATTACCCGACAAAGACTGTAACATCAGCTCTGCCTGCTTAAAATATTTACTGCCATCAGGTACAAAGGTGCTGAGTTCCAGTAATCCGGAAGCAGTCAATGATCCTGCTGAAGCATCTCTTGGAATGTAATCCAGTTTTTTGGCATCATAAGCCCAATCTGGTTGATAACCGGCCTGATTCACATTAAAGTCCCAGTAAGGAATCTTATCCTTTGGCAAATTAGGATGGTTGATGTAAAAATCTGCTGCTTTTTGAGCCGCTTCCAGAAAACGTTTGTCTTTCGTTTCTCTGTACATCATCGTGAAACCATAAATCGCCCAGCCTTGTCCTCTGGACCAGGTCGAATTATCCGAATAACCCTGATTGGTTTGCTGATGAAGTACCTTTCCATCTGCATCATAATCTACCACATGGTAAGTACTGAAATCTGGTCTGAAATGATTCTTCATCGTGTTTAAAGCATGGCTCATCGCCACCTCTTTATACTTAGGATTCCCCGTTAATTTAGACACATAACAAAGCATTTCCAGATTCATCATGTTGTCGATGATCACCGGATATTGCCAGGTCGTCTTTTTATCCCATGATTTTTTAGCATTCCATGATTTGATCAGACCCACTTTAGGATCAAATCTGGTTAATGCAGATTCTGCCGACTGGATTAATATCTTGTGGTATTTTTCTATTTTCTCCGGATCTTTTTCAAACCTTAAGGCATTGCCATAAGAACAGTACATCACGAAACCAACATCATGGTGCTGCGTTAGAAACTGTCCCTTTTCAAGCGCTTCTGTCCATTTGGTAGCCGCAGCTTTCCATTCCGGCTTTTGAGTATACTCGTATAAATACCATAATCCCCCTGGGAAAAACCCGCCTGTCCAATCCCATACATCAGTTGACCTGACCGAGCCATCTTTATTTGTGGTTCGGGGAAATTGTGTGAGGTTCGTAGAAGTTTTCAATAATTGACCATACTGCTTTTCCGCAACAGCAAAATCCTTTTTAATCATCGCTGTTTTCGGCGACAATAATAAGAAGGAAGAGGCAGTTACGGATACTGCTAATGCGGACACCAGCAATAGCCTGCTTCTTTTCATTTTAAATTTGGTTAGTTTCATTCGTGGTTATTAAAGGTTACTCAGTATAAATTCTTCTTCCGTTTAATTCAGTTCTGTTTAATTCAGTTCATGCACCCAATTAATTTCCCTGAAATTACTACATTCAAATTTGAGCATCAGGATGATAAAAAAGGGGGGATTATTTAATCTAATTGAGGGTAATATTCAGTCAGATTCTTGATTTCAACCCCATACACCCCCAATTCCAATTTATTTAAGCGTCACCGTAGAACCGGCAAATGCCTGCTCAGGAAAACTTACCGGGTAAGCGATAGTCTTTCCATCCTTTAGATTGGTAATGCTGATCAACGCAGTACGTTCTTTTTGCAATGGGTCTGCTACCGAGATCATCATCTTTCCATGGACTGACTTAATCAAAAGTGCGCAAGGCTTGTCCGATTGAATAATATACGTTGCCGTTTTTAATACACCCGGCTCATAAAATATCGCTTGTAGCATATTTAATTTTTCATGACTTACCGCCTGAATTGCTGGCGTATTAGACAAGATCTTAATACCGGAATTATTGAAATTAACCAATGGTTCCGAATTCTTAATCCCTGGTAAAACCACATAGGTATACTTTGTACCTTCCGGATTTCCACGTTCAGGATTTACACCATGATCAATCCATAATTTAAAAACATTCCCTGAAAGCTCCGTTTTTGGGTGGGAGTTGTTAATCTTATACCAGTTCCCTTTTTGGACATTACTACTCAAATTTACTGCTAAAGATTCAGGAAATACATAGCCTACACCATCGTGTAAAATCCAACTCTGCTGATCACTTTTAAAGACCTCCGTTTTACCTTTTCCGAATTTACCTTTTATTGCAGAACCTGTCAGATCACTATTTAACCAGCTTTGGTTAACCGTGGTTACGATGGGCTCCGCCGCATTACTGCGAATCCCTGCTCCCAGGCAAACTATTTCCTGATCAAAGAAGAACCATGACTTTTTTGCCGCAACACTATCATAATCTAAGGCATAAGCACTTGCGCCATATTTACCATCAGAAACACCACCAGCGAAAGCATTACTGCCATCTTCACCCCAGAACTTCGAAGTCAGGCGGTCTTCCGGATAGTCTCTGCTTGTGGTTCCAGGGATCTTGTCCCATTCCCAAACAGGCATAATATTGTAATATTCCGGTCCCCGAACCTGAATATTCGTTGCCCCGTCAGACAAATACCTACCGAATAAATTCTCCTTGTTTCCAGATTCGCTGCGTTTGGTACGGTTGCTCACCATCCTTACATTAAATGAGTAGCCTGGCCTTGCATGGATCACATAATCCCCATTCCAAAATTGCTTATGTAAGGGTTCAACTTTATACCCTGGCTGTTCCGTACTATCCGTCCGTAAAATTGCTGCTTTCCATTCTTCCGCAGCTATGGGATCAACCAAAGCAGCAATCCTCAGTCTGCTTTTTTCAGTATTCTTTCTTAGAATATCGGGCCTGCTAATCCCACGACCTTCTACATTAAAATCCATATAACTCCCTCTTATCGCTTTTAAATAAGACTCGCGGTAATACTTAGAAAACAACTGCAACTTATCATTGCTAATTGCATAAGGCGTTCCCTGCACATAATTGATCATTTTTAGCACCCCGGTAATAAACACCGCGCCATAGCTTGATATCTGTAACTGCGGACCATGTTGCAAATAAGAAAAATCATACTGCAAACCCTCTTTGTAATGAACCAAACGGATTGGATCAAACAAATCAGCAGTAGACTTAGCCAGGAGCGCATGGTCATTAGTTAGCAGAGCTCTGTAAAAATAATGCAGGGCGATATCTGTTTTATTGGCACCGGTTTGTTTTTCAGGATTACCGCGTTTCATTCTTTCGATCAATAAAGCCTCTAAATCTGCCGGGATGCTGTTTTCTCCGTTTCGCAGGGTAATTAACAATTCTCCCAAAATCTGAGGCGTCGCAATTTCATTGTGCCACCAATTGCTGCTTTTCGGATCCTGATCATACCAGAACTTAAAGGCCCTGGTCATGGCATCAAGTACCTGACCGCTCCTGTAATAACGGCTGTCTTTCGTCACATAAGCCTGAACAAAGCTTTCCAGTTTGATTAGATGCGCTCCCGGTTGCCAATTGGTAATGCTTTTATCAGTATAATCTATCTCCTTCCAGCTTCCGTTACCCTGCAAAGTAGCCAGGTTTTCTGCTGCGGATTTATTGACCTGTTTTAGCGGTTTTCTAAGATCCAGTACTATTCTTTGCATAATCAGTCTGGTAGTATCAGCAGACTGTGCCTTGACCAGTCCGGAGGTTAGCATAATTAGCGCCAATAGAACTGATAATAATATTCTCTTCATTGAGTGTAAATTTGGTTGGTTTAATTAAATTTTAACACCTCTACTGTCGTAGCTGACTCAGACTTCACAGACACTAAACCAAAGAGCCACAGAACAATCCATTGGCAACCGATAAGTGATCAAAAGATAATCCGGCAAAAGATAGCCTGAAAAAGCAGCAGAGAATTATGGTCAGCAATACCCGCCTGGCTATTTTATAAAGGTGAATAGGTTTAGTCATTTCCGTTTTAAATATACAAAATAAAGCATTCCAGCAGAATCGTGTTTATATTAGGCCTAAACCATTTCCCTTCGCGGAAAGAAAACGCAGAAAGAAAACATCATCCCAAATAAACAATAAAGATGAACAACAAAACACTGATTGGTGTAGACCTGGGCGGCACTAATGTACGCTCTGGCCTGGTAAAAGGGCAAGAAATCATTAAAATCGACAGCGACCGGATTTCCTCCAAAAGCGATGAAAACCTGGTTATCGAGCAGGTGATCAATTCCATCAGCAGGGTGATCAATCCTGAGGTGGAAGCTATTGGAATTGGTGTTCCCGGCATTCTGGACACCAAATCAGGTATTGTTTATGACGTACAAAACATCCCTTCCTGGAAGGCTGTTCCCTTAAAATCCATTCTGGAACAACGTTTCCAGATCCCTGTTTTCCTGAACAATGACGCCAATTGTTTTGCTGCAGGAGAATGGCAATATGGCAAGGGCAAAGGCAAGCAAAACGTAACTGGCCTGATTCTCGGTACTGGCGTTGCTGCAGGTCTGCTCTGCAATGGCAAGCTTTATGAAGGTCGCAATTGCGGTGCAGGGGAATTCGGAATGATCCCGTATCTGGATCACAATTACGAATGCTATTGCAGCGGCAATTTCTTTAGTCATTTCCACCAGATTTCCGGAGAAGAACTCTCTAAAAGCGCAGCAGCAGGAGATCCTGCAGCCTTACAGATTTTCCAGGAGTTCGGAAAGCACCTGAGCTGGCTGATTAAAACCATACTCTATGCGGTAGATCCGGAAATCATCGTATTGGGTGGTTCCGTAAGTAAAGCCTTTCCCTATTTTGAGGCTACTTTATGGAAGCATTTACAAGACTTCCCGTATCAGCCAGTCCTAAAAAACATTGAAATCACAGCTACTGAGATTGACAATATTGCCATTCTTGGTGCAGCCGCATTGTATTTTAACCAGGAATCATAAAAAACAACTGTATAGCAGGGAGCTTTGTATTTCGGCTACAGCATTTCTGTCGCAATTTCCCCCTTTAAATGTCTGCTTTTCCCTACCTGCGCCTCCTCAACTTTCTTTAACTTAGTTTATACAAAACCGTAAAGCTAAATTATCATGAAAAACTTCATTTATCCATGCTTAACCATCAGAGGGAAGATCACCGAAGCAGCCGAATTTTATACCGAAACATTTGGGGAAGGTAAAATTGGCACGACCAACCCTTTTGTGGTACAAATCAACCTGAGCGGACAAACATTTATGTTGCTCAATGAGGGTCCTTCTACTGATCCAAATCCTGCCATTTCCTTTATGGTGATGTGTACCAGCGGAGAAGAGACTGAAAAATACTGGAATAAATTACAAGACGGCGGAAAGATTATGATGCCTATGGATAGTTATCCATGGAGTCCTAAATATGGCTGGATTCAAGACAAATACGGAGTTTCCTGGCAGTTATACACCGGAACAAAAGACGATTCCGCACAGAAGTTCTGTCCGACCTTAATGTTTACCGGTGATAAAGCTGGTAAAGCCGAAACCGCGATTAATTATTATGCTTCCCTATTTCCGAATTCGGAGATCCAGGGTGTCCTGAAATATGCAGAAGGCGAAGGCGACAGCACCGATTTTGTAAAACATGCACAGTTTAAGCTGAATGGCTATACGATGATGGCGATGGACAGTTCCGCAGCACATGATTTTACTTTTAATGATGCCATATCATTGGTAGTTAACTGTGAAACTCAGGAAGAAATCGACAAATATTGGGCGGAGTTGACTTCAAAAGGAGGTTTTGAAGTAGCCTGTGGTTGGTGTACTGATCAATTTGGCATCAGCTGGCAGATCATTCCTAAATCAATTGTACAAATGATTAGTGATCCGGAACGCGGTCAGCGCGCTATGCAAGCCATGATGAAGATGAAAAAACTGATCATTGCAGATTTAGAAAACGCGTAAAACAACAATGCCCTGAGCATCTGTGAAGATGGACAGGGCATTATGTAACTTATTCTTTTACTGGTTCCGGGGCTTTTCCAATCAACTCCATAAACTGATCTAGCTTAGGGGTGATGATGATTTCTGTACGTCTGTTTTTCGCTCTTCCTGCTTCGGTATCATTGCTGGCAATCGGGTTATACTCCCCTCTTCCGGCAGCGGTTAGCCTTTTAGGAATCACTCCGTAGTTGTTTTGTAAAGACTGAACTACAGAGGAAGCTCTCAGTGTACTTAAATCCCAGTTGTTGCGGATGTTGACTTGTGAAATTGGCACATTGTCCGTATTTCCCTCAATCAACACATCATAACTCTGGTAATCTTTAATGATTTTGGCAATTTTGCTTAAGGTTGCACCTGCCTGATCAGAAATTTCATAACTTCCTGATTTGTATAACATCTGATCAGAAAGTGAGATATAAACTACTCCTTTTAATACTTTAATATCTACATCACTCATTTCTTCCCTACTCAAAGAACGGGTCAGATTGGTGGTTAATACCAGATTCAGGGAATCACTGGTGTTTTTAGTGTTCACTAAATGCTGGATATATTTATTAGCTACGTTAATCTCGTCTACCAGTTTGGAAATATTGGTATTTCCCTGGCTGCTTGAAGTTAAACATTTGTTCAATGCAGTTTGTAAGGCTTTCACATTTTCGCGTTGTGCAGCAATTTGTTCTTCCAGACTTTTCACACGGGTTGTAGAACTGGCAAGTTCCTGATTCACGCCCTGGTTTTTCTCTTGCAATTGGGTGTAGCTGGATTGCAGATCTGCAAACTTCTTATTGCTCACACATCCCTGACCCAATAAGGCCACAGCTACTAATAAAGACGGTAATATGGGTATTCTCATAATCTTATAAATCTTGATACAATAACAATGGAACGTCTTAATGGTTTCTTTATTACGAGCAATTTAAACAAATTTGTGCTAAAAACTAATTTCTTAGCTCCTAAAATATTTCATTCGCAACGAAACTATTTTTGCTCTACAAACACCAGTTCACTAACCATTGCGTTACTACCAGAAACAGACTCAATTTTTATGCCGAGTTTTCCATCATTGGTATCTTCTCTCATGACGAACAGTTTAATCCATTTTCCTTTTTTATCGAGTGTACCCGTCATGAACTCCCTGCCATCGATCCAAATTTTCGCAGATCTGGATTCATTATTCCAATCTTCGAAACGGAGGTATAGCTCCCCTATCACCCCTTGTGGCGGATTTATCGTGATTTCAAGATTTTTACCGTACCAGGCGGATTTTCCATCCCATTCCCAAATTCCTTCTTCACCTTTCATTTGATACTTCGAATTACGTTTCAATACCGGCAATTTTGTCCCTGTTTTCACATAAACTAAAGCGTCTTCAAAAGCGGCAGGCACTCCTGATGCGGCTTCTTTGATAAAAGGAAACGTTTTCTTTAACAAACCCGTATCCACACTAGTTTCAGGATTAAAATCTGGTGTGTTCATATACTGAAGCAAACTGTACTTCAATTGTTTGGCCACCGGATTTTTCGGAGTAGCGATATCATAACCACAAATCAAAAGTTTTCCTTTTCCAACTTTACATTCAAAAACCGCAGCCAGCTTTTCATTCAGGTGAAAATCACTGATGGGTTGTACAATAGGTTCCAGGTTTTTAGGCCAGTCTTTCATTATAAATGATCTCCCTTTACTAATGGCTTCCCATTGCCAATCACTAAATGATCCTGTCGGAAAACCGCTTAAAGCAGGATGTTTATCATTGATTAAGGCGCCAAGCGTGGTGTTTTCCTGTCCGGGGAAGAACACATTCGACCAAAACAGCGGGGTAAAGAACAAGGGTCTGGATACTTCAGAATTTCCAAGTTTGGAAGCGTAAAGGAGTACCGTTTTACCATTTTCCAATGCTTTCAACGTATTTTCATCCAGAACATTCGTTTCTAACACCTTATTTTCAAATGCCTGATATTTAGCATGAGCTGTTGCTGATGTTGGCTGTTCCGTATTTATTGCAGGGTTATAAATCCAAAGGTCCCATTCATTTCGGAAGCTGGTACCTGGCAGACTAACCACCAGTTTTACCTTTGTTGCCCTGGTGATCCTGTTCATCGCCATTTCTATTGCTCCAAAGCTTTTTAATTCCCCTCTTTTGATCAGGGTTTTGCTTAAAGTTCCTGCTCCCCATACCTGCTGATCCTCCCCTATAATTTTCCAGTCGAGCGCAGTATTCAGGTCTCCTCTTCCGTAATTTGCGACTTCCAAATCAGTGGTAAAAGTCTCCGTATTCTCCCATACAAATTTCTTTATTCTTGCCAGAGGCACCACCTCGTTGTTGTATTGTTTAAAATAACTGGTATCCGTAGTTCCTTTATCTTCATAAAAAGCATCAAGCCATCCGACCAAAGCTTCTCCTTGACCCTGATAATCCTGCATACTCAAAAGTTGGAACCCTCCGCTGGAAGGTGTACGGTAAAAGTTTTCAATTAAACTCTTATAAAGTATCTTTTGAACAGCACCACTGGCCTGATGAAAAGCAACATCTTTATTCTCCAACCCATTTGCGATGGCTGACTCCCTGCATACTTCCAGGTTTCTGGCTTTTAATACACCAGTATACTTATCAATCTCCGACCATAACGGGTACACTGGAAATTGTCCTACTTCATGCGCGAAAATCGGAATATTGCTCTTCGAATAGTTTTTTTCGAGGTCATAATCACTTCTTCCACCCTGCAAACCATAGGTGCCGCCTACATTAGGAATGTTATGAGTGGCAGAATAATCATCTACCGGCATAATTTTTCTAGCCGTAGATACGGCATATAATCTCCTGTTGTCTTTGCTTTTCAGTTTTTCAATCCATTTTTCCATCACGATGAAATCAGAATTTCCCAGCTCATTCCCGATACACATCATGGTAAAGGAAGGGTGATTTCCATAGGCATCCAGCATACGCTGTAACTCATTTTGGGTGTATTTATCTGCGGAAGGATTTTTCCCTAAACCTTGTGGAAGTCCTTTGGTAAGCATATCCGGCCTGTCTTTTGGCGGTTCGGTCATCCACCAGTCGATCCAGATGGCTTCTGCTTGTATATAAATTCCCAATTTATCTGCGGCTTCAAAAGCGGCTTCCGGCGGACACCAGGAATGAAAACGCGCATGGTTTAAACCATAAGACTTATAAACTTTAAAAATACGTTCCCAATCTTTCACATCGGTAGATGGGTATCCGGTAAGCGGAAAATGTACGCAATCCAGATTACCACGCATAAATACCGGAGCATTATTGATCAGCACTTTCGACTTCGAATGTCCGATACTCCTAAAACCAAAATCCACCGATTTATCATTTTTATTTGCGAGTTTTACCTTAATCTGGTAGCGATTTGGAGTAAATTCGTCCCATAATTTGATTGGAAAATCAAGCGCTAACACCTGATTTTGCGAAGCTTCCGGCAACAAAAGCCCCTTCTTAGTAAAAACTATTTTATTGGTTTGCAGGTCTACGATGTGGTAATCCAGCTTCATCTTCTGCGGATTCTTTACCTTTAATTGCAGTTTCAGTTCACGTTTTTCTGCATCGGGATATACCTGTAAATCCTGGATAGCGGTACTTGCTTCTGCGCGTAACTCTAGCTTGCCGACTGCACCATTCCAGATACTTTGAGTGTACTCGGTATAAGCATGTCCCTTATCTCCGATATTGTGAATCAGATCATTATTAATCCGGATACTCAACTGATGTTTTCCAGGTGTAAGTTTCCCCAGACTATGTAGGTGTGGAACACCAAGACCATCCTGTGTGGTCATTAAACGCCCATCTATCCAGACTTTAGATTCCCACATCACTCTTTCCAGAAACAAGGAAATCTCTTTGTTTTTCCAGGATACCGGGATATTTATGGTTCTGTTGTACCAAGCCGGTCCGACGTACTTATAGGCTCTGGACAGAATTCCATAATCAGCACCTACTGTTTTCGTTCCTTTTTTTGCCTGATCGGTGGTTCCCGGAAGCGCAATTTTTTCCTTTAATTCCTGGTCAAACCATTTGTCTTTTTCGCCTTGATTGGCTTGGTCGAGCTGAAAGTTCCAGGTTCCTGCCAGGGATATCTGATCCTGAGCAATCCCTTTATTTATTAATATAAACAGAAGTCCTACAACCGCTAAAAATCTAATTTTCATTGCATTTAAAATTTAGGTGTTCTGCTGATTTTCATTTCTCAGCTAAGAAACACAAACTTAGCTTAACCCTGGCAATCTTAAATGGATAGAATCTTTTTTTTAATGGACTATATTATGATTTGTTTATTGGCAATAAAAAGGCCTGTTTGATCATATGCTTTCAAAAACACCAATTAATTCACAATCTTATGGTATATCAGCCATCGAATAAAAGAGATTTCTGTAGCCTTGGGACCTGAAGATTTAATATTATTTCCCAAGAATCTTTAGCAAAAATATGGGAATTCTACCACAGAATTACAAATTCAAGAAAGAAATCAAAAAGGATTCCAAAATCTGATATATGTTTCGTAACTTCCTGTATTAAAAGGGGATTCATCACGTTTAAAAACACAACGTAACCGACTATGCATGAGATATTAATTTATACCTCACATATCATCAGTTATATCAGCATTGGTATCATCTGTTATGGCGCAGCAATTGGTCTTTTTCATTTTGTAAGGAATGAGTTAAACCGTTTGGGGAAAGGCTTTTCTTTACAAAGAACTGTCCAAATTAAGATCGAGGTAGGTTATTATTTGTTGCTCGGTCTGGAGTTTTTAATTGCTTCGGATATTATTGATACGATCGTGAATCCTTCGTTCCAGGATCTGGGAATTTTAGCCGGCACCGTGGTCATTAGAACGGGCTTATCTTACTTCCTGAACAAAGAAATCGACGATCTGAAAGGTGATAAAAAACACCTCAGCCCTCTTTGATTTAAGTAGAATAATTTAATCTGTTTTTAATATCTGTAATTAACTTTTCTAGTATATTTAAGCATTAATGCCAATCGTCATGGATCAATCAAATAAAAAAGACACCACACAAAGTAGTGCAGAGATCACCAAAACTCTGGCAGCACATACTGCTGAACTTAAAAAAAAGACAGAACTTGTGAACCATAGGTTAGACGAATTGAGAGCTGAGACAGACAAGTTTTTACACCCTGAAAAAGGGCCGCTAAAAAACAAATAAACCAGATGATGTACGCTGTTGTCATGCCCTGATCCATCAATTCCCCTTGGTAGTTCCCTACACTACCTGCTCCTATTATTCCAAAAAACCAAGCTCAGTTTATATTCCTGCCGACCTTCCTTAAGCATGCCTTAAAGTTCCGTATAAGATGCGCAGCTACTGACTTTACATTGACGAAATAATTACCAGGGTATTTCTCCTTCTTTGATTGGAGGTTGATAGGGCCTCATTGGGCTTATAGCCCTATCAAAGTACTGGATAACAGCTGATAACTTTCTTTTAATACTTGAATAAATAAAGTGTCATTAGGAGGATACCCCGAAGTTTATGACTATCTTCATGCTCATCATACCAAACAATACTTTACTCAACCTCAAACCTTTAACCTCTCTAACATGGCAATAGCTTCAAACGGTCCACAGGGCCACCTTAACGGAAAAGTAGGCAATCTGGTGTTTTACATGCTCAATGGGCAGCCTGTGGTACGTTTAATCGGCCGAAAAGGGAAACCGAGTAAACTTCAGCTGGCCAATTATCAGGAAATGGCCGTTACCACCAAACTATTGAGTGGAATGGGCAGTTTTATTAAGCTCGGTTATGGTTTACAGGCCAAAGGAACGGTTCATAATGCGCACAATTTAGCTACCTCCTATCATAAAAAACAGGCTTTAACCGGCGAATATCCCAATATCCGCATTGATTACAGCAAGGTGAAACTGAGTCAGGGCGTGATGCCGGAAACCGCAGATTTAAAGATCGAAAAAGTAGCCGGCGGACTAGAAATCACCTGGGATCCGACACATACCTACGAATTAAAGCACAACGACAGCGTAATGGTGATGATTTGTTGTCCGGAAACCGGGAAAGACAAAGAATACCTGAATATCGCCAGAAGATCCGAGGGGAAATGTTTTATTCCTTTGTATGAAGACGTATTGAATCAACAGATAGAACCTTATATTTCTTTTATTTCTGCGGATGGAGAAAGCGTGTCCGACAGTGTTTATCTGGGTAATTTGAATGGTTTGGGTAAAACTGAGACCGAAAAAAGGGAAGAAGAGAAGTACAGGCTGGTAAAAACAAGATTTGATCAGTTGGAAAGTAATTATTTGGCGCAGTTGAAAGAAAATTACGGTCTCAGGGCCGATACCAAAGCTTTTAAATGTTTAGAAAAAGAATATAAGGTGCTCAAAAACCAACTGGACCACTTACCCGGAAAGCCTGGTTAAACAGAATTCAAATCCCTATTCTATTTTAGGCTGATTTAGGCTGAAAATCAAAACCCAAAGCTTCAAATATTTTGTTGGTTATGGAACAATACGTCCGGAATTAATCATAAATTGATTCTGAGGGCTTGAATTGTGCTGTCTTTTTTGCTCAAAAGTCGGTTTAAGGTCGAAAAACATTTTTTGATGTACTTATCATGAAGAATCATATGCCTTAACTCAAATTAGTTTCATAGCTTTGACACAGAAATTATCAAGAAATTACCATGGCAGTATTACATAGAAAAGAAGAGAAAATTGAAGTTGTATTAAGTAAGCTTCCAAATGAGTATACTGATAAAGAATTTGTAGAGATGTTTGTTCAGCTTTATTCTAAAGACTGGGGAAAAATCAAATCAAATTACATCAAACATTCACAAGATAAAGAGCCTGGAACAGTGATCATTATGCCTAAGCCTGAGCTTTATCTAAAGAGCATTTTAGAGACTTATTTGGAGAACAACAAGAAATAATATAGTTCGCTTTTCATTAAAGCGTATCAATAAAGATGAATAAAGCTCAACTTAGGTTGGGCTTTATTCATTTAAAAGGATTTCTGTTTATTTAAACAGTTCTTGCTACATCTTCTTGTAAGCCAATTTACAAGGCCGTTTCTGTATCATAAATCTTATGATAATACACATAAGAGATCGCGAGAACGAGGAATACAATCCATGGGAATATCGCCTCCATTCCGAAGCCATCCACTGCCCAATGGCTGATGGAAGCAAAAATAAAATCAAAGCCAAAACCTGCGTAAGCCCATTCTTTGACACGCTTAGGTGCTTTAGGGATAATCAGTATAATTGCGCCAAGTATTTTAAAAACAGTGAGCGCGATTCCGAAATACTCCGGGTATCCCAAATGTCGGATGCCTTCTTTTGCCATCTCCGTTTGAGAAGTAAATGCTGGCATAACTCCTTCAAATAAGAAGATGAGGATGGTGGCGGTCCAGAAGATAATCTTGTTTCTTTTCATCAGTTTATGTTGTTTTTATTGGTTTAGCAAATTGTTTAACTTTATCAGCCTAAGGCTTTTTCCAGCAGAAGACATCAATCTTTTTTGCTCGTATACATAGCGGTTATCCTTTCATTGATTACGCTATTTTCATGGCTTTTGGATTTCAGTTAAATTAACTTATTCAAATTTATATAGTAAAAAGCAATTTTAACAAGTGTAAAAGCGACATAATCAGGGGGGAAATAGGACAGGCAGCTCTCCCTATTTCTCTTTCTCTCTGGTCAGGCTAAAAAACACAAATTTTCAGATCGAAAAAGAAAAATATGCGTTTGAAACGGACGATATTTTAAAAAACCATTCGCTTTCGGGAATAGATTCCCCGATTTATTGTAATTATTTAGATGAAAAAAGGGAGGAAAAACAGCCTTAAAACCCCTTAAATAGGTGTTTCAAAAAAATATAGAAATAATTGCATCTAAATTTGGAAAACCAGTTAAGATTCGTACTTTTGCAGCGGAGAGTTGGCAGAGTGGTCGATTGCGGCAGTCTTGAAAACTGTTGACTTGTTAAAGGGTCCGCGGGTTCGAATCCCCCACTCTCCGCCACTAGGTGACTAGATTTCGAAAAAACCTGCAAATCATACGATTTGCGGGTTTTTTCTTTTTAAACCAAAGCCAAATAAAGCATCAATTCACATATGGTTGGTGAGTCATTCGGTGAGTAGTTGAAGGTATTTTTAGGTACTCACCGAATAGACCTTATTTCATTGATAATGAACAGGTTGAAAATTTCAATATCTTGACTGGCAGTAGTAGCAAAGCTAAATTTGTTTAACTTTTTAATGTGCAACATTATGAAAACTAATTTCAGCCTACTCTTCTACATGAAGAAACAGAAAAACTATCAAATTGGAGCGATTTCCCCTATCTATCTAAGAATCACCATTGACGGAACAAGGTCTGAGGTAACTACCGGTAGATCCATTGATCCTCTACAATGGAATCCAAGGCTAGGCAGAGCCAAAGGCTACAAAGAATCGGTTAAATCATTCAACTTCTATCTGGACGATTTACAGGTCAAGATCCACGAAGCACATTCCCAACTCACCAAAGAAAACCAGAAGATCACTGCTCAGGTGCTACGCGACAGATTTCTTGGGAAAGATAAAGATCGCCCAACTTTGTTAGAAGTATTCAAAGAGCACAACAGAAAGATGGAATCATTGGTAGGTACTGAATTTAGCAAGGGAACTATGGAAAGATACCGCACCTCTTTAAAGCACACTATTGAGTTCCTGAACTGGAAGTATAAAATTGATGACGCTGAGCTTACTATGGTGAATCATGAATTTATAGCCGAATATGATTATTATCTACGCTCAGTCCGTAAATGCGCTAATAATTCTGTGGTAAAGTATTTGAAGAACTTCGGAAAGATCATTCGTATTGCGTTATCCAATGGACATCTTACAGCTAACCCCCTATTAAATTACAGACACACCATTAAAAAGTTAGATCGCGTGCATTTAACTGAAGAAGAATTACTGGCCATTAACAAAAAGAAAATGGCTACAGAGCGACTAGAGCAGGTCAAAGATGTATTTCTATTCTGTTGCTATACCGGACTCTCCTATATTGATGTGAAGCAGTTAAAGAACAGTAATATTGTAATTGGAATAGATGGTGAGAATTGGATCTCCATAAAAAGGCAAAAAACTAACGTCCCTTCTCATATTCCTTTATTACCTATGGCCAGTGATATACTAGACCGTTATGCTAAAAATAAAGTGTGTTTGAATATGGGAATGCTACTTCCAGTATTAAGCAATCAAAAAACGAACAGCTACCTAAAAGAAATCGCTGATTTCTGTGGCATCAATAAACCGATTACTTTTCACATCGCGAGGCATACTTTCGCGACTACAGTAACGCTCCTCAATGGTGTTCCTATTGAAAGCGTATCGAAAATGCTGGGGCACACTAATATCCAGACCACACAGCATTATGCAAAAATGCTGGATATAAAAGTGGGAAAAGATATGGCCATACTAAAGAAGGTTTATGCTGATTTAATTTAGGAGCCACACAATATAAAAGGGCTTTAAGCGTCTTTATACATGAGAGCGTTAATTTAAAGCGGGAATGAT
>NZ_JAVTSB010000005.1:0-389246 GCF_032677645.1 Pedobacter gandavensis | reverse complement strand
TTAAAAGGGGATAAAGGTGACAAAGGAGATATTGGTACTACCGGACTTGCTGGTGCTGATGGAATCCAGGGATTAAAAGGTGACAAAGGAGATATTGGTGTAACCGGTACTACCGGACTTGCTGGTGCTGATGGAATTCAGGGTTTAAAAGGGGATAAAGGTGACAAAGGAGATATTGGTACAACAGGTGCTCAAGGCGCAAAAGGCGATACCGGAGCTACTATGACTGCTAATAACGGTTTGACTGCTGCCAGTGGAAATATTACCTTAGGTGGGACATTAACACAGGCAACTATCCTTGCAACTAGTGCTACAAATACTTTAGCATTGTCAGGTTTGCAGGCCGGCCCAGCGGGCTCTAATAAAATGGTCGTGGCAAATACAACCGGAGTACTATCTACAGTAGAAATTGGAGAGCATAGGAATTATACTACAACGCTGATGAATGCGATAGCAAGTCCCAATCCTGGACGAACTATCTATAATACTACTGAGAACAGCCTTTACACTTACGATGGAACAAATTGGGTTGGTCAAAATTCAAAAACTTTTAACGCTTCAGTTAACGGTGCTTTCTCTGGAATGATTTTAAATGCAAACTTAGATCTTACCAGCACTTTTACATTGGCTGGTAAGCAAAATGCAATGGTGACTGCCAGTTTTGTTCCTCAGTGTAATACGAATGGTGTAAGTTCTTCTACTTCAGGAGAGTATCAATTGGTGATTGATGGGGTGGCGCAGGAGTCCAGACGGTATTCGACCTTAAACGTAGACAGTTCTCTGTATAGAAATGCAGCTGTTGTAACCTGGTCAGGTCCCTTGAATCCAGGATCACACACCATTATTTTTAGGGTAATATATATGGGAGGTACGGTACCCACCAATGCTGAAGACAGAAGAATAGACATTTTTGTGCACTAAGGATATGGAATTATCAACCTATAATCTGGCGCGAATACTATTGGTATTCGCGCTGCTAAGTCCTGCTTCCGGGCTTTTAGCACAGTCAGGAACTGGCAGCACAACGGTAGACAATTCTGATGTTCACATTGCGGGCGGTACTACCGAAACCCGGGTTTCAGAAGGGAGTTATTTTGGCCCTGATTCGCATTGGGAAATAAACGGAACATTGGAGATCTGGAGTAAAAACATCTGGATTGCGCCTGGGGCAACATTTAGCGGAACAGGGAAAATCATCATCTACAATCCGGGATCCAATCCTTTTTATGAAGATATGGCTGCTGGTCCAACCAGAATTGATGGTAATAACGGGGCTTTTATTGGAATGCTCGTGGAACATAGAAATGAGGATAATATTGTTCTGTTTGATCTGGAAGATCCTGGATATGGAACAGTAAATCCACAGGGACCGTTGGCTGCAGCATTCAAAATGGGTTCTACCCTTGATCTTTCAGTGAACAAGGCTAATGTTATTCTAAATGGTCAGAACCTCGTTTTTAATACGGAAGGTAAAATTATCAATTTCGGCGAAGACAGGATGGTGGTTACCGGTAACAGCCTTTCCGGACATATGGTTAAAGAATATGCCGGCAGTTTTTCTTTCGTGTTTCCTGTTGGTATTGCCGAAGGTGATTATACCCCGGCAACCGTAACTCCGCTTGCTGCGGGAACACTCTATGTCGGCGTTCAGAATTATGCGGGCTCTTTTCTTAGGGGGCTTAAATCTGAATCTGGAATGGATAGAAACTGGAATATCTATGCTTCAAAACCCTTAAGGGTGAATCTGACCCTACAGCACAATTCAAACACAAACGGAGCACTGTTTAAAGACCCGAATGCTTCTATACTGAAATTTGCAGGAGGGGAGAAATGGGATGAATTGAAAAGCAGTAACCCACTTTTGGGTGTACACACAGCTTTAGGAGTTGATATAGAAACGGATGTAGCAAGCAATAGAAGTTGGTTTACTAAAAATGGGGCTTCCGAATCAGGGCTTTTCATTCCGAATTTATTTACACCTAATGGTGATGGTAAAAATGATGTATTCGAAATCCGTGGAATAGAACGCTTTGCAAAAAATGATATCATCATTATCAACCGTTGGGGCAACGAAGTCTTTAAACAGGACAATTACCGAAACAGCTGGGCAGGACAAGGTTTAAATGAGGGAACTTATTTCTACGTACTGCGTGTGAAGAATAATTTAAACGAGGACTGGAAAGTGTTTAAAGGTTTCATCACCCTGTTAAGGTCGTTTAATTAAGAAATATGATAGGGTTCGAAAGCTTAGAAAGGATTTAAAATGAAGAAAATACAAATAATAATAGCCGGATTACTCCTGCTGGGCGCAGAGCGGGCAACAGCACAGCAAGACGCCCAGTATAGCCAGTATATGTTTAATGGGATTTATATCAATCCCGCATATGCCGGATATAAGGAGCAATTGAATTTACATAGTTTCTATAGAAGTCAGTGGACGGGAATAACCGGAGCTCCTAAAAGTATGTCACTAGCAGTAGATGCCATCGCAAATGATGGGAATGTTGGTCTGGCGCTACAAATTGCAAGCGATAAAATCGGGGTGCAAAGTACCCTTTCAGCCTATGCGAATTATGCTTACCGTTTAAGGTTGAACACGGATGAAACTTCCCGGCTGTCGCTCGGTATAGGACTTGGCTTTGTGCAATTGGGCATTGATGGGGCAAAACTTAATCCTAATGATTTTGAGGCAGAGCAACCGATAGGAATGCAAAGCAAGGTTATTCCGGATGCAAGGGTAGGTGTTTATTACTCGGATAATAAGTTTTATGCTGGTTTTTCTGCCGATAATTTAATTGCTCAGGCTTCTAAAGTACAGATGGATGGTTTTATTCTTCAGACTAAACCCCATTATTACCTGACCGCCGGAATGCTTATTCCCTTATCAATGGATGTACAACTCAAACCCTCATTCTTACTTAAAGATGATCGGGGAGGGCCAACAAGTTTGGATCTCAATGCTTTTGTGCTGTTGTCGGAGAAAATCTGGCTTGGCGGTTCTTATCGTACAGGTGTTAAACTATATGATAAAAGCTATTTGCAAAAGGATCTTTCTAACCGGAATTCTGTAGTGGCTGCAATGGAATTATTTCCGGTCAGTAATCTCCGTATTGGTTATGCTTATGATATATCTGTCGGAGCATTACGCGGCTATAGTGGCAGTACGCACGAAATATCTATTGGATATTATTTCAAAAGGAAAAACGCCACCATGCTTAGTCCCCGCTACTTTTAATCAGTAGGCTACAGTCTATAATTTTAAAACAAAGAACATGAAAAAAAACTTGCTGATCAGCTTGTCCTCCATACTGTTATTGCTTAACCTGCCTTTAAAAGCACAATATATATTGTATGAAGCGGATGAACTATACCGATTATCTAATTATCCAAAGGCGATTGACCTGTACGAACAGGCTTATAAGAAGAAAAAGACTTTACGGGCCGCAGAACGCCTCGCGGAGGGGTATAGCCTGACAAAAAACTATGAACAAGCCGAAAGCTGGTACGCTATTGCAGCAGGGATGCCCTCCGGTAAAGCAAAGCATGTTTTGGGCTATGCTCAATCCTTACTGAGTAATAGTAAATATGGAGAAGCTAAACAACAATTTCAGCGCTATATTGATTTAAATAGCAAGGTCTCTACAAGACAAAGGGAGTTATGGTTGCAATCTTGTGATTCGGCGGTAAAATGGATGCAAAATCCAGTGTCAGCTCAGGTGCAAAATGCTAAAGAATTAAATAGCCCCCAGTCGGATTGGGGAGCTGTTAAATTAGCGGGTAATCTCGTATTCAGCTCGGATAGGGAGCATCATTCCAGGGAACAGAATCAGCCTGACAAGCCTTTCCTAAAGTTTGACGTAGGAAAAACTCCTGATAAAAAGGTTTATGAGCCTACCGGTAACCAATACCTTCGTCTTTACCAAAAGTTGACGAAAAGTGATAGCCTGCAACTTTTTCCGGTTAATGCAGGCGATGCCTACCACGTTGGTGCTGCCAGTTTCAGTGCTGAAGGGAAAAAGATGTTTTTTTCCTTAACGCGGATTCCCGAAAAACTGAATTACGGCAAAGGTAATCTCGCTACAATAAACATAGGGGTTTATACCAGCGACTGGTCTGATGAGGAAAAGATCTGGAATAAACCGGTGCCCATGAATTTTAACAATGTCAATGAATATGCTGTGGGAGATCCCTTTTTAAGCAAAGATGGTAAAACGCTTTATTTTGTTTCCAACATGCCTGGAGGTAAAGGTGGGACAGACATCTATATCACGGTTAAAAATGATGCCGGCAAATGGACGGTTCCGGTAAATTTTGGAGCGATGAATACGGAATATAATGAGCGGAGTCCTTTTTTGGATGAGGATGATGATTTCTACTTCAGTAGTGATGGTTACGTTGGGATGGGTGGTTTAGATATTTTTAGGTCAAGCCATATCGGTGATGTTTATGGTAAGCCAGTTAACCTGGGTTATCCTTTAAATTCTGCGCAGGATGATTTTGCTTTTAATATAGGTCCGGATAGACTGAGTTACCTTTCTTCAAACCGGATAGGGGGGGTAGGAAGTGATGATATTTATATGGTCAGCAGACAAAATCAGCCCTTAAAGCTGGAAGGGGAAATTACAAAAACATCCCTGATCAAGGATTTCTATTTAACGCCGGTTGAAATTAATAAGACCATTAGACTGGAGAATATTTATTATGATTTTAATAAATGGAATATCCGTGAGGATGCTGCATCGGAGTTAGATAAACTGGTGAAAATCCTTAAAGATAATCCAACCATCTGGATTGAACTGGGCTCCCATACTGATAGTCGCGGAAATGACGCTTTTAACAGGGTGCTATCTCAACATCGAGCAACAGCTGCAGTACAGTACCTTATCTCCAACGGCATTGATAAAAACAGGCTTACTCCACATGGGTATGGAGAAAGTGATTTGTTAAATCATTGCACAAATGAGGTTAGTTGTTCTGAAACGCAACATCAGCTAAACAGAAGAACAGAATTTAAAATAGTAAAACAATAAAATATGGTTATGATCGAAGATATAAAGATTCTGAAGGGGAGCGTCAGACCATGTGCAGTCAAGAAATATAAGGTCTTTTGTAGCAAACCTGATCCGTTTTTAAATCAGTTGGCTACCCTGATCGCGATCATGATGAACAGCTCAATTGCTGTTGTAAATGTCATTGATAAACCCTCTGCATGGGGCAGGCGTCGTCAGTATAGCAGAGAAAGGAAAGAAGAAGAATCGGGTTCAGGGTTCAGTTCCTGCTCCCTGGCAATTTTGAATGAGCAGGTCATGAATTTCAGGAAAATGGTTGATAAGCCACACCTATTTTCTAATCCTTTACTTGTTGGAGAATATGGTTGCCGGTATTTTGTTATGGTGCCGATAAATTCAAACCGGGGGCTTAATGTGGGGTCGATCTGTGTAGCCGATTCAGGAGGAAGAGATTTTACAACAGCAGAAAAATGGAGATTGGAGCAGGCGGTTGACCTGGTCAAAACTGAGATGAGTAACAGATATCGCTAATAATACAAGGAATTCGAAGTGTTTTATATGGACTAATAAATCAAGCTTATGATTAACAAATATGTAATTGTCAAAGGTCACCCGGTTTTATTTTCAAATGAACTTATTCATGCTGAAGTAGTCCGGAATATTGAAGGCCTGGATGGCGCTGGTTTTTTTATAATCAGAAAGGATCATCAAGTGTCAAAGTTGAACGTAGTTTGCTTAGGGGAGAGTACTTCTCTTTGTATTAAAAGCAGACCGGAAATTGATCAGGTCATTATTGCTGATTTTCTGAATCTGGAGCAGCACAAAACGGGGATTTCTGAAATGGAGCCTTGCGGTTTTAAATGTACGAAATGCGAGCGGAGCTTAGTCAGTAAGGAGTTTCATTTCGTTTTTTTTAACTATGTCCTTAAATTCTTAGCCTTAAATATCTATTGGTGTATCGCCTGTAAGGCCAATAAATGGGACTGGAATAAATGAAAAACAACAATTGTTTTTAAATCATATGTTTGGGGGTGGGCCGGGGTTGAGAGATCAATCCCGGTTTTTACGAATTAATCTCTTGCCGAACGGTCTGTTAAACTAAAGGCAGCTTCATCGCTGCCTTTAGTTTGATGACTAGTTTTTTTGTAGCCCTTCTGGTGCTGCATATTGATAAGAACTGGCAAAATCGCCTCTTGTCCAGTCCATCCGGCGTTTGTTAACCATTCCGTCAGACATAATATAGGCGCCGCTTTCGGTGTCAAGAATTATGATCTTGTTTAATGTCCCTCTGCTGATTTTGAATTTCCCGGGCTTATCCTCTGGTGCGTTTTTAAAACTTAAGCCCATTATAATTAAGGCTGAGGCCATAAACCCGATGATCAGGGATTTGATGTCTAATGTGATTTTCATAATTTGATTGATTTGTGTGTAATATGAATTTACGCTTTAATTCATCGGGAGTTTTTCTTTTACTTGTAATTAGTTCATTACAGGATCTCTGGTTTAAGACCGGGTATCGTTTTGAATTTAATCTGTAACCTTTAATATTCGCTTTTCTGTGTCTGTATCTGTCTGTTTTTGATCCTTAATTTTGTGGTCTAATCCGAAGCTATGAAAGATCAAGATCCTAAAAACACAAACATAGAGTACCGAAAAGTATATCTTTCTGACCTGAATGCCTTGATTCGCATCTATAACGATAAACAGAATCAACCGTCAGCTCCGCAATTAACGGCACATTTTGGTCTTCCTTTAACGGTTGCGATAGACAATAAGGTGGTGATCGGCTTTGCCTTTGCTTCTTTCAATGACCTGGATGAACTGATGTTGGGCTGCCATTGTGTAAATGACGATGTGGCTATTGGAGATACACTTAAACTCAAGGCAGAAAAAACATTACATACAACGTTTTCAGGCCTCAGCGAAAACCATAGCCCTTTAAAAAACTCGATTGACCATTTACTGAGCTGGTTAAATACCTGTACGGTCTAATAAAACAGATACAGATTTGTTTTTAGTAGATTTACAGGGTACAGCTGGAGCTTTACAGCCTGGCGCATTACTTATAGCATAGCTCAAATGAAAAAGGAATCCTTATACGTTAAAATTGCCAAGGTAATGGAGGAGCAGATTGAAAGCGAAACCCTAAAACTAGGGGATAAGCTTCCGTCGATCCGTACGATACAAAAACTCTATAATGTAAGTATCAATACGGTTAAGCAAGCCTATTTATCTCTGGAGAGTAAGTCGTTGATTGAGCCCAGAGCCAAATCCGGCTACTTTGTGAGCAAAGCTTCTTTGAGGAAATTCTCGTTGCCATCCGTAGGGAAAATGAAAACCTCTAACCAGCAGAAGGAACCGGAAGATCTGATCAGTAAGGTTTTTAATACGCTGAATGATAAGACGATTACCCAGTTTGCCTTAGGGGTTCCTGCCAATAGCATGTTGCCCATTGCGAAATTAAGCAAGGGGATGGTCAATGTCCTGACTCGCTTAGAAGACGGAGGCACAGCCTATGAGCCGGTAGAAGGTAATATTAACCTCCGCAGAACGCTCGCGAAATGGTCTTTTGTATTAGAAGGAAAGCTTACTGAAAATGATCTGATCACCACATCTGGTGCGATGAATGCTATTTTCAACTGTCTGATGGCGGTAACGAAACCCGGGGATACGGTCGCGATTGAAAGTCCGGTTTACTTTGGGATTCAGCAGATTGTGAAATCGCTGGGCTTAAAGGCGATTGAAATTCCGACACATCCGATCACTGGCGTAGATTTAGAGGCGATTAAGAAGGTATTACCGAGGTTAAATGCCTGCTGTTTCATCAGTAATTTCAGCAACCCATTAGGATGTCTGATGCCGGATGCCCATAAGAAAGAGTTGGTTAGGATGTTAACGGAATACGATATTCCGCTGATTGAAGATGACCTGTACGGCAATCTGTTCTTCGGAACGGAAAGACCAAAACCCTGTAAATACTATGATGAAGCAGGGATCGTGATGTGGTGCGGTTCTGTTTCTAAAACCCTGGCTCCCGGTTATCGGGTAGGATGGGTGGCACCCGGAAAATATAAAGACAAAATCATCCGACAAAAGTTGGTGCAGACCATTTCTACGCCTTCCCTGTATCAGGAAGTGATTGCAGATTTTATGGAGCATGGCCGTTATGACCACCATTTACGAACGCTCAGGTCTAAGTTGTATAGCAATTGCCTGAAATATCAGGGGGCAATCGAAGCGTACTTCCCCGAAAACACGAAAATATCTCAGCCTCAGGGCGGTTTTATGCTATGGCTGGAATTGGACAAAAAGCTGGATACCGGGGAGTTATTTGATCAGGCAATCAAACAGAAAATCAGTTTCGCACCAGGCCGGATGTTCACGCAATACAACCAATACAATAACTGTATGCGGTTAAACTTTGCGCTGGAATGGAATGATAAATTAGAAGATGATATCAAGCGATTGGGACGCTTAGTGAAAGCCAGTATTTAGTAGAAAGCTGGTGTTTCGTAAAAAGCCAGCACCTGGTTAAACGCAGATGCTGGCTTGTATAAGGATTATAGTGTCGCTTTTACAGTTTGCTGTTTCCCATTAATAGTCAGACTCAGGTTGATGATGCCTTTTTCAAAGTCATTTCCTTTATTCTCTTTGATGGTGATTTCAGGCGCAGTGTTCCCCTCATAAGGATAAACGATGCTGATAAACTGCTGCGTATTCCCATCCTTTTTCGCCTTTTCGAAGACAAAAGCAGGTCTGCTAACTTCCGTTCTGTATTGATAAGAAACTTTTCCTTCTTCTTCTGATAAGACCACCGGATCTGTGTTTAGCGATTGGATTAAAAGATTGTTTCCATCAGTATAGCTGGTGTTTACCAGATTTTTAACCGTGTTAAAAACCGGTTTACTATCTTCTCTGAGCTGGAAATGTACTCCTAACTTACCGGTCGCTTTACCAATTGCTTTATCGATGATTAAAAAGTATTGCTGGTTGATGAACAGCACACTGCGTTGGTGGTTTAAGCCCGCATAACTCGGATTCGTATAAGTTAAAATATCCAGGGCTTTACCTGTTGACCATTTGTCTTGTTTCGCTTTGGTGATCACCATATTCTGGTTATCGAGTGTTAAAGTCTGGTGAACTTTAGTCTGACGGTAAGTTTCTCTTAGTTTATTGATTTCGGCATCGCCGCTGTACACGTAAACGCCAGCATCCGGTGTGAAATTCCTTCCCTTTACCCAAAGTTCAAAAGTCCCGTTATCCGGCTGTGCATGAAATTCTCCCGGCGGACTAGCCTTCAACACCATGACCGTTGACTCCGCATTCCATCCGTTTCTAAACGTATAGAAACCGGCCGTTGTTAAGCCATTAGATAAATTGGCCGGCAGTGTTCCTTCGGCACCTTCAGTTGCAAAATATTTGATCAGTTCATTTTTAGGAAAGGCTTTAGACCAGGTTTGAAACTGCTTCACTCTTCCGGCTTTTTCTACTAACCAGGAATCCCCGAACATCGGGTAATTATAGTCGGGGAAGGAGATGTTGGCTAAAGCGACAATCATATCTTCTACGGTTTTGCTGTAGCTTTCAGGGAATTCCTTTTCCACTCCGGCCATCTTTGCGGCATTATAAGCTTTCAAAAAGATGTCTATAGCAGCCACATGGTAGGTTGGCGACAACTCAAACTGCATTCCATCCGGGTATACCTGTTTTTTAATCTCTGTATTTAATACCGTGATTCCGCTTTTTCTCCATTCCGGGGCATCTTTAAACTCCGGAAAGAAAGAACCGGCAAAAAGTAGGCGTTGCGCTTCAAACAAGAGGTGATTACCCAATTTGGAATAGTGCAAAGGGATATAACTGGCTTGCTGATGATAGCTTTTTAGAAATTCGAGCAAGAAAGCAGGTGTAAAATCAGGGGAAGGCAGGAACAGATTAAACGTTCCCGGTAGGCTTTGAACACGTTCTGACACCTCTAAAGGGCGCCAGGCATAGCGGTCATTATCGGCAGATAATCCCAAAGGGTTTTTGCGGGCCCAGTCGCGGAACTGATATACCCATTCTTTGGCATAACGCTCATCACCACTGCTCCGGTAGGCCATACCCATAGGCTGCCACCAATACACCCGGTGTAGCTGCCAGCGTACTTCATTGTCTTTTACCGGCCACATTTGCCAGTTGATGTCTTTCCCGTAATCAAAGAAGCCATAGCCTTTATGGGGCTGGAATTTATGCTCCAGGGCATTGTTGGCTTTCAATAGATTGGCTGCACCAACGTTTTTCCCTTTAAAGCGGGCTTCATCACCCAGGTTAAACTCCGGGTGTCTCACAGCTTTACGATTCCGGTAATAGCGGAGTAATTCTGCGGCTGCGGCAGGGTAATCACCAGCTACAAAAAGCTGATTGGTTTTTTCCAATCCGGGGTAGGACAGGTTAATTGCTTCGAAGTCTTTTTTCGAAATCACCGGTTCCTGTGCAAAGCTGGTTTGTAAGGAAAAGACTAAAGCAAGCGGTACGAGTATTTTTTTTAGGTTCATCAGGTGGACAAATTAACTGATTTAAAGTTTGATTTTTTTAATTTCTGCATAACGATTCAATGCTTCCAGGTAGTAATAATCGGCATAATCCAATGGCGTGTCGATTTCAGAATTGTAAAGGAAGGCACCTACACTATGTTTCAGGATGAATAACCCATTTTCGCCTGGTTTGGCGAGGTAAGTATCGGAGGATAATGATTTCAGGATTTCTTCAGCATAGTCCATATATTTTTTACCATCCTTTACCTGAGTACTCAGGTTGAGCAGGGCGGAGGCAATCACAGCGGCTGCCGAAGCATCTCTTGGTGCCGGTTGTGCGACATCCATCGCATTGTGGACATCAAAATCCCAGACCGGGATCTTATCTTTCGGCATGCGGGGATGGTTCATGATAAAGGAGGCAATGCGCTCTGCATGAGTCAGAAACGCTTTGTCTTTGCTGTTTGCGTAACACATGGTGTAGCCATATAAGCCCCAGGCCTGGCCACGTGCCCAGGCAGACTCATCAGTTAGGCCCTGATGGGTCACTTTGCGCAATACCTTTCCGGTTTTAGCATCGTAATCTACCACATGGTAAGAACTGTAATCCTTTCTGAAATGGTTTTTTAGGGTTGTTGTGGCATGGGTACTTGCGGCTCCCGCATAGGCTGGTTTGTTAAATTCCTTTGCTGCCCAGTACAGATATTCCAGGTTCATCATATTGTCGATAATGACCGGAAATTTCCATGGTTCGAAATCCCAGGAACGGATGACGCCAACTTTAGGGTTAAACCGGGCGAAAAGATGTTGCGCACCATCTGCTAATGCAGGAAGGTATATCTGATCAGCCGTAAGGCGGTAAGCGTTTCCATAAGAGCAATACAGCATGAAACCCAGATCATGCGTGTCTTTGAGGTATCGGACAGAATCCAGGGCTAAAGTGAAGCGTTTTGCCTGATCAGCCAGTTTTTTGTCGCCGGTAAGCTGATAACCATACCAGAGTGATCCAGGGAAAAATCCGGTTGTCCAGTCTTTATAAGGCGCCAGTCTCACCGTACCATCCGGATTAACCGAGCGCGGGTTTTTACCAGGTGTATACGTGTTTGCAGCTTTGTTTAACTGATAGCTAATCAGGTCTGTTGTCTTTTTTAACCATTGTAAGGAATCAACGTCTTTTGTGGGCTTGGCGGCGCAAGTCAACGCAAAAACAGACGCTGCTAAAAACAGGCTGAATGTTTTATTCATAGTTTAAATATTTGGATTTTGGTTCAATTGCTTGTAGCAGTGAAGGTAGGAGGGCTGTAGATAACAGGCTTTTGAATTTCTCCATAAATAGTTTAAAATTGATGAAGTTTCGTGGATAAAGTTTAGTTTTGGCTCGCTTTGAGGGGTTCTGAAGGATGATTCATCAAAATCAATAGCATTTTGGACGCATTTAAAACTCTGATAAGGAAGGGGTTTTTAAATTCGTTCTTAGTACCAACCAAATATTTACCTATCCTAAACTATGAACAAACTGACCTCAGCATCAACGGGGACGATTCATCGGAGGAAACTTTTTCAGTATGCGGGAACTGCATTATTAGCGGTGGCTGCTGTTGGCTGTAAAGAGAACAATCCGGTGCCTTCTACGCCCTATATAAACAAAGATTTTACCATCGACTTTAAAGACGATAACGGCCTTTTAAATTACCTCTACACGTTGGCACAACTGGAAGCGGAATTTTATACCCGGGCGGTAGCGAATTTAGCACCTGGATTTACCAGCGTACAAGCGTTGTTTGTGACCGATATCAAGGGGCATAAAATAACACATGCGGAGTTCTTCAAAACCTTTCTGGGACCTGCTGCGGTAGGGACATTGGAATTTGAATTTGCGGGTCTGGATTTCAGCAATGCGACTTCCGTATTTGGGATGGCAAAAACCATAGAAAATCTGGGATTGGCCGCTTACAACGGGGCCATCGCTAAAAGTAAGGAAGGCTATACGCTCATTCTGCTAAGTCAGATTGCTTCTGTGGAAGCCCGTCATGCGGCCTGGATCAGTTCGCAGTTACCGGATCAGGCTTTTGCGGACCTGGCAGCGTTGGAGGCATTGGGTGCAATGGCTAAGGATGGCCTTGATGTGGCCTTATCACCGGTACAGGTGTTGGCACAGGCGAAAAAATATATAACCACCAGCTTAAACGTCATAAATCTGTAGCACATGGATATTTTAAACCTGCTTAATAACCTGGAAAAGGTTGATCAAGAGCTCTATGAACGTTTGAGTCCCCGTCGCAAAGTGATGAAAGACTTTTTTACGGTCGGCAAAAAGCTTTCGCTGGCGGCATTGCCACTGGCATTGGGCTCGATGTTGCAAAAAGCATACGGACAAACCAGCAGCAATACTGCGGTGATGGATTCCCTTAATTTCCTGCTCGCTTTGGAGTATATGGAGTTTCATTTGTACAACAATGCTTTAACGGTAACGCCTGCATTGATCCCTGCGGGGGACAAGGCAGCGATTACAGCAATCCGCGATCAGGAACTGGCACATGTTAATTTATGGATACAAACGATCCAGTCGCTGAATGGTAAAGCACGTGCCATCATGCCTTATGAGGCATTCGATTATACAAAAATCAACCCCAATATCAATACCACTTACGCTACTTTTCTGCGGACAGCCATGGTGATTGAAGACCTTGGTGTTAGAGCTTATAAAGGGCAGCTGATCCCTTTAATGGAGCACAATACGGTGTTGGCAGCAGCGGCAAGGGTACATTCCCTGGAGGCGAGGCATTCAGCGCAGATCCGCCAGATGTTGAATAAACTCCAGATCGCAACCCTGAAGTTGTTGAGGCCATGGCCGGGACAGCGAAGAGCGGACAACGGTGATCTGGTTAAAGATAACTTCAACGATTCTACGATAGGCACGATGGCCCCGGTTTACGATAAAGACAGTACGGTAGCCAATAACGAGCTCAGAACCATACAGGCCGGGATTTCGTTGATTGGCATCAATGGAAAGACAGAGATTACGGTAGCTACGGCTGCGGAATCATTTGACGAGTACCTGCTGACCGTTTCTGCAAAGAAAGCCGCCAACGATTTGTTCATCAGAGCTGGATATAAGCTCATCTAACGATACGAAATTTAACATAACATGAAAAGAACAGTACTGTTAATTTTATTGCTTTCCATTTGCACATTTACCTATGCACAGGAGGTGATTACCGTAAAAGGGGTAGTCAGGGACGGGGAGAATAAACCCATTCCGGGCGCAACCGTTTTTGAGAAAGGAACGAAAAATGGCGTGGTGACCAATAATGACGGGACTTACCGCATCAAAGTAAAATCAAATGCTAAGCTTGCTTATTCTTACCTGGGTTCTAAAACCATAGAAAAGCAAGTGGATAACCGAACCAACATAGACGCGAAGCTAACCGATGAGGCCAATAACCTGAATGAAGTGGTGGTGATTGGTTATGGAAAGGTTCAGCGTAAAGACTTAACCGGAGCAGTTTCTTCGGTAAAAGGTGAGGAGCTGTCTAAAGTTCCGGTTCAGAATGTGGCGAATGCTTTGGTGGGTCGTGTGGCCGGACTGCGGGTTTCTGCGGATGATGGAACGCCGGGAAGTACACCTTCAATTACCTTACGTGGAGGGGGTTCTATTACCCAGAGTAATGAACCACTTTATGTGATTGATGGGGTGCCACAAACCGATGGACTGAGTTTTCTGGACCCTAATGATGTAGAAAGTATCGATGTTTTAAAAGATGCCTCGGCCACGTCGATCTATGGCGCAAGAGGAGCTAACGGCGTAATTCTGGTGACTACAAAGCAATTGAAAGCCGGGAAGATGACCATCGGTTACGATATGTTTTATGGCGCTAAAAAAGCCAACAAATATATACCAGTGCTTAATCCGGTGGATTTTTCGGTGTTGATGTATGAGAAGTTTGGTCTGGATGCAGATAAACTGGCTGGTGTACAAAGTGTGTTCGGCAATTTCGCTGATTTACCGGCTATCTATGCCAACAGAAAAGGAATCAACTGGCAGGAAGAAATGTTTGGCGAATGGTCTAATACGCAATACCATAAGATTAGTATTGCCGGTGGACAAAGCGACACCCGTTTCAACATGTTTTATTCGAGAGGGGATGATCAGGGGCTGATTCAGCCAGGTGGCTCTATCAAGAATGTAGCGAAATTGAGTCTGTTGCATAACGTGAGTAAAAAACTGAAACTGACAGGTATTGTCAATTATAGCGACCAGAAGATTACCGGTTTCGGAACCCGTGAAGGTGGCGACCGTTTCAATGCCCTGATCAATATGTTTCAATACAGACCTATCAGCGACCGGAATTCCAGCGATGAGGCGTTTTTAGAGCTGGATAATGATCCATCCATAGATGTAAATGCAATTCCGATTCAGAATCCGAAGACCAATGCGGAATCGCAATTCAGGGAGTCTTTAAACCGGACCTTGAACTTTAGCGCCTCAGTAGACTATAATTTTGCGCCACATTTTACTTACCGCGGATTGGTATCAGCCAGGATTTCTGATGTTAAACTGAAAACATTCAGCGATGCAAGGTCTATTATGGCCAAAAGGAGCGGGGGACCTTTCGGGGCAATTTCGCAGTCGGACAATACCGGTTATAATTACAACAACACGGTGACCTATGACAACACTTTTAACAAAATCCATAAGCTGACACTGTTGTTGGGTCAGGAGCAGCAATATTCGGCTAAGGAAAGTTTTACTGCCAGTAACAGTAAGTTTCCATCGGTTAATCTTGGTTTAGGCAATATCGCCCTGGGCACTACGCCGGGAATTCCTACCTCGATTGAGGAAGCAGAGGATATGCTGTCGTTCTTTACCCGGGCCAACTATATCTACAAAGAGAAGTACATTTTTACCGCTACTTTAAGAGCAGATGGTTCTTCGAAGTTTGGCGATAACAACAAATGGGGTTATTTCCCTTCCGCTGCATTCGCCTGGCGGGCCATCGAAGAGAATTTCCTGAAGAATGTGAAGTTCCTTTCTGATGCCAAACTGCGCTTAAGTTATGGGGCTGCCGGAAACAACAGGATCGACAATTATTTAATGATCAGCCAGCTGGCGAGTGGGAATTATCCGCTGAATAACAACAACAGCATTACCATTTATCCGAATAATATTGAAAACAATAACCTGAAATGGGAAACCACTACTTCTTTAAATATCGGTCTGGATCTGGGCTTTTTTAAACAACGCCTGGGCATTACGATTGATGCTTACGACAACCGGACCAAAGATTTGTTGCTAGCCGCACAGGTGCCTTATATCAGTGGCTTTGCCACGCAGGTCGTTAACATCGGTTCTACCTCTAATAAGGGAATTGAGCTGAGTTTGAACAGCCTGAATGTGAAAAACAAGAATTTCTCCTGGAACAGCGCTTTAAATATGGCCTGGAATCAGAATAAAGTACTGGCCCTGAGTGATGGGGAGAACCGTAGGTTAAGTAACAGCTGGAATGCACAAAACGACTATCTGGTGGAAGTAGGTAGCGCTTTAGGCTTAATGTATGGCTATAAGTCTGCTGGTATCTATCAGGTTAGTGATTTCGACTACAATCCGGCTACAAATAACTATACTTTAAAGGCTGGGTTGCCGGTAGATGTGAATTATGCCGCGCAACCAGGCTATCAGAAGCTGGTAGATTTAAACGGGGATGGCCAGATCAATCCGGACGATAGAACGGTGATCGGGAATGGTATTCCTAAGTTTACTGGGGGCTTTAACAATACCTTTTCTTACAAAGGAATTGATTTAAGCGTGTTCCTGAACTGGTCTTCCGGGAGCAATGTTTACAACGCAAACCGTTTGCAGATGAGCACCAATGTAACTGCTTACACCAACACGTTAGGTGTATTTAAAGACCGCTGGACTACCATCGACGGCAATGGTGTTAAAGTGAATACGCCAGCTGCGCTGGCCGCTTTAAACAACGGAAAAACCATTCCGAGGTTTGATGGCTATGGCACTACACCCCGCTTTAATGATCTTCTTGTAGAAGATGCTTCGTTTTTAAGAATTAACAACGTGAGTCTGGGCTATACCTTGCCTAAAGAATGGATTTCGAAGGTTAAAATCAACAGCCTGAGGGTGTATGTAACCGGGTATAATTTATACGTTTTTGACAAATATTCTGGTTATGATCCTGAGGTTAGCACCAGCAGTATTGGTGGTTTAACACCAGGCGTAGATTTCGGTGGCTATCCACGCAGCAGGTATTTTGTAGCTGGTCTGAATATTTCATTATAACAATTTCCATCATGAGAACAACATTCAATATATACCGTACCAATGGCTTGAAATTACTGCTGCTGATTGGGCTGCTTGCTAATTTCTCCGCTTGTAAAAAAGCACTGACCGAAGAACCTAAATCTGTTTTTGATGCGGAGCAGTTCTTTAATACCGCGGCTGAAGCGGATTTAGCCACCTTAGGCGTGTATCAAAGCATGTGTAACCAGAATACGCTGGGATTTTACTCCGCTATTCTTTATGAAAACGACAATGATATTGCACAGGTCAGGGATGTGGTGACTTCCGATTTTCGTGGGGTAGCGCATTATGCGGTGACTTCCGAATCTATTTATACCCAGGGAACCTGGCAAACGTATTATGAGGGCATCAACCGCGCCAATCTGGTGATCTCGAAGATCCCTGAAATGCCCGGGTTTAGCGATGCTGCCCAGGGTAAAATCTTAAACCGTTACCTGGGAGAAGCGAAGTTCTTACGTGGCTTTTATTACGCAGAACTGGTTCGGTTATTTGGCGATGTCCCGATCAAATTGACACCTACACGTTCTGGCGACGATCTTCGTTTGCCTAAATCAAACACCGATGAGGTGTACCAGCAGGTGATTAAGGACATGACGGAGGCCATAGCGTTGCTACCGGAAGGTAAAACCAGCGATGAGCGGATTAGCAAAATCGGAGCGAAAGGCATGTTGGCCAGGGTGGCCTTATTTGCCGCTGGATTCTCTTTAAGGCAAAATGGAAAAATGGAACAGCCGGTAAATGCCAGGGCGCTATATGAGCTAGCTCAGAAACAAAGTAAAGAGGTAATGGAATCAGGTTTATATACCTTGAACCCAAGCTTCGAGCAGTTCTTTAAGAACCAGTGTCAGCTCAAAATAGATGCCAATGAAAGTATGTTTGAAGTGGCTTTCTATAATTTAAGCGGGGCAACACCTGGCTCCAGTGTCATCGGACAATGGAATGCGCCGGCAGTTGCGGTAGGTAACGCTTATGGGCGTACCAATTCGTATGTGAAAACGACACCTTTGTTTAGGAATACCTTTGCGACGGGTGATTTAAGGAGGGATGTGGCCATTTCAACCTATCAGATTAATGCTGCCGGGCAGGCTGTGGAATATACTGCTTTGCAGGATCAGAATTACTCGCCGGGAAAATGGCGTCGCGAATATCAGTTACAACCGGCTAAAGATTTGAACAATACAGACATCAATTATGTGGTGTTGCGCTATGCAGATGTGTTGCTGATGCGCGCAGAAGTAGAGAATGAACTGAATAACGGCCCAAATGCTGCGGCTTATGAAGCCATTAATATGGTGAGAAGAAGGGCTTATGGCAAAGCGATAAATACGGCTGATCCTTTGGTAGATTTGCCAATAGGCCTCAGCAAAGCTGATTTTTTTAACCGGTTGAAAAACGAACGTGCCTGGGAACTTTGTTTTGAGGGGCTTCGTAAATATGATTTGTTGCGTTGGAATGTCTTAGGATCAAGCCTTCGTGAAACGGAAGCCGCATTGAAAGCCTATAGAAGCACTTATCCATACATTGCCGGAACCATGTTTAAAGAAGGTAAACATGAATTGTTTCCAATCCCTTTAAGGGAAATTGACCTGAATAAAAAACTGGTTCAGAATCCTGGTTACTAAGTTGTAATTTAGCTTATTGTTGATATGATATTGGGTAAAATGAAAAGGCTTGTAGTGTTTGTTTTTTTGATGGTAATGGGCCATTTTGTGTTTGCACAGCAGGGAGCGAAGCAATTCCGGAACATTTCAGTAGATAAGGGGCTTTCGCAAAGTACGGTTTTTGCCATGAAACAGGATACCCTTGGTTTTCTCTGGGTGGGCACGCAAGATGGTTTAAACCGGTACGACAGCAAGAATTTCAAGACCTACCGCCCGGTTAAGGGCCAGGAAAACAGTCTGCAATCTTATTATATCCGTAGCCTTTTCCTGGACCATAGCGGGAGTTTATGGGTAGGTGGAAATCAGGGCATCAGCAGGTACGATGATCAAAAAGATAGCTTCATCAATTACAAATTACCACATCGGGTTGGGGAGTGGTATATCTGCTCTATGACCGAGGATGCGAACCATAATATCTGGGCAGTATCTATTGCAGGAGATGTTTTTTGCCTCAAAGCAGGTGCTGAACAGTTTGTTACGATGAACCTGAATACCCTGGCGCATGGGGTTAAAAACATTTCCTGGATCGGGAACTGGAAGCACAATATGTTGCTGGCTACGGATGTAGGGCTTTTTGAGATCCAGGCCAACACGAATGCTTTGCGTAAAATAGTGCTAGGCGTAGATAAGCCTTATATCAGCGATGTTTTTGTGGATCAGAATGATTTATGGATCGCCACAGAAGGGCATGGATTATTGCGTTATGATGTTAAAACCAAAGAAAGTAAATCTTTTGTGCATCAGCCGGGGAAGAACAGCGTAGCGGATGATAATATCCGCTCTATTGCGAAAGATGCAGAGGGAAACCTTTGGCTGGGCACTTTCAGGGGACTTTCGATCTTAAAGCTTGCTGATTTTAGCTTCGATAATTACTACCACCAGCTTTCCAATCCTTTGACAATTGGTCAGAATTCGGTACGCTTTGTGTATCGCGACAAGCAAAAGGGCATGTGGCTGGGCACCTATTATGGTGGCATCAGTTATTACCATAAAGACGATATCAAGTTTAACCTGCTGAGTCAGAATACGGGTAAACCTTCCCTCAATGATGAGGTGATTAGTGCCATAAAACAGGATAAGAACGGGAATTTCTGGATTGGAACCAATAATAATGGGATCAATTACTGGAATCCGGAGAAACGTACCATCATTTATTTTACTGCGCAGGAGAATAACCCAGCCACTTTAAGTTCGAATAACATTAAAGCAATCAATTTTGATGCGGATGGGAATGTTTTAATTGGCACCCATAAAGGTGGATTAAACGTGCTGAACCCTGGTACAGGGCAGATCAAAAGATACCTGCATCAGCCAAATGATCCGAATAGTATTGCCGGTGATCTGGTTTACAGTATTTTAAAAGATGATAAAGGGCGGATTTGGATAGGTACACGTTCCGGTCTGGATCAGTTTATACCCAAATCACAGAAGTTTGTCCATGTTACGGCAGATAAAGCGGGTAAAAGGCTGGTTTCTGATGACATTACCTGTCTGTTTCAGGATAGTCAGGGGAGAATCTGGATCGGTACTACGAATGGGGTTTCCCAGTTTTATCCGGATAATATGCTCTTTGGAAATATCGGCGATGGTACCTTGAGCGAGGATATCGTGAACTGTATTGCGGAAGATAAAAAGAAGCGGATCTGGATGGGAACACGGGATGGTTTAAGCCTTTATGACGAAGGAAAACGGTCTTTTATATCTTTTAAGAACAGGAAGGGCTTTTTAGCAGGTACTATTTATGGCATACAGCCGGATGATGAGGGGAATTTATGGATTTCTACCAACAGCGGTTTGCTAAAGTTCAACCCGGATAGTTATGCGGTACAGGTTTTTGATGAACGCGACGGCTTGCAGAACAATCAGTTTAATGAGTACTCTTTCTGTAAAGCGAAGGATGGGATGTTGCTTTTTGGGGGGATTAAGGGGATTTCCTATTTCTATCCTGCTGCTTTGAAACAGCAACCTTTATCGTTAAAACTGAACTTTACGGCTTTAGAGGTTTTCAATAGAAACATGACCACAGCGGATGGGACGGGTATTTTGAGCAAACACATTGACCAGGTGGAAAGTCTGGAGTTACGTCCGGACGACAAGCAGTTCAGCGTGTTTTTTAATACTTTCAATTATATCTCCACCAACAGAACGCATTACTATTACCAGCTGGAAGGCTTCGACCGGACCTGGCAGGAAACGGATGATTTTAAGGCAAGTTACAGCAATTTGCCACATGGTCGTTACGTGTTGAACGTTAAAGCGGTAGGACCTAACGGGGAGATCAGTCCGGTTAGAAGCCTGGAGATTATCGTGTTGCCACCCTGGTATAAAACTCTTTGGTTTTACTTTGCCCTGCTGCTGGTTGTTGGTATAGCGGCTTATATGGCTTACCGGATCTTTACAGAAAGAATGAAGGCCCTGGATCAGCTTAAACTGGCACAACTGGATAAAGAAAAACTGCAATACATTAACCAGATGAAGATGGACTTCTTTACTAATGTATCTCATGAGTTACGGACGCCTTTGACCCTGATTCTGGCCCCTTTAGAGGAGTTAATTAAAAAAACTGCTTTGGATAAGGTCTTTGGGAAGAAGCTGGATTTGATGATGGTTAATGCAAAAAGACTGTATAATCTGGTGGATCAGTTATTCGAGTTCCGGAAAACGGAAATGGGCACCAGACAACTGAAAGTGACTAGATCTGACCTGGTGAGTTTTGTACACGAAATTTATGAGTCCTTCCAGCCGCTTGCTGAAAAGAACAAACTGAAGTATGTTTATCAGGCTTCCGAAGCAAAATTATCTTGCTACTTTGACCAGGATGCGATGGAAAAGATTTTGTTTAACCTCTTGTCTAATGCCTTTAAATACACGGCTGCCGGGGATAAGATCAGCATTGAACTGCGGACAAAAAATGAAGAGGTGTACCTGAAGATTACGGATACCGGCCTGGGCATTCCTGAAGAAGAATTGCCAAAGGTGTTTGATCAGTTTTATCAGGTGAACAACAAGGAAATGAATCTGGGTTCTGGGGTTGGTCTGGCTTTTACCAAACGTTTGGTGGAGTTACACCATGGCCGGATTATGGTAGAAAGTGCGCCGGGAAAAGGAAGCAGTTTTACGGTGGTTATTCCTTTGTCGGAGGCGGTTTATAAAGATGATTTAGGTCCGGAGCGGGTTTATGAACTTTCTACGGTTTCTGATCCGGATTCAGTTGTAGCTTCGGATTCTGGTTTAGACGCGGGTTGCCCTAAAGAGGAATTAAAAGCAAGCGGGGAGGCTACAAAGGATAAGCGGTTTAAATTGCTGATTGTAGACGATAATCAGGAAATACTGACCTATCTGGAAGATTATTTTAGTCCGGATTACCAGGTTGCATTGGCAGCTGATGCTAAGCTGGCTTTGGCCAGGTTGGAAACCGAGCAGTTTGACCTGATCATCAGCGATGTGATGATGCCTGAACTGGATGGCCTGCATTTTTGTAAAAAGATCAAGCAAAACATCAATACCTCCCATATTCCGTTGATACTTTTAACGGCCAAAAGCGAGACCAGTCAGCAGATTAAAGGTTTGGAAATGGGTGCTGATGATTATGTAACCAAGCCTTTCTCCATAGAATTGCTGGCTGCAAAGATCAGCAACCTCTTACGTTCCCGTAAACGATTAAAAGAATATTATGCGGCAAGTAAGGACATTGTGCCGGAAAACATTGCCTTTAATACCCTCGATGAGGAGTTTTTGAAAGAAGCGATTTCGATTATCGAACTCCATCTTTCAGATTCTGAGTTCTCCGTAGATAAATTTAGTAAGGAGATCGGGATGAGCAGATCTAACCTGTATCTAAAGCTGAAAGCGATTACGGGGGAATCGGTGATTGAATTCATGAAGCGCATCCGGTTTAAGAAAGCGGTAGAACTGATGGTTTCCAAAAGATATACCATCGCGCAGATCGCCTATACCTGTGGCTTTAATACGCCTTCTTATTTCTCTACGGCCTTTAAAAATCATTTCGGGGTGATGCCAAGCGAGTACCTGGACAAAATAGAAAATCTGAAATAGAACCCACGAAAAAAACTTTGTTAATGAACCTGAGAACCTTATTCAAAAATACTGTTGGCTGCTTATGCGCCTTGTTTTTTAGCAGCACTGCGATTGCGCAAACCAGCAAGCGGCCTAATATCCTGATTATCATGACAGATCAGCAAACTGCTGATGCGATGAGCAATGCAGGGAATAAAGATTTGCAGACACCGGCCATGGATCAACTGGCAAAAAACGGTGTTAAATTTACTAAAGCGTATTGCGCACAACCTTTATGCACCCCCTCGAGGACGGCTATTTTTAGCGGGAAAATGCCTTTTGAAACGGGTTTTGTGGGGAATGCGCCAGAAAAGGACGGACTTTGGGCGGATAGCTTATTGGTGATGGGCAAGATTCTTAAATCCGGAGGTTACAAGACCGGATATGTTGGGAAATGGCATTTACCGATTCCGACTGCTAAAGTGAGTCAACATGGTTTTGATTATATAGAAAATACGGATTTCCTCGATTATAACGATGCCGGTACACCTTCGTATTGCGCCCGTTTTATGAAGGAAAATAGAACCCAGCCCTTTTTGCTGGTTGCTTCATTCTTAAACCCACATGACATTTGCGAATGGGCGCGTGGCGATGCCATGAAAATGGATGTTTTAGAAAATGCACCTCCGGCTGCTGATTGTCCGGCTTTACCGGATAACTGGAGCATTACTGCGCATGAGCCGGAGCTGATCAGGGAACAGCAAAAGGTAAGTTTCAGAACTTATCCCACGGTAAACTGGACAGGGGATCAATGGCGACAATACCGCTGGGCTTACAACAGGCTGGTTGAAAAAGTAGACCATTACGTTGGGATGGTTTTGGCCTCCCTGAAAAAATACGACCTGGAAAAGAACACCATAGTCATCTTTACCGCGGATCATGGTGACGGTTATGCGGCACACCGCTGGAATCAGAAACAGGTTTTATATGAAGAGGCCTCCAGGATTCCGTTCATCATTTCTAAAATGGGCGCCTGGGAAGCCCGCACAGACGATATGTTGGTTTGCAACGGAATTGACATCATCCCCACGATTTGCGGCTTTACAGGTGTTTTAAAGCCGGCTTATTTGAAAGGCATGGATCTTAGTGAGCGGATTGCCAATCCGGCAAAAAAGCTGCGTGATACTCTAGTGATTGAAACTGATTTTGCCGATAACGAAGATTTGCTGGGAATTAGCGGCAGGGCGGTGATTACCGATGATTTTAAATACATCGTTTACAACAAGGGGGTACTTAGGGAGCAACTGTTTTCGCTTCGCAAAGACCCCGGAGAAATGAACAATCTGGCCGTAAATCCTGCTTTTAAAAAGAAGCTGCAAGGGATGCGTATGTACCTGAAAAACTGGTCTGCACGCAATGGCGATAAATTTACAGGATCCTGATAAGGGATTGATAAGCTAATATGACGATGAAAAAAATACTGACTTTACTATCCTTTTCCTGCTGGTCTATCGCTGTTTTGGCGCAACAGGAAAGCGCTGTTCTGAAAATTGATGCGGAGAAAATACATTCCAGAGTACGGGAATGGCCTTATCCTGCAAATGGAATAACGGTGCCTACAGCCTCGCCCGCCTTACTTTGGCCGGGGACCAATGGTAAAAATATGGTGTTGCCTATGGAAAGTGGCAGCGAGGTTGCAGAAGACCCGAATATCGGAAATGTGGTTTATAAGGTTCTTTTGGCTACTGATCAGGATTTTAAGAAAGATCTGATCAGCAGCGGGGAGCAACGCTGGACAGTATATCCACTGCACCAGGTTTTAAAACCTGGTCGCTGGTTTTGGAAATACGGTTATAAACTGAGAAAGAGCAGGCAATGGAGCTGGTCGCCGGTTTATGATTTTCAGGTCGGAAGACCGAATGGGACAGCGTCTGATGGAACGGTTAACGCCTCGGATATTTCCCCACCGGTCGCAGAAGTATTGAAACGTAATGAAGGACCTCATCCACGATTGTGGAATATGAACAGGATAGGCGAAGATTTTTACCGGAATAACCTCCAGAATCCGGAGGCGAAAAAGTTCATTGTATTTGCGGAGAAGTTGATGCAGGCACCTTTGCCGGAAGAGAAGCCGCAACGGGTAATTGATACGACCGGAAAAACTGCTTTAGAAAAGAAGATCATTATCGAAAGAATGTACCACGGTTTTGGTGATGCCGTAGGAAATCCGGTTCGTAACCTGTGTATCGCTTATCAATTGACTAAAGACGAAAGATTTATAAAAGATGCCAAAAGAAGGGCGCTAAGTATTGCCCGGATGGATCCTAATGGCCTGGCAACTGGTAGTGATTTCACCAGTGGTGCCGTATTGGAAGCTTTAGGCTGGTTTTATGATGCGGGCTATCAGTTCCTGTCTGCGGAAGAAAAAACTGAGCTGAGGGACATGATTACCCTGAGAGCAAGAAAAGTATATGATCATTTGCCGAATCGTTTTGAGCTGCATGTGAGTGATAACCATGTCTGGCAAATTACGTTGCGGAATCTGGCCATTGCTACTGTTGCGGTGATCAATGAGGTTCCGGAATCAAAGGAATGGATGACGTATATGTATGAAGTGTGGTCGGCAAGATTCCCGGTTTTGGGAACCACAGATGGGGGCTGGCATGAAGGTAACGGTTATTTCAGGGTGAATTTTAAGTCGATTATCTACCTTTCCCAGCTGTTTGGTGACTTTACTGGTGTTGATTATTTTAAGCTGCCATGGATGCAGAATCTGCCTTATTTTATGCTGTATACCTATCCACCGCATTCGTCTTCGACCTCTACCGGAGATATGTGGGAGAATATTCCCTATATGGTAAAAGGCCAGGCCTGGTTTGCAGAAGCGCTGACTTTTAAAATGGATAATCCTTACCTGAACTGGTATGTTTCAGAGATCAAGCGCGAAAAACCGGAGTATTTTAGGGGTACAGATGACTTTTTACTTTTCAGGTTACTGAATTACAAGCCTGAGCGGAAGCTCAGTACTTTATCGCCAACGTCACTGCCGAAAACAAGGAATTTTGCGGATGTGGGTGTTGCAGCCATGCATGAAGATTTAGGTCGTGAAGATCAGAGTCTGAGTTCGTATCTGATGAGTAGTCCTTTTGGTTCTTCGGGGCATGGTCATGCTGCTCAGAATGCCTTTACGCTAAATTATAAGGGCAAAACGATTTTCGGAGGAAGCGGTTATTACAGCAATTTTAGTGACCGTCATAACCTGTTGTATTACCGGACTTCCAGAGCTTACAATACGATACTGATCGATAGTCTGGGTCAGAAACTAGGAGAAGAAGGGTATGGCTGGATTCCCCGTACGATTTCCGGATCGCGCATTCAATATGCTTTAGGGGATGCCAGCAATGCCTATGGCGAGATTAAAAGTGATTTCTGGCTGGACAGGTTTAAACAGATCAAGCTGACACCCTCCAAAAGTAATGGCTATGGCGATGCGGGCTTAACCTTGTACCGCAGACATATGTTGCAACTGGATGGCGGTTATGTGGTCTTGTACGACGAATTAGAAGCTAAAACTCCGGTTAAATGGACCACACAGTTCCATGCGCCTTATAATACGATTGAGGCAGAGAAAACCGATGATCCGGATCAGCAGAATTTCAAAGTGATCACGGATTTGGCAGCAGTGAAGGCCAGTGTGTTTGCCAATGAACCCCTGCGTATGGTGGTTCACCATCAATTCTCAGCAGCTGCGGAGAACTGGAATAAAGTAACGAATGATGAGGGTAAGATCAAAGATTTTGTGGATCAATGGCATGCTGGTGTGACTTCTAAGCCAATGCAGAAGTTCAGGTTTTTAACGATTATCCAGGTGCAGAACGGGGAAGCTAAGTTGATTAAAAGGCTTTCTGTTGATCAGGGATTGTATCATTTGCAAATCGGTGAATGGGATATTCAGGCACAATTAGATGGCAATAAAATGCCTGCTTTGCAGGTTTCGGGGCGTAGCAGTAAGTCTTTATTTAATTATGGGAGCCTGCCGGTTCTTTTCCAGGGGAAAGCTTACCAGCCTAAAATCAAGGGCAGTTCTGCTTTACTGGAAATGGGGGCTGATGGAGATTTAAACCAGCAGGAGGTAGTAGATCAGCTACCTGATGTGGTGTTGTTTGATCGGAAACCTTAACCTGTATCTGGAATACTGAACGTTTATTTTCAGCAAGGGAGGTTATAAGCTAACTTCCCTTGCTAGATGGATGTTATATTTCCAGCAGATAAATTTTTCCGATTACCTTATTTTCGATATAATGGTGATCTTTTTAGCAAATATTCCAGTGGACTATTGTAAGATCCATCTGTGTTGGTCAGGAAAGCTTTATGACTTTGATTGTAGATACTTGCATTGTTGTCCATGTAAATATGAAGGCTTACACTCACTTCATATCGTTGTGCAGAATTGGTATAACTGGTATTGGTATTTGAAACCTTTTTGACTTTTTCTTCCTCATCTCTTTTTACTTTAGTATCAGCGCTGCCAGTTGATGTGCTGGTTTGGTATCCTTTGTTTTGAAGAATTGTACCATCAATCACATATTCTACGCCAAGTACATCGCAAATATCTTTCATGGTAAAACCCATCATTTTATCCCTGGTTAAGCCCGCCTGAAGCAATTTGGCATTGGTAGTTCTTGGATCTAGAATGGTATAGCCAGCGGAATGTTTTGATAGAAAAGTATAGGTATCTTCCTGTGCTTTATAGCCAATTTGTTCTGCTCCGGGCAGGTTGTCCATAATAAAGGTAAAGGGGAGTATGGCGATCTTGTTGTGGTGATCAACCGGTGTTGCAGACATACTGACCTGATCTTTTTGTCTGGCAGCAGCTGGTAGGGAAGGTTGACCGAAAACCTCAACTCTGCCACTGGAATGGATTATTTTCGAGATGTCAGATTTTTTAATCGTGTATTCTACCGTCTCACCAGGATAAATAAAACTGACCTCGTTTTCGTTAATTCTGGTCAGCTTACCTTTCAGCTCTTCCCCGTTGGTCTTTTGAATGATGTCTTGTTTTCCATTGGGACTGTTCTGGGCGAAGGTGTTTAATGCAAAAATTGTCGTAAAGACAAACAGGAGAATCTTTTTCATTTTAAAATGTTTTCTTGTCAGATTAAACAAGTAACGTTGCTTTTTTGATTTGCTTTTTTGAAAATAAATTAATGACGCTTTTTCCGTATTATTGGGTTTAAATAGGTTTTAGATGGTCGTTTATAAAAATATAAGTATTTGGGTTTTGTTTTTTGCGTTGGTATTCAGCATGCTGTGTACAAATGCGCAAACAAAAGATTCAGTCAGCAAATCCGTAAAACCGGACAGTTCAAAGTTGAGTTTTGTAGGCAAAATGCAGGCTTTTGCAAAGTTGTCCTCGAAAGAAAGTGCTGCGGATTTTGAAGCAGATAAAGCCGCTGCTGCTCAGATTAAGACCTTTGAGGAGATCAGCAGGACGATGCAAAAAGCAAAGACCTATCTTAAAAGTAATCTGGATACCCCGGGTACGAAGACCGAACTGAAACAGATTGAGGAAGATTTTGCTATTGCCGGCGATGGGGTATTTACCAATAAAGGAACTGCGCAAACCTTCCGGAATTTAACGGCTACCAGTAAAATTTTAGCTGAATTACTCAATAAGGCCAATTCGAGGAAGTTAAAATTAGAGATCCGCCAGCATGACCTGAGTAGTGTTCGGTATCAGCTGGACTCTTTATTGAGTGTGCCCGCCTTGTTTAAGTTTTCGACGGACTCGACCACACTGATGAAGTATCTTCAGAAAATTCAGGTGATCGCGTATGAAACCGGCCCTGTGGATACTTCATTGAAGATTGCTGCTAATAATGTTCAGACCTTGCTGAACCAGGTGAATATGACGGTGTTTAAGCTACAAAGTAGTTTAGAAGAAATTGAGTCCTACCAGCAGGAAATGGCTGGTCATACTTTCAAAAGAGAGTTTGCCAATATCTGGGAGCCTCAGGGTTTCTATCGCCCCTTTAGCGAGATTCTTGACTTCTCCAAAACAAAAGGCTTATTGACTTTCAGTTTTTATGTGGAGAATAATGCAGGTAAAATCTTTGTGTTGTTTTTGCTGATCTTAACGTCCTTTGTTTACCTGCGTTCCCTCAAAAATATCTATGTTAAAGCGAATCTGTTAAAACCTGAGCTGGAGGGGCAATTGGTACTGCGGTATCCTTTACTTTCTGCGACGCTGATTGTGATCAGTTTATTTCAGTTCTTTTTCCCTGCGCCTCCTTTTATTTTAAATGTTGTTTTCTGGACGGTATCCTGTATTTGTCTGAGCGTTATTTTTCGCGGTTATGTAAGTCGATACTGGCTTCGGGTATGGCTGGTCATGGTGTTGTTTTTTCTGCTGGCCGCAGGGGACAACCTGGTTTTACAGGCCTCCAGAATGGAGCGCTGGTTTATGCTGTTTTGCGCTATGATTGGCGTTGTGGTTGGTTTTTTCACCATGCTAAAGGGACATCAGGAGGAACTCAAGGAAAAATGGATCACCTGGGCTATCGGTTTTATGGTTTTACTGGAAGTTGCCGCTGTAATTGCCAATATGTTTGGCCGCTATAACCTGGCAAAGACTTTTTTTATCAGTGGTTTTCTGAATGTGGTGATTGCCATTCTCTTTCTCTGGACGGTGAGGTTGATTAATGAGGGCTTGCTAATGGCTTTTAATGTGTATTCGGGCCAGGATAGGAAGCTGTTTTTCCTGAATCCTGAAAAGGTAGGGAAACAAGCTCCTGCACTCTTTTATGTATTAATGGTGCTGGGCTGGCTGGTGTTGTTCGGTCGTAATTTCCCTTCATTTGACTACTTGTCGAAACCATTACTGAACTTTTTTAGCGCGGAGCGTACGCTTGGCAATTATACGTTCAGTATTAATAATATGCTCCTGTTTGTTGCCATTATGGGGACTGCCGTCCTGATTTCCAAGGTGGTTTCGTTTTTTGCTTCCGACAGGCATACTGCTTCGGGTAAAGACAATAAAGGGATTGGAAGCTGGTTGCTGTTGGTGCGGATTTCTATCCTTTGTATCGGCTTGTTCTTAGCCGTTGCCGCTGCGGGGATCCCGGTAGACCGTATTACCATTGTTTTAGGGGCTTTAGGAGTAGGTATCGGTTTTGGTTTGCAAACCTTAGTGAACAACCTGGTGAGTGGTTTGATTATCGCCTTTGAGAAGCCGGTTAATGTAGGGGATATTGTCGATATCGCCGGACAAGGCGGAACGATGAAGTCTATTGGTTTTAGAAGTAGTGTGATCTCCAATTGGGATGGCGCCGATGTAGTCGTACCTAACGGTGATATTTTAAATGCACATCTGGTGAACTGGTCGCTTGGTGGTAACCGGAAACGCCTATCCATCATGATTGGTATTGCTTATGATGCTGACCTTGAAAAAAGCAGGCAAATCCTGAAGGATATTTTAAGCAAGGACGATAGAATCAGTAAAAGCCCGGGGCCTATCGTACAGTTTGAACAGTTTAGTGATAGTGCTATTGACCTGAGAATCTATTTCTGGACGAAGCATATCGGAGAGGCTTTTGCCACGAGAAGCGACCTGATCATCGCGATTACGGCTGCTTTTAAGGAGCAGGAGGTCAAGATGCCGGTTCCGCAACAAGAGATTTATCTGCGCAATATGGATGTTCCCGGCAAAGTGGATTAAAATTCCGGAATAGGGTTAATGAGGTTTCTCCAGAAGTTCTTTCGCGAGTTTTTTGATGAAGAGGTAGTTGATGGTTCCGCCAATGACACCACCAACCACAGGTACTAACCTGCGACTTGCTTTCGCGCCTAGATTCAGAAAGATTTTCTCTGCAACCTCTTCCATGATGTTTTTGCTCAGGATCAGTTTAGTATCGGCTTTTACGGAGGAAGCGACAATTTTAAAGAACTCTTCAAAACTGATTTTATATTCGCCGGTACGGTGGTAAGAAATCGCCAGGGTGACGCGGAATTGTTGCGTAATGATGTTGATCATATCCACCGGTGTGCCAATCAGCATGGTGCCAACGCCGCCAACTCCGGTGATTAAACCTGACCCGGCTGCCATTAATGCACATTGATTCACAAATTTATCAATGCCCATGGTGTCTACACCTTTTTTGATATTGACCTGGTCTATCCGGCTAAATATCTGCTTAAAGCCACCAGAAGCAAGGTTGTTAAAGCCTTCCTTAAAATCCTTTTTTACCTTTTTAAAATTGACGTTCCTAAACGATGGTAAGTTCATATGTCTTGATTTAATACTGGTGTCTGCTCTATTTTCATGCCAGAGCTGAAGAGAGGGGGGCTGTGTCAGGAGGCTCATCGTTATGAATCAGCTGAAGACCATAAAAAAAGCGCTGATTTGTGGTCAGCGCTTTGGATCGGTAATTTGCTTTTGGGCAGTTATTTACCAGTTTAAGTAAGGATCGGCAGTTCCCAGGCCTTTTACTAATTCCTTTGGAGCAGTGGCTTCATAAACCGCTTGTACGCTCGGATTAGCAGGGTAAGTTTTTCCGTCAAATTTCATCAGGTGGTCTTTTCCATTGCTGTTCAGGACTAAATCTTTCCAACCTTTGGTGGCTGTATTACTGATCTGAATCGGGTAATTTACCACGGTAAATCTACTGATCATTTCTCCTTCCGGATTAAGCAACAGCATGGTGCAGCCGCCTGATCCGCAAAAGTTAGATCCGGTTAGTCCGACAAAAATCTCCTTTTTACCATCTTCATTGAGGTCATATTCAAACAACTTGAATTTCCTGCCTGCGCTGTCAATCAGATTTTTAGATAATTCATCCTTAAACATGGTGGTTAATTTAAGCTTCACCAGATCAACCGTCTTTTGATCCGCACTGCCTGGGCTAGTGGCCATAGTCGCTGTTGGAATTGCTGTTGTATCTGCTGTAGCTAGCGTATCGGTACTGTTTGCTTTGTTTTCAGACGAAGTGCAGCTAAATAGCAGCATCCCGCTCAGGAGACCAATAACTGGGAATTGTACTTTCATAATCTTGTTTTAAAAGGAATAAATATGGCGTTTTTGTAACATATAAAATACTTAAGTGTGTGCCACTGAATTTATGGCTCTATATCATTAAGGAGAAATTTAATACTAAGTTAGCTCCATAAATCATACCATAATTGAACCAATGAAACCAAAACTACTGATCTTATTCCTTTTTTGCATTAAAATTTCCTTTGCTCAGGATATTCATGTGAAGCAATTTGGTGTTGAACCCAACACTTTTGCCGATGTAACCGCAGGTGTTGCCAAAGCGATTGAAGCTTGTCGGAACCAACCCAATTCCAGAATTGTCTTTCCTAAAGGCAGGTATGATTTCTGGCCAGACCAGGCGCAGGAGAACATTTATTTTATCAGCAACACTTCCACTGTGGAAGAGTATGCCTCCAAAAAGATTAAGGCGGGGTTGCTGCTTAAGGGCTTGAAAAACATTACCATAGAAGGGAATAATTCCTCTTTTGTGTTTCATGGGAAAATGGCCACCTGGATTCTGGATCATTCGGAAAACATCCGGATTCAAAACCTGAGTTTTGATTATGAACGTCCGGGGATGTCGGAAATGACAATTAAAGAAATCAATCCAAACGGTGTGCTGGTAGAAGTTCACCCGGATTCTAAATTCGATATCATTGACGGCAGGCTGGAATGGTATGGCGAAAAATGGGTCAGCAAGAACTTTCATGCAATCCTGTTAAATCCGGAAACCGGTGTGACTACTTATAGTTCCTGGGACCCTTTCTTGAAAAGTACCGCCAGTATGGTTGCTCCCCGGACTGTGAAATTTATGGGAGATTTCTCCAAGTTTAAGGCGAAACCAGGAGAAGTGCTAACGGTTCGTGACCGTTTTCGCGACTATGTAGGTGCTTTTAATAACCGCTCTAAAAATATCTCTTTATCTAATGTGCATATGAATTTCATGCATGGCCTCGGGATTATCTCCCAGTTTTCTGAAAACCTCCATTACGACAGCCTTTTTGTGGAACCTGCAAAAGGCAGTGGAAGAGTCATTGCTTCTTCGGCAGATGGGACGCATTTTTCGGGTTGTAAAGGACAGATTCTTATAGAGAATTCCAGATTTAGAGGTTTACACGATGACGCGATAAATGTGCACGGTACTCATTTGAAGGTCATAGAAGTATTGTCTGGAAATCAATTGAGACTGAGGTTTATGCATGGGCAGACTTATGGTTTTGAAGCCTTTGCTCCGGGAGATAGCATCGCTTTGCTGCGGTCGAAATCATTGCAGATATTTGAGAATGGGGTGGTTAAAAGTGTAAAGCTGATCAATGAAAAGGAAGTCCTGGTGGTATTGACCAGCTCGGTTTCCTCAGCACTTAAAAGCGGAGATTTTGTAGAAAATGTGACCTGGACACCTTCGCTGACGATTAGGAATTCGAGGTTTGAGGGCTCTAATGCCCGGGGAATCTTAGTGACTACCCGCAGAAAGGTGCTGATTGAAAACAATGTTTTCTTCCGCCTGGGGATGCATGCGATTCTGATCGAAAACGATGCGCTGGGTTGGTTTGAATCCGGTCCGGTTACTGATGTAACCATCAGCAATAACGAATTTGAAGATTGTGGCTATAATTCTTATCCGGATAACTATGTGATCAATATCTTCCCTCAAAACAGGGAGCTGGTGCCGGGTTATTGGGTGCATAAAAATATCCGCATAATGAACAATACGTTTAAGGTGTACGATGATCCGATTCTTGCCGCCAGAAGTACCAATGGGTTGATTTTTAAAGGCAATAAGGTCATACAAACGAACTTTATGAAAAGAGGGGATAAAAGACCAGCGATTTTATTAACGGCAGATACGAAAGTGATCCTGAAGGATAATGATTTCGGATCGGAGAAATCTCCGCTTGTCCTGTTGCGAGATATGAAAAAGACAGACATCAAATCTGATCTGAAATTTGAGATCAGGTAAATTAAGCATAAAGCCTTCAGCTGATTTAGCTGAGGGCTTTATTACCCGGAGTTTTACCTCTTTTTTATATAAAAGTTACGATCTTTTCCTTTTTTGGGAGCAAAGAAACCAATACATTTGAGGCGTTGAAGAAGCCCGTATCCATATTTATAACTTTAATCCTCCTCATTTTTTCTACCGGATTGCAGGAATTAATCAAACTGCCTTTACTTTTTCAACATTACTTCGAGCACCAGGCTATTAATGAGGGGATTAGCTTTTCTACCTATCTTGTAGACCATTACAACTCCATTCCGCATACGGATAACGATCAGGATCGTGACAACCAATTGCCTTTTAAATCGGTTGATCAGCATTCTGTCTTAACCAGTCCGGCAACACCGACATTCCATAAATACATTATCAAAGTATATAGTGCCATTTTACAGAAAGAAACCATCATCTATACCGATGAACATGTTCCTTATGCTTATCTGGATACTATCTGGCAACCGCCAAAAGTTTGATTTACCCTACTAATCCAGCGGAATAGCTCCCTGGTTTAGCTTTTATGGTATAAAGAGTAAATCAAAATTCCTTTTTTATGTTGAATAAAATCATTGGGTTTTCTGTAAAGAATAAACTCATAGTGGCGCTATTTACAATTGCGCTGATCATTTACGGTGCTTTTGAATTGACAAAGCTTCCCGTAGATGCGGTACCTGATATCACGAATAATCAGGTGCAAATTATCACCTCTGCGCCTTCTTATGGCGCAACAGATATCGAAAGACTGGTGACCTTCCCTGTAGAACAGGCGAGTAGTAATATTGCAGGGATCAAAGAAATCCGGAGCTATAGTAGGTTCGGCCTTTCCCTGGTTACCCTTGTTTTTAATGATGATGTAGATGTTTACTGGGCCAGACAGCAGGTTTCGGAGCGATTGCTGACCGTGCAGGCCAGTATTCCGGATGGCATCGGGAAACCAGAAATGGGGCCTATTTCTACCGGCCTCGGAGAAATCTACCAGTATGTGCTGAAACCGAAAAAAGGGTATGAAAGCAAATACGATATTACCGAGTTGCGGACCCTCCAGGACTGGGTGGTCAGGCGACAATTATTAGGGGTAAAAGGCGTGGCCGAGGTGAGCAGTTTTGGCGGTAAACTCAAGCAATATGAGGTGGCCATCAATCCCAACAAGCTCCAGGCGCATGGAATTACCATTGCCGATGTGTTTAATGCCCTGGAAAGTAACAACCAGAATACCGGCGGTTCCTATATAGAAAAACAGAGTTCTGTAAGTTATATCAGATCCGAAGGGCTGATTGAAAATAAAGATGACATCGAAAATGTAGTCATCAAGAACAAGAATAACAACGTGCCTTTATTGATCCGTGATGTTGCGGAAGTGAAAATCGGCTCGGCAACCCGCTATGGCGCCTTAATTTACAATGATGAAGGGGAAGTTTCCGGTGGTATTGTGATGATGTTAAAAGGGGCCAATAGTAATGTAGTGATCGAAAGTATCAAAACGAAGATTGCTGAAATTCAGAAAAGCCTGCCGGAAGGGGTGGTTGTGGAGCCTTTCCTGGATCGTACCGATATGGTGAGCAATGCGATTGATACCGTGAAAACGAACCTGATGGAAGGGGCACTGATTGTGATCTTTGTACTGGTCTTGTTTTTAGGAAACGTGCGCGCAGGGCTATTGGTGGCCTCTGTGATCCCGCTTTCTATGCTTTTTGCCATCATCATGATGAACTTATTTGGCGTTAGTGGAAACCTGATGAGCCTTGGCGCATTAGACTTCGGACTGATTGTAGATGGTGCCGTGATTATCGTAGAAGCTGTGATGCACCAGTTAACGCATAGCAAGAAATTTGCCGGTCTGCGGACATTATCGCAGCAGGAAATGGATAAGGAAGTGAAAAGTGCTTCTTCTAAAATGATGAATAGTGCGGTGTTCGGACAAATCATTATCCTGATCGTGTACCTGCCGATTTTCAGTTTACAGGGGATTGAAGGAAAGATGTTTAAGCCAATGGCACAAACGGTAGCTTTTGCATTGTTAGGGGCCTTTATCTTATCGCTAACCTATATTCCGATGATGAGCACGGTGTTTCTGAGCAAGACGATTTCTGATAAAAAGAACTTCTCGGATCGCCTGATGGCTAAAATAGAATCGGCTTACAGCAAGATATTAAACAAGGCATTGGGGATTCCTAAGCTTATTCTGGGTCTGGTGGTGACGATGTTTGTCTTTGCTGTGTTTCTATTGACAAGGCTCGGTGGCGAGTTTATTCCTTCAATTGAAGAGGGAGATTATGCGGTAGAAACAAGGGTGCTTTCGGGCTCTAGCTTGAATACGACGATAGAAAATGTACAAAAGGTGTCTGCGATTTTGAAGTCCAGATTTCCGGAGGTGAAAAATATAGTGACCAAAATTGGTAGTAGTGAAGTGCCTACAGAGCCACTGCCAATGGATATGGGGGATATGATCATCAACCTGAAAAAGAAAAGCGAATGGACTTCTGCCAGTTCTTTTGAGGAGTTGTCGGAGAAAATGAGCAAAGCCGCTTCGGAGGTTCCCGGGGTGACGACGAGTTTTCAATTCCCTGTTCAGATGCGTTTTAATGAGCTGATGACGGGGGCAAGGCAGGATGTGGTCTGTAAAATTTATGGCGAAAATCTGGATACATTGAGTGTTTACGCGAAGAAACTAGGCAATATTGTGCGGACGGTTGAAGGTACAACGGAGCATTATGTGGAGCAGATCTCGGGGACACCGCAGATTGTGATTAAATACAACAGACCTGCGATTGCGCAATATGGATTGAATATTTCAGAAGTAAACAGAAACATCAATGCCGCATTTGCTGGGCAAAGTACCGGATTGGTTTTTGAAGGTGAAAAACGCTTTGAATTGGTGGTCAGGTTGGATAATAACAATAGAAAAGACCTGAAGGATGTGCAGCAATTGTTGATTCCGACACCTGCGGGCAATCAGATTCCTTTGAGTCAGGTGGCTACGGTAGAATTGGTAGATAGTCCGAGTCAGATACAGCGCGAAAACACGCAAAGAAGGGTATTGGTTGGCTTTAACGTGAACGGTCGTGATGTAGAAAGCATTGTGAATGAGCTTCAGGAGAAGGTGGATAAAGAGATCAAATTGCCAGTGGGTTATACGGTGGCTTATGGCGGATCATTTGAAAACCTGAATGAGGCTAAATCGCGCTTGTCGGTAGCCGTTCCGGTATCCCTGATCCTTATTTTCCTGTTGTTATATTTTGCGTTTGACTCTATAAAATACGGTTTGCTGATTTATACAGCCATTCCATTATCGGCCATTGGCGGAATTTTCCTGCTGGCGATTCGTGGGATGACTTTCAGCATCAGTGCCGGAGTAGGCTTTATCGCTTTATTCGGGATCGCAGTCTTGAACGGGATTGTATTGGTTGCCGAGTTTAACCGCATTAAAAAAACAGGAGAAACAGATATGAGAAATGTAGTGATGCAGGGTACGATTACCAGGCTAAGGCCAGTGCTGATGACTGCTTTTGTGGCTTCATTAGGCTTCCTGCCTATGGCCTTGAGTAATGGCGCCGGTGCTGCGGTACAAAGGCCGTTGGCTACGGTCGTGATCGGTGGTTTGATGATTGCCACCTTGCTGACGCTTTTCGTGTTGCCGATCTTATACATCGCTGTGGAGAAAGGTTTGAAACCAATAGGTAAGGCTGGTAAAACGGTGGCTACGCTGATTTTGCTGGTTCTTGCATTTAGTCCTTTTAATACGGTTGTTGCCCAAAGGCCAATTGGTTTTCAGGAGGCTTTAGATAGTGCTGCTACAGGAAATATGTTGCTGAAAGGACAGAAATTGCGCGCGGAACAAGCGCAACAGCTGATCAAAACAGGGGCTGATATTCCAAAAGCGAACTTGTCTGCGCAATATGGGAAGTTCAATAGTGCTTTAATTGATAATTCAGTTGGGATTAGTCAAAGCTTCAGTTTACCAACGGTTTATAGCAGACAAAAGCAGCGCTTGACCGAAGAATGGAAACTGAAAATGCTGGATGTGGAGTTAAAACAGTCGGAGGTTAAAAAGATGACCAGCTCGATGTTTTATGAAATGTTGGTGATCGCGGAAAAGGAGGCTTTACTAGTTGGTATGGACAGTACTTTTCGCGAGTTCCTGAGGATTGCAACATTAAGGTTCAAAGCTGGTGAAACGAATATGCTGGAAAAGGCTAGTGCGGAAAATCAATTGACACAAATCGGGCGACAAAAGAAAGAGTTGCAAAAGGAGTTTAGTTTCCTGCAGCAGCAATTTATGTTAATGATCAATAGTACGGAAGCACGTTTGCCAAAGGCAGCGGCTTTTAAACTGGAGTTTGATGGGATTGATCCGGCTCAGTTGGAAAGTCATCCTTTTTTAAAGCTTCATGTACAGGAGGAGCAGCTGGCCAAAGCATCCACTGGGGTGGAAAAATCTAAGCTACTTCCGGAGCTTAGTCTGGGTTATCAGAATATGTCTTTACAGGATGGTATTCGTTATGATCTGGGTTCCAGATTTTCTTCTGTACAGCTGGGTGTCGGGATTCCGATATTTTCCGGAGCGCAAAAGGCAAGGATCAAATCGGCGAGAACACAGCAGGATCTGGCTAGAAATGAAACCGGCTATGCGCGGAAACAGTTACAGGCGGAAATGGAAGACGGCCTCCAGCAGCTGAAAAAGAACAAAGAAATCGTACAGGATTTTGAGCGTCATGCTTTAAAAAACGCCAGAGAGATTACCCAAACACTGAATAAACAGTTGCAAAAAGGGGAGATCAATTACCTGGAATGGACGGTGCTGAATCAACAGGCTTTAGCACTTCGCATGGATTATTTAAATGCCATTATTAGCCTGAACAACAGTATCATTCAATTGAATTACCTTTTATCAAAATAACATGAAATCTATAGTTTTTAAATATTTATCAGCATTAATTATCCCGGTACTGATTTATGGATGCAGCAGTACTGCGAAGGAAGAGTCTAAAGTGCCTGTTAGTACGGATGAGAGCATTGTACAGCTGAGTCCGGAGCAGCTGAAACAAGTGGATTTACAGGTTCAGAAAGTGCAGCCCCGAGAGATCAGTACGGTATTGAAATTGAACGGACAGATTGAAGTTCCACCGCAAAACCTGGTATCGGTGAGTGTGCCTTTAGGAGGTTACCTGAAATCGACACAAATGCTGCCGGGTACGAGGGTGAGGAAAGGTCAGGTCTTAGCAACTATCGAGGATCCGCAGTACATTCAGTTGCAACAGGATTACCTGAGCACGAAGAATAAACTCGGCTTTGCGCTTAAAGAATACAACAGACAAAGGGAGTTGCATACGGCTAAAGCGGGTAGTGATAAAGTCTTGCAACAGGCAGAAAATGAGTATAGAAATTTCAGTATCGAAAGTAAAGCTTTAGCTGAAAAGCTGCGTTTGATTGGATTGAATCCAACGAAACTTACGGAAGATAATATCAGTAGAACGATCGGGGTTTATTCGCCAATTAACGGTTATGTGAGTAAGGTGAATGTGAACATCGGAAAATATGTACTGCCTTCTGATGTTATTTTTGAGCTGGTGAATCCGGATAATATCCACCTGAACCTGACGGTTTTTGAGAAGGATTTGACTAAGATTAAAATCGGTCAGCAGGTGATGGCTTACAACAATGCGAAACCGGATAAGCAACACCTGACGAAAGTGGTATTGGTGAGTCATGCCTTAAATGAGGAAAGAAGTACCACGGTGCATTGTGATTTCGATCAATATGATCAGAAGCTGATTCCAGGCATGTATATGAATGCAGTAGTGCAGCTCAATAATGATAAAGTGGATGCTTTACCGGAGGATGCTTTTGTGAATTATGAGAACAAAGATTATGTTTTTGTGCGCCATGGTCAGGATGCTTTCATAATGATTGCAGTGAAAAAAGGGGCCACTGAACAAGGTTTTACCGCAGTAAATTCTGATTTAAAAGGAAAAGATATTGTAGTGAAAGGTGCTTATTCTTTATTGATGAAATTGAAGAATACAACCGAAGATTAGGACTTGTTTGCAGCGACCAGAGCGCTGCTATACGAATAGTACATTGCTGCCGGTTGTCGAAGGATTGCTCAGGAACTGTGGAAGGGTTTTAGAAGGTTGGTTAGGCCAAATCCTTTTTTGATGCTCCATGGAGTCCTGAGGAATCCTTCGACAACCGGCATTTTTATAGCTTGTCAGTAGGAACCTTGTTTAAGGTTGTTCCTTTTTCGATTCCCAAACATTTGTGCGGATAAGTAGTTATATTAGACTCAGCGTCTGTCTTAGCTATTGTATTTACGAATCGGTTAAAGGAACAAGATATGAAACATTATGATGCGATTATTATCGGAGCTGGACAAGCGGGGATTCCATTAGCAAAAAAGCTGGCGGAAGCAGGGAAAAAGACCGCGATTATCGAAGAAAGAATAGTTGGTGGAACCTGTATCAACGATGGATGTACACCCACAAAAACGATGATTGCCTCTGGTCATGCAGCTTATCAGGCCCGAATGGCCGGTAAACTTGGCGTAGAAACCGGAACGGTTAGGGTAGATTTTAAAGCCATAAAAAAACGAAAGGATGAGATTGTTGATTCTTTTCAGCAAGGGGCACAAAAAGGACTGGAATCGACAAAAGGGCTGGACTTGATTCATGGCAGCGCTACTTTTTCCGGAGCAAAAGAATTAACGGTAAGCCTGGCCGGCGGCGAAAAGCTATTGCTTTCCGCAGACTGGATCTTCATCAATACCGGTGCTAAACCGACTTTACCAGAATTGCCGGGCTTAACTGCCAGTAATTACCTGACTTCCACAACCATTTTAGATTTAACGGAAATACCTGAACATCTGGTAGTTCTTGGCGGAAATTATATCGGTCTGGAATTTGCACAGCTGTTCCATAGGTTGGGTAGCAAAGTGACTATCATTGAAAAATCTGCCAGGATTATAGGGCGGGAGGATGAAGATGTTTCTGCTGAACTAACCGAAATACTCAGGGACGAGGGTTTGTTGATACGCACTAACACGACTATACAAGAAATTGAAGGCCCGGCTAAAGCGCTTAAAATCCAGCTAAAATCAGCCAACGGTACATCAGTTATAAAGGCCAGCCATCTTTTAATCGCCATTGGCAGAACACCAAATACGTCTTCCTTAAATTTGGATATTCCGGGTATAAAAACAGATCAAAAGGGGTATATCCTGGTAAACGATAAGTTGGAAACGGATGTAAAGGGCATTTATGCGCTTGGAGATGTAAATGGCGGTCCGGCTTTTACGCACATTTCTTATCATGATTTTACGATTGTTTATCGGAATCTGATGGAGAAAGGAAATTTTAGTACGGCAGATCGGCAGACGCCTTATTGCCTGTTTACTGATCCTCAGCTGGGGCGGGTAGGACTTTCTGAAACAGCAGCGAAAGCGAAGGGACTCGATTTTCTGGTCGCAAAGATCCCGATGACACAGGTAGCAAGGGGCATAGAAACCGCACAGACTTTAGGGTTTATGAAGGCGGTGGTAGACCGTAAAAGTAAACAGATATTGGGGGCTTGCATACTCGCCGCAGAAGGTGGAGAAATCATGGCCGTACTTCAAATGGCTATGCTAGGTGGAATTACTTATGATAAAATCCGGTATGGTGTGTTCGCTCATCCCACGTTTTCTGAATCGCTAAACAATCTTTTTATGGGTATTAAAGATGAATAGTGCAAAGAAAAACTTTATAGGAAGCCTGTTCGTAAATAACTGATGATCGCTTTAAATAAAAAAACAACCTTTTATAAACCTTGAAAATGTATAGATGATTGAATTATCAGGAGTCAGTAAGCGTTTTGGAAATACAGAAGCGGTAAAGGAGGTTTCTTTTACCGTGGAGGAAGGAGAAACTATGGTGATTCTGGGGACGAGTGGTTGTGGGAAAACAACTACGCTCAAAATGATCAACCGCTTGATCGAGCCCGATTCCGGGAGGATCAGGATCAATGGCCAGTCCGCAACTGATGAAAAACCAGCAATGTTGAGGCGAAAAATTGGCTATGTCATGCAAAATATCGGCCTATTTCCTCATTATACGGTTGCCGGGAATATTGCCATCGTTCCGAAGCTATTGAAATGGCCGGTTGAAAAAACCTTACAACGTACGACTGAATTACTGGAAAAACTGCGTTTATCTCCGGATTGTTTATCCCTGTTTCCGCATGAATTAAGTGGTGGACAACAGCAAAGAGTGGGTTTGGCAAGAGCATTGATCGCTGATCCTGCCATTTTACTGATGGATGAGCCTTTTGGGGCACTAGATAATGTAACGCGGTCGAAGATTCATGCCGAATTTAAAGCGCTGGATGAGTTAAAAAGAAAAACGATTGTGATGGTTACACATGATGTTCAGGAAGCTTTTGAGCTGGCCGACCGGATTTGTCTGATGAATCGTGGTGAAATTGTTCAAATCGGGACGGCAAAGGATTTATTATATAAACCGGTTAATGATTTTGCGCGTCGCTTTTTAGATGGCGCACGTTTGGCGTTGGAGTTTAAATGTGCGCGTGTAAAGGATTTATGGGAGTTTCTACCTCCGCATTCTATGAGGATAAATGATCGTTTACTGGCGGGCAAAGGGAAAAATGAAAATGTACAGTCAGCAGAGCTGAGCGTTTGGCTGGCCATGGACTGTTTTAATTTTACGGTTAACGAGGAGCTGAGCTTTACTTTAGAGGGCTTTCCGGGGCAGGTAAAATCCGTTAATTTTCAGGAGCTGACCGGCGCTTTTCAGCGCTACCAACAGGAGCATATTCATGGATAATCGTCAGCAAACCTTGTGGGATTTCTTATGGGAGCAAAGGGATAAGCTGCTTCATCAGACTTTCCAACACCTTGGCCTCACTTTTACAGCCTTATTACTGGCTATTTTAATCGGTCTTCCTCTGGGGATGTTCATTGCGCGGAAACGCCAATGGGCAACAGGAGTTTTAGGCTTTGCTGGGGTGCTACAGACGATTCCGAGTATCGCCCTGCTTGGTTTTATGATTCCCTTATTAGGAATTGGGCCCAAACCGGCTATTGTCGCGTTGCTGGTTTATGCGCTGTTGCCCATTATCAGAAATACTTTTACGGGCATAACCGGGGTCAACAGGGATGTGATTGAAGCTGCAAATGCCTTGGGTATGAATAAAAAACAGGTTCTTTTTAAGGTGGAGTTGCCTTTGGCCATGCCGGTGATCCTTGCGGGCATCCGGACGGCTGCGGTGATTAATGTAGGAGTTGCCACACTGGCTTCTTTTATCGCTGCCGGCGGATTGGGGGAGTTTATTTTCGGAGGGATTTCGCTGAACAACAGTAATATGATTCTCGCAGGGGCGATTCCAGCAGCTTTGCTGGCAATCAGCTTAGATTTTTTGCTATCGAAGGTTCAGAAACTGGATTTTGTAAAGCTTAAGAAACTGAGTTATGTGGCGGTTTTTATCGTGTTGGCTTTGGTCGGTTATCAATTTTGGCCGGCTATTGTGGGTATCGGTAACTCCGGGGATCGCGGGGGTGCTAAATTAACCGCTGGTTTTACACCGGAATTTATGGGCAGGCAAGACGGTAACCTGGGCTTAAAATCGGTATATGGATTAGCAATTCCGACGCGGGTGATTAGTGATGCCATCATGTATAAAGCGGCTTATGAAAAGGAATTAGATGTCATTAGTGGTTACTCCACTGATGGCAGGTTAAAGGCCTTCGGTTTGGTGGTCTTGAAAGATGACAAAGGAATATTTCCACCATACGATGCGGTTCCAATCGTTAGTCAGCACGCTTTGGAGAAATTTCCACAGCTGGAAGGGGTACTGAATCTGTTGGCAGGAAAAATTAATGATTCGACCATGATCGATTTAAATTACCGGACAGATTATTTAAAGCAGAGTCCGGAACGGGTAGCCAAAGATTTTCTAATTGGCGCAGGATTGTATAAAAATCCGCGGAAAGGAAGCGCTGAGGAGGTTAGGATTGGTTCAAAAATATTTGGGGAACAATATATTCTTGCGGAGATATACCGGATGTTGATAGAAGGCAATACCGATTATCGGGTGACTACAAAGTCCGGTCTAGGTGGTACAAAAATCTGCTTCGACGCATTGGTCAATGACCAGATTGATTTTTATCCCGAATATACGGGTACAGGTTTGCTGGTTTTATTGAATCCGGATCAGCAATTGCTGAAAAATATTGGGCAGGATAAAGACAAAGTTTACGACTATGTGAACAAAACTTTTCAGCAGAAATACAAAATTAAGTGGCTTATTCCTATAGGGTTTAACAATTCTTATGCCCTGATGATGCGGGAAAAACAATCGAAAGCACTAGGTGTTAATACCATTACCGAACTTAAAAATTACTTAGATACAAATTGATGATACTAGCGGAAAAGTACCAGCAAATTAGAAAACATTCTGAACGGATTTGCGAACCTTTAGAGACGGAAGATTATGTAGTGCAACCAATTGTGGATGTGAGTCCCCCAAAGTGGCATCTCGGACATACCACCTGGTTTTTTGAAACCTTTATCCTGCAAGCTTTTTTGCCGGGTTATGGGGTTTACAATGCCGCTTATAATTATGTCTTTAACAGTTATTATGAAACTGTAGGAACCAGAGTGATCCGGACGGACAGGGGGAATCTGAGCAGACCGGGGGTGAAGGAAATTTATCAGTACCGGGCGTATGTGGATGCCGCAATGCTCCGGCTGCTGGAGAAGCCGCTAGATCCACAGGTAGCGGAATTGTTGCTGCTGGGTTTTAATCATGAACAGCAACATCAGGAACTTCTGCTGACCGATATTAAATATATTCTGGGACATAATCCGCTGTTTCCGGCTTATCAGGCAGCGGAAAACAGATCTGTTTCGCAACAGCAGGATTCTTCTTTGATGGAGCAGCCTTCTGGTAAAACCGGATTCCAGGAAATGAAAACTATAGCTGCAGGACTTTATGAGATTGGTTATACCGGAGCAGATTTTTGCTTCGACAATGAGTTGGGCAGACATCAGGTTTATATACCTCAATTTTCTATTAGTTCTCATCTGGTCAGCAATGGAGAATACCTGGATTTTATCACTAGCGGTGGCTATCAGAACTTTGTCTGGTGGCATTCAGAAGGCTGGGACTGGATAAATAACAACCAGATCGTTGCACCGATGTACTGGCATTTACTGGATGGCGTTTGGCAGCATTATACGCTGGAAGGTTTTCAGCCCATAGATCCGGAGGCTCCTTTAACACATGTCAGTTACTATGAAGCTTACGCTTTTGCGAGCTGGGCCGACAGGCGGCTGCCAACGGAATTTGAATGGGAGGTTGCTGCAGATACTTTTAAATGGGGGCAGCGCTGGGAATGGACCGAAAGTGCTTATCTCCCTTATCCGGGTTTCCTTAAAGCGCCGGGGGCAATAGGCGAGTATAACGGGAAGTTTATGGTCAATCAAAAAGTACTCCGTGGCGCATCAGTTGCTACACCTGCCGGACATAGCAGGAAAAGTTATAGGAATTTTTTTCATCCACACTTAAGGTGGCAGTTTACAGGTATAAGACTTGCCAGATAACAGAGGCTATATGGACACAATTAAATCAGAAGAACAAGTAATTACGATGACCCAATTCAGGAAAGATATTTTAACAGGGCTACAGGCAAGTCCGAAGTTTTTGCAGGCAAAGTACTTTTACGACCATCAGGGTGATCTGCTTTTTCAGCAGATTATGAAAATGGATGAATATTACCTGACTGATGCAGAAATGGGGATATTTTTAAATCAAAGTGGAGACATTGCCGCCATGATTTCGGCTGAAAACACGCCCTTCGACCTGATTGAATTAGGCGCTGGTGACGCTACTAAATCTATTCACCTGTTGCAGGAGCTGAGGGAACGTGAACTCGAATTCAGTTATTTGCCAATCGATATTTCTGCGAATGTAATCCGTCATCTGGAGGAGGTTTTACCGCTGCAACTGCCCGGATTAGCTATTAAAGGGCTGAATGGTGATTATTTCAAAATGTTGGATAAAGGGATTGCGCTTTCCAATCGCAGGAAGGTCGTTCTTTTTATGGGGGCAAATATTGGGAATATGCACATGGAGGAAGCCATGGCTTTTTGTCGCAGCTTAAAGGAACATTTATCCACAGGGGATATGCTGGTCATTGGTTTCGACTTAAAGAAGGATCCAAAGCAAATTCTGGCGGCCTATAATGATGCTCAAGGGATCACGGCGGCTTTTAATCTCAATTTACTTTCCCGGATCAACCGGGAATTGGGGGCTGATTTTGACCTGAAATCTTTTGAGCATTATGCCTGTTACGATCCGGAATCCGGAGCTTGCAAGAGTTTTCTGATCAGTGAAAAAGAACAGGTAGTTCATATTCCAGGGGAGAGTGCGATCAGCTTTGGGGCATACGAGCCTGTTTATATGGAGATTTCGCAGAAATATTCCCTTAAGGAAATAGAAGCCATGGCCCGTGCAACAGGTTTTCTAAGTAAACATCTGTTTTTTGATGAACATAAATACTTTGTAGATGCCGTTTGGATCGTAGATTGATTTAATTTAAAATAGATATCATGTTAAGGAATTCAAAATCATTTAGCTCGTTTTCAGTAGATGATCTGGAAAGAGCCCGTGCCTTTTATGGAGGCGTATTGGGATTGGAATTAAAGGATGATCCAATGGGGATACTGGAACTTCATGTTGCAGGATCCAGCCCGATCGTGATCTATCCAAAGCACAATCATGTGCCTGCAACCTTCACTATTCTAAATTTTCCGGTTCAGAATGTGGAAGATCTTGTAGATGCTTTAGTAGAAAAAGGAGTAAAATTTGAGCATTATGCGGAGGCAGATTTTAAAACAGATGAAAAGGGGGTATTTCGGGGAGATGGACCGGTAATTGCCTGGTTTAAAGATCCGGCAGGGAATATTCTGTCTATCCTGGAGAACACTTAAAAAACGGTTTTTGCTGTTTAAGAACGCTTTGTTGTTTTGCTGATAAACATTAGTTATCCGGAAAAAAGCCCTTGTTGGCACGGGCTTTGTAACTGCTATGTTACAACAAAACACATTACGTTATGAAAAAAGCAATTAGAATTTTCAGTTTACTTTTAATCGCTACGACGATTATGATCGCCTGTAAGAAAGACAAAGATCCAGCTTCTACGGATTTATTTGTAGGAACGTATAAAGGTTCGGTTTCTTACACCAAAGACGGCAATACCATCACGAGTTCTGATGGGAAAGTTACAGTGAGTAAAGTAGGAGAGACCTACAATTTCTTTTTCGGTAATAACATTCCTGATATCACCGGTGTGAAATTTGAAAAATCCGGAGATAATAGTTATGTAAGTATTGGAAATGGATTAACCGGAATCAAGATTGATGAAAGTACTTTAAAAATGTTAGTGAGTAAGGATGGAGCAACCTGGACGGCAGACTGTACCAGATAAGCAATCCTTAAATATTGAAGCGAGGGCGTCCAATTCATTTTGGCGCCCTCGTTTTGTTTTTAAAGGAATTTGAATGCAATTACTTCAGATAATGGAATGGCCTCAGCTGAGTGATTTTGATCACATCGCTCAGGAGCAATATGACATCAAGTATTTACCTTCCAATTACCTGATAGACCCTGCTGGCGTAATCATTGGCAAAGATCTGAGAGGAGCATTGTTGGCGGCAGAATTGAAAAAATATTTAAGCAATAATTATTTTCAAAAAAACACTGTTTTACTCAACCAAGTGAATTTAATTCTCGTATATGCTGTTGATAGATCAGTTATTATGGATGTAAATTCTAATTGGGTTGCTGCGGATAAATATTTGCCACTTCCTATAGATAAAGGGGATGAATTTTCAAGGGTCGTCCTGGTCAAGGTTATGGATTTTGAAAGTCCAGTCAAAATATGCCATGGTTATGCAGATTTGGACCCTTCTTCTACGGAATGGTATTTAAAGGGTTCAGCGATGGATGATTATTACCAGGTAACACATTGGTGTTATTTAGGCCACCAGGATAGGTAGTCGCCGAGCTTCTTTATCTCTTTAAAGTATCAAAATTAAGGGTTTTAACATATATTTAGCCGGCAGTATTATGTACTACATAATGGCGTCTAAATGAAAACCGGTTAGAACGTTAAAATTTGATATGAGAAAGAATTATTTTAAAGCTGTTTTTTGGTCGTTAACCATGCTATATGGAACCACTATGGCACAAAGCAGGCCTGAATTATTGCTGGAAAAGAACTGGAAGTTTACCAGGGAAGATCAGGAAGGGTTTATGGATAGTAAGTATAATGACAGTAAATGGCAGCGGGTAACTGTTCCCCATGATTGGGCGATTTACGGGCCTTTTAGTGCCAATAATGACAAACAGCATGTGGCCATTGCACAAGATGGCCAGAAAGAAGCTTCTGAGCATGCTGGTCGTACCGGTGGCCTGCCATTTGTTGGCGTAGGCTGGTACCGGAATAAGTTTACACTGCCTGCTTTTACTGCAGGGAAAAAAGCAACGATCATCTTTGATGGAGCCATGAGTAATGCCACCGTTTACTTAAATGGTAAAAAGGTAGGTTACTGGCCTTATGGCTACAATACTTTTCATTTTGATATCACAGAATTTTTAGAGCCGGGCAAGGAAAACACTTTAGCGGTAAGGCTGGAGAATTTTCCGGAATCTTCCAGATGGTATCCTGGTGCCGGATTATACCGGAATGTTCATGTATTGGTAACGGAAGCAGCGCACATTCCTGTCTGGGGAACGCAGTTGACAACCCCTGTGATCAATGCGGGATTTGCAAAGGTACAGCTGAAGACAAAGTTGGCTGGAGCAGGTAAAACCGAGGCTACGCAGTTTCAGTTGTCTACCGAAATTAAGGATGCGCAAGGTAAGGTGGTAGCGGTTTCTAAAACGCCTTTAAGCAAATACGATAACGATACTTTTAACCAGGAGCTGGTGGTGTTAAATCCTGAATTGTGGGACACAGAAAATCCGGTTTTATATACTGCGGTTTCTAAGTTGTACGAAGGAAATGAGCTTCGTGACGAATACAGCACTACTTTTGGGATCCGCTCGATAGAGATTATCCCTGATAAAGGTTTCTTCCTGAATGGTAAAAGAACGCAGTTTAAAGGGGTTTGTTTACACCATGACCTTGGTCCCCTGGGCGCGGCTGTAAATGATGCCGCCATCAGAAGGCAGATTCGCATCATGAAAGATATGGGCGTAAATGCCATCCGGACTTCCCATAATATGCCGGCACCAGAGTTTGTGAAGGCTTGTGATGAAATGGGAATGATGCTCATGGCGGAAACTTTTGATGAATGGAAAGAGCCGAAACAAAAGAATGGTTATAATAAGTTTTTCGACCAATGGGCAGAGAAGGATATGGTAAACCTGATCCATCATTACCGGAATAATCCGAGTGTGGTGATGTGGTGTATTGGAAATGAGGTTCCGGAACAGGGCATGGTTGGCGGTCCTAAAATCGCAAAGTTCCTCCAGGACATCTGTTTCCGCGAAGATCCTACGCGTTTTGTAACGCAGGGAATGGATCAACCGGGATCGGTTATCAATAATAATTTTGCCGCGACGATGCAGGTGGCTGGTTTTAATTACCGCCCTTTTGCCTATCCGGAGGCCTATAAAAAATTGCCACAACAACTGATTCTGGGTACGGAAACGGCTTCTACCATTAGTTCAAGAGGTGTTTATAAATTCCCGGTGGTCAGAAAGGCAATGCCGATCTATGAGGATTTGCAGGTTTCATCTTATGATGTAGAGCATTGTAGCTGGTCTGATTTGCCGGAAGATAACTTTATTCAGCATGATGACCTGCCTTATGCAATAGGTGAGTTTGTGTGGACCGGTTTTGATTACCTGGGTGAGCCAACGCCATATTATACGAATTGGCCAAGCCATAGTTCTTTATTCGGAATTGTAGACCTTGCCGGAATCCCGAAAGACCGTTATTATCTATATAGAAGTCACTGGAATACGACCGAAAACACGCTTCATATTCTACCAGGCTGGAATTTCAAAGATCGGGTGGGTCAGACGACTCCAGTTTTTGTGTACACCAATTACCCAACTGCTGAGTTGTTTATCAATGGAAAGAGCCAGGGAAGAAAAACAAAAGACACCACCTTTACCGTGTATAATACCGGTGATAAGAAGTCTTTAGCAGCTTTCGACCGTCAGAAAAGATACCGCCTGATGTGGATGGATACGAAGTATGAGCCGGGAACGGTTAAGGTGATTGCTTATGATGCGAAAGGAAATGCAGTGGAGGAAAAAGAAATTCATACTGCCGGTAAACCTCACCATTTGGAGCTGAAAGCAGATCGTACGCAGTTAAGTGCTAATGGTAAGGATCTTTCCTTTGTGTTGGTTAGCGTAGTGGATAAGGATGGAAATCTATGTTCAGAAGAGAGCAGAGAGATCAGTTTTAAAGCCAGTGGTGCAGGGAAATTCCATGCGGTAGCCAATGGCAACAGTGCGAGTCTGGAATCTTTTCAGACGCCCAAAATGAAAGCTTTTAGCGGTCAGTTGACAGCGATTGTAAAGTCTGACGAGAAGGAAGGGACGATTTATTTTGAGGCAAGTGCAAAGGGCTTGAAATCTACTGTACTGAAAATTGAAGTGAAATAACGGGTTGACTGAAATACGAAAGGGGATTGGTGATTTTAAATCGCCAATCCCCTTTTTACTGAATTTCTATATTACCATTCGGTTGTGTTTTTTATACCCAATGCTTTCGCATCAAAGACCGGATCTTTACCCGCTTTTCTTTGCTCCTGGTAATCCTTAAAGGCTTTTAGTGCCGGTTTTCTAAGTAATATAATGGCCACAATATTCAGCCAGGCCATCACGCCCACACCAATATCACCTAATGTCCATGCCGCTTCAGCCGTTTTGATGGATCCATAAAACGTAGCCGCGAGAATCAGGATGCGTAAAGTCCATAATGCCCATTTTTGACCTTTTTTATCCAGGTAGCTGAGATTTGTTTCTGCAATATAATAATATGCCATAATCGTAGTGAAGGCAAAAAACAGGAGAGATACCGCAACGAAACCGCTGCCTAAAGAAGGGAAATGGGAGTTTACTGCGTATTGGGTGTATTCTGCACCGATTTTTGCACCTGGTAAGTTCTCTACAATAAAGCCACCCTCCGGATTAATCACATTGTATTGGCCGGTAAACAGGATCATAAAAGCAGTCGCTGTACACACAAACAAAGTATCTACATACACAGAAAAAGCCTGTACCAGACCTTGTTTTACCGGGTGACTTACCTCTGCTGCCGCGGCAGCATGTGGTGCAGTTCCCTGACCAGCTTCATTGGAATAGATTCCTCTTTTTACACCCCAGGCGATAGCCATACCGAATACTCCGGCAAAGGCTGGCTCCAGTTTGAAGGCCGATTTTACGATCAGCATAATCATGGATGGAATTTCCTGAATGTGCATCAGCATAATCACGATGGCCATTAGGATATAAGCACCAGCCATAAAAGGGACAACGATTTCTGCCACTCTTCCGATGCGTTTCACACCGCCAAAGATGATTAATGCCAATAAAATAGCGACTCCCGCACCTGTATAGGCAACAGGGATCTGAAAAGCGTTGTGCATACTCAAGGCAATGCTATTACTTTGAACGCCAGGTAAAAAAAGCGCGGTGCTCATGATGGTGGCGATGGCAAATACTACCGCATACCATTTTATGCCTAGTCCTTTTTCTATATAGAAGGCCGGGCCTCCACGATATTGTCCATTGTTAACCTGTTTGTAAATCTGTCCCAGAGTAGCTTCGATAAAAGCCGATGCACTGCCTAGAAAGGCGATCAGCCACATCCAGAAGATCGCTCCCGGACCGCCCATGGCAATTGCTGTGGCTACTCCTGCAATATTTCCAGTACCAATACGCCCTGAAATGGCAATGGCAAATGCCTGAAATGAACTCACGCCTTTAGCAGAACTTTGTCCCCCAAATAGTAATCCAATCATCTCTTTGATGTATCGGAGTTGTACGAATCTGGTAACAATCGAAAAATATATTCCGGTGCCCATACAAAGTAAAATGAGCGCATTGCTCCAAACGAGGTCGTTTATCCTGGTAATGATTTCTTCCATAAGCCCGTAAAATAGGGGATTTTTTTAAAAAGAAGCCGATAAAAGTTCAATAATCACTATCAGGGTTTTTTGTTTCTCATTTTGAGGTATGGTATCTCTAATGTTCGTTAAAACGTTTCTCGCATTTTTTGATGAACTTATTCCCTAACTTCTGAAGGATCAATTTCAAGCTCAGGTGTTGTCCGGTAGAAGAACAAAAATAGTAATAAGCCAGGGTGGCATCATCTAATTCATATCTATGATTTGAAGGTAAGGGCTGATCATAATAGTTGACAAATAAATCTGTAAAAGAATCTTCTAATTTGTTTTCGGGATTTAAAGTGACGTAACCTCTGGAATCTCTGTAATTCATAGCGGCATGAAATTCAGTGATGAATTGAGCGTATTTATGCGAAAAATCAAAATTTGTCTGGTTCATATTTCTAAGGTTTAAATCTTCGTTGTCACCCTAACTTGCTGATTTATTGTGTTGTTTTGTCAAGGGTTTACCATACAATATAATGAGATTATTTTATTGTGCCTAATTTTTTTATTTGCTGTGATCTCTCTTTTTAATTTAAGGTAAAGATGAAATCGAACTCCGCAGAGTTCCCTACATAAAATTTAAGGGTGCCTTTCGGTGATTTCATTAGTGGAGCAAAGGGGCCTATTAAGTCCGAAAATTGCATTTGGAGCACATCCATGTCTGTTTCTTCAGGTACACGAATTAACAGATCGCCACCACTTGACCTGATCTTCCAGCCTTTAAATGTTTTCTCTTTTTGAAGGAGTGCTTTCCACTCTAGTTGGTATTTGCTCATGGTTGTGTGTTTTAGGGTAACAAGCGCCTGTATATTACTCAATAATCCACTGGAATTCTTTAGTCACCAGTGGGAATTTTTCCCGGGTTAATTCAATACTTACCGATTCTGTGTACAGTTTGCCGTTTAAAATTAACCGGTCTTCACTGGGTTTTGTGTACGAGAAGTTGTGTTTCGATTCTTCTCTTTCAAAAACGATCTCTATTTTTTTATTTAAGGTATCAATTTTAATCTTAGCAGGCTCATATTCGTCATTTAAATATCTGATGCCACTATCATTGTCGCCTCCGATGAGTAAGAATTTCCAGTTCTTCTCTGTAGGCCGGGCATCCTTTGGTTTAGAGAAAGAACTGATCCGGTAGGCCCCGTAAAGTGGCGTCTTTTTTGGATTATTTGAATAGTACTTGTCCCTTTCCTGTGCTTGTAAGGCCAGACCTATAACTGACATGAGAATGAATAGATATTTGACGGTATACTTAGTATAATACAACCATTTTTTCTTGATCTCCGGAGCATCTAACATTTTCAAAGCAGCAGCTTTTCCCTTGAGGAAAAAGTCGGTCAGGGTACCAAAGTTTGGCGCCAGTAAAAATAGACAAAATAAGAACAGTGCCGTAGAAACGATTTTTACGGGTACACCATATAGATAATTAACCATCATGATGTTGGCGGCAGTCATGAGTGTTAAAAAAGCACCAATGGTTGTGGTTCTTCTGAAGAAGAGTAAGACTGCCAGGACTTCAGCAAAGCCTACAAAGATATTGTACCCATTAGAATAGCCAAAAAATCCCCAGGCTAGACCCATTGGGCGGTTTGCTCCGTAATTCTGTGTCAATAGCAGAAGATCGGGGTAAGGAAACTGCGTTTTCGTGAACTTAACCAATCCATAATTGAGGAGCATAATGCCTACATAAAAACGAAGAGCCACCGTTAACCAGTAGTAAAGCTGGTTGTAGTTTTTTGATTTCTGGTCTGCGATAGACCAGATGAACGTTCCGATTAAAGAAAACAGGGTAATGATCAATAAAGAAACGTAAGCAAAGGTGGTGTCACCACTTCCGCTAAAATGAAAAGTAGCCTCATGAGCCGTATTTAAATACTGTTTTGCGAACCAGGGCACGAATTCTTTGAATAGTTCCATGGGATATTGGAACAACCGGATTAGTAATGGAGTAACTCCATTATTGAAGAAAATGATAAAGAGGAGAAACAAAAGAAAGATAAATCTGAAACCTGTTTTCTGTACTAAGGTCCATTGATTTTGTTGATCCGTCATGTTGTTCATGCATTTGAAAGGCTAATTGTTTGGTTATAATTAGTTTGGTTGTCAGGTGGTAACCCGGTTAATCGTTCCATTGCAATATCGTAAAAGACCTGATAAGTCAGTAGATTTTATTTCATTTCAGAAAACGCGGTTGAATTTGGATAAGATCACGATCTTTGACAGCTATGAAAGATTATATTTTTGAAATTCAGCTGAAAGTAAGGGACTATGAATGCGATATCCAGGGTGTAGTAAATAACGCCGTGTATCAATCTTATTTAGAACATGCCAGACATGAATACCTATTGTCTAAAGAAAAGGGCTTTAAAGAACTCACTGCGCAGGGCATACTATTAATGGTATCCCGGATTGAGATGGATTTTAAAAGATCTCTCAGCAGTACTGACGTGTTTTCTGTGCAGCTTAGAACGGAACGTCAGGGCGTAAAACTGGTATTTTTCCAGGATATTGTCCGTGTTTCGGATCAGGCTTTATGCCTTAAAGCAAAAGTGGATGTGATTGCGAAAATTGATGATAAACTGAGCAGAGGGGAGATTTTTGATACCCTTGGTATTTAATTAGCATTTATACTCCAAACGAAGAATGCAATTCGTTTGCTGGAACTTTTTGGTTACCCTGCAATAATAATCAGTTCCGCTAATCAATACCTGGAATCCAGAATGAAAGCTAATTGATCTCCACCACTTTGGGGTTTTGCATATTATCCTGTCCGCATTTAAAGCCTAAATCCCACCATTGTTTCATTTGTTCCGGGTCAAAGATCAAGGAGTTTGAGGTGAGTGCATCCAGTGGATGGTAAAAATTGAGCTTTACCTTTTTATTTAAGCCTTCCAGCTTCCCGATGGTCAGGTCGTCCAGGCCGATCTGGTTCAGCATGAATCCAAAAATCCGGTACGTTAAATCGAGGGCATTATGGATTGCAGGGGTTTGAATCAGACTTCTGTCTGATTTTAATACAATCACATCGATATCTGTGGCGCCTCTTTGTATAGCTTCGTAAATGGGGATCAGGTCACCCATTCCACCATCGGCATAATCATCGCCGTTTTTTGTCACCAGACTCATAAAGGGAACCAGAGAGGTGGAGGCCCAGATCCAGTCGCAATAATCCTCGTAGCTATAGTCTTTTGCCAGTTTATATTCTACGGTCATTTTACTCAGATTAGAAACGGTAACGATTACTTCCCGGCCAGAGTTTTGTATCCTTTCGTAATCAGCAGGGCTGATGGTTTTCCGGATCAGGTTACGTAGATTCTTGCTTTCTCCAAAGGTCATCCGTTTTTTGAAGAACATCTTTAATATCCCCAGATGGTTGATGCTGGTTCTGAAGAGGCCATTTTCTTTTTTAATAATAAAGGGATCTATGTTGAAGATTTGTTCCTGGGTAACGGCAGTAAATACTGCTTTTAACCGGGGTATTTCCCCGATAGAAAGTAGAGGTACAAGGAGACTTCCGGTAGAGCTGCCTATAAATATTTTGTAATCGCGTTTACATACGTTAATCAAATATTCGGCAAGGCCACCTGCAAATGCGCCTTTACTGCCACCCCCGGAAATGACTAATGCTCTAACCATAGTTTTTTGATGATTAAATTAATGATTTTTTTCTGATCTGCTGGATAATTGCTGTGCTTGCGCGGTTCTTTACTATGGATTTCTTTTTTGCAGCGACTCCAATTGTTGACTATAAAAATACAAAAATTGTTGATTAGTTAACTTTTTGATCATAATCAGGTGGTAGTAGGGGGTGTTGGGCTTGTTCATTTTATTAAATAATTAGTAACTGCCTGGTAATTGGGGTTTTTACTCGCTTTTTGTTTAAGATTTGTGGCTTTTTCTTATGAATAAAATGAATAGACTGAACAATCCTCTGAAAAACTTCATTATTTCGATCTTAAATCCCATTTAATTGGCAAATGGCGCTAGTTTTTGGCTTTATTTCCTCTGAACAGCACGATTTCTTCCATTTAAGCCTTTGATTTCTTTCTCGATTCTATGATTATATTCGGCCAGTGTTTGGCCAAACCTGCATAGGCGTACCCCGAAAAGCCTTGAAAAGAGTAAGGAATTTAAATCAATAATCCCTATTATGAAAAATTTAGAATTAAAGAACCTTGGTGTTCAAGAAATGAACACAGAAGAAATGACAAAAGTTGAAGGTGGTGGTTTAGTAGGTGGTATTTTAGACGGTCTTTTGACTTCTATTGCTGGTACTTTAAACACATTAGGTACTGACACTTCTGCATTCCTTAGCAAAACATTAACTAATGTTTTGAAATTTGTTTGGAGCCTGTAATAAAGTTATTTACAACTGTTATCCTGATCCAGGGTAGCAGTTGTAATACTATTTAAATTATATGGCTATTTCTACTTATTCTTCCGATACAATATCCAGTACCTCTATTGTTTACCGTTCACAGATTAGCAAATCTTCCCAAATCATTTACCAGGTAACGGTTCTGGTGATCCTCCTGACTTTCGCTGCATTGCCATTTATAAAAACACCAATCACCGTGAAGGGCGCTGGTATGTTACAATCTGCGCTTGAAAAGACAGAGTTGAGTATTCCCATTAACGGGCGACTCATTAAGTACCATCTTTCTGATAATAAAAAAGTGGAGCGGGGTGATGTTCTTTTAGTGATTGATGCCGGCTTACCGAGTCAGCAGAGCGCGTTGGTACAAACGCGGGAGGGACAATTACGTCAGTTTCTGGCCGACATTTCCAGGTTACTGGCCTTTAATACCCTGGAGAAATCCAATTCACCAAACCTGCAAACAGGGCAGTACAATGCTTCCTGGCAACAATTTGTGCAGGAGTTGGAAAATGCCGGGATTGCAAAGCGACAATCGGCAAATACCTATTCACGCTATGATAAGCTCTATAAAAATAAGGCCGTCACAGACGCTGAACACGATAAATATAAATATGAACTTGAGCAAACCGAATCAGCATATCTGATGGTCCGGACAAAATATAAAACCCAATGGCAGACAGAGGCCAATGAATATCGTAATGAGTTGCGCCAACTTTCCGGTCAGCAGGCAGAGCTAAGCGAACAGAAAAAACAATATGTTTTAAGAGCTCCGGTAAGTGGTTCTGTGCAGAACCTTTTAGGGATGCAGAATGGTGCTTATGTTTTCGCCAATCAGAAGATTGCGGAGATTTCTCCGGATGCGAGTCTGACAGCCTTCTGCTACATTAAACCTGCAGATATTGGCTTAATCAAAAAAGGACAGGAAGTGCGCTTCCAGGTTGATGCCTATAATTATAACCAATGGGGATCGGCTTCTGGAAAGGTCATCGATATTTCTGATGACATCATCATTCTCAACGGAAATCAACCCGTGTTTAAAGTGAAATGTAGTTTATCCCAGGATCATCTTCAATTGAAGAACGGTTATAAAGGATACTTGAAAAAAGGGATGAATTTTACTGCCCGTTTTACCGTCACCAGTCGGAGTTTGTATCAGTTATTATACGATAAAGTAGATGACTGGGTAAATCCTAATGTAAGCGGAAAGACAATTTAATTATGAGCATCAAAGTAAAACAACGGGATATTACGGATTGCGGAGCCGCTTGTCTGGCTTCCATTGCCTCACATTATAAATTAGATCTGCCAGTTGCCAGAATCAGGCAATTTGCCGGTACAGATAAAAAAGGAACGAACGTTCTGGGAATGGTTGAAGCCGCCCAAAAGTTAGGCTTCGAAGCAAAAGGTGTAAAGGGGCCGTTCGACAGTCTTTTTAAGATCCCAAAACCTGCAGTTGCGCATTTGATTGTCAAGGATATCCTTCAGCATTATGTGGTGATCTATAAGGTGACCAGTAAGTATATCGAAGTCATGGATCCTATTGACGGACAAATGCAGCGCAGAACCCATGAGGAGTTTAAAAAAGAATGGACGGGTGCCCTGGTACTGCTGCTACCTGCGGAAGACTTTCAGACAGGCAATGAAAAGGCCTCCATCTCCGGTCGTTTCTGGAGCCTGGTTAAGCCCCATAAAGGGATTTTAGTGCAGGCTTTGTTTGGTGCCATTGTATATACCATATTGGGCCTTTCAACTTCAGTTTTTGTCCAGAAACTGGTGGATTTTGTTCTGGTGGATGGAAATCGCAACCTGCTGAACCTGATGAGTATTGGCATGGTGATCATTCTTGCGATTCAACTCTTTATCGGAACGGCAAAAACGATCTTCACCCTAAAAACAGGGCAGATGATCGATGCGCAATTGATATTAGGCTATTACAAGCATTTATTAAGATTGCCGCAACAGTTTTTCGATACCATGCGTGTCGGAGAAATCATTTCCAGAATCAATGATGCGGTAAAAATCCGTGCCTTTCTGAATGATGTCAGCATTAACTTTCTGGTCAATATTTTCATTGTAGTGTTCTCATTTATCATGATGTTTACCTACTACTGGAAATTGGCTTTATTGATGCTTGCAGTTATTCCATTGTATCTTTTGATCTATTTTATAACGGATAAGCTGAATAAGAAAGCGCAAAGAACATTGATGGAAGATTCCGCAGACCTGGAATCTCAGTTGGTGGAAAGTCTGAACGCTATAGGCACAATTAAACGCTTCGGACTGGAATCTTTTGCTAATGAAAAAACGGAAGTTCGCTTTATAAAACTGCTTAAAGACAGTTTCAAGTCGAACATGAACTCCGTGTTTTCCGGAACTTCTTCTGAACTGACTTCCCGTTTGCTCACCATTATACTGTTATGGGTAGGTGCCGGTTATGTGATCGATAGTAAAATTACGCCTGGAGAACTCTTATCATTTTATACCTTAATCGGCTATTTTACCGGCCCTGTTTCCTCCCTGATCGGGATGAATAAAACCGTTCAGGATGCCGTTATTGCGGCCGATAGGTTGTTCGAAATCATGGATCTGGAAAGAGAAAATGATGAGCATCAGATTGAACTCAGCCCGGATAAAATAGGAGACATCAATTTCGAGAATGTTTCTTTCCGTTACGGAACCAGAGTTGCTGTTTTTGAAGATTTAAACCTAACCATTCCACAAGGTAAATTCACGGCAATTGTTGGCGAAAGTGGCTCCGGAAAATCAACCTTAATGTCGATCCTTCAGAACATTTACCCCATTCAAAACGGTAATGTCAGCATTGGTAAGTACGACTTGAAATACATCAGTAATTCTTCACTACGTCGCCTGGTATCGGTGGTGCCGCAACAAATAGACCTGTTTGCAGGGAATGTAATCGAAAATATCGCCATTGGCGAGGATGAACCTGATATGCAGAAAATCATTGATATCGCTACACAGCTTGGCCTGATTGGTTTTATCGAGTCTCTGCCTAAAGGATTTCAAACTTACCTGGGGGAGAACGGAACCAGCCTTTCCGGCGGACAAAGACAACGCATTGCCATTGCCAGAGCGCTATACCGCGAACCCGAAATTCTAATCCTTGATGAGGCGACTTCTTCTTTGGATTCGGCATCTGAAAAGTATGTACAGAAAATGATTGATATCCTGAAAGAAAAAGATAAAACAGTGATCGTGATTGCTCACCGTTTAAGCACTTTAATTCATGCCGATAAAATCATTGTATTGGATAAAGGCAAGGTAGTAGAGGAAGGTGATCACAGGGAATTGAGACATGATCCAAATTCTGCTTACGCGAACTTATGGAAGCTGCAAATGCCGGAAGAAGTTTAAGCTCTAAATTTATCTATAACAAAACAGGCTGCATCATTGATGCAGCCTGTTTTGTTATAACTATTGAAGCTTATTCATGAACAAAATCAGCCGCTTTAACTTCCTTGCGCTGACCATCAGGGCCAACATAGTCTAAAGAAAGAGTATAGCCACCTCCACCTTCAATAAACAATAATTTGAAAGGATGGTAACCTTTACCTAAAGCAATCTGTGCCGACTTTTCAATTGCACTATGTAAACCATCATTATCAACCAGTAATTTGTTGTTCAGGTATAGGTTACTGCCATCATCAGCGCGTAGATAAAAGGTATATACACCTTGTGCCGGGGCATAGAAATAACCTTCATGTTTAGTCCCAAAAGTAGGAGCCTGATCCTCCACCGGAATTTCAATTGCCTTAGTGATTGCCGCTGACTTCTTATCCGTTTCTGTAATCTGAGTGACCGTTTTATAGGACTTAGGATAATAAGAAAACTTCAATCCTTTCTCAATTTTATTCAAGGATACACCTTTCAGGTAGGCTTGTTGGTCGTAGTCTATGGTGTAAACTTCACCCATTTTACCATCCGGACGGAAAGCTGCAATTTTCACCTGTGTAGGTTTGTTGATCAGCAACTGACCGTTGTAGAGCGTAGCATTTACCGTCGGTTTCGTACCATCGGTAGTATAACGTAAAACTGAAGTACTTAATGGATTGATCATTTTCAATACCGTTTGGTCCACAAACACACTTTTCGGAGAAAAGCCAGTCAGGTCCGGCTGACGGTAATTAATTTTCATTGCATCCAATAAAGGATAATGTGCATTCATTCTTTTTTCAAACTCCGTCCAGTTTTTATCCGCATTGCTCCAGGCTACTTCAGCAAGCGCCTGCATTCTTGGGAAAACCATGTATTCTAAACGTGCTTCCGATGGGATGTATTCCGTCCAGATACCTGCCTGTACACCCAATACTAATTTCTCTTCTGCTTTCGTTAAGTTGTAATTGTAAGGATCGAAGCTGTATACTTTTTTCAAAGTACCGCCATCTTGCTGGGCATCAAAATAACAGAATTCACCAGGCATCATGATCATATCCAGGCCTTTTTCTGCGGCATGTTTTGGAGCTTTTGGCATCCATGCTCTCCAGTACATCATTGTCGCAGTAGGAGATACCCCACCTTCCAGGATCTCATCCCAGCCGATCATCTTTTTACCTTTGCTATTGAAAAAACGCTCCATACGGTGCACAAAATAACTTTGCAACTCATCTACGCTTTTTAAGTTTTCGCGTTTCATGACTTCCTTACATTCCTCAGATTTCTTCCAGCTGTCTTTTTCCACTTCATCTGCTCCTAAATGGACATATTTACTTGGGAACAGCGCAAAAATCTCTGAAAATACATTCTCCGCAAATTCAAAAGTAGTTTCTTTACATGGACATAAAGGCTCGGAAAAGGTTTTTCCCTGCTGACTAATCCCTGAAGCTGTTAACCAGGGCATCAGTTTCGTAGCAGCCATCATATGACCCGGCATGTCTATTTCAGGAATCATTTCTACCCCTTTTGAAGTCGCATAGCGAATCAATCCGCGCATTTCTTCCTGGGTATAAAAACCGCCATACATACGTTCGCCATCAATCGTTTTGAAATGTTTCTCAGGTAGGGCATAATCAGGATTGTCAACTGCCAGCTTTAAACAGGCTGAATCCTGACCGTTTAATTTTCTCCAGGCACCTTTGGAAGTCAGCTCAGGGTATTTTTTAATCTCGATACGCCAGCCCTGATCATCCGTTAGGTGGATATGGAATTTGTTAAATTTATATAAGACCATGCGGTCGATGAAAGTCCTTAAATAAGCCATATCGAAGAAATGGCGGGACACATCCAGGTGGATACCGCGCCAGGCAAATTTCGGCGCATCCGCAACTTTAACCGCTGGAACCACATAAGAAGCTGTGCCAGCCTTTAATGCCGGAGTACCAATTAATTGTTTCAAGGTCGATATTGCCCAGAATGCACCTTCCGGATTCGCAGCCAGAATCGTGATCTGACTCGGCTCTACCAATAGTTTATATCCTTCAGCAGTAGTAATCGAAGGATCTTTCTTGATCAGGATGAAATTAGGTTGCTTAGTCGTCGTTTTTAAGCTCTTTGTAATCAACTGAAGTTCTTTCACTGCATCTGTAAAACCGGCTCCTGCGGCATTACGGATTACCGTGTTTTTGTACCAGTTGAATTGTCCGGGCATAGTTTCCATTTGCGCAGGCTTAGGGATAATCGGGTAACTAGTTTCCTGTGACATCACACTGAAAGCAGTGCTCAGAGAGAAGAAAGATACTAGTAAAAATCGTTTTAGGTTCATTTAAATAGGGGTTGTGTGTTTTTCAAATTAACTAAAAATATCTGAGGACTTCGCTATAACTAAGAGATCAGCGAGGGTATTTCTGCTATTTATTGTGCGAAAAGCTTTTTTTATTAAAAGAACCCGCTATTTTTAGAATATGAAAGTTAGTCCCTCGAAGCTGTACCATTTTCTCTTAAACTTTTCCTTGATTTTAATAGGTACTACCAGTAGTATTTATGCGCAGAAGAAGCCAAATATTATCGTGTTTCTGGTAGATGATATGGGCTGGCAAGATACCTCTTTGCCTTTCTGGACCGAAAAAACGCCATTGAATGCGCGTTACCATACGCCAAATATGGAAAGATTAGCAAAGGACGGTGTTAAATTTACGAACGCCTATGCCACACCGGTATGTACACCAACCAGAGTGAGTATGATGACCGGAATGAATGCCGCACACCACAAAGTGACCAACTGGACTTCCCCGCAATATCAGGTTTCTTCGGACAATGCTGATGAACAATTTGCACCTGCCAGCTGGAATTATGCGGGTTTGAGCCCTAAAGCGGGCATTCCAAATACCATCCATGCGACCCCTTATCCGCAACTACTAAAAGATGCAGGTTATTTTACGATTCATGTAGGCAAGGCACATTGGGCATCTGTAGGTACGCCGGGCGTAAGCCCATACAATCTTGGTTTTATCGGGAATATTGCCGGTCATGCTGCCGGACATCCTCAAAGTTATTTTGCGCAGGACTATTATGGCAACAAACCCGGGAAAAACACCATGCAATCCGTTCCGGATCTGGAAGAATATTATGAATCCGATACTTTTTTAACGGAAGCGCTAACCCTGGAAGCCCTGAAGACACTGGAGGCCCCCATAAAAAATAAACAGCCATTCTATTTAAATCTGGCGCATTATGCAGTTCATGTTCCACTACAAGCTGATTCCCGTTTCTATCAGAAGTACCTTGATCAAGGCCTCGACCCACAGGAAGCAAAATATGCCTCCTTATTAGAAGGAATGGATAAGAGTCTTGGGGATGTGATGGACTATTTAAAAGCGAAAAAAGTAGATCAAAATACCATCATTATTTTTATGAGTGATAATGGTGGGCTGAGTCTCACGCCACCAAGAGGCGGAATCGCACATACACAAAACCTTCCTTTAAAGGCTGGTAAAGGTTCTGTACATGAAGGTGGTATCCGGGAACCCATGATTGTGAAGTGGCCTGGCGTAGTAAAGCCGGGAAGTACCGCAAATCAATATGTGATCATTGAAGATTTCTTTCCCACGATTTTGGAAATGGCAGGTATCAGGAATTACAAGACTATTCAGGAATTGGATGGACAAAGTATGCTGCCTGTTTTAAAACAACCAAATTATGTCAATAATGACCGCAGTTTAATTTGGCACACGCCGAATAAATGGATTCCGAATGATGGACCCGGCATCAATTATAAATCGGCCATCAGGAAAGGAAACTGGAAGTTAATTTACAATATGCGCGATGGTACTAAGGAACTGTATGACCTGAAAGCTGATATTGGAGAGCTTGAAAATAAAGCCGCAGAAAACCCGGAAAAGTTAAAGGAATTGTCGGGCTTGCTGGCTGCTCAGTTGAAGAAATGGAATTCGCCAATGCCCATTGTTAAAAGTACCGGTAAACCGGTAGCTATGCCAGACCAGACTACTAGTATGCAATAACCCCAAACGACACACCTAAACCTTAATAAATACATGAACAAGCTTACTTCAACCATGGTCTTTATCATGGCCTTTATCTTTTGCCAATTCGCCATTGCGCAGGAGAAGAAAACATTCAAGTCCTGGAATCCTGCCAAAGACAGCCTTAACGTAATCCATGGCAGAGGTTGGGCAAATGGATACAAAGGCGACTATGACCGTTTACCTTCCGGCGCAGCGCAAAAGGTACGCAAAGCCGTATGGAATCTCGCAGAAAATAGCGCAGGACTGAACCTGAGATTCAAATCCGATGCCACAGAAATTGTGGTAAAACTTACCGTATCCGGATCTCATGCCATGCCACATATGCCTGCAACAGGCGTTAGCGGAGTAGACCTGTATGTGAAAGATGTGGATGGAAAATGGCTTTGGTGTGCCGGTAAATTTGATTTTGGGGATACAATTACTTATCGCTTCCTTAATATTTCCGGAAAAGCCAGTCAGCTAAAGGACCGTGAATATCGTTTATACCTACCATTATACAATACCGTGAAATGGATGGAGATCGCAGTTCCAAAGGAGGCCAGCTTTAGCAGGATTCCTGTAAAGCAGCAGGAGAAACCAATCGTAGTTTACGGCACTTCTATCGCTCAGGGGGCTTGTGCCACCAGACCTGGTTTGGCCTGGACTTCCATTGTTGGCAGAAAACTGGACAGGTCAATGGTGAACCTTGGCTTTTCAGGAAACGGGAAACTGGAGCCGGAAGTCCTGGACTACATCACACAGATTGATGCAAAATTGTACATCTTAGACTGTTTGCCTAATCTGATTTCCGCTGATATGACCAACGGATCTCTTCGCAAAAAAATAGCTGATGCGGTAGCTCAGATTCAGGCAAAAAGACCCGGAACACCTATTTTATTAACCGAACATGATGGGTTTTCGGAGGCTGAAATGCAACCAATCCGGAAAAAAGAACAGGCAACCATTAACAAAGTGCTTCGGGATGCTGTAGACTCGCTTAAAAAAGCGGGTACTAAAAATTTATACCTGCTTTCTCAGCAAGCTATCGGTCAGGATATTGAAAGCATGGTAGATGGAGTTCATCCAAATGATATCGGAATGATGAATTACGCCAGGGCTTATGAAAAGAAGATCAAAGAGATTTTTAACGAAAAAGAAGGGCCTCTTTCAACTACTATTCCTGTAAGCCAAAGGAGAGATGCGGCTTCTTACGACTGGGATACAAGACACAACCAGGTGCTGGATTATGCAGCCGTACATCAGCCGAAATTGGTTTTTATTGGAAATTCAATCACCCATTACTGGGGCGGACAACCCCTTGATCCGAGAGCGAATGGCAAGGATTCCTGGACGAAATACTTCGGGGATAAAAACGCAATGAACATGGGTTTCGGATGGGATCGTATTGAAAATGTGCTCTGGCGCGTTTACCATGGCGAACTGGATGGTTTTACGCCACAACAAATTGTCCTGATGATTGGAACCAATAACCTTGAAATCAATACAGATGAAGAAATTGTACAAGGGTTAAAGCTGCTGGTTTCAGCAATCAGAGAGCGACAACCTCAATCAAAGTTGTTGGTCGTTGGGATTTTGCCCCGAAAAGGTCTGGAAGCAAGAATTGTAAAATTGAACAAAGAAATGGCTAAGATTGGTCAGGGAAAAGGTTTGAAGTATCAGGATGCAGGAGCGGTTTTACTAAATAAACAACAGCTGATTGATGAATCGCTGTTTTCTGATGGTCTACATCCAAATGAGGCCGGATATGAGAAAATAGGGAAATTCCTGGCCAGCAGATTACAAATGACAAATTAGATTTCGATGGATTTAATTCTTTTCAATTAAATTGCCGATTTTTTGAGCTTCATCATGATCGATCAGGCCAAAACTCGTCCAGACTGTACCCAGTTCATTGGTTTCCGGAAAAAGACGACCAACCTCATGACCGCTTTCAATAACCTTGAAGCTCCCATCATGTAGTGGCTGAATAGTTAATATTCGGCCACTAAGATCTATATTATATGGTTCCATGGTGAATTGTTTTATAAATTGATTAACAAGGAACTACCGTCCTTGTTTTGATTTACCTTTAAACAGAAGCTGTTGATAACGGGGATATCATGACGATTTTTCCTATATCTGGCAGGTTTTCGGTTAAATATTGCAATATATTGCAAACTAATGCGGAATTACCTTACTTTGTATCATGATAGCAGGACTACAAAAAACATTAAAAGCGCAAAACGCGACTAAATTCATCTTTCTGGTTTGCGGCCTGGGTATTTCCAGCTGGGCACCTATGGTGCCTTATGCAAAAGAAAGACTCGGCCTGAACGACGCCAATCTGGGCTTGTTACTCCTGCTTTTAGGAGGGGGCGCCATTGCGATGATGCCCATTAGCGGGATCTTGTCCCATCGTTACGGCAGTCGGGTGGTAATCTTAGGCGCAGCATTGCTGATGGCTCTGGTGTTACCATTGCTTATGCTCACCAATACCCCGGTTCAAATGGGAATTGCACTGTTTATTTTTGGTGCGGCAGTAGGAGCGGTCGATGTGGCGATGAACACGCAAGGGGTACAGGTAGAAAACCTCGCTGAAAAGCCAATTATGTCTTCCCTACACGGTTTATTTAGTGTTGGGGGATTGTTAGGTTCCTTAGGTTTAGGTTTCCTGATGCGACTTGGCTTGGCTCCGGAGACCGCCGCAATTACCATTGCCATTTTACTGATCATTATTGTCTCTTTAAACTATAAATTCCTGCTGGACAATCCCACTGAAAAGGCCGCTATTCAGAGATTCTCTGCAGTAGACGCCACGCAGAAAAAAGTCTCCTGGTTTACCGGAAGTATCCTTTTTCTGGGGCTAATGTGTTTCGCCGTTTTTTTATCAGAAGGTGCCATGTTAGACTGGAGTGCTTTGTTTCTTAAAGAAAGCCGTGGAATTACGGAAGAGTTTTCTGGAATCGGCTATGCTGCCTTCTCCATTGCGATGGCTTTTATGCGCTTAACCGGAGATAAATTAGTCTCTAAGTTTGATGGGAAAACGGTAGTGGTCACCGGAAGTTTAGTTGCCGGACTGGGAATCTTGCTTGCCGTAGCTACACCATGGATCGGTACCACAATCCTTGGCTTCGTGCTACTAGGTTTGGGCGCAGCCAATATTGTTCCCGTGTTTATCTCTGAAGGAGGGAAACTGAAAGGGATACCAGCAACAGTGGCAATTCCTGTAATTACTACGATCGGTTATGCCGGACAATTAGCCGGACCGGCGATATTGGGCTTCATTGCGTATTCCTTTTCGTTACCTATTGCGTTTGGTTTTACCGCTATATTATTGTTTATCGTATCCATCTCTTACGGCCTGAGAAAGTCGAAATAAACACCAGCAAATTCAAAAAACACCAATATCTCCGAAAAATATGCTCACAAAAAAGGCGGCTTAAAGAAATTTAAGCCGCCTTTTTCAGAAATGAAATTCCTTATTTCACACGCTCCACATATTCACCTGTGCGTGTATCTACTTTTAATTTATCACCTTCGTTAACAAACAATGGCACTTTTAATTCGATACCATTTTCTGTAGTCACCATTTTCTGTGCACCTGAAGAAGTGTCACCTTTAACTGCTGGTTCTGCATAAGTAACCAAAAGTTCTACGAAATTAGGAGCCTGAGCCATGATTGGTTCTTCACTTTCGAAAGAAACAATAACGTTCATTCCTTCTTTAAGGAACCTTGCAGATTCACCGAATAATTCTTTAGCAACGCTGAACTGCTCAAAAGAAACATTGTCCATTACTACAAAATAATCACCTTCTTCATATAAATATTGGTAGTCACTAGTCTCTACACGGCAAATTTCTACTTGCTCATCAGTTCCTAAGCGGGCTTCCACAATTTTTCCTGTTTTAATGTTGCGAAATTTACCTAAGTAAAACGCTCCACCTTTACCTGGGGTACGGTGTAAGATTTCAATAACCGTTACCAGTTCGTTGTTAAAACGTAAAATATTTCCTACTTTAATTTCAGATGCCTTTGCCATATAAATGTAATTGTAAATTTTGTGCTCAAATATATGTGCTTTTTTGGTTATTTATACTTTTGGAAGATAAGAAATTGCGTTTTCTCCGGATGATCCTCCAATAAAAAAAATCGGAAAGACTACAGCTACCCTCAGGAATAGAGGCTAAGGCCCTGGCTTTAATGGGTTAAGGGGGTGTTTTAGTGGGCGGTAAACAGGAGCCTTATCAAAGCTCATAATCATAAGGGTAAACATAATAACCCGGGTTTAACCCGTTAATCTGGAATTATTTTTTTATTATTGGCTTCTTTATAATGGGGGGAAAGCATAGGATTATCGAATTGGCACCGCTTTTAAGCGAAGGCGAACTGCTGCATTTAGTTGCAGCGGGGGACGAACGTGCCTTCAATTCTTTGTTCGAAATGCACCAGCAACTGATTTTCAACATCGCCCATAAACTCACCCAATCCCGTTCAAAAGCTAAAGAAATCGTACAAGATGTGTTTTTAAAAGTCTGGATGAAAAGGCTCGACTTAAAAGACGTAGAGAATTTTGGTGCCTACCTCAACCGGATCGCCAGAAATCAAAGTATTGATGTGCTCAGGAAGATTGCCAGAGAAGCCCTGCGAAACGTAGAGCTTAAAGAAACAGAAATGGAAACCGGTGTGCGCAATACCGAAGATACCATTCAATACCATGAGACGGCAAAACTCCTGCAACAGGCAGTGGAAAGCCTCTCCCCACAACAACAAAAAGTTTACCGGCTATGTCAGGAGCAAGGATTAAAATATGAAGAAGCGGCAAAAGAACTGGGAATAACTGAAGGCACGGTTCATACCCATATGAAACTAGCTTTGAAAAACATCAGAGTGTATTTGAAAAACCTCGATGCCATGTTGTTAATGATCCTTTTACTGCACAAATAGCCGCAGGTTAAAATATTGTTAAAATAAATTTATGTTTCAACTACCCCGAACCCTAAGTTCGGATCGTCAAGCTATTGAGACGTTCAGAAAGCGTTATATAAAAGGATGGCTATAAAATCACAATTTCCTCAATTATTCAAAGGCTACATTTCTGGTTCACTGACTCCAGAGGAGCAGCAAGCCTTTTATAGGATGGCCGATCAGGAAGTGTTCCAGGAAGAACTTAGTAAATTGGTCGATGAGGAAATGAATGCAGGTAGAAACCAAACTTATATCCTTGAACCCTCAGAAAAGCAAGAAATACTACACTATATTTTCCAGACTGCGGAAAATACAGGAAATGCTCCGGCAAGGCCTGAATATCCATTAAGCGCTGGTTATCCGGTATGGAAAAAAATCGCCATTGCGGCTTCCTTATTTTTTACGCTCGGCACAGGAATATACTTTTATTCCCGTCATTCAGTAGACCAGCAACAGCTGGTTTACCTGAAACACATGAAACCTGGTGAAAATTCAGCAACCTTAACTTTAGGCGATGGCAGCAGGATCAGATTAAACGATGCTGGCCAGGGACAACTGGCAGAGCAGGCCGGTGTAACCATCATAAAATCCGAAAACGGAGCGCTGACCTATAAAACCAGTCCTAAAGCCGGAAAGCGCATGATGAACACCTTGTCTACCTCCAGAGGGGAACAATTTAAAGTGATCCTTCCTGATGGGACGAATGTTTGGTTAAATGCGGCTTCCTCGATCCGCTATCCTACAACTTTTGCCGATGCGAAATCCAGAAAAGTGAGCTTAAAAGGGGAAGCATATTTTGAAGTAACCAAAGATAAATCCCATCCTTTTGTGGTAGAAACCAATCTTCAGGAAGTAGAAGTTCTGGGTACACATTTCAACATCAGCAGTTACCCGGAAGAAGCGCTGGTTAAAACAACCTTGTTGGAAGGCCTCGTAAAAGTGACTCCTTCAACTACAAAAAGAGCTGAATTGCTAAAGCCGGGTTATCAGGCACAAGTAGGCGCAAATGGCGTAAATATTAAAGCAGTAAACACCGAAACTGCGGTAGACTGGATCAATGGCAAATTTATCTTCGAGAATGAAACCCTGGCTTCCATCCTGACAAAAATCTCCCGCTGGTATAACATTTCTATTGAATACCAAAATGAATCATTAAAACAAGTAACCTTTACGGGAACCCTTTCCAGATACGATCAGGTGGATAAAGTACTGTCCAAACTGGAACATACCGAGGAGGTAAAGTTTAAAGTATCCGAAGGAAAAATCACCGTAAGTCCTAAATAACTTAATAAGTAACTGAATAAGAATCAGCCCGCCACACCATAAACCCAAACCTAACAGACCATGATCAGAGATTTCTACCCACCAACTTAGCAAAGATCCTGGAGGCCATAAAAAAGCCGGAAGGTGCTCGTAACACCATCCGGCAAATGTTTAAGCCAACCAGCCCGATAAATCGGGATAAAATAGAGCTGTCCATTCCTGAATCAACTTAAACCCTGCTAAAGTATGAAATTCTATGCTTTTAACCTAGGTGTGTCCCACCTTAGGCGAGCTCACAAATTATTTTTGATAATGAAACTCATCATCATATTAATGACTGGCTTATTACTCCAGGCGCATGCCAGTACATTTGCGCAAACGGTTAGTTACACTAAGAAGAACGCTTCCATCAAGGAAGTATTTCAACAGATCACCAAACAAACCGGGTACGAAGTCCTGTATGCAGATCAAAAGATCAACAATACAAAGAGACTAGATGTAAACTTCCGGAACACGGGATTAAAGTCGGTTTTAGAGCAATGTCTCAACGGTTTATCGCTTACTTATGTGATCGATGACAAGACCATTGTGATTAAGCCGGAAGAGAAATCTATCCTCGACAAACTGGTCAGTGCCATCAATCCGAACGCCGCCAGAATAACCCTGAGGGGTAAGGTAACCGATGAAACCGGAGGAGCTTTACCAGGCGCCACAATCATCGTTGTAGGGACTTCAAATCGTGTGCTTTCCAATGGAGAAGGTTTATTCCAGCTGCAAAATGTTGCAGAGGATGCTAAAATTAAGGTCTCTTACCTGGGTTATGATCCTCAGACACTCAACGTAAAAAAGGAAATGGGAACCATCAGCATGAAGCCGGTTACTAATAGTTTAAAAGAAGTTGGCGTAATTTCTACCGGTTATCAGCAGATCGACAGATCTAAAATGACTGGTGCAACGGCAACCATCAAAGCCAGAGACCTGACCATTAACGGAACCATGAGCCTGGAGCAAATGCTGCAGGGTAAACTTCCGGGTGTAGAGGTAGTCAACAACTCCGGACAAGTCGGAACCCGCCAAACGGTTCGGGTAAGGGGAACTTCAACATTGCTGGGTAGCCAGGAGCCGGTATGGGTAGTAGATGGGATGATCCAGGAAGATCCATTGCCATTTAAAGCTTCGGAACTGAATAATTTTAACAAAGACCCTTCCAATGCGGATGCCTTAAAGAATTTTATCGGCAGTGCCATATCCTGGTTAAATCCTTACGATATAGAAGATATTACCGTATTGAAAGATGCGGCTTCAACGGCAATTTATGGCGTAAAAGCAGCCAATGGGGTGATTGTCATCAATACGAAAAGAGGAAAAGCGGGACGAGCACCTTCGATCAGCTACAACACCAGTTTCTCCACGCAATCTGCGCCAAACTATGATAAGATGAACCTGATGAACTCTAAAGAACGTGTAGATGTTTCCAGAGAAATCTATCAGAGAGGATTAGTTTCTACCTATGGACTGGACGATATTGGCTATGCGGGTTTGTTAAAGCAATACTTGCTGAACAAACTTTCCTTCAATGATTTTAATGCCGGTGCAAAAAAACTGGAAACCAACAATACCAATTGGTTCGACCTCCTTTATGAGAGGCCATTGAGTCAGAACCACAATGTGAGTTTAAGTGGCGGTGGCAATGAAAGCACCTATTACAGTTCCCTGGGCTATAACAACCAACGTGGAACGGCGAAGGGAAATAAGATGGATAGTTATATGGCTACCTTCAATTTTACCAGTAATGTGACCAAAAAGTTCTCCGTAAATGGACGTTTATCAGGTAACTACACCAAGACAACCGCTTATTTTGGTCTTGATCCCTACCGTTACGCCAGTACCACCAGCAGGGCGATTCCAGCTTATGAGGAAGATGGTAGCTTGTCGTATTACCGACATACCAATGGATACCTGTACAATATCCTGAACGAAATGGAGCATTCCGGAAATGATAATGTCAAGTCAAATTTCAATACCGCCATTATTTTAAAATATGAACTTCCGGCAGGTTTTCGTTTGGAATCTTCGTTCGGCGCTGGTTTTACCAGTACACATGCAGAATCTTATGCTTCAGAACTGACCAATAGAATCAGTAAGCTGAGGAAATATGAGTATGGGCAATATGGACCAATTACCAATGAATACAAGCAATCCATGTTGCCGGTAGGCGGGGAGTTGGCACAGGCTGATGACCGGAATATCAATTATACCTGGAGAAATGCACTGACCTATGGGCAGGTCTTTAATAAAAAACATACGGTTTCTGGAATGTTGGGAATGGAAATGAGAAGTAACGCATATAAAGGTACCAGCAGCACCATTTTTGGTTATTTACCTGATCGTGGAAAAGCCATCATTACGCCTTCTGCAACTGTGCTTAGTACGGGAGAAGTAGCAATTGCCAACGGAATTTTTGCCAATAACTATACCTTTGGGATCACAGATCGTACGGCGAATTACCTATCCTATTATTTAACCGGTGCCTATACTTATGACAACAGGTATGTTTTTAGTGGAAGCATCAGGGGAGATGCCTCTAACCGCTTCGGACAGGACACCCGCGAACGCTTCAATCCAATCTGGGCATTGGGTGGCAGGTGGAATGTGAGTCGTGAACATTTCTTTGACCGAAATACCTGGCTTTCTGAGTTGAGTTTCAGAGGTAGTTATGGATACCAGGGCAATGTAGCCGAAAACTATGGGCCAGACCTGATCGCGAAACTTCCGGTTGGTGGCGGAGCCCAGGTCGTTAGTCCGTATACTGGCGAGTCGATTCTTAAGATCAGCTCCCTGCCTTACGCAGATTTAAGATGGGAAAAAACACAATCGGTAAACCTTGGAATGGACTTCAGTGTGTTTCAAAACAGGATCACCGGTAGTTTCGATTATTACAACAAAAACAGTAAAGACCTGATTGTGTTGAAGGATGTGCCATTCGAAAACGGTGTGACTCAAATGCCAATGAATGGTGGTTCTGTACGCAATTATGGATTTGAATTGTCCTTGAGTTTTATCCCGCTTCGTACTAAAACAGCTTTCTGGACGGTCTCAGTTAACAGTTCTAAAAATATCAATAAAGTAACGAACAGACTCCTGCCTAATCCAACCTGGAACAATGCAATTTCCGGTGGTTATTTTGTAGAAGGATTCCCGGTATCTTCTTTCTGGGTATGGGATTTTAAAGGACTGAATCCTCTTACCGGAACGCCATTGTATAACATACCGACTGCTGCTGAGGATATCAATGCCAAATTTGATGCCGTAAAATTTTTGAAATATGCAGGGAAACTCAATGCCGATTTTACCGGCGGTTTCAATACTTCTTTCCGTTATAGACAGGTCTGTATTTCGGCTAATTTATACGCTTCTTTAGGCGGACATAAATTATTGGCTCCTTTATTTGACGATGAGATAAGAGATAATGCACCAAGCGAATACATGAACTTATCAAAAGATCTGGTCAACAGGTGGCAGACACCGGGAGATGAAGCTTTTACCAACATTCCTTCTATACCCTTTCACGGAGTGCCTAATGTGACGATTCCTACTTCAACAACCCTGGTATCTCCTTATACGCTCTATAATTTCAGCACAGCGAGATTGGTCAACGCTTCCTACCTGCGCATCAATAATGTCAGCGTATCTTATATCCTGCCACCACAATTTGTAAAAAGGATTATGAGTAAAAGTATGACCATCGGCTATACCGTAAGCAACCTGCACACCTTTGTGAGCAAAGATTTTAAAGGAGTAGATCCTGAAGTGGCATCCGGCGGACAACCATTGCCGCAAGCACATGTATTAAACTTGTCTGTAACCTTTTAACGCATTAAAAATGAAACGTATACTTTATATATTAATTCCAGGGCTGTTATTGGTCAATACAGGTTGTAAAAAGTTCCTGGAAGAGAAAAGTCAGGACGAAATGAGGCCGTCTACAGTTCAGGATCTCAGTGGATTAATGGCGGGCGAAGCCTATCCTTACCAGGTCAGTATCAACTCTGTTTTGAATATGGTTACCGATGATATTAGCTGCTTCGGTGGACAGAATCTGCCAAATTATGAAGCCGTAGTTAGAAGAGGAAAAGCACCTTTCTCCTGGTCTAAACAGATGTTTGAAGAACTTTTAACTGCCGAAGGTGTTGCAAATATAAGCTCATTAAACTCCTGGGAAATGATTTACAAACGTATTGTAGGTTGTAATGTAGGACTCGAATATGCGGATAAAGTAATTGGTTCGGAATCGGAGAAAGCCAACCTTAAAGCTGAAGTTTTAGCCCTGAGAGGTTATTATTATTTCCTGCTGGTGAACATGTATGGGAAACCATATAATACGCCGGGACTAGATCCGGAAAACAGTCCGGGGGTTCCTTTAAAACTGAAAATGGTGGTGACTGATGCGCTTTTCAAAAGAAACTCTGTAGCGGAAGTCTACCGCCAGATTGAAGCAGATATCCAGGCTTCCATCGCACTGTTCCAACAATATCCTCAGGATAAAGGGGTATATAAAATGAGCGAAACCGCAGGTTATGCACTTTTATCAAGAGTGTATCTGTATCAGGAAAAATGGGATCTGGCGATTGAATATGCGAATAAAGCTTTGGCTAAAAAATCAGTGCTGACGCAGTTGAGCACCTTTAATGCTGCACTATACTATATTTACAATACAACCGATAATTCCCTTAATTTAAACAGGATTTACAGTCCGGCCATTAGCAAGGAAGTCATCTGGACCTATGTTCCGAACAAAAGTGTTGAAGATGATTTTCTGAAAAGCAACCTTATTCCGGCCTATAGCAGGGTGAATGTACCTCCATATGGCGTTTCTCCTGAACTGATTAACCTGTACGATGCTAAAGGTTTTGAGGCTAATGAGGTTTATATCGGTGATTTACGTCCCCGTATTTATTTTAATTACAGCGTCTATACAGGATTTACACCTCCTTCAACGGTGACTTATTTTTTCAGAGGAATTTCAGGAGGAATGGGAGGCGCCGGTATTCGTGTAGCCGAACTTTACCTGAATCGTGCAGAAGCAAACATCCAAAAGCTTATCCAAACAGGTAATGATGGCTTAAGAATAGCTGCATTAAACGACCTGAATACGCTGAGGCTTTCCAGGTATGACAGCAGAAAAGCATATGTACCGGTAGACATTACCGATGGAACTCAGTTGCTGAATTTCTATAAAGAGGAACGTAGAAGAGAACTTCCTTTTGATGGACATCGCTGGTTCGACCTGCGCCGTTATGGCATGCCATCCATCACACATGAATACCAGGAAACCGCAGGTACCGCACAAACTTTTACCCTGAACAAAGGCGATAACCGATATACCTGGCCTATCCCTCAGGTGGTTTTAGATAGAAACGGGGAATTAACTCAAAATCCATAAATGCTGAATACGAAACACATGAGAAATTTCAATCAAACTTTAAGGACTACACTGATTTTGTCTTTGGGCATGATGCTCTTTCTGACAAATGGCTGCAAAAAAACAGAAGATAAACTCATTGCTACAGAATTACCTGAACCAGGTTTTCAGTTGCCTCAGGGCGATAACGACTATGATAAACGGATCATGGACTATTATAAGCGTTGGGATAGTTATGTACTCTATAAATTTACCCAGCAAGACATCAATTGGATGGTAACCGGCTACGATGCTTATTACAAATCAATACCTGCTATAGCAGAATACATCAACCCACAGCTGGATTTATTGGAAAGTACTTTCTTTAAGTATTATAGCGATGCGACCCTTAAACAATTCCTACCAAGAAAAGTATTTTTATGTAGTTCATTAGGTACAGGGACCACAACCATCACCCAGGTAGAAACCTATCTTTTACCTTTTGTTAACGGGCGGTTTGGAGGTTACCAGAGCTTTGCGCTAAATGGCGGAAATGCAGGTGTTCCAACGATCAATAAAGCGGTTTACCGTGGGAATGTCAATTTCAGCTTTCTGAAAATGATGGATCTGGAAGGTAAAATGAAAAGATCAGAGGCCTTTACCGGTATCTCTGATTATACCAATCCTGTCGCTGGTACCACACAGGCCGACCGATATAAACGTGGTTTTCTGGTCCTTCCAGCTAATTTGCCCGTTGTTTCTCTAGATTGGCAGGCTTTTATTCAGGTGATTGTCTCCAATCCGTATACTTATCTGACGGATCCGGCAACTACAGCTTCAGATACCACACCTAAAGGAATCCTCAGTCCGGTGAAAGATGCCAACGGATTGATCAAAAGAAAGTATGATGCCATGGTCAGTTTTTATAAACAGCAATATGGTATTGATCTTCAGGCTATAGGAGACGGAAAATAGATAGGAAAAAACAGACCATTTCATTTCTTAACAATTCAAATGATGCGCAAGATTTTCATTGCCTTAGGGCTCTTATTGTCCATAATTTCTGCAAAAGCAGCGGATGGCCTGCTGATAAAAGGCCGAATTACCACCGTAAATCCAGTAGTGATTTCCTTGAATACCTTGTCGGGCAAACTGGTTTTTAAAACCACCATCGATAAGGATCATCCCGACTTTTCTATGGGCCCCGTTCAGGTCGTACCGGATTTGTATGTACTTACGATGGGCGCTACAAAACAGGAAGTTTTCCTTAGCAATGCTGAGGTTACCATTAACGGTTATTTTGATGATAAAGACAGCAACAGCTCCAGCCTGGAGTTTTCCGGATTAGAGGAACACCTCGAAATGGCAAACTTTGCCCCAAAGCAATCCTATGATCTTAACCTGGATACTGCCGCTTTTAAGGCCTTGAAACCAAGTCAGCTAACGGCTCTGGCCTACCTTTTTAAAGCCGGTAAATATGATTTCTACCAACGCTTTCTCGTAAATATCCCGCTAAACGAACGGATTTCGGAATCAGCGAAATGGCTGGTAAAAAGGACCGATAGTCTGAAAAACTATATCGTTGGGATTAAAGCACCAGAATTTCAATTGCCGGATCAAAAGGGGAAACTGCTCTCTTTAAAAGATTTTAAAGGAAAGATAGTAGTCCTTGATTTCTGGGCCTCTTGGTGTGTGCCATGCAGAAGAGAAATGGAACACTTGAAAACCTTTTACAAAGACTTTGAAAAAGACGTACAGTTCATTAGCATCTCGCTGGATGAAGACCCTTTGAAGTATAAAAAAGCACTGGAAGAAATGCAGATTCCATGGCTAACGATCTGGGATAAGAAAGGATTCAATAATTCTTCGCTAGGAAAAGCCTATGGTTTTACATCGATCCCTTTTTGCATGATTATAGATGCAAACGGGACCGTTTTACAAAGAGATATCAATAATGGCGAAGTACTAAAAGCCGCCTTAAAATCAATTACAAAATGATCATAATCCCTGTTAAAAGACTGCTGGTCATGGCTGCTATCGGCCTGTTCAGTTTCACAAATGCGATGGCCCAAAAGACAGTAAAACTACCCTATAAGGTGTTTGCTAATAAAATGATTATAGAGGTTAGCATTAATGGAAAACTAGTGCCGATGATTTTTGATACTGGTGGTAAGAATGCCATGGATTCAAAATTACAGGAAGACCTGAGGCTTTCCGCTACGCATAGTAAGGAGGTGATTGATGTAAGCCGATCCAAAAAGTCTATGGATGTGGTTACTGTCAATAGCCTGGATCTCGCTAAAGGGGGAATGTCTTTTAAAAATATCCCTTTTTTGGTGATTGATACGGAGTTTTTTCCTTGCCTCAAAGTAAGAGGCTTGATTGGGAGCGATTTATGGCAAAACCATACCATTGAAATCGATGATCAAAAGAAAGTAATTACGATTACAGCAGGTGGTAGTTCGGCTATGATGAATAATCCAAATGCGCTTTCGTTTTTACCGAATGGCGGAGGCGCTCCGTTATTCTCTGTGAAAGTCGGGGACTTTGATCAGGCAAGAGTGGTATTTGATAGTGGCGCAGATGGCTTTTTAGCTTTAAGATCAACAGACTATCCTCGCCTGGAAAGTCAGGGCGCATTGTTTATGATCCGGGAAGGTTCGTCAAGCGGTAGTATTGGTGTCAATGGAAGAGGCCCAAATGGCCGCCGGATATTACTTGAAATTCCGGAATTGACCATCTCCGGAGGGAAGTTTTCTAAACTCCGCATTGGTGTAGGCAGTGCCCTGGAAAGTTTGTTGGGCTATCAGCTGTTGAACTTCGGAAAAGTCACGATCGACTATGTCCACCAAAAGTTCTTATTTGAACCTTTTTCAACCTTTTCAACCGGGAAAATAGAGAACACCAGGAAGTACTGGGATCTGGAGATTCGCTCAGAAAATCAGCAAATGGTGGTCAGTAGCGTCTGGGATAAATTACAAGGAGAAATAGAGGTAGGTGATGTAGTGACCCATATCAATGGAAAAAAAATAACACAATTCACTTATTGCGAAGGCTTGACCAATGAGCTACCTGAGTTGATCGGTTTGGATAAAGCTGTTTTCCGAGTACAGACAAATACCGGAGTAAAAGAAATCACTGTAATCAAGGAGTAAACGATTAACCCTAATAAAAAAGTAATGATGAAAAATATATACTTCTCCTTGATCTTTTGTGTTTTCGCGCTAAGCGTTAGGGGGCAGGATGCTGTGGTGTTTCCTTATCAGGTGATCGCCAGTAAGATGGTGATCCAGGTAAAACTGAACGGGAAACTGGTACCTATGATTTTTGATACCGGAGGCCGGAACTCTATCAGTACGGCTTTAAAAACAGAGTTTAATGCAGCTGTTGTTGGTACAATGAGCATTTTGGATGCGAACAGCAATAAAAAACAAATTGAGGTTGTACAATTGGAGGAACTTGGATTTCCCGCCGGAAATGAAGCCACTTTGTTTAAAAATCCTCGTTTTCTGGTTTTAGACAGTGAAATATTCCCTTGTATTGGCGTGCAAGGCTATATCGGAAGCGATCTTTTACAGGATTGTACTATTGACATTGATGATCAAAAGAAAGAAATCACGATCAGTAAGGGGGGCCGTTCTTCCTTAATGTCCGACAGAGAGGTTCTTCCTTTTGTAGATGATGCCAAAGGGATTCCGATTGTTTCTGTGAATGTTGGGAAATATGATCAAATCAGGATGATGTTTGATACGGGTTCTGATGCTTTGCTGAGTCTTAAAAACGACGCTTACGAAAGATTGAAGACTGATGGCTTGGTACAGGTGCTTAGAGAAGGTGAAGGCGGTGGAAGCATCGGTGTAAACGGTAGAGGTGGAGCCGGGAAACAAATCATGGTACAAGTTCCGGAACTGCTGATCGGATCATTTCAGTTTACCAATGCAAGGGCTAAAGTTGGCAATCCGCCGGAAACCCTGTTAGGCTACCAATCCCTCAAATATGGAAAAGTAACCATCGATTATGTCAATAAACTATTCCTTTTCAGCCCTTTTACCACAGAAAAGGTAGACCTGACTCATGCTAAACAAAACTGGAACCTGGAAATATATGTTCATGACGGACAATATCTGGTGGCTACCGTATGGGGTAAATTAATCGGCCAGGTAGCTGTTGGCGATGTACTCACCCATATCAACGGTAAAGTGATCAAAGCCATTCCTTTTTGCGAAAGCCTGACTAACGGTCTGCCTGTTTTAAAAGAGAATACCAAACTCGTATTTACCCTTAAAACCAAGTCCGGTCTTAAAAATATTACCGTACAGAAAGATTAAAAATGAACCCTTTAAGAAGGTTTTCTGGTCAACAGATCTCTGATCTGCTCCTCGAAATACCCGCTATTAAATAAACCATTGAGAAAACTAAAAACATGAAAAAACAAACTTTAATACTAGCAATGTGCTTACAGGGAGCCGTTTTGGCCGGAAATGCGCAGCTTGTTAAAAAGGCAGCTACAGAAAAGAAAACGGAAGACTGGTACAACCTTTCTTTTGAAAAAGACGGTGTATATGGGATCGGTGTAAATCAGGCCTATGAGTTTTTAAAAGGAAAACCTTTGAAAAAGAAACCGGTTGTAGCGGTGATCGGCTTTGGAATGGATGCTGCACATGAAGATTTGAAAAATGCGTCATGGACCAATCCAAATGAAAAAGAAGATGGGATCGATAACGATGGCAACGGTTACATCGATGATATCCATGGCTGGAACTTTTTAGGGAATGCCAAAGGGGAAATGATCGAACAGACAAACCAGGAAGGCGACCGTGAGTATTTTCGTTTGAAAGGTTTGTATGAAGGTATCTTTTTTACTGGAACAGATTATATGAAGTTTAATGAACTGTTGCAGAAACCGGTTAAAGTGCCGGCACCGAAAGATCTGAAGGAATATGCCTTTTTCAGGTATCGTCTCAATAAAGAGTCTCGCCTGGCTCAGGAAGCGACTAGTATTCATTCCTCCAGGATTGTAAAATATATGATCGTTAATGAAATTGAGCCGGCAATGAAGAAAATAAATCCTGACCTGACAAAGATCAAACAAGCAGATGTTTCTAAATATGACGTGAACACAAATGGAAAAACAGATACTTTAAAGTTGATGTCCAGGTTTTTCTTCTTATTGACTTTTGCAATGAATAATTCGTATGCAGCAAAAGCGAAAGCAGATTCTATGAATTTTGTACAGGCAAGAGATCTGATGCTGAATCCTAAAAGACAGCCGAATGAAGCATATGAGAAGCTACTTGCACAAACCGTTGATGCAAGGAAAATTACCGGCGATGACTGGACCAATATCAGCGACAAAAATTACGGAAATAACAAGCTATATAGTAACGGATCTTTTTCCGGAACAATGATATCAGGAATCATTGCTGCCGACAGAAATAATGGTGTAGGGGTGAATGGCATTATGCCGGAAGCGCAGCTGATGTCTTTACGTGCCTATCCAAAAGAAGGCGAACCTTATTATAAAGATATCGCATTGGCGATTCGCTATGCAGTAGATCAAAAAGCGGATGTAATCATGTTGGGCCCATCTAACACAATATACCCTGCTTATGAAGCGAAATGGGTAAATGATGCCTTGTTGTATGCCGAAGAAAAAGGAATTTTAGTAGTCTCTTCCGTATGGAATTTATCGGATAACCTGTCTGAAAAGAAATACTACCCTAATCCTCATGTGAATGGTAAGGTGCTTAATAATTTCATCACCGTAGCCGCCTCAGATAAAGAAGGTCTGCCATTGAAAGATGCCAACTTCTCCGAAAAAGAACTGGATCTATTTGCACCTGGACAGAATATTACCACTACTTACATGGGTGGCACCTACCGTATGGGCGCAAGTCCCTTGTTTGCCGCTGCTAATGTAGCGGGTACTGCGGCATTGATAAAAGCCTATTATCCGGAAATTACGGGGTCACAATTGCGTAAACTGATTGTAGGAAATGTGACAGACAGAGGTAGCGTAGAAGTGGAAAAGCAAGTTAAAATGGCTGGTAAATTGAAAACTGACCTGTACCTATTCTCACAGCTATGTGTTTCAGGCGGTATTTTAAACGCTTATAAAGCAGTTGTTGCTGCTGATCAATTGAGTAAAACTACTGGTAAATAATTAAAAGGACTCAGCAAAAAGAAAACATAATGAAGAAGATTAAATTATTGCATTCCCTGACTTTGAGCATACTGCTATTGCTTTGTGCTGATAGTAATGCTGTTTTCGCGCAAGCGGATTTAAATCAGGAGATTTTACCTTATCAGGAACGTGATGGTTACATGATCATCAGGGCAAATGTTGGCGGAACAGAAGGGGATTTTCTCCTGGATTCCAGAGGAGCAGTAGGCTTAACTGAAGCTGCGGCAGCAAAACGCCAGCTGAAAATCACGAAGAACCTCGATACTTATGCCAGACCTGGTTACGAATTGTCTGGTAAAGGGAAAGCCATTGGCTTCTTTATCGGCAATGTGGTCTATAGCAAAGACATCAGCGTAGTGGTTTTTAAAGCAAATCCATTGTTAGAAAAGCTTAAAGTAGATGGAGTAATCGGTTTTAATGCCTTTACAGGGGCGACAATTTCGCTAAATACGAAAATGAAAACCATGACGCTTTCCTCGCCATACCGCCCGGAATATATGAAATTGATCAACAGACAAGAAGCTAAATTGAAAACCGGCGGACTATTCATGGACATTCTGGTCAATGGTAAAACGGTTAAAGCGCTTGCCGATTTCTATCAGGATCAGCCATTGGTGTTAACCGCGACGGATTTCGATTTATTACAACCAGGTAAGACCGCAGAATTAAAGCTGGCAAACCAGAGTTTTCAAAAGATTCCGGTGGTTAAAGCAGCCGGAGATCAGGCCTTTTCGGTGTTAGGGAAATCAATCTTAAAGCAGGGTATGATCTCTTTTGATATTGAGCGTGGGAAATACTATTTCCAGCCCTTTAATAATGGGGAAGATCAAACCGTTCCGGTGATTAAAAAAGAAACTATTGCAGTGGTGCCCGGGAAGATTAATCCGGTGGACCGGGCTTATTTTTTAAAGCATATTTATGATTATAAAGCCGGTAAAGACTGGAAAGCGATCGGTGATAAACCAGTAGTCATTGATTTCTGGGCGACCTGGTGTGGCCCTTGTCTGAAACTGATGCCGGTGATGGAAGAGCTTGCTGCAAAGTATAAAGACCAGGTTGTTTTTTACAAGGTAAATGTAGATAAAGAAGGAGAGTTACGTCAGGTGTTTAATGCGGATGCGATCCCTTTATTGATTTTTGGTAGTGTCAATAATGGCGCAGTTAGAGAGATAGGTGGAGATACGAAAGAGAAAATCGAAGCGAAAATCCAGCAGATGTTGAAGTGAAATAATGCAATCTAAATAAAGAAAGTTTTTTAGTTAATACAGTTTAGAGGGTTTTGTTGGATGACAGCCCTCTTTATCATCTACTGATTTTTTCTCCTCAAAACACCTAATCCAAATGAATTTAAATCAATTATATAAACGTCGGTTTCTGCTGGCAATGACTGGGGTATGCTTTTCTTTTTCCGTGAATGGGCAAACGGTAGAGCTGGCTCCGGAAAGGTTGCATTTTCAACCCTTGTCAAATTATCCGGCTATAACCAAAACAATTGCCGAAACGATCGCTAACTACCATTACCAGAAAGTGACGATTGATGATGCTTTATCCTCCAGGATATTTGATCAGTACCTGACAAAGCTGGATAAGTCTCATGCCTTGTTTCTAGCCGCTGATGTCGGGGGATTTGAAAAGTACCGTTATCGTTTTGATGACGCTTTATGGTCTGGCGATCTAACTGCTGCTTTTGAAATGTTCAATGTGTATGCCGCCCGATTAGACCATAGAATTGATGCCGTATTAACGGAGTTATCTAAAGTACAGCCCTTACATTCCAAAGATGTTTATGAGTTCTCCAGAGAGCAGCTGCCCTGGTTTAAATCCAGCGAAGCCGCTGATGTTTACTGGAACCAACGAATCCGTTATGAACTCATCAGACTAAGGGCTGATGGCCGGGAGCAGCAGAAAGCCTATGAGTTACTGGGAAAACGTTATGAGAAGTTAAAGACTAGTTTAGAAGGACTGAAAAGTGAAAATGTACTGGAGTTATTTCTGAATGCTTTTACGGAAACCATTGATCCACATACGACTTATTTTTCTCCGGCAAAAGCGCAGGATTTTAATGTCATGATGAATAAATCACTGGAAGGAATCGGGATTACCTTTAGTTTCCAGGATGACTTGCCGGTTATATTGTCTGTGATTAAAGGTGGACCGGCAGATAAGACCGGGAAAATCATGGCCAACGATCGAATTCTGGCGATTGCTCAGGGCGAAACCGGAGAGTTTGAAGAAGTAACCGGTTGGACACAGGAGGAAGTAGTGAGCAAGATGCGTGGTCTGAAAGGTTCTCTCTTGCGTGTTAAAATATTACCGGCAGGGGCAGGTCTGACTGCGAATCCTTTAGTGGTTAACCTCATCAGAGATAAAGTGGTGATGGCTGATCAGAAGGTGAAATCTGAGCTAAAAACAGTAAAACAAGGCGGTAAAACGCAAAAGATAGGTGTCATCAGCATCCCTGATTTTTACTTTGATGCCGCTGCTTTTAATAAGGGCGACCAGGATTACGCTTCCACTTCCGGAGATGTGAAAAAAGCCCTGGAGCTGTTGAAAAGTCAGGGAATGGATGGACTGATGATCGATTTACGCAATAATGGCGGTGGTTCTTTAAAGGAAGCCATAGACCTGACCGGATTATTTATCAGCACCGGACCGGTAGTTCAGGTTCGCGACGCAAAAAACAAGGTGCTTGTTCATGCCGATAAAGATAGTCTGGTGGCTTATAGCGGGCCTTTAACCATTTTAACAAATCGTTTAAGTGCCTCTGCTTCCGAAATATTCGCGGCAGCAATGCAGGATTATGGTCGCGCGGTCATTATTGGAGAGCAGACTTTTGGTAAAGGGACTGTACAGAGCGTTTATCCGCTGAGTTCCCTGATGAAAACGGAGGACACAAATTTAGGCTCCTTAAAGCTAACCAATGCTAAGTTTTACCGCATTAATGGAGCCAGTACCCAACATCGTGGCGTAACTCCCGACTTCAGTTTCCCTTCCAAATACAGCGCCTTGAAAGTTGGCGAAAGCACCTTGAAAAATGTACTCCCTTATGATCAGATTGAGGCAACGGATTTTGTTAAATTTACGTACTTAAAGGTGCTTAAACAGCAATTAGAGGCAGATCATCAGCAGCGTATGGCTGCAAATCAGGAGTTCAGCTTTCTAAAAGAAGACCTAAAGAAATTACAGGAAGGAAGCGCGGGCTCTTCCTTACAATTAGATTTGAATACTTTTCTTGAGGCAAGAAAAATGCAGCAAATACAAGATTTGAAACGCATTAATCAGCGAAGAAAGAGGATGGGCATGAAATCAATAACCACTGGTGATCCGGTAAAGGCGGTAGAGGTAGATTACGTGAAGGAGGAGAGTTTACAGATTACAGCGGAGTTGATCCGTATTATTTAGCCTCGACAAATGCAGTAGACAAAGGCCTGTGAACTTGTTGCATCAGATCAAAACTTTTCTGCATAAGTTCTAAACTTACTAATTGCTGGCATTCTTCGTAGTCTTCAATAGTTACGGCGTTAGCTAGTGCCATTTCTAACAGCGATAACCTGATTTGTTGTTGAACTGTATCTTCCATTTTCGGTAGTTGAAAGGTGAGTTAAAAAAAAATGCGCGTATATATTATCGTAATGGAAGGGCTTAAAATTTAGGTATGGAATGAGATAACACTTAACTGCTAAAGTTGTTTTGATCAATTGAATCATTCTGTAATTATTATTGCTAATTTCTTCCGGAAAAATAAATTAATTCTAATTCTGGCAGGATAAATGTTGTTTTTTTGTTTATGAAAGCAATCGTAATTACTTCATTTGGTGCAGCAGATGTATTGAAAGTTGAAGAAAGAGAAAAACCGGTGATCAACGAAAATGAGGTTTTAATTCAGGTGAAAGCGGCCGGTGTGAATCGTCCGGATGTATTTCAACGGAAGGGGAATTATCCGGCACCACCTGAAGTTCCACAAGATATTCCAGGATTGGAAGTTGCCGGTTTGATTGTAGAACGTGGCGCCAATGTGACGCAATGGAAGCTGAACGACAGAATTTGTGCACTTGTTGCCGGAGCGGGCTATGCAGACTATGTAAAAGTTAATGCAGGGCATTGTTTGCCGATCCCGGAGGGCTTAAGTTTCGTTGAAGCGGCCGGACTGCCGGAAACAGTTTTCACGGTCTGGAGTAACGTATTTCAGCGTGGCCGATTGCAATCAGGAGAAAGGTTTTTGATACATGGCGGAAGCAGTGGGATAGGTACTACCGCAATCCAGCTGGCAAAATATTTGGGTGCGGAAGTGATCGTTACCGTGGGTTCTGACGAAAAAGGACAGTATTGTCTGGATTTAGGTGCAGACCACTTTATCAATTATAAAAGAGAAGATTTTGAAACTGAATTGAAAGAACAGCCTGTGGATGTGGTGCTGGACATGATTGGTGGTTCTTATTTTCAAAAGAACATCGAAGTTTTAAGGCCAGATGGGAGACTCGTCTACATCAATGCCATGGAAGGAAATACGGTTTCTTTGAATATTATGCAAATGATGCGCAAAAGATTGAGTATCACCGGAAGTACTTTGCGTAACCGTGAACCTGAATTTAAAACAGCATTGGCACAGGATATTTTAGAAAAAGTCTGGCCAATGTTTGCTAAAGGACAATATAAATCAACTGTTTTCAAGGTGTTCCCGATGGAAGAGGCAAGTAAAGCACATGAGTTAATGGAGAGTAGTGCTCATTTAGGGAAGATCATTCTGGAAATGCGTTAAAAAAAGAAGCTGATGACGGATGTGCATTCAAAAGATACCCGCTCCTATAATATGAGCCAGATCAAAGGAAAAGATACTAAACCGGAGCTTTTGGTGAGGAAATTTCTGCATAAGCAAGGGTTCCGGTATCGTCTTCATGTTAAAAATCTTCCCGGAAAGCCTGATATCGTATTGCCAAAGTATAAAACCGTGATTTTTGTGAACGGTTGTTTCTGGCATGGGCATGAACATTGCCGATATTTTGTGATCCCTAAAACGAGAACGGAATGGTGGCTGGATAAAATCAATAAGAATGTAGCTAAAGATAAGATCGTTAGGGAGGAAATCGCTGCATTGGGCTGGAATGTGATTAATATTTGGGAATGTCAACTAAAAAAAACTACAATAGTTGGTACATTTGAGAGCTTATGTTCATCTTTAATGCAGCTTAACAATCGTTGAGGGGTTAAATATAGCATATTTAATAAAGCGTTAAATGGAGTTTTGGGGAGCCATTTCTTGTTTACAAGGTTAAGTATCAGCCTAATTGGTGTGTATTGTTTAGAGAAAAATGCAGGAAATAATAAGAAGTATAGAAGAAAAGTTAACGGAATTAGCTGAAGCATACCAACCTGAAGGATCCGAAATAAAAGCAGTAATTCATCAATGGATCCATGCCATTGCCTTTGACCATCGTTTATTTGGCGAAGAACGTGGCGTTGAGAAAGACGAAATCATCACTTGTTTAAAAGATGCGGGTTTATATGAAAATCAGGAGCAGTTTAAAACTCAGGTAACCAATTCTATTCACCTTAAACAACAACCTACCTCAAAAGACGATAAAGGATTCACTTTTATAGATCTTTTTGCAGGGATTGGAGGAATGAGGCAAGGTTTTGAGAAAGCTGGAGGAAAATGTGTGTTTTCTTCAGAATTCGAGAAGAATGCACAGAAAACTTACGAGCAGAATTACGGCGAACATCCATTTGGAGATATAACTAAGATTAAAGTCGGGGATATTCCAAATCATGATGTACTTGTTGGTGGCTTTCCCTGTCAGCCATTTTCTCATGCCGGAAAAAAACTCGGAATAGAAGATACCCGTGGTACTTTATTTCATAATATTGCAACCATCATTCATCATAAACGCCCAAAAGCGGTGGTATTGGAGAATGTAAAAGGCCTGATCAGTCATGATAAGGGTAATACGCTTCAGGTGGTTCTAACCACTTTAATCAATGAGGGCTACACCTGCTCCATTCCTAAGGAAATCATTCTGGGAGATAATATCTTAAAATTACAAAAGGAAGCGAAGAAAATGGTGATGAAGTCCAGAGAATTTGGAGTTCCTCAAAATAGACAACGTATTTATATTGTTTTATGGCGTAATGATTTACCGGTATCATTTAAGTATCCGGAGGCAACGCCTTTTGAAACTAATGTAGGTCAGATTTTGGAAGATAAGGTGCCTGATTCATTTACGATCTCCGACAAGTTGTGGGCAGGTCACCAGCGTAGAAAAGAGAATAACAGACAAGCTGGAAAGGGTTTCGGATTTGGTTTGGTGAAGCATGATACGGTTTACGCAAACACGATATCCGCCAGGTATTACAAAGACGGAGGAGAGATTTTAATCCATCAGGAGGATGCCAACCCAAGGAAATTAACACCTAGAGAGGCTGCAAGACTACAAGGTTTTCCAGATAACTTTCTGATCAATAAATCGAATACTCAGGCTTATAAACAGTTTGGCAATAGTGTCACTGTACCGGTTGTACATGCCGTGGCAGCAAATATCCGCGAACAAATTTTAGAGGGTAAGAAGGCTTAATTAAAGCTGATCAGCATATTTTAAACAGGAATAAGTTCCCGCTATGGTTTTTCAGGATAGTAGTAATGATGAAAAAACATGGCGGGATCTAACGGTCCCCTCATCATAATATTTAATAAATTACCATCTGTCTGGATGGTTAGGGCATTTGTGATGTCCATTGTATGTAAAGACTTGCTTGAAAGAGCTACGGAAAACACCAGAAATCCCTGTCTAATTCAATTTCTCCTTTACATAAAAGAAGCAGGATCTGTAAATACAGCTAAAACGCTGTCTAATTAAGAAAACTTCCTTTTTCCCTGTACAACAATCAAATTGGCCCTTCGAAGGTAAAATGTTGCTATTCTGGCATTCGCAGACATATCGGTTTTTTACATATAGAACGTCAGGTTGTCATAATTGATTGAAAAACTGTAGCGTTTAAAACTGAAATTAGTCCGTACCTTGTTTGTAGATAAATACTTAGGGTGTGTCTGATTGAAGTGTCTAAAAATGTTTCTTGAAGAAATAACCTAAGGATTATACATAAAGAGTGAAATTTTACATTAGCTCTTTGTAGATAAGGAGGACGCTGAAAATCCTGACCAGAGTAGGCACAAATGAAAGTTTTTATTGCTTTTTGATGTATAAAAGCATTATATATTATGGCTGTAAGCTGGTTTGATTTTAATGGAGGAACAGGCTCCATGCCCGATTTAAATCCTGAAAACTATACTGAAACTACATCTAGTGGATGTACTAATGGTACCGTTGTTTGTGCGATCAATGCCACAACACAGGTATTAAACGGAATAGTTAGGCCGGTTATTGACGGACCATTGGCTTCCGAAATTGATACGGCGAAAAGCACCAAAGTACAAACTCCAAATGTTAAGCTATTATTTCCTTAGAAGTTTGATGCTTTGATGTTAAATTCAAGCCATAGATGCCGAATTCTCGGCACTATGGCTTTTTTTATTAAAATTTCTTGTCTAGCTTTTCTGATCGCTGATCACAAACATTTTAATTTCTCTGATTTCTTCAATCAAGTCTAATCCAAATTTATTTAATGCTTCTTTAACTCGTGTTAACTCCGTCCAATCTTCGATATTTAGATCAAGATCAATGGGATATTGATAATTAGTGCTATTAAATGTAGGGGGATTACCCAATTGTTGATTGAGTAAATCTGTTAAAGATTCTATTGATACATTTCGAAATTCCCAAACCTGTCCATTGAGATCACCATAGCTTTTATCCCCCCCCTTTGATCTTATAAGATCATTATTGCTCATTTTCGTTAGAATGAGGCACTTTGTTTTGCGTTTTTCCCATCTTCCATGGATATTCAACAATCGGTCAAGATCAGAGATGACATTCCTATAAATACTTGGGATGTTCTGTCCAGTATCAGGAACTAATGATTCATAGGAAATGGCATTTTCTCTTAACCAACTTTTCCAGTATCCAAGTTTAGGCGTAAACTCATATTTTTCTGGATTTTGAACTTCTAGACAAATAGAACTTAAATAAGGCCTAACTTTTAAAGAGGAATCAACTTTATTCCAACTGTGTAGGTATGTTCTAACTATCGATGAATTAATAGCAATAGTTCTAAAACTACCCCTTATGGAATCCCTAAAAAGTGTAAGTTTTGGGCTGATGCCTTCAATGTAACCAAAAATTGCGGAGTAGGAAGTAGGTTCTTGTTTAGTGATTTTTGATTCCATTAAAGGTTTCTTATAATCATATGGAGCGAGAAAGTCATTTTTAATAGGCCAGTCAGGTTTTTTTTCGGTTAAAATCGTCTCAATATTATTAGAGTCAACATAATCTAAATCAGTTATGCCCACCACTTTTCCTTTATAAATCCAGACTTCATGGGGAACCCCTTGATGCTTAAAGAGCTTTGATAGTGTCAGATCCTCAACTACTGATGGAAAATTAAGATTTTTTGTGTACTTGTTTTTCTTAATAAAAGAGAGGACATCTTCCTTTTTTTCGTAGGTAACAGGAAGTATTGTTACCCTGTTCTGAAATTGTTTCTGTAGGGCTTCCATTCTTGGTAGAGCTGCTACACAGCCTTTGCAATTTGTAGCCCAAAAATCAATAATTAGTAGTTGGTTTTTGAACTGAGATAAACGTACACTGGGTTTCGAATAATTAATAATATTTGTTATAAGTAAATCAGGTACAGTTTGTCCAATATTTAGATTTACAACTTTGGTCTTTCTTATTTGTGCTGAAGTTGTTAGACTGAAGAAACAAAGCACAATCAATATATGATTTTTCATTCTTCTATTTCTTTTTTTAAATGAATGTTTTTGCCGCATTTAAAATGATTGTGAATTGAAGCTAATGACTTCTTCATTTTAATTCATTAAATAACTTATCTTGGGTTTTGAGCTATTCCTGATCTAATAATTGCATCAGTGGGAATGAGTAAAACATAACGTAAATCATTTGGAGGTAAGGTATAAGTTTGGCCGTCAATTGTACGAGATAGCGTAATTGCAAACTTAGGGTCCTTATTCAAACGTCGTAAATCCGACCATCTTAAGCCTCTTTGAATAAGCTCTTTCCTGCGCTCAAGTAGTACATAGCCCAATGCAACACTTGCATCTGTCGTGGCATACTTAGGATAGGGGGCTGTTTTGATCCATCTTGTTGCTAATAAGATATTAAGGTCCGTTAAAGCATCTTCAGTTCTGCCTGCTCTTGCAAAGCATTCAGCACGAATGAGATAAATCTCGTCTGTTGCAATTCCTGTAAATGGATTTGCGGGATTTGCGCCATCATAGCTACCCTTAAAACTATAGGATTGATCAGCTGGATTCAATACAAAGAATATGGTTTTGCGTAAATCATTTTGCGAGTAGGATAAGTAAAGATCAGAATTTACAATTGCATTTGATTTCAATTGAATAAGGTCTGCCCCGCCCGCACTAGAAGATTCAAAAATAACCTCTTTGTTGAATTTTGCTATTGGATAGGTCGCATTTGCATTTAGATTATTATAATCTAGTAATGTACTATATTGTTTCAGGCAGGCATCAGCATTAGTTCCTGCATTTATATAATCCCCCATTGCGAGATATACGCGTGCTAGCATCCCATAAGCAGCTGTAGAGTTCGGTCTGGATTGTAGTGCTGTGGTTAATGGTAAAAGGGGGATAGCTTCGTTTAAATCTTGTAGTATTCGATTGTAAGTCAGTTCAACTGTTCCCCTTTCGGTCTTTTCGTTTAAGTCTGAAGTTAATTTAATGGGTAAGCCTGGGTCTTGGTTTGCCGTTGCCGGATCATATGGTTTAGTCCATATTTGGGCTGCCTGAAATAGGGTGTAAGCTCTGAAAAATAATGCTGAACCTTTTAATTGGTTCCATGTGATTTGTTCATTTTGAGTTGGGGTAATTTTTTTTAAAGTTTCAAGTACTTGGTTCGCATATAAAATGGTTTGGTAAGCACCAGCCCATCCACCTTTATTGACCTCTGCATTAGCTTTCCATATATAAGTATCTCTTAAATCTACCGTAAGAGTCTTGTAAGTGGCATTAAGTAGATAAATATTATCTGAAACCGCCTCAGCATAATTTGGTCCCTGGCCATTCATTACGGAGTAATAATCTAATATCGCCTGACAATCCCCTAAAGTTGATGGGATTGTCAGTGATTTATCAGGCTTGTAGTCTAGGAATTTTTTACAGGAGAACTGGATGAGGCATAAAGCGAATAGAATGTAAATTAGCTTGTATTTGTTCATTGAACTGGTTAGGTTAGTTTTCATAATTTCCTTTTTTAGCATTACAGATTTCCAGATATTCCAATTGACACTGTACGCGGAACTGGATACGAAGAGTAATCTGGGTCAAGATTTTGTTTATTAGCACGCCATAGAATTCCTACGTTACTTACATTCCCATATACTTTAATGTTTTTTAGATACCAATTTGATTTTTGTATATGATAGCTTAGTGTTATGTCTTGTAACCTGATGTGATCAGCTTTAGAAACTAATATTTCTGAAGAGGTATAAAAGGTATCTCGGAATGCGTTAGGAGAGTAGATTAGAGATGGCACGTCTGTCTTCGTTTCATCACCTGGATTGAGCCAACGATTGGAGAAGTCACCGTGACCAATTCCATTGGTTACCAGGTTACTATAGTCTATGCTCGTTTTTCTAAAGTAATAATCAAATTTGAAAATTACATTTGCGGAGAGGTCCAGTTTTTTCCAGGAAACCGTATTACGAAGTGAACCGTAATAAACCGGAACAGCTGAGCCCATATATTGTAAATCATTGAAGCTCGGATTAGTTAAGGCGGTATAATTCTCACTGATCTGGCCATTTAAATAACCTCTTGGGTTACCATTTTCCGGATTTAATCCAGCCCATTTAAAAGCAAATATCGAATAAGCTGGTTTTCCTGGAATCGGATTAGGAAGAACATCGTTAAGATAACTATTGACTGTAGGGGTAGTTGGTGTTAAATATTCAGTAACTTTATTTTGCTGATAACTGAGTAGAAAGTCTGTACTCCATGTAACAGTCCTATTTAAATTAACTGAATGAAGCTGAAGGTCAACTCCAGTTCCTCGCATGCTTGCCGCATTGAGTGTTGTTGAAATAAATCCGCTTATATAGTCTAATGGAGAAAGAGCCAATAAATCGGTTATTCGCTTTTCGTAATATTCCAGGCTTCCCGAAAGTCTGTTGTTTTTTAAGCCGAAATCAATACCTAAATTTAACTGTCCTACTTTTTCCCATCTTAAAGATAGATTATCGGGGTTTTTTAAGAAAGCAAAAGTGAAAGGGGTTATACCTGATGGCGGTTGATAGAGAATCGTAGAATAGGCTGAAAGTCCATTATTTACATTACCCTGAATCCCATAAGTTGCTCTTAACTTTAGGTAGGGAAGAAAGGCTATATTGTAAAAGCTTTCATTTGATAAATTCCAACTTGCACCAGTAGACCAAAATGGTTGCCCTCTTTGATTCGTGCTCACACCAAATAGGTTTGAAGCATCTTTTCTAATACTAGCAGATAAAGTGTATAAGTTGTTATAAGTATAGGCAGCATTCGCATACAACGAGGTATAGCGATAAGTCTGATCAAGAAAACCTTGAGCATTAGGTATTGTTCCCCTGGTACCTCTATTGTATGCGATATAATAAGGATAGGTCATATAAAAATCTACATTTTTATACGTTAAAATATTATCATCGTATCCATAAGTCGTACCAGAAATACTATTTGAAGTATGACTTTGGTTAATCTCAAATCCTCCTATTGCATTTAAGACGTGCTTTTGATTCCATGTTTTATTCGCATTGATTTGTCCACGGACTTTGTAAGCGTCTAAAGTTGTACTGTTTTGGTTTAATATGCCGCCTGAGGGGATAGGATGTTGATTTGGCGAACCTACGGGTTGCGTATATAAATTATATAAATGACGGGTGTAATAAGCATTATTGTCAAAATACTCATTTGTGCGGTTAATGGCTTTTTCATATTGATATTTAACCTCTGTACTGAAAATACTATTGATGTCATATTTGGCATTAGCATTCAATAGCCAGTCGTTTTGTTTTGTTTTCTTAGAATTAGTGTTAAGATCATTAAGAGGAAAATAACGCCAGTCTACTAACCTTTGATCGGTAAGGTTATTCACGTAAGATGTCCTGAAGTCTTTTGAGATCTGTAGTGGATTGCCTAAGTTATCAGCCAGTTGTGTATACGGTAAAATGGTTTGCGGGGTCCATAAAAGGGCATTTGCCATCGCATAATTATTGCTTTGGGTAAACATTAAGCCAGTTTGTATTTCGAGATTTTTTATAGGCTTAAAATTGATATTTGATCTTAGATTTAATCTGTCATTATTCTGATTAACTACATCTCCTTTGTTCTTATCATATCCTGTAGCAATCAGGTAATTGATTTGTTGATTTCCTCCATTAATATTTAAAGCATACTGTTGTTTTACCTGATCTCTGTATACATATTTAAGATAATCATTTCTGGAATCTACTGTTCTTAATGCATCTATCTGGCTTTTTGCTTGATCCATAGCAGCAGGGGTTCCAATTTTTCGGGCATTTGCTAGTATTTCTACAACAGCAGGTAATACCGGGTAGGAGGTGTCATTAATTTTAGCATCAAAAGCGCCATTATTAAACAATGTGGTTTGCAGATCTATTAAATCGGGTGAACTTATTTGTCGAAAATAAAACAAATCGGGTTTTGGTATGACGGTGAGGTTACTATTAAAAGAGATATTCAGAGGTTGGTTATAGCTGCCTTTTTTTGTGGTAATTACTATTACACCATTACCAGCTCTTGCCCCCCAAATAGACGCAGCAGCAGCATCTTTTAAAACAGTAATACTTTCTACATCATTGGGGTTTAGATTTTTTATATCTCCATCATATGGGAAATTATCCACTACAATCAAAGGTGCCTTTCTGGTAACATCGAGCGTGCTTAATCCTCGGATTGATAATCCGCCTAAAGTTGATTCACCTCCTGTAGACCGCTTGTCAAACAACAAACCACTGGTTACTCCTTCCAGGCGAGGTAAGATATTCGTACCAGTACTTCTGTTTATTAAATCATTGTCAATTTTAACAAACGATCCCGTAGCCCTTTCTTTAGGCAAGCTCTGATAACCCGTACTCACAATATTAACGCCTTCCAACTCAGCAGTTATTGGTTCCATACGAATCACGAAATCAGCATCAGCACCAGAAACACTAACCTCCTTAGTCTTATAACCAACATAGGAAACAATCAGAATCGCATCTTTTCCAGGAACTCTAACTGAAAACGTTCCACTACTTGATGTGCTGATGGCTACATTTGTATGGTCTCCTTTTAATCTGATAGAAGCTCCCGGCAATCCTTGACCTTTTTCATCCACCACTTTTCCATTAATTGTAATATCACTAAGGCTTTTCTGGTTTTCAGTGCTTTTTCGGGTGCTTTTGGCCTCTTTTTTCCTGATCACCACCGTGTTCCCTTTGATTTCGTAATCTAGCGGCTGGTCAGTAAATATCTGGACAAGCGCTTCCTCGAAATCAACGTTTTTTAACTGTACATCGACCGGTTTGGCCAGATTAAGTACGTTTTCAATGTATAGGAAGTTATAACCACTTTGGATACGAACCTTTTCAATGACGCTCTTTAGCGTCGCGTTTTTCTCTTGAATGTTGATCTTTTGCGCAAGACTCGCAGCACTTACCTGGAGGAGCCCCACAAGCAATAAAACGGCTGTAATTTTCATCACCAACATGAATTTGCAAAGCGTCCCTGATTTTTGGAACATAGTATTGTTAAAAGCATATATATTCATACTTTTGTAATGTTTGGGTTAATTATTGATTTCTTAACAGATGTTATTTACCCGAAATCTCGGATAATGGGTTAACCCTGATACTTGCGTGGAAGTGCTGAGAACACTTTCACGTTTTTTCTTTTAAGCCAACCTGGTATTCCGACTATTCTCGTAGAATTTTTCTCATAGTTTTGGTTTAAGAATTTATGATTGGTTTGTTGATTCTTTATTATTGGCTCACAATAACGGTATTTCCTGTTATCTTAAATTTCACCAGGCCTGTCGCCTGAAGCATATCCAGGACATTTGATAAGTTCTGCTCCCTCGACATCGTGCCCCCTAAACCGTCTGTTGGTATTTTTCCGGAATATTGGATTTTCACATTATACCATCTCGCTATTTTTCTCATCACAGATTCAATATTTTCCTCTTGAAATTTGAAATAACCATTCTTCCAGGCCACAGCTTGTTCAGTATCAGCCACGCTTACCTTTAAAACCCGCTCAGTTAAAACGGCTTGCTGATTAGGTTTAAGCAATGCAGATTTCCCTCCCGGATCAAGAGGGGAGATCCTGATCAATCCCTCCAGCAAAGTTGTTTTGGTCCCGGTCACATCATCACCATAACTATTGATGTTGAAATGGGTGCCCAATACTGCAACCTCCTGTTGTTCCGTTTTCACCAGGAATGGATGTTTTTTATCTTTTGATACTTCAAAATAAGCCTCACCACGTAAAAGCTCCACCTTTCTATTCGCTAATCCCGCAAAACTTAAAGGATATCTAAGGGAAGAGGCAGCGTTGAGCCAAACTTTGGTGCCATCAGGAAGTATGATTTGATATTGTCCGCCATTAGGGGTTTCAATGAGATTGTATTCAATTTTAGGATTGCCTTTTCCCGGTACACCAGAAACATGATAAATCAATTGTCCATCTACTGTTTTAGTGATTTTAATACCTGATAGTTCCGCAATAGCTCCATCTTTAGCATCTGTTAAGGAGATTCTTTTACCATCTGCCAAAGTCAGGAAAGCTTTATTACCGCCAGGCGCGATATCTTTAGCCGCAGTAATAATCAGGCTGTGATTTAGCGTTGGTTGTTTATAAAAATAGAAAGCAAGGCCAAGACAAAGAACCACAGAGGCCGCTATTGCTAGTTTTTTCAATAATTGAACCTTCCTAACCACAGTAGATGTATTCATGGCTATACCTGCCCAGATTTCATTATTGAGCTGCCCATAATCAGGTTTTTCGAAAAGGTCTTCCAGCTCTTTAGCGCGCATTACATACCAATCCTCGACTTGCTGTTGCTCCGCTGCGGTGCAGCGCCCTGAAAGATATTTTTCAATTAAATCCTGCTCTTCTTTATAATCCATTTTCTAATAGCTTATCTCTTTGATATCTGCTATACGATTTGATATGAAGTAAGTTGTATCCGATAGAGAAAAATAATTAGAAATCCGCCTGGAAAGGGGAGGCATCTTGTAAAGGATGGGGACTAAAGAAAGGGGAAAGCGGAGGAGAATAAAGCGGAACCTAGTTTTGTTTTTAAGACTTTAATTGCTTTGTTCATTTGAGTTTTAACAGTAAGCTCTGAAATATTCATTTCTGCGGCTATTTCCTTATAGCTGAGATTGGCTTTACGTTTTAATTCAAATACTTCGCGCATTCGCGAAGGAAGCTGTGCAATTTCGGCTTCTATAACAGCGGCCAGCTCATGCTCTCTAACTAAATGATCTGTAGTATTGGTTTGTTGAGGGGCAAAATTCTTTAAAGAAAGCAGGTGAGCTTCTGCAACTTTATACTTTTTGAAAACGTCGAGAATCCTGTTTCGAACAGCAGTGTATAAAAACGGAACAGGAGAGCTGTTTGATTCTAAATGATCTTGCTTGTTCCAGAGCATGATGAAAACATCCTGAACAATATCCTTGGCGCCCTCTTCGTCCTGTAAAAGTCTTCTGGCATGATGAAAAAGCACAGACCAATATCGTTCATAAAGTTCTCTATAGGCGGTTCTGTCGGAAGACTTTAGGAGTACAGTAAGCTCAATGTCTGAAAGGTTGTGATACAATCTCATAATTAAGGTTTAGTAGGTGAACGATGACTGCAATCAAACGTTTAAAATAGAGATGTGATTTAAAATTAGTAATAATCTAAACAATGTTAAATATATATTTTGTAAATGTTAACATATTAAACCAAAAAAAGTCCCACATCATTGTGAGACTTCCTGATTTTAAAACTCTGCTAACTTAATTATTTTTTTGTCTTAAAATCCTTGTTATTGATTTCCTCATTTTTAATTGCAACACTCACTCTTTCTTCAAAAGGTTTCAAATTCAGGTTAAGTTGTTGTTTTGAAACAGGCATTTCATCCGCAGTTTTCAACGTAGGCGTATACCCTCCGGAAGACATGTAAAACATATCCGGATATTTCTCAGAAACCCCTTGCTCATAATCCACGCGCTGACCAGGTTTACCATCCGTGTTAGAGAATCTCACCTTGTTCATATTCACCCATTTTCCCGTCTGATCTTCCATACCCCAGGCATTATAGTAATAAGCTTCTCTGCGAACCTGACCATTTGTATAGCCGAAATTCTCCAGGAATGAATAGAAACCATCAAAGGTACGCTGTTCTTTTGGCGCTCTCCAGGTGGCCACATATTTCCAGTCTTCACCTTCCAGTTTGTACCAGGCTGACAAAAGCACGGAGTTATTATCTTGTTTCAAAACGTTCATTAAAAACTTCACCGGTTCATTGCTTTTCCAGTTGGCAGTTTTCACATAAGATTGTCCTCCGGTTCCTTCGCCACCAAACGTGTTTACCGTGGTCGACTTGTCCTTGTCTACAAAGGAAACATAATCATGGGCAGTAATGGTTTTATCGTTTTCGGCATCTTTGCTATCCCAAACAGAGAAAAGTACCCTGCGTTCCGTAGCTGAATTGGTCTGTATCCCCATATATCCGCGGTAAAAACCTAAACTCATGTAGTAGGTTGCCAGTGGATCACTTCCTTTAGGAACCATGATTTCCTGGTAAATCCAGTTGTAAGATTTGGTGGTCGGTTGGGTAGCGCTAAAACTTAAATGCACAGAAGGAGAGGACTGATAGTCGGTTTGATTCACCTGTCCGCCATCCTGTAATGATTTAAAAGTTAAAGTCTTTATTTTAATGGCGGATTGAGGGTCCGTAACTGGTTTCAATTCATACCTGAAATAACCGGTTTCCGGCACTGTAATATTACCTGCGAACAACGAATTTTGTTGCCCTGTACCATTAAACGTTAGCTTTTTGCGAATGCTTTTGAAACCTTTAACAGGCACACTTGGCGTTACGATCAATTCAAAAGTTAAGTTCTTACCCTGATCAACAGTATTGTCGAAGTAGAAATCATACTGTCCGGGTTTTTGATAAAGATACCAGACTACGCTTTTACTTTTGTCGCTCCATTTGGAAACGATGCCTTTGTCTTCGGGATAGCCGACAGGGACAGAGACCCCGCGGTCACCGGGATTAAAAGGTTCAATATAGGCTTTGTTTGCTGGCACCGAAAATACTTCTTTGAAGTTTTTACTTTGCGCAAAGCCCGAAAGTCCGGCCGCTATAAAAAGCGCTGTTGCAATACCGGTTTTAGGATTTAGTGAATTTAGTTTCATCGTGTGTTTGGTTGTTTAACCAAATAACCCGATTTAAAAGGAAATTCCTGTCGTTTTTATTTACACAAACGTTTGCGGAAAATTCTTTCTTATTCAAAGACGACCTTTTTCATTTTCCGGAAAGGGATATCTGATTATAAAGCCAGCCAATAATCCGGATGTCGGAATTGGCTGGCTTTGTATTTCTTTTGAAAAGTATGATACTTTTCTCTGCTGATTACGATTTTAAGCGTTCGTATTGGAAGGTTTCAGGGGAGCAGCATCAGGAATCCTGGTCTGCCCGAATAAATCTTCTACCACGGATTGGGCCACTTCTAAGCGTGGTTTCTCTGCGTTTATCTTTTCTTCTTTTACCTTGACTGCTTTCGGTTTATCCGTTCTGTTTTTAACTGTCTTAGGTTTTCCTTCCGCGGTGTTTTCTTCTTTATTTTCAATTGAAAGAGAACCACCAGCAATACCAGCTGCTGTTTTCGCTAAATCTTCAATGATGTTTTTCCCAATCATACCATCCGAACCATTGCTCAATAATTGTTTCTGAGCAACTGGAATGATTTCTGCTGCTTTTTCCTCAAGCGGTGCGGGAGCAGGTTTAACCGGAACAGATTTAACGGGAGTAGATTTTACCTGAGCAAGCTGCGCTCTTAAATCTGCAAGTTCAATTTGCTGTTCCAGAACTATGGTTTTCTGCGCTTCAACCAGCGCTTGCTGTTCTTCAACTAAGGATTTATGTTCCTGCACTACAGCCTGCTGTTCCTGAATCAGACTTTCTTTTTCTGCCAGGTAAGACTTTAGTGCATGGATAGATTCGCCTGTTTCAGCAGCACCACCGGCTAACTTGTCCAGCGTTTTGGAGAATCCGTTTAAAACCAGATCTCCGGTTTTATGCTCATAACGGGCGCTGCGGTCAATTTCAGCCCATCCTTCTTCAAAAATACTGCGAACCTGTACCGCAACCTTGTATTCTTTTTTGCTTGGCGCAGTTTTGATCACATAATCAACTGACCGGTATCCATCAGCTTGTGTGTTTAAGTTACAACCCTTATCTGTAAATTCTTTAGTGATTACAGCAGTATCTTCTGCTCTGACATTGGCCGTAACGCTGCCTATAACGACAAACTGGTCAACTATACTTTCATGGATTTTCGCCCAGTCAGACTTGAATAGGGGAATGATTTTAATGTTGATCAGGTTATCAACCAGGGTTTCATAATTGGTTAAATCCAGGTTTACCTCTGGATTTTCCAACTGATAAGCAATAAGCTTAGTGATCAGTTCTTCCGAATTGTTCAGCTCATACCTGATGGCATGTACAGCATCGAATTTGAAAAGTATTTTGACAACTCCGGTGCCAATTTCATCGTATGCAGCTCTTTTTGATTCAAAATCGGCACTGATGTTTAACAGTTCTTCGTAATTAAGGTTGCTGGCTTTAAAATCTGCTGAATTAAGGTTGTGGTTTCTAAGAAAATCAGCTTGTTGGATCATACTCATTTATAAATGGTTTTGGTTTTTGATAGCGCTCAATTGATTGATTTCGAATAGAGATATATCAGGGTTTGTGGTTGATTTAACTATGGTTCTTCTATTTCAAAAATAGTCTTTTTGAGCAAAATTGGAAGAGCAGAACTGGATTTGATACCAGATTTTTAAAGGGTTATCAAGCTCAGTAAATGAAACTTATTGATACACTGGGAACTGTGTAGGGAATTATTAAGTGAAAACCGAAGAATGAACAGCAGAAAGATTTCTTTTTTAACAAACCAGGCTAAATAAAACAGGCCGGCATCAATTGCCGGCCTGTTGAACTTTCTGAATCAGCTCATTAAAAATCAAACAGATCTTCTAAAAAGGATTTCTTCTTTTTAGGGTAGCCATGCGAATTGTTTCCATGACCACGTTGATCGTGATTTCGCTGGTCATGATTTCGTTGCTCATGATTTCTCTGGTCATGTCCAGTAAAACTATCGTTTCTAAACGACTGATTATCTTTATTGTAGCTGTTTGTTGACGTGTTTTTATCCTGGTCAAAGGCCAATAGCTTATCTAATTCACCTCTATCCAACCATATCCCGCGACATTTCGGGCAGTAATCAATTTCTACATTATTTCTTACGGTCATTAATAAGGTTTCCTGGCAATTCGGACAATTCATAACTTTATTTTTCTTTTAGTATTAACAGATGGTTTAATTATTTTGGGAACTTCTCCTGATCAATAATAGCCAGAACCACAAATAGGGTAGGCTATACCAATCCTGCCTAACCTTTAGAGGTATGGGCGGATCATTTGATAAGGAAATCAATGGATAGCAGTGCTGATCAAATGATAATAACTAAAACGGAGTTAACCTGAAAAGAAAGGAATATTCACCATGTTGAGGCCAGTTCCAGGGTGCAAGGGCAATCTTTGTTGCTGCCTGCGGTACAATCGGACTAACAATAGTATCCTGATTGGTAAGACGAGGTTGGAAATACTTCGCCTTTTTAACAGGAGAAGTATAGCCCATCGATAAGGGGACATCTTCCAACAGCTCCCCCTGGAAATAAGAGCTGTAAAAGAAATCTGGATTTTCATTTGAGCAACCAGCAGAAAAAGCATTTGGTATAAAGCATAAACTCCATACAAAAATGACAGCGGCAAGAATGCCTTTTCTTAAACTAATCTTCTTTTCCAATGATATCCGGTATGAGTTTAAACAGTATCCCAAAATGGGATTTTACTCGCAGCAAGGTAACAACAATTCCAGTACAATCATGACCAATTCCGAAGGAAGAGGCCAAAGTAGCTAATTTTACGTCCTGATGAAATTTCGTTAACGCAAGAAATTAGCGGAAACTCCTGATGTAGTCATCACAACCGGTTTGATCAAACCATCTTTATCAAAATACATTTTATCAATACAAGTTTCTCTTGCATTTCCATTGGTCTGGTCTAAGGGTCTTCGGTGATACACAATGTACCAATCATCAGTTTTTTCATTTCTGATCACGGAATGATGACCTGCACCGTTGGCAATTTTTGCATCCTGTTGCAAAATCTTACCGACTCTTTTAAACGGTCCCATCGGAGAATCTGCAATCGCATAAGCCACACAGTAATCCGGACCTGTCCATCCGCCTTCCGACCACATAAAGTAATATTTATTATTCCTCATGAACATAAAAGGGCCTTCCACGTAGCTGTCTGGAGTGATTTCCTTAAATGTACTGCCATCTTTAAGTGGCGAAAAACCGGTAAACTGATCATTAAGCAAGGCAATGTTGCAATGTTTCCAACCCCCGTAAATCAGGTAATACTTTCCATCTTTATCTTTGAAAACAAATTGATCTATCGGTTGCGCCCCATTGTGGAATTTGTCGACTAAAGGTTTACCCAAATGGTCTTTAAATGGTCCGGCAGGGTGGTTTGCCACAGCTACTCCGATTCCTCCCGACTCCTTATCGCTTTGAATATCATTTGCCCCGAAAAACAAGAAGTACTGGTCTTTTTTCTTAATGATAGAAGGTGCCCAAATTGCCTTTTTTGCCCATTTAACACCTGCCGTGTCTAGTATCCGAGGATGCTTGGTCCAGTTGACCAAATCAGGGGAGGAGAAAGCATCAAAAAACACCTGTTTTTCATAAGGCGCTGAAAAAGTCGGGTAAATCCAATATTTCTTCCCAAATACCACAGCCTCCGGATCGGCATACCAGCCTTTAAATACTGGATTTCCGGAATGGGTCTTTTTTGGTGTAGTCTGAGCATTTGCGCTGTTTACAATTGGAAGTAAAATCAATGCGAGGAGTAATTTCTTCATTTTGGTTCTATAGTTGGTTGGTTTAAAGGCAAACAATCAGACCTCAGCCATTAATTGTCTATCTCTAAAGCATAGAAAAACAATTTAGCAAAGCCATTAAACAAGTATAATATAAAAATCATTAAGGAAGCGTAACAAGTATCCGACAAAACAAGAGAACCAAACCAAACTACCAAACAACCAAACAAATCCCGAAACCAGCTCAAACTCTGCTGTTAAGTAACAAAAACCATGAAATAAGCTCAGCCCGGGTTAAAACCGCGTTTAGTTTCGTCTTTTTTTTGCCATAAAATTATTAACCCTCATTTTTCTAAATCTCTCGGGTCATCTTTGTCGGAATTGATAAGGAACAGCTCCTTATGCTGGTGAACAAACCGGTACAAAAGAAAAAGAAAAACACACGAATGATTACAAGGTTAGGCAAAATTCTCTTTTCCACCCGAATGATGGGTGCTATGTTATTGTTATACGCTTTCTCCATGGCCATGGCCACCTTTGTTGAAAATGATTATGGGACGGCAGTAGCCAAAGCATTAATCTACAACTGCTGGTGGTTCGAGCTGGTGATGGTCATATTGGTCCTCAACTTTATCGGGAATATCGGTAGGTATCAATTGACACAACGCAAAAAATGGCCGCTATTGGTCTTTCACCTTGCATTTGTCATCATCTTTATCGGTGGATACATTACCAGATATGTGAGTTTCGAAGGATCTATGCACATCAGAGAAGGGGAGTCTACAGATGAAATCATTTCTGATGCAACATTTTTCAAAGTACAAATCGGAAAAGGTGATGAAGCATTAGCCTACGATGATCAACCGGCAATTCTAATCTCTAACCGCATTCCAAGCTATTTAAAGCCTTTCAAGAAAACTTTCAAAGGAGAATACGACTACCAGGGACAACGGGTTAAAATCAAAGTGATCGATTTTTACGCCAGAGCACAAGACTCTTTAGTCCGCACAGCTACCGGAAAACCGACTTTACACCTGGTGATTTCTGAGAATGAAAAGAGAGTAAATAAATACATTCCTTCAGGAACAGTACAACTGATTGCGAATATGTTGGTCAGCTATAATAAAGAAACAGCTGGCGCAATCAATATTTCTGATGCCAGTGGCACCTTGCAAATTTCAAGTCCTTTTGAAGGGAACTATATGATCATGGCCACTCAGCAAAGAAATACCGTACCTGCGGAAAGCCCTGCACAACCTTTCAATTTAAGAAGCTTATATACTTTCGGCCGATTAGGGTTCGTAGTTCCCGAAGCACCGATTCCAGGTAACATCATCTATCTGGAAGGCGATAAAATTAAACATGAACATGATCTGGACCTGGTTAAAGTACAGGTTACGACTGGAAATGTAGTTGATACCGTATCTTTTTATGGCGGTAAAGGAATCACGAATTTCCAACATCAAAGTGAAATCGGCGGACTAAGAATCTCGATGGCTTACGGTTCTAAAATCTACAAAACTCCGTTCTCCATTAAATTGGTTGACTTTAAAATGGAGAAATATCCAGGTAGTAACAGTCCTGCTTCTTACTCTTCTGATGTGTTAATTCAGGACGGTGGACAAGATACCCCATACAAAATATACATGAATCACGTGTTGGATAAAGCAGGTTACCGCTTGTTCCAGGCTAGTTTTGACGATGATGAGAAAGGAACAGTCCTTTCTGTAAATCATGATGAACTGGGCACAAACGTTACTTATATCGGTTATACCTTATTATTCCTGGGCATGTTCGTCACTTTATTCTGGAAAGGAACTCATTTTTCTAAACTAAATGAGCAATTGAGAGCACTCTCTAAATCAGCGAAATCAAAATCTCTTTTACTGGCGTTTTTATTCCTTCCATTAGGTGCTGCATTTAGTCAAAAGATCGATATGCACGGTAAGAACGGATCAACCGCGATTCCGGGGCTGGTAAAACCACAAGCGCAAATGCCGGCAGACGATGGTCATAATCATGCGCCTGGCGATGGACACAACCATTCTGCTGATGATGGTCACAACCATGCACCTGCGAGCACACAAACACAAATGCCTGCGGACGACGGTCATAATCATGCACCTGGCGATGGTCACGACCATTCTGCCGATGCAGCAGCACCTGTCGGACAAGCGCACAACCACTCACAACCAAGCAAAGCGGAAATGCAAATGCTGTTGTCTGCAAAATCTGTAGACCCGGTACAATTTGCTTCTTCTATAAAAATCGATCTGGCACACGCTGATAAATTCGGTCATTTGCCAGTTCAAAATATCGACGGAAGGGTAGAGCCAATCAATACGATGGCCTTAGAAATCCTGAGAAAACTCCACCGTAAAGATCGTTTCCACAGCTTAAATGCTAACCAATTCTTCCTTTCTGTTTCTACAACGCCTTTCATCTGGGTAAACGTTCCGATCATTAAAATCGGTGCAAAAGGTGGTCCTGGGTTGTTAAAAGCGGTTAAAGCTGATGAAGGTGGTTATACTTCTATGATTAACCTGTTACAGGTTGGCGAAGATGGAACGCTTCAATTTATCCTTAAAGACGATTATTCGAAAGCTTTTGCGAAGAAACCAGCAGAGCAAAATAACTACGATAAAGAGATTATCGACCTGAATGATAAGTTACAGGCGATGCAATCCCTGATCAACGGTCAATATTTACGCATCTTTCCTATTGCAGGTGACGCAAACAATACCTGGATTGCCATGCCTTCTGCATTGCCTGGATCTGCTTTAGTTGGGGAGTTAAATCCAATTGATCGCTATGCTAAAAGTATTAAAGACGGTCAGGAGACTGGAAACTGGGACGCAGCAAATGCAGCTTTAGATAAAATCAAAGATATCCAGTTGAAATTCGGTAAAGATGTAATGCCTTCTGACACGAAAGTATTCTGGGAAGTAAGCTATAATTCATGGAATATCTTCCTGAACTTAATGATTACTTACGCGATGTTAGGTGCAGTAATTCTTGGATTGGCATTCTTTAAGTTGTTTAAGAATTCCAAAATGCTGGACAAGCTGGTAACATTCGTATTGATTTTAATCAGTATTGCTGCATTCCTTCAAGGATTTGGATTAGCGACAAGATGGTATATTTCTGGTCACGAGCCATGGAGTAATGGTTACGAAGCGGTCTTGTTTATCAGTTGGATCGGTGTACTTTCTGGCCTTGGGATGTATAGAAACAGTAATGCTTTTATCCCTGCCGCAGGTTGTTTAATTGCCGTGATCCTGATGGGATTTGCACATGGTGGATCACAGATGAACCCGCAGATTACACCATTGGTTCCGGTACTTAAATCTTACTGGCTGATGATTCACGTTGCGATTATCACCTCTAGTTATGGTTTCTTCGGATTAAGTGCCCTGATGGGAACGGTAGTCTTAATTTTATACATTATTGACAATAATAAGATCTCTGCGAAAGTGAAATCTTCGATCACAGAATTGACGATTGTGAACGAGATGTCCTTAACTGTTGGTCTGTTTTTACTGACTGTAGGTACTTTCTTAGGCGGTATTTGGGCAAATGAAAGCTGGGGACGTTACTGGAGCTGGGACCCTAAAGAAACCTGGGCATTTATCTCTGTGATCGTTTACGCCTTCGTTTTACACGTTCGTTTGATTCCAGGATTAAGAACTAAATACCTGTTTAACTTGTTGTCGCTATTGGCTTTCTCTACGATTATTATGACGTATTTCGGCGTGAATTACTACTTAACCGGACTGCATTCTTATGCACAGGGTGATCCTGTTCCGATCCCATCATGGGTGTATGTAACAGTAGCGGTGATTTTTGTATTGGCCTTTATCTCTTACAAAAGATATAAGATGCGCAAAAAGTAGTCCAGACTACTCCATATATTTTAGGCTGATCATATGATCAGCCTTTTTTGTTTGCAGGTAAATTTTATTCCTGACTAAATCTTGCATCTTCTATTATGAAATGAGTCTTTTTATAATTTCGACACTGCGCGTTAAATCTTCCAGTGGGGAAGAGGCAAAGCCCAAACGAATGCCATTGCTTTGATACTCGGGATATTGGTGTCCTTTTCCATCAGATAAGTATAAACCTTCTTTAAACGCTCTTTTCGACAATTCTTCCAGGTTAATGGAAGGATCAAATTCAGCCCATACTGACATACCGCCTTCCGGAACACTAAACTTGATGATGTCTTTTAGTTCTGTTTGTAATAGATTACAAAAGAAGTCGCGCCTTTCTTCATATACCGAAAGCGTTTTCCGAAGGTAGCGCTGTACGGTGCCATCATTCAGTAAATCCGCCATGGCATTATCCAGCACATGATCACCCTGTCTGTCTAGCAAAATCCGGACTTTAGCCAGGTGCTCAATCACGTTTTCAGCAGCCACCAGATAGCCCATGCGAAAGGCTGGAGAAAAGCTCTTACTAAAGGAACCGCAGTAAATGACCATTCCATGTTCATCAGCACTAGCCAATGGCAGCAGCGGACGGTGTTTGAAATGGAAATCAAAATCATAGTCGTCTTCAAAAATGATAAAACCATACTCATTTGCGAGCCTGAGCAACTCCAGTCGGCGGTCTATTCTTAAAGATACAGTGGTGGGGTATTGATGGTGAGGAGTAACGTACACCATTCTCACTTTTTGCTGCTTGCAGATCTTGCGAAGCTCATCTACCAGCATCCCATGTTCGTCTACAGGAACCCCAATCAGTTTCGCCCCTGCATGCAGAAAGTTATGTTCCGCGCGTCTCCATCCCGGACGTTCAGAAACCACTACATCTCCAGGGTTGATCAAGGCATTGCAAACCAGGTTAATGCCCATTAAAGTGCCCCTTACGGAAAGTATGTGCTCTGGACTGGTTTTGAAACCCCTGCTGGTATTGAGATAGTCAGACAAGGCTTGTCGGTAGGGATATGGGCCCGCAGGATTTCCGTAACTGCCAAATTTAGGATACAGTCCACTTCTGCTCAGTTGATTGCGGTAAGCCCGGTAAAATTCCTTTAATGGGGCAAGCCTGGGATCCGGGTAACCGTCGTCTAAATGTAGATCTGGCAAAGCTGTTTCTAAAATAGGCTGGAGGTAATCATTAGCTTCAAAAGTAAATCCCGGGATCTTCGGGGGGCTCGCTGCAATGGCCTTTAATTTTTCAGGATCATGATCTGCCACATGACTGGAAACGAAGGTGCCACGACCTACAGCCGATTCCAGCCAACCTTGCGTCAATAGCTCTCCATAGGCTTTAGAAACAGTAATCCTGTTGATCTTTAAAAGATGAGCCAGTTCCCTGCTGCCAGGTAATTTCTGACCAGAACGGACTTGGCCATTCCGGATCATGGATAAAAGCGCATCTGCCAATTGGAGGTACACCGGCCTTTCCGCTGAACGGTCAAGGGATAGGTTTGCAAATATTGGGTTGATAATTGGACTATTCATTATCTCGTAATTGGACTACAAAGGTAATCCAATTGTTAGCTATTTTTGTTCCAGTAAAACATTAATCCATTAACAGATCGCAGGCAATGTATATACCTAAGCAATTCGGGTTTGAGGAGAAAGCAGAAAAGATCGCTTTCATGAAGCAATATAGTTTTGCCACGATAGTGACGGATAAAGATGGCCTTCCTATCGCTACCCAGCTTCCTTTTATCATCACAGATAGTAATGGGGATCTGGTCTTGACGGCCCATTTTGCTTTAGCGAATGAACAGGCCAAATACATCGGGGAAAACACTTCGCTGGTCATTTTTTCAGCACCTCATGCCTATATTTCGCCTGTTCACTATGATAAAGTGGAAAGTGTACCCACCTGGGATTATGTAACCGTACATGCCTATGGAAAGGCGAAAATCGTTCAGGAGGAAGCAGCAAAAATGAAGGCCCTGGAACACATGATCCTGTTTTATGAACCCGGTTACCTGGAACAATGGGATAGCTTGTCGGATAAGTTCAAAAAAGGAATGATACGGGGAATTGTAGCCTTTGATCTGAAAGTAAACGATCTACAGGCGCAGAAAAAAATAAGTCAGAATAAAACCGAAATTGAGCGCCGAAGAATAGCAGACCATTTGGAGAAAAGTGAGGACAGCGCAGAAAAAGCAATAGCAGACTATATCAGGAAAATATAATATGGAACCAATCGAAATCACTAAAGCCTCCCTGGAGGATTATAAAACCATACAGGTATTAGGGCGACAAACTTTTGAAGAAACCTTTGCAAACAGTAACACCGCTGCAGATGTGGCGAAATATCTGGAGGAAAACCTAAGCGAAGAAAAGATGAGAACCGAACTTGCAGACCCAAATTCCAGCTTCTTTATCGCCTGGGAAGGCGAAAAGCCTGTAGGATATTTAAAAATAAATCAGTGCAAGGCACAAACAGAATTGCAGGATGATAAGGCATTGGAAATAGAACGCATTTATGTAAAAAGCAGCCATCATGGTAAAAAGGTAGGTCAGCTGCTCTATGAGAAAGCGCTGGACTCGGCCCGATTGGAAGGGAAAACCTATCTGTGGTTAGGGGTATGGGAAAAAAATCCAAGAGCCATCCGATTTTATGAGAAGAATGGATTCGTCGCCTTTGATACGCATATTTTCAGAATGGGGGATGATGTGCAAACAGATATCATGATGAAAAAGACATTGAATCCTTTGATAGACTTTAGCATTCAGCCGCTGCTGGAGAACGAAAATATCCTGCTCATCCCATTGGAGGAAACTGATTTTGAAGCCTTATACAGCCTGGCTTCAGACCCAAAGATCTGGGAGCAGCACCCCAATAAGGATCGCTGGAAGAAAGATGTTTTCCAGAATTTCTTTGATGGGGCAATGCAAAGTAAAGGGGCCTTTAAAATTGTAGATAAAAACACCAACGCCCTGATGGGAAGCACGAGGTTTTATGATTATAGCGAGCAGGAAAACAAGATTTTCATAGGCTATACCTTTTATGGCACCGCTTATTGGGGGAAAGGAATCAATCCCGCGGTCAAGAGGATGATGATGGATTATATATTTCAGTTTGTATCAAAAGTCCAGTTTCACATCGGCGCTACGAATCTCCGCTCACAGATCGCCATCGGCAGAATTGGAGCAGTAAAAGTAGCGGAAGAGGAGGTTACTTATTTTGGCGAAAGCCCCAGGTTCAATTTTGTATACGAGATCAATCGTTAAGAAAAAAACATAGACAGTGAAAAAGGCATGGAGTAAATCTGCTCCATGCCTTTAATATTAAGTGCTTACTTAGATCTTATTCAGTTCAGTGTTGATAAAGCTCAATTCTTCTGCGTTTAAATCAAAGTTCATCGCTTGCGCATTTGAAATCGCCTGTTCCGCATTTCTTGCCCCGGCTAATACAATCGTAATCCCTTTTTGTAAGGTCGTCCAACGTAAAACCAATTGTGCCAGACTTGCGTTTTTCTCCGCTGCAATCGGACGAATACTTTCTAAAAATGTTTTCACTTTATCCAGGTCAAACTGACCGAAATATCCGTTTCTATGGTCGTCACTTTTCAGCTTCTCATTCTGGAAATATTTACCGGAAAGTAAACCTCTTTCCATCGGACTGTAAACAATGATACCAATGTTATTTTCTAAGGTATAAGGTACAAGGTCCTTTTCGATACCGCGGTTCAGCATACTGTAAGCCACTTGATTTGCTGCCGGAACAAAGGTGTTTCCTGCTTCTTTCAATTGATCTAAACTGTAATTTGAAACTGCTGCTGCACGAACTTTTCCTTGCTGGATTAAGCTTTCCATTGCTTCCATCGTCTCATCGATAGGCGTGGTTGCATCTGGCCAGTGCTGCTGAATTAAGTCGATATAGTCTGTGTTTAAACGTTTCAGACTCTCTTCAACTTCCTTAATGATGTTCGCTTTTGAAGCTAATTTGTAAATCGGAACGTTCTTTCCATCTAAAGGGAGGTCAAAAAAATGCTCGCCTTTACCTTGATTGCTACCATCCCAAACTAAACCGAATTTGGTTAAAAGCTGTACTTTAGTTCTGTCTTTTCCTTTTAACGCTTGCCCGATCAATTCCTCACTTAATCCGAAACCGTAAAAAGGAGCCGTATCTAAGCTGGTCACACCATGATCCAGAGAAGCATGAATGGCTTCAATAGAATCTTTTTCTTCATTTCCACCCCACATCGTACCACCAATTGCGAAGGCACCATAAGTAATTGTCGATAATTCTAATGCTGTATTTCCTAATTTTCTATATTCCATTTTGTTATTGTTTATTGAAGGCACAAAAATCCTCAAAATTAGGCTATCGTCAAAATAACCTATGTTCTAGCTATGTATCATTTAAATGATAGTAATCCAGTGATAAATGATAATAAACTGATGAAATCAAAAGATTTTTTTCATAGCTCTGCCAAAGAACAAAGAAAACATTCCTCTCTTCAATTCATGTTCAGACCATAAAAGGGGCAAATCCTGACTAGTTCGGTTGGTCGGGGATTTTATTCCTGGCAGGAGGCTGAAAAGGAGAGTTTACCTTTGTATTCAGGTAGGAATTCAGTTTGAGTTTTGCAACAACCTTAGTGTTAATTACGGAATTAACCTTAACAGCAAACTGTTTTTTAACGGTTTTAATGGGACTTTCTTTAAAATCAGCGATTTCTGATGTAGCTACAGACAGCGGCTCTTGCTTTGCGATACTTCCCGCATAAACACTATCAGAAATTTCAGTTGCATCCTCATTAACAAAGGAAATATAGGCCTCTACGCGTTGACTGGCAAGATTTTGGTCAATCTGAACGCTTTGTTTTCCATCCTTTCTGTGAGATCCACTGAGGATATGCGTGTGCTGATTCTGATCCGGCCAGTAGAGTAATAACATGGCCCGGTCTTTTTGATTTTTCCAGGGTAGATCGGCAGGAACTTCCCAGCTGAATTCAATTTCTGCTCCTACATGCTGTATGGACGGTTTTTCTGCTTTCAAAAGTGTCCCCATACTCAACATGGCCTTAGGATAATCAAGTTCAGCATCAGGATATACACCTGTTACCGCGTGTTTTTTATTGTAGGAAACAGCTTCATTATAGAAGTTTCTATCCGTACCTACCACTTTTAGCCTAAAGCCGACTTTAATAAAAGAACTGATAGGGCGGAGAAACTTGTTCACGATGGTCATGCGGTCACAATTGATCTTTCTGGCAGGGCTGAGGGGCTTGCCGCTATGCCCAATGGTCCTGATTACGTTTTTACCGTTCAGCTCATAGCCGACTAAGTTGCCTACCCGGCCGTTAAATCCACCAAACAGTCCATTTTGTAAACTTCCCATAGTGTTGTTGTTTATTGATAAGCAGCTTGTTATCGGGGGTTAATGTAGTCATTCTTTCGGCTTCTGCTCTTGTTGATTTTGATAAAAGTTCAAGACATATTCAATCTAAATACAATCTCTGGTCATCCTCAATTCATGGTTAAAAGGTCAATTAGACCTATGAGGGATTAATCAACCATTAAGTAACCATGGTTGGATGATGAAGAGGAGTAATCCGCACATGGAACGCATCTGGAAAGGATATCAGAGGGGGCTGGCCAGGTTTAAACGTTTGCTCAAAAATTTAATAGATCCCGATAGGTAGAAAACAATTACTTTCGCCTATTCAATCTGGAACTATATGCAACAAACGGGAGCGATATCTAAAGATCTGGCAGATTTGTATAAAACGATGGGCTTACCTGTAGATTCCGTTCAGGGATCAACAGGCTTTACCGTTCATGCTTTAAAAGAAACGTTCAAGGACCTGCCTTTTAAATCTATCGCTCACCGCCCTGATTATTTCAGCTTTGTCTTTGTTAAGGATGCCAGGGGGAGTTATGTTATAGATGAATTGTCATTTGACATTAGCCCGGGCACCATCTATTTCACTAATCCCGGAAATTACAGGAGTTTTGAATGGGAAGAAATTACCGATGCCTATCTGATTACTTTTACGGAGTCCTTCCTGAAAACTAATTTTCATGCTAATGTATTTCTGGACTTTTCTTTTTTACTCACAGAGACTGTTCAACCAAGGCAAATACTGGCGGGACAATTTGCCGAAATTGAACAGCTTTACCAACTGATTCTTAAAGAACAGCAAGGGAACTCTCCTTATAAAAATAAGGTTATCGCCAGTTTGTTTGTGGCCTTATTGTTAAAAATCAAAGCCTGTTTCTGGCAGGATTATAACCCCATTATGGAAGGCGACCGTACTTCTGCTATTGTGAGAACATTTAAACAGAATCTGGAAGCACATTACAGAGCCTTAGCTTTAAGAGAAGATAAGGTATTGTTTCGTGTGCAGGATTATGCAGATTTACAGCATTTGCATCCCAATTACCTGAGTACGGTGATTAAAACCAAGACAGGGAAACCGGTAAGCGGCTGGATTGCAGAAAAAACAGTAGCAGAAGCAAAAGCGTTGTTACAGCAGTCGGACGCCTCCATCAAAGAGATCTCTTTTAGGCTGGGTTTTACAGAGCCTACCCATTTTAGCAATTACTTTAAGAAACATACCCAGCTTACACCGATAGCGTATCGCAAGCAGCACCTAAGTGCTTAATATATGTTCCTATCTTAGAATTTAACAAGTAATTCTTTAATAGCTGTCCTTTTCTGAACTGATCATTAGCTGATCTTTGAATCCTCAAATAAAGAAAACATGAATACGTTAAAAGATAAAGTAATCCTGGTAACCGGTGCATCAAGAGGTATTGGCGCCAGCATCGCACAGCACCTCGCTGCTGCGGGGGCTCAGGTAATCGTAAACTATGCAGGGAGCAAGGAAGCAGCGGATCAAACGGTTACTGAAATCCTCGCACAAGGTGGCGAAGCTATCGCAATTCAGGCAGACGTTAGCAATTCCGCTGCGGTTAAATCCCTGTTCGATCAGGCCATTGAACATTACGGTAGGATCGATGTATTGGTTAACAATGCGGGGATCATGATCACGAAATTACTAAAAGACACAACAGATGAAGATTTCGCAAAGCAGTTTGATGTCAATGTAAAAGGAACCTTCAATACCATGCGCGAAGCGGCTACACGTTTAGCCGATAAAGGTAGTATCATTAACTTTTCTACCTCGGTAAACCGAATCATGTTGCCGGGTTATAGTACTTATGTAGCCACAAAAGCAGCGGTAGAACAACTTACGCGTGTGTTTTCAAAAGAAGTCGGGGATAGGGGCATCAATGTGAACTCCATTTCTCCCGGTCCAACCAATACGGAGTTGTTTACCACTGGAAAACCTAAGGAGGTTATAGACCGTCTCGCTTCCCTTTCTGCTTTTAACCGCATCGGAGAACCGGAAGATATCGCCAAAGTGGTCGTATTTCTTGCCAGTGATGAAGCAAAATGGATAACTGCGCAAAATATCGGAGCAAATGGTGGAATGGCTTAAGGCCATTCCACTGAACTTCGACTTGGATAGCTATTTAGCTGTTTTTCGACCAGTTGTAGTAATTATGATCCTGATCTAATTCAAAGCCGCATTTAGGATATAATTTGTTCCCGATATCATTAGTTTTTCAATAGTTTTGTGGCACAACCCTATGCCCGTGTCTCCACAACATAAAAAAGTTTTCCTCCTTATTTTTCTATTAATCTCCAGGATGACATCCGGCTATGCAAGCGTTAGTATACCTGAATTAGACTCCCTGCTAAAAACGCTCGACCAAACCATCCAACACCAAAAAATCTACTCCGACAGGAGGGAAGCCCGCATTGCCATTCTTAAAGAAGAACTTAGGTCTCCAAAAGAATCAAAAGAAAGCCCTGAACTGTTAAAAAGAAACACTTACGCACTTTACACTAAACTTTACGAGGAATACCAACCTTACCAAAGCGATTCTGCGATAAAATTTGTCAACCGCAATCTGGAAATCGCTTATCAGTTAAAAGATCCCTCAAGAATCGCGGAATCTAAACTACAGCTTTCCGCACTTTACGCCATTGCAGGTATGTCTATGGACGCAGCAAGCCTATTGAGAAGTTTGCAATCCAGTCAATTGACCACAAATTTGAAAATCGGTCTATATCAAGCCTACAAAGACCTTTACAGCAATCTTGCGGCCTACCATAACGTCAATACGGAAAAATATCGCCAATACAATACGGCTTACAGAGATTCCTTACTGCAGGTGTTGCCAAAAGAATCCAGAAACTACAAAGGCGTTTACGCAGAAAAACTAAGCAGCTCCGGAGAATATAAAGCAGCAGAAAAGATCTTGCTGAACCTCTTAGCCGGGGTAAAAGCCAACAGCCACGAATATGCAATCTGGAGTTCCGCTTTAGGAAATGTCTATAAACACTTAGGAGACACCCCGCTACAGCAAAAGTATTTTGCCTTATCGGCCATTTCCGATATCCGGAACGCGATTAAAGAGAACACCTCCTTACAGGAACTGGCCATTTCACTTTACGAAACCGGCGATTTAGACCGGGCTTATCCCTATATTAAGTCATCCATGGAAGATGCCATCTTCTGTAATGCCGCATTGCGTACCATCGTGATCTCTAAGATTTTTCCAATCATAGACGCCGCCCACCAAACGAAAGTAAAACAGCAAAGAACCCAGTTACTTCTCCTGCTGGCATTGATTAGTGTACTTTCTGCCGGATTAATTGCCGCAGTCATCTACGTGATCAGGCAAATGAAAAACCTGGAAAAAAGCAGACTGGAGCTACAAGAAGTAAACAAGCTTTTGAAAACGTTAAACCAGGACCTGCAAAATGTAAATCAGCAATTGAACGCGACAAACAGTCAGCTTCAGGAAGCAAACCACATCAAAGAAGAGTATATCGGAAACTTTCTTGACCTGTGTTCGAACTACATCAACAAGCTCGAAGATTACCGGAAATCTCTAAACAAGAAAGCCAGTACCGGTAACATGGAAACGCTTTTGAAAATGTTGAAATCTACAGAACTGATGACCGCAGAGCTAAAAGCATTGTACAAGAATTTCGACGATACCTTCCTGCACCTGTACCCTGATTTCGTAACCGAATTTAACAACCTGCTCATCGCAGAAGAGCGCTTTGAGCTAAAGCCAGGAGAACTAAACACCGAACTAAGGATTTATGCTTTGCTGAGACTAGGCATAAACGACACGGCAAAGATTGCTGCTTTTCTACGCTGCTCGATGAGTACCATCTACAATTACAGAACGAAAGTGAGGAATAAAGCCATCGTTCCACGCGAAAACTTCGAGGATTATGTCAGGGAAATCGGTACAATAGCTGCATCTTAACCACGTTAGTTCTACATTTTAAGGCTCTGTAAATAATGCAACTACCTAATTAAAAGATAAATAACCTAAATTTAGGTCTACATTTTTAAAAACCGGAGGTCGAACAAAGGAATTCGCGGTTACTTTTGAATCGGCAGTCCGCTGTGGGCTCGCCTACCAAATTTAACCTACAGGTATGAGCACCTTTTCATTTCGCAAACCCCGTATCACAAACCTTTCTAAGTTCATTCTGATGATCTGTTTCTGTTATACAACAACTTCCTCTGCCAACGCACAGGAGCTAAAATCTCCGGACAACAACCTGAGTTTAAAGTTTAGCCTCGGCAATGCCGGAACCCCAACCTATCAGCTTTCCTATAAAGGTAAGGCGGTCATCAAACCCAGCACACTAGGTTTTCAATTGAAAAATGTACCGGATCTTTTGAACGGTTTTCAAATTGGAGATACGAAACAAAGCAGCTTTGATGAAAGCTGGAAACCAGTCTGGGGAGAGGTGAAAACCATCCGCAACAACTATAACGAGCTTGCAGTAACGCTTAAACAACCAGAAAGCGACCGCTTTATCATTGTTCGCTTTAGACTGTTCAACGACGGTCTGGGTTTCAGATATGAATTCCCTCAGCAGAAAAACCTGAACTACTTCACCATTAAAGAAGAAAAAACGCAATTCGCTTTAGCTGGAGACCATAAAGCATTTTGGTTACCTGGCGATTATGATACACAGGAATACAGTACCATAACTTCAAATCTTTCTGAAGTCCGTGGTAAAATGAAAGAGGCTGTAACGCCAAACGTCTCTCAAAAGACCTTTTCAGAAACAGGATTACAAACGCCTTTAATGATGAAAAGTAAAGATGGGCTGTACATTAACATCCATGAAGCGGCCCTGATCAATTATTCAACGATGTCTTTAGAGCTGAATGATCAGAATATGGTTCTTGAATCCGTATTGACACCGGATGCCATTGGCGATAAGGGCTATATGCAGGCGCCAACACAATCCCCATGGCGTACCATCATTGTGAGCGATAAAGCAGGGGATATCCTCCTTTCTAAAACGATCTTAAACTTAAACGAACCAACTAAATTTAAAGATACCGACTGGATTAAACCAATCAAATACGTGGGTGTCTGGTGGGAAATGATCACCGGAAAAAGTACCTGGGCTTATAACGATCTGGACAATGTACAATTGGGTGTAACCGATTACAGCAAAACGAAACCAAACGGTAAGCATGCTGCAAACACAAAGAGAGTAAAAGAATATATCGACTTCGCCGCAGAAAACGGTCTGGATGCCGTATTGGTAGAGGGATGGAATGAAGGCTGGGAAGATTGGTTTGGAAAAACTAAAGACTATGTTTTCGACTTCGTAACACCTTACCCTGATTTCGACGTCAAAGAACTACATCGCTATGCAGCAGCTAAAAATGTGAAAATCATGATGCATCATGAAACCTCATCCTCTGTGCGCAACTACGAACGTCATCTGGATACAGCCTACAAGTTTATGGTAGATAATGGCTACAACGCTGTAAAAAGCGGTTACGTGGGTAATATTATCCCAAGAGGGGAGCATCATTACGGACAATGGTTAGTGAATCACTACCAATACGCCATAGAGAAAGCAGCGGGGTATAAAATTATGGTAAACGCGCATGAGGCCGTAAGACCTACAGGATTGAGCCGCACCTTCCCGAATTTACTGGCTAACGAAGCCGCAAGAGGCACAGAATATGAAGCTTTTGGTGGCAACAATGCCGATCATACCACCATTTTACCTTTCACCAGGTTAATGGGCGGACCGATGGATTACACTCCGGGGATCTTTGAAACTAAAATCAGCGCCTACAATCCGGACAATAATTCTTTCGTACACAGTACGCTTGCCCGTCAGTTGGCGCTATATGTGACGATGTATAGTCCACTACAAATGGCTGCGGATTTACCGGAAACTTACAATAAACACAAGGATGCTTTCCAGTTCATCAAAGATGTAGCGGTAGATTGGGACGATACGAAAGTACTCGAAGCAGAGCCTGGAGATTACATTACTTTCGCCAGAAAAGCCAAGGGAACGAACAACTGGTTTGTAGGAAGTACCTGCGATGAAAACGGTAGAACATCTAAAATAAAGCTAGACTTCCTGGATGCCGGTAAAAAGTACACCGCAACGATTTATGCAGATGGAAAAGATGCTCATTATGAGCATAATCCTAAAGCTTATGTGATTAAAAGCATTAAGGTGAATAAAGGCAGTAAATTAAGCCAGTATTGCGCGCCGGGTGGTGGATATGCCATCAGCATTATGGAAACAAAATAACACGCATTAAATAGTACCCTAAATAAATACCTCCCTGAAAAAAAACAAAGGCGCTTTCCTATCCCGGGAGGCGCCTTGTTTTTTAATAACCAGCTTGTATCTTCTCCCGGAATTTATACTTTTGAGAACGATGAACGGGAAACAAGTTTATATAGTCCATGGTTACATGGCAAGCGTAAAAGATCATTGGTTCGACTGGTTAAAGGCCGAACTTGAAACAGCGGGTGTACCTGTTCATATCCTGGCCATGCCGGATTCCAGTAAACCACAACGGGAAGCATGGATCAGTCATTTAAAAGAAAATGTAAAGATCACAGCGCAGACTTATTTTGTAGGTCATAGTCTCGGTTGTATTTCCTTGCTTTTATACCTCAATCGCTATCAATTGAAAGCCACTGGTATGATCCTCGTGTCTGGTTTTTTAGAACCCTTAAAAGATATTCCTGAGCTGGATGGTTTCCTGGAGGAGCAGATTTCTATAGAAAGCCTGATTCAAAATGTACCTGAAAGATTGGTCATAGCTTCTATCGATGATTCAATTGTTCCTTTTGAACTGACCAAAAAACAGGCATGGGCGCTGGATGCTCCACTAATCGAAGTCGCTAATGGGGGTCACTTCCTCGGAAGAGAAGGCTTCAGGGAATTTCCACTGCTTTTGAAGGAGCTGAAAACAATGCTTTCCTAAAATTGAACAGCTTGCGCCGACAGCAATTATTGATTTTGTTCTGGACGAATGGTTGTATGGCGCCGGCCATTGTTCTTCTGATGAATTTCTGGTATATTTATATAGCCGCTTGTAGCTAAATTACAAGCCGTTATATCTTTCGCCCTTGAACTCAATCCTGACTAACTCCAGCCATATCTATGGCGATGAGATACTGAAGATATTTATATCCGTACTTTTTGGCAGTATCCTTGGTTTTGAGCGGGAAATCCGTGGTAAATCTGCCGGATTTCGTACGCTGGCCCTGATCTGTTTTGGCTCCACCATTTTCACCATCTGCTCTTATCTGCTGGGTGTAGATGCGAACCGTGATCGCGTAGCCGCAAATGTCATTACCGGTGTTGGCTTTTTAGGTGCAGGCGTGATATTCAGGAACAACATCTCCGTTTCAGGCATTACTACGGCCGCTTCAATATGGATTTCCGCGGCCATTGGCATGTTGGTAGGAATAGGAGCGTATGAACTGGCAGGAATTTCCATGCTGTTGTCCTTATTTATCCTGTATGCGATGGATTATATCCAATTCTGGATAGACTACCGCTTTCAACACCGCGATTATAAGGTGGTTTTAAATCTTGCAGATTCCAGTTCCTTACTTACTGAGCGGTTGGAAACGCTAAAATTACGTTGTTTAAATATCAAAGTATCGCGCTCGGAAGGGCAGCTGATCTGGCAGGCACAGGTTTCCGGAAGAGGAGACCGGCTTGAGACTTTTAATAACTGGTTGCTCAAACAGCAATCCGTCAGGTCCTTTGAATGGTAAATACAAACAAAAAAATGATGAGTAACACCGTTACAGCGCGTATAAAAGAATTTAATGAAGGTCTACTTCCTGATATGCTGGCCTTGAAATATAAAGCAATGGCCGAAAGCCCTTTTCGCTTTTTCAGAGGAAGCTGTCACCTTTTCTATGAGGACCTGTCCAGGGTAAAAAACTTCCCCGTATCTCCTTTAACCTGGATTTGCGGAGACCTCCACCTGGAAAATTTCGGCAGCTTTAAAGGGAATAACCGGGAAGTCTATTTCGACTTAAATGATTTTGATGAATCCATGCTCGCCCCATTAAACTGGGAAATGGTCAGGATGCTCAGCAGCATATATGTAGCTTTTGATAGTTTTAAGCTTTCCAGAACTCTGGCAGAAGAGATGGCCAGTCTTTTTATGTCCGCCTATGTGGCCAGGTTGAAAAATGGTAAAGCCGGTTTTATTGACCCCCGGACAGCCAGGGGTGTCGTGCGTACCTTTCTTGAAAATGCAGCCCTGAGAAAAGAGAAAGAAATGATTAAGAAGAATACCGACGGAGGACAGGATCAATTGTCGATCAAAATCAATAACGAAACTCATTTTCCCCTGGAAAAGAGCTTGAAAAAAGACCTGATTGTTCATATCACGAAGTACCTGGCGAAGTCTGGTATGTTCTCCGTTCCCTATGAGGTAAAAGATGCCGTATTCAGGCTGGCCGGGACGGGTAGTATGGGCTTAAAACGATACCTATTGCTGTTGCAAAATACCGCAAAGCCAGGTAAATTGATGTTTTTGGATGTCAAACAGGCCATGAAATCATCGTTATTGCCCTTTAATAAGGTGAAACAGCCAGAATGGGAATCTGAGGCACTGCGAATTTGTACTACTAAATATAATATGCAGAATGTGTCTCCGGCTTTACTCAGTCATCTTGTTTTTAACGATGATGATTTTGTAATCCAGGAGTTGCAGCCCTCCGCCGACAAAATAAATTTAGCGAAGCTGGAAGCCAGGGTTAAAGACTTTAAAAACGTCATTCAGGACATGGCTATGCTTACCGCATCCGCACAATTGCGTAGCTCAGGCATAAAAGGATCTGCAAACCATGACGAATTAAATGATTTTGCCTTTTCTGATGCCGATTGGAATGCCGTACAGGATTATGCCAGAGCCTATGCTGCACAAGTGATAAAAGATTACGAATCTTATCTGGCCGGACAGTAAACCCGGTTTGCCACATCCCGTTTATTGAAGCGCCAAAGCCTTTTGAAGCTGCTGTTCCAGTTTTGGTAGATGGCTGCCTGCAAAACTAACAATCGCAGGATCTGGCGCTTTTTCGGCTCCCTTAAAGAGTACGATGTCTTTCCGTAAACGCGCAGTCGTAATTCTCAGGTATAGTTTTTCAAAATATTCGACTTTCATTTTCCGCATCTGACGGAGGCGGTTCTCTTCTTCCTTTGGTAAGGAATCAGGGAGCTTTATCCCTTTTGAATCAGCCAGGAGCTTCAGGGAGGTGTTGATTTCCAGGTAATCTCTGGCCATTTGCAAGCCATAGCTTTTTAGTGCAGGTTGAACAGATTTTTCGGCCGCAAGCCGCCCTAAAGTAATCGCCTGCATCCCATCAATTGCCGCGCGCTGGACAAACATGGCTTCTTGTAGCTGTTCTTCAATGGCTTGATCTCCGGCTATCCTGGGATTTCCGGAAGGACGGCAGCATTGGAAGGCCGTCATCACCAGACAGATCATCATCAATACCCTATAATTCTTCATCCTTAGCGATTTGTTAAATAAACAATGCGCCAGCTGAACTGTTTTATAGGGTTGTAATCAAATCTTATGACAGGTCTTCCCAAGCTAATCAAAGCACAAATACGGAATAATGGGCCGATTTCTTTCTGTGATTACATGGAAAGGTGCCTTTATGATCCAGAGTTCGGCTATTACTGTACGCAGCCAGTTAAAATCGGAAAGGAAGGTGATTTCTATACCAGCGCCTATCTGGGGAATGTATTTGGGGCATTGATTGCAAAAAAAATGGAAGAACTATGGTGTTCCATGGGGAAAAAGCCCTTTACCATCGTGGAGTATGGTGCGGGAACCGGTAAGTTAGCTGAAGATATCCTGATGGCGCTTCAAAACAACACCGAAATGTATCAAAACCTTCGCTACTGCATCATTGAAAGAAGTCCGGTCATGGTAGATCTGGAAAAAGCGAGGCTTAATGAAAACAGGCTCCTGGAAAAGGTAGAATGGCATGCCAATATTGCGGAGATTAAAGACATTCGGGGTTGCGTATTCTCCAATGAACTACTGGATAATTTCCCTGTCCACCGCGTCATCATGAAGGAGCAGCTGATGGAAATATTTGTAGACAAGAATTTTAAAGAAGTGTTGAAGCCCGCATCTCCCGCCTTAACCGACTACCTTTCCGAGTTAAACGTGGTCCTTCCCCCTGGCTATCAGACAGAAATCAACCTCCAGGCAATTTCATGGATCAAAGCAATTGCTGAAGCCTTAACGCAAGGCTGCGTCATGACGATTGATTATGGCGATGTGTCTAAGGAAATGTATAGAAGCAGTAGGGCGGAAGGAACTTTATGCTGTTTTAGAAACCATACGGTTAATGCGGATTATTACGCCAATATGGGCGAACAGGACCTTACTACCCATGTTAATTTCTCTGCATTAAGTTATTGGGGCAGTAAATACGGTCTGAATGATACCGTATTTACCAGCCAGGGAGAGTTTTTACTCCAACTGGGTTTCAATGACTTCCTGATGAAAACCTTTTCCGCTGAAAAAGACATCGCCCTGGCAGCGAGAAAAATAGCGATGCTCAGGCATACCTTTATCATGGATATGGGCTGTAAATTTAAGATCCTGATTCAGGAAAAAGGCGTTTAAAAGTTCAGCACAATCTTCCCGTTTAAGCCACCTGCAGAAACCAGATCCTGCGCTTCTGCGGCCCGCGCAATATTCATTACTTTGGCTACTTCTATCCTGATCTTATTGGATTCTACCAGCCGCTTTCCGAAATCTAACTTTTTATGCGAGCCTACCGAATTGATAAACTGTGCGGTAATTCCATGGTTTAAAGCGAGTTCATCATCAGGGGGCATCACAATGCTTAATAATTTCCCGCCTTTTTTAACCAAAGGATAAGATTTCAACTGTGTTTCTCCGCCAACCAGGTCAACCACCAAATCCAGGTCTTTTACCAGCTCGCTGAAGTCCTGAGTTTTGTAATCGATCACCTCATTGGCGCCTAAAGAAGAGATCAGTTCCAGTCCCTTGCCCGAAGCGGTACCAATAACATCAGCCCCTAATGCTTTTGCCATTTGCAGCACCACCATACCTACAGCGCCGCCGGCACCATGAATCAATACCTTTTCGCCGGGTTGTAATTTAGCGCTTTCTACTAAAATACTGTAAGCGGTATTCAATGGGACAGCGAGTGCAGCAGCTTCATTTATGCTCAGCTGATCCGGAATCAGCGAAGCTGTTTCTTCGTTAATACACACATATTCTGCATAAGTTCCATGGGAGGCCGTTGCAAAAATCAGATCGCCAACCTTAAACCGGGTCACTGCTGCACCAATTTCTAATACCATTCCGGAAACATCGGTGCCCGGAATATAGGGGAAGGTAATCGGAACAAAGGCTTTCATCGCCCCTGAGCGGTTTTTGATGTCGAAAGGGTTGATGGTCGTAGCGACCACATGGATCAGCAACTCATGTGCTTTTGGGACTGGTGTCGCAACTTCCTGTAATTGCAATACTGAAGAATCTCCGTAGGAGTTAAATTGAATCGCTTTCATAAGCTTGATTTTGGCAAACACAAAATACGAATTAATTCCTATCTTAACCGGCAGAACCTTTTATTACCTAAACCAAATTTCGTTACGATGAATAAGAAACTTCTTTTAATGGCTGTAACTGGCATGCTCAGTTTTGGATCAGCTGATGACTTAATTGCCGCTCCGTACCTGACTAGTTCTACCGCAGTACAGGATATCCCTGGGAAAGACCTGATTGGTCGCTGGGACATAACTGTGGATGAAAACGGGAAATCTTTACCTTCCTGGCTGGAAGTTAAATTGTCGGGCAACCGTACCCTGGTCGGCTATTTTGTAGGCTCTTCGGGCAGTGCCAGACCAGTATCAAAAGTAACCTTCGAAAATGGTAAATTTAGCTTTAAGATCCCACCACAATGGGAAAGTGGCGATCAGGATTTTGTGATTGAAGGAACATTGAAAGGTGGAGGAATTGAAGGAACCATCCAAACCAGTGAAGGTAAAAAGTACAATTGGAAAGGGGTAAAGGCTCCTTATCTGAAAAGAACCAGTCCGGTAGTATGGGCAAAACCTATTCAATTGTTCAATGGAAAAGATTTAACCGGTTGGAAAGCCTTAGGGAAAAACCAATGGGTGGTTAAAGATGGCGTGTTGAGTAGCCCGCAGTCGGGTGCCAACCTGATTTCCGACCAGAAGTTTGAAGATTTTAAATTACATGTAGAGTTCAAATATCAGAAAGGTAGCAATAGCGGTGTGTATTTAAGAGGTCGTTATGAAGTGCAGATTGAAGATAGTCCGAAAGATGCGCATCCTTCCAGCGTATATTACAGCGGGGTATACGGATTTTTACCACCAAGTGAAATCGCCGCTTTAGGACCTGATAAATGGCAGACTTACGACATTACTTTAGTCGGCAGAATGGTGACTGTTGTTGCAAATGGCAAAACAGTGATCAGCAACCAGGAGATTCCAGGTATTACCGGTGGTGCTTTAGATAGCAATGAAGGGGAGCCGGGGCCGATCTATTTCCAGGGAGATCACGGACCTATCGAATTCAGGAAAATCGTGATTACACCTGCTAAGAAATAATACTACAGATACCTGTTATTATCGGTTATCAAAAGCGTTCCATGCAATTTGATAACCGATAAAATATTCCAAAGACCAGCGCTTCCGCTCAGTTTTCTACAAAGAATTAGCATATTGCATTCATGTATAAATTTACACTTGAACTGTTGTTTCAGATCATAGGGATAGGCTCTGCCTCTGGTTTATTGTTGAAAAACGACCAGTTGAACATCATTAGCGACAATGGTACTTACCTGTATGCCTATGAAATGAAGGCTGCTCATTTGACCCGTTTTCCTCTAACTGCACATCCGGAGGAAAACATCGCTAAAAATGTTAAACCGGATTTTGAAGCGATGACCAGCCGTGGGAATGTGCTATACCTGTTTGGTTCAGGTTCAAGAGCAAATAGAAATCAGCTGTTAAAAGTAGATGCAAACACTAAAAAGGTGATTTCTACCGCTAATCTTAGTGTTTTACATGAGAAAATGAAAACAGCTGCCCATATCAATTCGGACAACTTCAATATTGAAGGCGCCGTTTTTACCGGTAAGGACTGGTATTTCTTTAATCGTGGTAACGGAGCCGCCGGGAATAATGGCGTGTTTAAAATAACAGGTGCAAACCTTGACAAACCTTTAAAGATCAGTTTTAAGGAAATCCGGTTGCCGGCAATTAAGGGCGTGCCCTGTGGCTTTACGGATGCCATACAGGTAGATGATAAACTTTACTTTTTAGCCGCTGCGGAAGACAGTAATTCCACCTATAAGGATGGGGCGGTGTTTGGAACTTTAATCGGGGCTATTGATATGAAGAAAATGACCCTTGATTTTAGCCATCAAATCAGCGATAAACATAAATTTGAAGGCTTAACCTTACAGCATAAAACCAAAGAACAATACAGCTTTCTCTTATGCGAAGACAATGATACCGAACAATTACAAGCAGATATTTACCAATTGAAACTGAAAAGATAATGAAAGATATAAGGTGGGGAATGATTGGTTGCGGAGACGTAACAGAAGTAAAAAGCGGACCAGCGTTTAATAAGGTGCCAAATTCATCATTGGTAGCTGTCATGCGTAGAGATGGTGCAAAAGCAAAGGATTATGCAGAACGCCATGGCGTACCAAAATGGTATGATGATGCCCAACAGCTCATCGATGATCCGGAAGTAAATGCGATATACATTGCCACACCACCAGCTAAACATGAAGCTTATACTTTAATGGCCTTTGCTGCGGGGAAACCGGTGTATGTAGAGAAACCTATGACTTTAAACGCCGCCTCAGCGATGAGGATGAGGGATGCGTCCTTAAATACGGGTGTCAAACTGAGTGTTGCACATTACAGACGTGCCCAGCCGATGTTCTTAAAAATTAAAGCTTTGCTGGACGCTCAGGAAATAGGAGCGGTACGATTGGTGCAACTCCAGATGTTTCAACCGGAGCTTTCCGATCAGCTGGCAAATTCAGCAACAAACTGGAGGTTAGATCCTGCTATTTCTGGCGGTGGATTGTTTCATGACCTTGCTCCGCATCAGCTGGATCTGATGATTTTCTTTTTTGGAGAATGGATATTCGCCTCGGGATTTTCACTGAATCAATCGGGCACAAGCCTGGTAGATGATCTGGTGACTGGTCAGGTTGGGTTCAAAGATGGCGTAGTCTTTAGTGGAAGCTGGTGTTTCAGCGTTTCCCCGCAGGATCAAATAGATTCCTGCGAGATTATTGGTGCCAGTGGAAAAATTAGCTTCCAGGTATTTGGGCATCAGGTAACTGTAACAAAAGGTGGTGTAGCTAAAGTGTATGACTTTAGCCCCTTACCACACGTACAACAGCCAATGATTGAGCAGGTAACCAATTATTTTTTAGGTCAGACCGATAACCCATGCTCCGCAGGGGAAGCCATATTATCTATGCAGCTCATGGATCGCTTTACCGCGAAACCTTAGCGTTTCTCCGTCTCTGACTGATCTACACCGTCTTTTCCATCTTTAAATTCACGGATTCCTTTCCCTAATCCGCCTAACAACTCAGGGATTTTTTTACCACCAAACAGGAGGAGGACCACAACAAGGATAACCAGGATTTCCTGCGCGCCTAAAGCGGCAAGTAAAGGAGTATGTAACATCGTTTATTTATTTAAGATTGTATATAATTAAGCTGTAACTTCTGCTTGATGAGTTGTAGGTTCTTTTTCTTGAGGAGCCATAGGCTCTTTCGCCTGCTGCTGCGGTATTGTAGCAGCCGCTGTGCTATTGATTTCCTCCTCAATGCCTGCAAGGTTGATGTTTCTATGAATCTCTCTTTTAACACCCTCAGAAGCATCTTTGAACTCGCGAATGCCTTTACCCAGGCCTTTTGCCAGTTCCGGAAGCTTCTTGCCACCAAATAACAGCAGAACGACCACCAAAATCAGCATAATCTCGCCGCTGCCCATATTTAAAAATTCCAATAATACCATGTTCAATAATTTAAAGGTTTTAGCAAAGCTAATTGCAGGAGATTAAAGCCGCATTAAAACGAAATTAAAAATACATGTGAATGCCGCTTTGCCAGGTGTAGATGGAATAAAATACTGGCTTTCATGTGGTTTACACCTGAAATGCATTGATTTAACTAATTTATTAGTGTTATTTGATAAATAATTTTATTTTTGGGTATAAATTAAATTTTAAATAAATCTATACTTATTATTCGCTCTCATGGATCATATACTGGAACATCATATAATGTTTAAGAACTTAGAAATCGCAAATTTATCAATTGGAGACACGCTTGTCAATGTAGGCGAGGTCCTGGAAATCTCAGAAAATGAAGATTGTTATTCCCTGGTCATTGCCAGAAGGGGACAACGACAGGTCTGGACATTCGGAAAAGAAGAAGAAGTCTATATTTCTTAAACGTCTGTTTCATAAATCAAAGAAAATTGCGGGACTTAGCTCTGGTGCTTAAATGCAGCAGGAGTGAGTCCGGTATTCTTTTTAAAGTAGTTGTTGAAATGTGCCGGATAGTCGAACCCAAGACAGTATCCGATTTCAGCGACATCCCAGTCTGTTTGTTTCAATAAGGTCTTTGCCTCCGCTACCACTCTGTTACTGATCATCTGTGTAGTGGTTTTTCCGGTATGCGATTTAATCACGTAATTCAGGTGGTTTACATGGATGTTCAGCTGATCCGCATATTCTGATGCACTCTTGATCTTTAAGGGGTTTGCCGGAGAATCTACCGGGAATTGTCGCTCTAATAAATCCAGAAAGCGAAGGGTAATCCGGTCGGACGTGTTGATCTGGGCAGGAGCAGGGACATCCGATTGGATCTTAATCCCCTCATGGATAATCAGCTTTAAGATATTCCGGATCACTTCAAACTTATGCTCATAATCACTCTTTAATTCCGCAATCAACTGCAGAAAATACCCGTTAATACGGGGGTAGGCATCTTCCGGAAAAAAGCAACAGGGTGAAATGGCCGGATTAAACAAGGGACAGATCCTTTCCAGTCCTTTCTTCATATCCGGGGAAATGAAAGAATCATTAAACAAACAATAATAGCCTTTCTGGTCTTCTGATGTCGATTCCCAGGAGTAAGGAACGGTTGGATTCGAGAAAATCAATGCCGGCCGGTCTACCTCAATAATCTCGGTAGCCATATGGAGCCTCCCGTTCCCTATGTTCAGAAATATCTTGTAATGATCCCTTCTGTTGTAAGGACTCACTTTGCTGCAATAACTGCGCTCCTTAACATTGAAATGGCTTGGATTTCCGGAAAGACTTAGCAATTCCGCAGGAATAATCTGGTTGGTTCTTTTATAAAACTGATCTAAGGTTTCAACAGTTGACATATAAAGGCTGGGCTAATTGGTATTGCAATAAGCGTTATCGGCTTTGTCTGATGGTACCGATTGCATATTTCAAAGAATAAAGGTATAACAATTCTGGTGCTCCATGGCCGGATATTCCCTGAACAGGTAACTTTTACGCGATAATATACTAACCTTTGTATAAGAATCACACTTTTGTGTGCAAAACTAACTGAATGAAACAGACCGAAAACTATAAACCCATGACTAAAACCTTATTCAGTTTATTACTGATGGCAGGTTTAAGTACCCAAGGCTATGCGCAGGAAAACCTGACTTACCAATTACCACCAAAAAGTATTGTAGACCTGGTAGATGCGCCGGGTAGTCCGACAGTGCGTTTTAACAAAAATGGCAGCCTGATGTTGCTGCTTTCCTCACCAGGATATGCTTCCATCGAACAAGTGGCCCAACCTGTGATCGGACTGGCCGGAATCAGAGTCAATCCTGCCAATAATTCTACCGAAGGGGAAGTCTCAGGGATCTATAACGACCTGACGATTAAAGACCTGAAAACCGGAAAAGAAAGTAAAGTAACCGGATTACCGGAGAAAATGAGAATGACCAATATCAGCTGGAATGCAGATGGGAATTTCTTCGCTTTTAGCAATAATACCCTGACAGGGGTCGAATTGTGGTTAGTAGATGTTAAAAATCTTAACGCAAAAAGGCTGACCAATGGTTTGTTAAACGATGCTTATGGCAGCACTTTACAATGGCATCCCGATGGGAAACGCATCCTTGCACAGTTTATATTGCCTGCACGTGGCGCTAAACCCCAAGAAAATATAGTCCCTACAGGACCAGTGGTTCAGGAGAATCTGGGGGTGGTAACGCCTTCAAGGACTTATCAGAACTTGCTTCAAAACAGTTATGATCAGAGCCTGATGGGCTATTACCTGAGTTCAGAATTGCAGGAAGTAGATTTAAATGGGCAGACGAAAAAGATTGCTGGTCCGGCAATTTACCGTAAAGCAGCGTATTCGCCGGATGGGAATTTCCTGATGGTGCAAACGATTGAACAGCCTTACTCTTACCTGGTGCCTATTTACTATTTCCCTTTCCAGACTACCATTCTGGATGCAGCCGGGAAAACAGTGAAAGAACTGTACCATGCGCCATTAGCGGAGAAATTGCCTACTGGTTTTGATGCCGTAGCCATGGGCCCACGTGCTTACGAATGGAGGAGTGATGCGCCGGCAACTATCGTATGGGCTGAGGCTCAGGATAAAGGTGATCCAAATCTGAAAACGGAAGTTCGTGACGCTTTATTTATGCTTAAAGCTCCTTTCTCAGCTGAACCTGTAAAACTATTGACTATGGCTTCGAGGTTTGGAGGTGTAGAATGGGGCAATCAGAATTATGCCGTACTAAAAGAACAATGGAGAAAAAGCCGTACCGCGAAAATGACTTTGATCAATCCTGAAAACGGAAAGACACTGAAAGTAATCACTAATGGTTCTTCAGAAGATACCTACAATGATCCCGGAGATTTTCTATATGGTAAAGGTCCTTTCTCCGCCAGAGTATTGTTATTTGATAAAGCGGGTGTGGTGTTTACCAAAGGCGCAGGGGCTTCCCCACAAGGTGACCGCCCGTTCCTGATGAAATGGAACCTGATCACCAATAAACAGGATACGTTGTTCAAGTCTAAAGCGCCTTATTATGAGGAGCCTGTGTTTTTTGACAATACCGGAAAGGTTTATATTTCCAGAGAATCAACAGAAGAAACGCCTAATATCTTTGCGCTGAACCTGAAAAATAAGTCGGAACAAGCTTTAACCAATTTCTCCGATCCTTATCCGAGCTTAAAAGGTGTACAAAAGACCTTGCTTTCTTACCCTCGTAAAGATGGAATCAAGCTTTCTGCAACCTTATACCTGCCGAAAGATTTTAAGAAAGAAAACGGGCCATTACCTGTATTGATCTGGGCTTACCCACGTGAATTTAAAAGTCTGGCAGCAGCCGGACAGGTAAAAGGTTCACCATATCGCTTTACCAGGCTGGCTTTCCGCTCGCCGGTATTCTGGGTAACCAGAGGATATGCGGTTTTGGATCAGGCAGATATGCCGATTGTTGGTGAAGGAAAAGAAGAACCTAATGATACTTTCCTGACGCAGATTGAAGACAATGCAACTGCGCTGATCAATTATGTAGTCGATATGGGCGTGGCTGATAGAGCCAGAATCGCAGTAGGAGGTCACTCTTATGGTGCATTTATGACGGCCAACTTGTTAGCACATACCAATCTTTTTGCTGCGGGAATTGCCAGAAGTGGTGCTTACAACCGTACACTAACGCCTTTCGGGTTCCAGGCCGAAGCCCGTACCTATTGGCAGGCAATGGACGTTTACAACAAGATGTCGCCTTTCAATTATGCCGATAAAATCAAAACACCTTTACTGATGACACATGGTATTGACGATGAGAATTCAGGGACTTTCCCGATTCAGAGTGAGCGTTTATATAGTGCGATTAAAGGTCATGGTGGTACAGTGAGACTCGTACTATTGCCTAAAGAATTCCATGGTTACAGAAGCAGAGAATCAATCCTGCATACGTTCTGGGAGCAGGACCAATGGTTAGAGAAATACGTGAAGAATAAGAAGTAAGTAGCATAATACTTAAATAGAAAAGCGCCCTCCGGATTAACCTGGAGGGCGCTTTTTGCATTAAAGAGATTTGTTATTAGCTTAATTAACTCCTCCTTTACGGGTAGGTTTAACTTGCGGAGGCCATACGCCAGGTTCTCCGGTTCTCGGATTGATGGGTAAAATACTCTTTTCTCTGGAAGTTTTTTGTGGATCTTCACTCGCCATATAGGCCAGAATTGCGGTCAATATCGCATTGCTTCTCACATCATCAAAAACCACTTTATCATAAGTGTCTCTGTTGGTATGCCAGGTATAAGTGCCATAGGACCAGCTGTTAGAGCTCAAGGAAAACGCGGGAGCGCCAGCTGCTACAAAAGAAGCAAAATCTGAACCACCACCACCAGGCGTACCCGGGAAAGTCGTCGCAATCTGCTTTCTGATATCTTCCGGCACAGCCGATAACCATTTACCTAAATAGGCGTAAGAATTTAAGAACCCTTGTCCGGCAAGGTTAACTACGCGACCGGTTCCATTGTCCTGGTTAAAAACTACCTGAATATTTTTAACGATTTCCGGATGATCTTCCACAAAAGCTCTGGAGCCGTTTAAGCCTTGCTCTTCGCTGCCCCAATGGCCTACAAGGATTGTCCTTTTAGGATTAGGGTAGATTTTTTTAAGAATCCGGATCGCTTCCATCATGGTAATCGTACCTGTGCCATTGTCTGTTGCCCCTGTGCCGCCATCCCAGGAGTCGAAATGCGCAGAAAGAATCACGTATTCATTTGATTTTTCTGTGCCTTTAATTTCAGCTATCGTGTTAAAGGTTGGCACCATTCCCAGTTCTTTAGAGCCTACGTTTACGCTGATTTTAGGTTTGTTGCCCGATTCAGTAAGGCGGTACAACAGTCCGTAGTCTTCTAAGGAAATGTCGATAGAAGGGATTTTGGTGGTATTGGCACCGAATATTTTGTTGACACCAAAGCCTGAAGACCAGTTACTGGTCACCACACCTAAGGCACCGGCACTTTCAAAAGCCAAAGCCAATGCTTTCAGGTTGAGTCCGGTTTTACTGATTCTGGAACGCCAGGCATTGGTTTGTGCTGTACGCTCCGTTTTCATCTTCTCAAAAGATTCCGGTGTCGCAAATTCCTGCCAGTTATAATCCGGTCTGCCGGTAGGTTGGTTCATAGAAAACATCACAAATTTACCTTTGACACTTGGCAACCAGCTCCGGAAAGAAACTGAATCGGGTAGGTCAGGGTAGATGATCATTTCGCCAACCACTGCTTTGCCTTTAGTACTTGGGCTCCAGGCCAGTTGCATGCCTTCCAGTGATTTTACACGTGGATAAACCAGGTCGATATGAGAAATTCCGCGTTCCCAGCCACGCCATTCTCCCCATTGCTCGTTTTTTGCGGGAATGCCCCAGCTGGTATATTTGGCTACAGCCCAATCATTCGCTTGTTTCATTTGAGGGGAGCCTACTAACCTCGGGCCTACCATGTCCAGTAGTTCATGGGCCAGCTTTTCCAGTTGAGAGTTCTCCGTTGCCTCTTTGACAATCAGGTCGATAGTTTCTTTTTTAGTTTGTGCATGGCCGACATTTGCACTGATCAGCAGGGCCATCAAGCATGCTTTTGACGCCCATTTTAATCCATTGTAGGAAGGGTTTGTTGGTTTGGTTTTCATGAAGTTATTGCAGTTAGTTAATAGAGGTATTCCAAAGGAAAGATAAGGATAAATGCTTCCAACCTGTCAAAAAGGAACAAACTTGATACAATCAGCCGCTTTTAAAAATTCAAAAGGTTATCTTCGCAGAAAAAAATAAATGCTGGAAATTGTATATCAGGACGATCATCTGATTGCCATCAATAAACCCCATGGGCTATTGGTTCACCGTTCTTCTATTGCTAGTGATGCCACAGAATTTGCACTGCAAATGCTAAGGGATCAGATAAATAAGTATGTTAGCCCTGTGCATCGTTTAGATCGTAAGACCAGTGGTTTACTGCTTTTTGCTTTTGATAAAGAAACGGAAATCGCGATGCATCAGCAATTTCAAAATGCACAGGTAGAAAAGAAATATCTGGCGGTTTTGAGAGGTTATGCCCCTGATAGCGAAGATATTGATTATCCATTGGCCAAAGAAAATGGCAATATGCAGGAAGCATTTACCGCTTTTGTAACGTTGCAGCGTGCAGAATTGGAAGTTGCCCTTGGTAAACACCCAACTTCAAGGTATTCTTTAGTGGAAGCAACGCCTACTACCGGAAGAATGCACCAGTTACGCCGCCATTTCGCGCATATCTTTTACCCGATTATCGGCGACCGTAAACACGGTTGTAATAAACAAAACAAGTTTTTCAAAGAGCAGTGGGATATGACCACCATGTTATTACACGCTTCTGAATTGAAATTCGAACACCCGGAGACTAAAGAAACCATTCATTTGAAAGCTGACGTTCATGACGAGTTTAAAAGAGTAATGGAATTGATGAACTGGAAATTTTAATCATTATCATTTAAAACCCAATACCATGTTTTCAAAAGATCAGGCTGCACAGTTAAAACAGTCTTTCTGGACTACCTTCGGACAATATATCGCACCTCACCAGTCTGCTGAAGGGATGAGAATCAATTGGGTGAACTATAAAACGGGTGTCAAAAACCTGAATTTCAAGATGCATGTCGATAAGAAATCGGCTTACATTGCTATTGAAATGGCGGATCCTGATCCGGGTATGCAAGAGTTGATCTTTGAAGAGTTTCTGTCTTTTAAAACCATGCTAAAGACTAGTCTGGAAGAAGATTGGGACTGGGAATTGCATACGACTGATGAACATTATAAGACCGTTAGCAGGATTATTAAAAGACTTCCGGATGTCAGTATTTTTAATGAAAAGGATTGGCCGGAATTGATTTCCTTCCTGAAACCACGATTGATTGCACTGGACGAATTCTGGTGTGATGCGAAAGATGGTTTTGATACTTTCAAATAGGGGATAATTGGTGTTGTAAAAACTGGTATTGTAAAAAACTGGTATTGTAAAAAAAACGGTTATCCTTTTCGGACTCAAAATCTTTTGAAGGAAAGATTTTACAGGTCCTTAAAGCACAATCCGGTTTTTTTTACTGCGCTATGGTTTACCGCCCGAAGTTTAGATATACCGCCCAAAGTTTTGATATGCTATCCGAAGTTTAGATATACTGTCTGAAGTTTTGGTGTACTATCTGAAATTTTGATGTATTATCCCAGGCTTTGGTATACTGCCCGAAGCCGCTACTTGCCGGAAATGTTTATATTTGGCCTTAAACCGGAGCTTTTGCTCCTAAATTACTCAGGTGTGAAGAATAACCAGCCAGAACTCAGAACTGTTAATGTGACCAGGTATGTTACCCCGCTACGCGAGGGGGGATCGATGCCTGCAATCGCAGAAGCAGATGATGACTTTTTATATGTACTCAAATTTCGTGGTGCCGGACAAGGACTACGGGCGCTTATTGCCGAGTTAATTGGCGGAGAAATTGCCCGTGCGCTTGGTTTGCGAATGCCGGAATTGGTGTTTGCACAACTAGAGAAAGACTTTGGCCGCATCGAACCGGATGAAGAAATTCAGGATTTATTGCGGACAAGTGTAGGCCTTAATCTGGCTTTACATTACCTTTCCGGAGCGATTACCTTTGATCCATTGGTGAATCAGGTGGATGAAAAAACAGCCTCACAGATTGTCTGGATGGATGCTTTGCTAACCAATATGGATCGTACGGCACGTAATACCAATATGCTGATCTGGCATAAGGAATTATGGCTGATCGACCATGGTGCTGCTTTGTATTTTCACCATGCCATGGAAAACTGGGAAGAACAGGCGGTAAGACCTTTTGGCCTCATTAAAGACCATGTCTTGTTGAGTCAGGCCTCAGAACTGGAAGAAGTTGATGCCCTGTTTAAGGCCATACTGACCCCGGAGAAAATCAGGGGCATTGTTGCTTTGATTCCGGACGACTGGTTGATCAGAGACAACACTTTTGAATCTATAGAAGCACATCGCGAGGTCTATTCCAACTTTCTGGAATTACGCCTGGCAAATTCAGGAATTTTTGTAAAAGAAGCGCAGAATGCAAGAGAAGCACTTATTTGAGTATGCCGTGATCCGCGTCGTACCAAGGGTAGAACGGGAAGAATTTCTTAATGTGGGGATCATCTTGTATTGTTCCAAACAAAAGTTTTTGCAAACCTCATTTGAATTAGATGAAGGCAGGCTTGCAGCATTTGCCTGTAAACTGGACCCTCAGGAGCTGGAAGATCATTTGCACTCTTTTGAGCTGATCTGTAAAGGAGGAAAAGCAGGGGGTACGATTGGTCAGCTGGACATGGCTTCGCGCTTTCGCTGGCTAACCGCTACCAGAAGTACGGTGGTGCAGACTTCTAAAACGCATCCTGGTTTTTGTCTGGATGCTGCCGATACCTTGAAAAAACTATACGAGCAGCTGGTACTTTAAGTGTCGCTGCTTAACTATTGATACCCATGGCGTAAAGAATAATATTTACGCCAAATTTGGTGTTGTCCTCTGCCAGAAAACGCTTGTTTCTGAAGTCATAATCCCATTCGCAGCCATAGTCTTTGTTGCTGTACAATACGCCGATCCGGTTGTTTACCGTAATCGCTTTCAGATAATCGTGTACCAGATCATCGCCCCAGCCATTTAATTCGAAGGAAGTAGTAGGTGGCCCGTTTTCAAAGTTGAAAAAGGAATGATAGATCTTGTGTTGGTTCGAAATCTTTTTCAGCGCTGTGGCTCCAAACAGATTAGTCATTTGTGTTTCAAATGATTTGGCAAACAAGCCGTCGATATCATGGTTGCAATCGTCTACAAATACAAATCCTCCGTTGTTCACGTATTTCTTGAAATTGGCAGCCTCCTGCTGGTCGAATTGCACCAGCTTATGGCCGCTTAAATAGCAAAATGGGTATTTGAAAAGGTCATGACTACTCAGTTCTACAATCTTTTCTTCAGGATCAAGGGGGATAGTGGTGTATTCCAGCAGGGAATTGAGCAGATTGGATGGCATGCGCTGATCCGTATCCCAATTGCCGGATTTATACTTTATTCTCGCAAATGTGAACTTTGATCTTTGCATCGTTCTAAAATAACGTCAATTTTTAGTAGTATCCAGATTATGGAAGAGATATCTTGTAATTTTTTTGATATTCTGGTCGGTGCTTATGGAAAAATACGGGGAGAGCCCTATATTGAATGACAATCGAGACCTCATAAACCACTAAAGCTTTGGAACTTTCAGAAAATAACCTAAAAACCCTGATCCATAAAATCACCCTGTTAAAAACAGAAATTCAGAAAGTAATCGTCGGGCAGGACCTCATTATCGAAGAAATGCTGGTCGCTTTGCTGGCCGGCGGCCATTGTCTGCTGGAAGGGGTGCCAGGCCTGGCAAAAACACTGATGGTGAGAACCATGTCGCAGGCACTGGATCTTTCTTTTAGAAGAATTCAGTTTACGCCGGATCTGATGCCTACCGATATCATCGGTACGGAGATTTTAGAAGAAGACCATGTGACCGGAAAACGGTTCTTTAAGTTCAATAAAGGCCCTTTATTCGCCAATATCATTTTGGCAGATGAGATCAACCGGACGCCACCAAAAACACAATCCGCTTTATTGGAGGCCATGCAGGAATTTGAGGTCACTTATGGCGGTCAGACTTACCCTTTAGATCGTCCGTTTTTTATCCTGGCTACGCAAAATCCAATAGAACAGGCAGGCACTTATCCGCTTCCGGAAGCACAATTGGATCGTTTTCTGCTGTTTATTAAAATCGGTTATCCTACTGCTGCGGAAGAAATCAGAATTCTGAACAGTACCACAGGTACGGTTAAAAACAAGGTGCAAGCGGTAATTGGCGCGGAAGAAATCAAACAACTTCAGGCATTGACCAGGGAGGTCAGCATTTCTGATGACCTGGTTGCTTATGTGGCAGAACTGATCAGGGCAACCAGACCAGATACCAGTCAGGTTGCTTATGTGAAAGAATGGGTGCGTTGGGGCGCTGGTCCCAGAGCCGGACAAGCCTTGATCTTAACCGCTAAAGCCAGGGCTTTAATCCATGGGCGCTATGCCGTAGTCATGGAAGATTTGCAAACGATGGCCTTTCCTGTATTGAGACACCGTATTTTGATGAATTTCAAAGCTGATGCGGAACAGGTGACCGCGGATATGGTGGCGGAAGAATTACTGAAAACTATTTCAAGACCGAAAATCAATATTTAATGAGCAAGTTGCTGGACCCGAAGGTGATGATGGCGATTAAAGAGCTGTCTTTGTCGGCAAAAATGACGATAGACGGCTTTATGAGCGGCATTCATAAAAGCACGGTTAAGGGCCCCGGACTGGAGTTTAGCCAGTATCGGAGCTATCAGCCCGGCGATGATTTACGTTCCCTGGATTGGAAGATGTTTGCGCGTTCCGACCGGTATTATATCCGGGAATCGGAGGTGGAAACGAATATCAGCATCCGTTTATTGGTGGATGCAAGTGCTTCTATGGCACATCAGGATGGGGAATTTCGTAAAATTGATTATGCGCGTTATCTGGCCGCTTCCCTGGCTTACCTGGGTAATTTGCAGGGCGATGCCATTGGTTTATACGTGTTTAAAGATGCCGGCATCTTTTCTATGGTGGCGAAACAGGATTTTCAGCACCTCGCCAGATTGTTCTATCAGCTGGAACAGGTGAAGCCCGAAGGTACTTTTACCAAACCCATCAATTATAAAGAACTCTATGCCGGTGCCCAAAAACGGGAACTGCTCATCTTTATCACAGATCTTTATGAGGTAAACCAGGAGATATTTGATTTGCTGGATACGCTGAATACCCTCAAACACGAGGTGTTGGTGTTTCATTTGATGTCGGGCAATGAGATGAACCTTGATTTTAAAGGATACAACACCTTTGAAGACCTGGAAACCGGGAAAACCATACAGATTGATCCGGAATCGGCAAGGGCAGGGTATCGGGAGAACCTGAACATACACCTGGAGCAAATCCGAACTAAAATGCTGGACAGGCGGATTGCTTACCGCCTGATGCAAACGGATCAGCCATTGGACCAGGCATTGCGGGATTTCCTGAACCAAAGGAACAGGTTAAAGGTATAAGGTCATTTGAAACACGTTAAGGGCTTATGATCATTTGAAAATATAAGAAACAGGTTAAAGACATAAAGATATCAAGGTGCATTTTATTTATCCCATAGGTTTAATCGCGTTAGCAGGACTGTTGATCCCGCTGATCATTCATCTGTGGAAATTAAAAAAGGGACAGACGCTGAGGATCGGAAGTATTGCGCTATTGGGCGCAGGCTCGCCTTTTACTTCCAGAAGTTACCAGATCACCGATTGGCTGTTGTTATTTTTAAGGATGTTGCTGATTGCGTTACTGGCTTTTTTTCTGGCGGAACCTTATTGGTTAAAAAAGGAAAATGGTACTGGCGGGCAAAAAGGCTGGGTGTTATTGGAGCAAGACAATCTGCCCTTTCTTTATCAAAGTCAAAAGAAAAGTATTGATTCTTTGATGCTGGCGGGTTATGAGTTACATGATTTTGGCTTGGGTTTTCAAAAGATCAGTTTAAAGGATACGGCAAATGTGTTAAGTGATAAGGCAAGTGTGTTAAGTGATACGGTAAATTTAAGTTCAGGTCTTGTTAACCGGTCGGATCTTGCTAACCGGTTGGATAAAAGCACTAAACTAAGCTATTATGCTTTGTTAAGGGAATTGAATGGGCGAATTGAGCCAAAGTTCCCGGTTTATCTTTACACGGATCATCGTTTGAGTAATCTGGGCGGAGATCTCCCGCTAATCAACTTTCATTTGATCTGGAAGGAAATCAAGGGAGCCGATACGCTGAGTACCTGGAGTACTTCCTTTGCCCATAAAACTTTTGAAGCGAAATCCAGTCCGGCTTTAACCAGTTTTAAACGATTGGATGAGGCACAGGATAATGCAGCCATCAAGGTGTTGATTTACGCAGCAGATCATCCGGAAGATGTAAACTACCTGAATGCAGCCATTGCGGCAATTGCTCAGGAAACAAAACGAAAAATAGAGGTTGAGGTGTTTAATAATAAGAATTACAGTGCTTTAAGTTTTGATGTTGGGTTCTGGATTTCCGCTAAACCAGTTGATTCTGGCTTTTCGGGAAGCATTCGCAAGGGCGGGCGATTGTTCAATTATGCCGGTGAAAAAGTAAGCCTGCTGAATTCCTGGCTGGAGCTGGAACCGGCAGGGAAAGGAAATATCGGGGCTAGCGTGGTTCGTAAAAGGACAGCTTCGACAGCTGATCCGGGCAGGAAAATCTGGACAGATGGATTTGGTATTCCCTTATTGACGCTGTCAAAAGAAAAGAATTTTGATCATTATCGTTTCTATAGCCGCATCAATCCAAATTGGACTGATCTGGTTTGGAATGAGAAATTTGTAGAAGCCATGATGCCAATTGTGTTAGGGAATGACGGAACTGAGACCGGTTTTGGTTTCGAAATGAGTCCGGATGATCAGCGAAGTACTGCAGTCTCTTTAATGGCAGGGGCACCGGCTCAGCTTTCCGGAGATCAATTGTCCGGAGCTAAAAGCACTATAGAAAAAACGTCAAATGATGAGAACATAGCGAGCTTAAATTCTGGAACTATCCGGTCTGAAAGAGAACAGCCACTTCAAAAAGCATTATGGCTTACCGCGATACTGGTGCTTACTTTAGAACGTTTCCTTTCTTTCCGTCATAAAAACAAGCTGAATCATGGTTGAGCAAGGAGGCATACGTCGTATAGAAAGGCTCCAAAAGCAATGGAGCGTGCTGCTGTTGTTCCGCATACTTGTTTTAAGTTTGGGCTTAACCCTGATTTTTGGCGCTTTTATGGCCTATCTCTTTGATTGGTCGGCTTGGGTAATAGTCGCGGTATTTCTAATTATTTTCTGCCTGTTAAGTTGGTTGAAGCCATTCTGGAAGGTCAGCAGCCATCAGATTTGCCGGCATTTGAACGAAAGATACCCGGAACTGGAAGAAAGTGCAGGACTCTTGCTGAAACCGATAGCAACGACAACAGCATGGGGAGCAATTGGTCAATTGGAACGTTTACAGCAACATAAGGTGAATCAGGTCATGATGAACCTGAGTCCTGCGCCTAAACCACCTTTCCGGAAACTAGCCTGGCCAGCGCTGGTATTGGTAGTAGGCCTTGCTATGACCCTGGGGATTTCCTTTTTAAAGCCTTTAACGAACGCTGACTCTACTGCCACCGCAAAAGAGAACATTGTGAGCGTTAAAGAAAAAGTATTGCCGGAGATCGCTTCTATTACCTTACTGATCAAAGCGCCTGCTTATACTGGTGTTCCGGAAAGGTCGCAAACGCAATTCAGTGTTAAAGCAGAAAAGGGAGCACTGCTAAAGTGGAATATCCGGACTTCTGTTCCGGTGAATGCCTTGAAACTGATTTTTAATGATCAGGAAGTCGCGGTTTTAAAGTCGCAGGATGGAGCAGGAAAAGTATGGACTTTTTCTAAAACTATCAGTAAGCCTGGTTTTTATCAGGTAGAACTGGACGGAAAAAAATCAGAACTATATATGATCACGGTGATACCGGATCTGCCGGCAGTAATCCGGATTACCCAGCCTAAAGCACACACCAGTATTGATTTTGGGCAAGCACAACTAGTTCATTTAAAGGTTTCCTTAACCGATGACTATGGCTTAAAGTCTGCTTATGTTTCGGCAACCATGGCAAGTGGTAAGGGGGAAGGTGTGAGTTTTACGGAGAAGAAGCTGGATTTTGGGGAGCAGTTTGACAACCGGAAATCGATGAGCCTTAGCAAGCTGATTGACCTCAAAGCGTTGGGAATGAAACCAGGCGATGAGCTCTATTTCTTTGTGACTGCCTATGATAATCTTGGGCAAATGAGTCGGTCTGATGTGTATTTCGTGTCGATTGTGGATACAGCGGAGCTGATGAGCATGGCCGGAATGACGAACGGTGTAAATCTGGTTCCGGAGTACTTCAGGAGTCAGCGACAGCTAATTATCGACACAGAAAAGCTATTGGCTGAAAAGAATATGATCAGCGAAGATACTTTTAAAAGCAGGAGTAATGAACTAGGCATGGATCAGAAATTATTGCGGTTAAGGTATGGGAAGTTCCTTGGCGAAGAGTCTGAAACCGAGATTGGAGCCGATCATGACCATAAAGAAGGCGAGAAGCATGAGGAACATGAAGGTCACCAGGAAGGTCATCAGGAAGAAAAAGAACCAGGAAGCGCAGTGAAGTTTGGCGATGTAAAAGCGATCATGGATAGCTATTCGCATAAACATGACATTGCCGAAGATGCGACTTTCTTTGAACCGGAGTTAAAAGCACAGTTAAAGGCCGTGTTGACGGAAATGTGGAAGTCGGAATTGCAATTGAGAACCTATAAAACCCGCGATGCCTTGCCATTTGAATATAAAGCTTTGCGGTTACTGAAAGATCTTCAGCAAAAATCAAGGGCTTATGTGGCTAAGACTACAGTTAAAGTAACGCAGCTGAAAGAAGAGAAACGCTTGTCGGGGGAACTGGATAAGATTGGGAAACCGGTCACAAAAAGCACCTTTGAACCAGATGATAAGCAGGTTTTGCTGTTGAAACAGGTGCTTGCTGTGTTGGAAAACAGGAAAGTTTCAACCGGATTTACAGATAGGGAGTCTGAGCTGTTGAAAGAAACGGAGCAGTATATGATCATTGCGGCTTCCAGTCAACCAGCGCTCTTTTTGCCGGCTTTGGCAGCAGGACGGAGGCTTTTATCGGCAAATGCAAAGGCAAAGACTGAGGTTGAGACCGGGGTTAAGGCTGGGTCAGGGGCCGTGTTAGGAGCTGGTTCCGGGTCTGGGAACGGATCAGTAAAAGACATCGCACTATTACAAAAGGCAATTCTTAAGATGTTAGGGCCGGTAGAGGTAATCCCACAATTACAGCTCACAGCCCCGGCATCTACCATAGGTCAGAAGTATTTTAATCAACTTAAAAAAGCAGCACGTTCAAATGGAATTTAAATACCTGGCTATCGGAATTTGTGTGGCATTGGGCGTTTTTCTCCTGATCAGCGAGACGCGTAGAAAGCGTAAAGCGCATTTGATCTGGCGCTTGCTGGCGAGCACGGTGGTCATGCTTTGCTTTTATTTATTGTTGTATCCGCCAGGGTACAAGACTAAAAAAACAGCTGGTGTTCAGGAGATTAATCTGTTAACTTCAATTGTGTCTGATTCTTTAAGAGGCGTGTCTTATTCTGTAGATTATCAGTTGTTTATGAATGGAAGAAAAGAGGGTGTTCGCTTTGCTTCTGATCTGGAATACTTTCTGAAATCAAACCCTGATCTGCAAGTCGTTCATATATACGGCAATGGACTGAACGCAAATCAGCTGCAATTATTAAAGGAAAAACAGTTGAGTTTTCATCCGGGGCCGGTACAAAATGGCCTGTTTGCCCTGAACTGGAATGCCCGGCTGAAAGCAACCGAGCCATTGGTTTTGCAGGGTACTTATCAGCATGTCGGAACGGAGCCGGTAACCTTGTTGCTGGAAGGTTTGGGAACAAGGATGGATTCTGTGATGATTGATCAAAAAGGGTTACAGTCTTTTAGCTTAACAGCTTATCCGCAGCAAACAGGGAAAGCAGTTTTTCGTTTGATCGGGTTAAAAGGAGATACAAATTCAGGAATGCGAAGTAGCAGAAAAAGCGGGGATACCTTGTTTAGCGCCCCTGTTCCTTTGGAAATCAAGCCTTCCAATCCGGTAAAGATTCTAATGCTGGCTTCTAATCCAGATTTTGAGTATAAGTTTCTGAAGAACTGGTTCTTTGAAAAACAGTATCCTTTGGTCTTTAGAACACGAATTAGTAAAGATAAGTACAGCACAGATTTTTTGAATACCGACCTCAAGGAAATCAATACGATAAATGCGCTGCTATTGAAGAAAATGGATTTGCTGATTCTGGATGAAGAAGAAATGGCGCAACTTTCAGAAGCAGAGCATGCTAATATCAAACTTGCGGTGGCAGAAGGTTTGGGGCTGTTTATCAGAGGTAATAGCTTGAAATCTGCCTTCGGAAAAGACCCTGGGCGCTATGAATCTCCCGCATTAAAAAACAAACCATTAAAAGGCAGTTTTGCCGATCATGCCGGGGTGTTTAGCGCTTTACCTATGGAACAAACGCTGTTTTTGAAATCCGGTAACAACGATCATCCATTATTTCTGGAATCCTCAGGTAAGATACTGGTCAGCACCAGCCGTTATGTTATGGGCCAACAAACGGTATCGGTTTTACCGGCTACTTATCAATGGCTTTTGGAAGGTTCTAAGGCCGATTACGCCAGATTCTGGTCTGAAATGTTACATAAAACAGCAAGACCAACCGAAGTTCAGCAAAGCTGGTCTGTTAGTCCGGCATTGCCTAAAACCGGCGAAAGGCTAAATATTTCCATCTCTTTGCCTCCCGAAAAAGCCCTTCCACAGTTTAAATTGGGAAATGAGATCCTGAGTCCTTTACAGCACAGGGAGCTTCCTACACAATGGCAATTGAATACCCGGGCCAGACAATCGGGTTGGAACACCCTGAGTTTTGGCAACATACAAGATTCCTTTTACGTCTATGAAGCATCCGATTGGCAGCAGCTCCGGGAGGCCCAAAACCGCCTCGCCACTGCTCAATTTGTAAAAGATCATCCCATCCGGACTCAAGTTTTAGAAACGAACATTTTATTAGAGAAAAAACTTTCTTTATGGTGGTTTTTTATCCCCTTGTTACTTTCTCTCAGTTTTTTGTGGTATGAAACTAAAATGTTATAAAATTTCTTCAATATTCCCTTTTTTATTTAGTTAAATTGGAAGTATTATTAACCTAACTAACTGACCACTTGAAAAGAAAAGACTTTATCTACCTATCCGGAATCGGAATGGGGGCCTTGCTGCTTCCTGACCTTTCTGCTTTCGGAAATCCCATAGACCCCTTGCAGGCCTTAGAGGGGGTAGATGTTAAAATTAAAAAGGAGCTCGCCGATGTAGCTTTAAATGCGGCAAAATCTAAAGGCGCCAGTTATGCGGATATCCGGATCGGCAGATACCTCAACCAGTTTGTCTCCACAAGGGAAAAAAGAGTGCAGGGCGTGGCCAATACCGAGTCTTATGGGATTGGCGTTCGTGTGCTTGCCGATGGTTGCTGGGGATTTGCAGCAACCAATAACATCAGCAAAGATGCCGTGGCTAAAGCGGCCGAACAAGCGGTGGCAGTAGCTAAAGCAAATGCTAAGATTCAGGGTGAACCAGTACAGTTGGCGCCACAGAAAGGTTTTGGTGAGGTGAGCTGGAAAACTCCGGTAGAAATCAATGCTTTTGAAGTTCCCGTGAAAGATAAAGTAGACCTGTTATTGAACGTGAATGACATCGCCATGCAGAACGGTGCCAACTATGTAAACTCGGTCATCTTTGCGGTAAATGAGCAGAAATATTTCGCTTCTACCGATGGTTCTTACATCGATCAGGACATCCACCGCATCTATCCTTCCTTCAATGTGACCAGGATTGACAGGGAATCCGGTAAGTTCCAGACCCGCTCTGCCTTAAGTTCTCCAATGGGAATGGGTTATGAATACATGAATGCCCGTCCTCAGGATAAGGTTTCCGGTGTTGTAACCCGCTATAAAGACCGCTATGATATGCTGGAGGATGTAAAATCAGCCGCGCTGAATGCCGCAGAAAAGGTGAAAGCCAAATCGGTAGAACCGGGTAAATACGACCTGGTGCTTGATCCTTCCCATTTATGGTTAACGATTCACGAATCTGTAGGACACCCCACAGAACTGGATCGCGTACTGGGCTATGAAGCAAATTACGCAGGAACGAGCTTCCTGACCCTCGACAAATGGAAATCTAAGAACTTTAAGTTTGGTAGCGACCGCGTCAATGTGGTGGCAGATAAAACGCAACCCGGTTCTCTGGGGGCTGTTGGCTATGACGATGAAGGTGTGAAATGTAAAAAATGGGACATCATCAAAGATGGGGTACTGGTGAATTATCAGGCCATCCGTGATCAGGCACATATCATTGGTCTGGATGAATCGCAGGGTTGTTGCTATGCTCAGGGATGGGATGATGTGCAGTTTCAGCGCATGCCGAATATCTCCCTGCAAGCCGGAAAAGAGAAGTTAAGTGTAGATGATATGATTAAAAACGTAGAAAAAGGGATTTATATCATCGGAAACGGCAGCTTTTCAATTGATCAGCAACGCTATAATTTCCAGTTTGGCGGACAAACCTTTTACGAGATCAAGAACGGAAAGATTGCTGGTATGCTCAATGATGTGGCTTATCAGTCCAATACACAGGAGTTCTGGAATTCCTGTTCCGCCATCTGCGACCAAAGTGATTACCGCCTCGGTGGTTCTTTTAACGATGGTAAAGGACAGCCTTCGCAAAGCAGCGCAGTTTCCCATGGTAGCGCAACCACAAGATTTAACGGAGTTAATGTGATTAATACAGCAAGAAAGATTTAATTATGGCCATATTAAGTAAAGAAGAAGCCCAGGCATTACTAAAAAAGGTACTCAGCTATTCCAAAGCAGATTCCTGTGAACTAAGTTTAAGTGGCTCTGATGGCGGAAATATCCGCTATGCAAGAAATGCGGTCTCTACTGCCGGACAAATCAGTGTGATGGATCTGGCAGTGAGCGCTACTTTCGGCAAGAAAACCGGGGTAGCAACCATCAATGAATTCGACGATGCTTCCCTGCAAAAAGTAGTGAGAAGAGCGGAAGAACTGGCCATGCTGGCACCAGAGAACCCGGAATTTATGCCTTTGTTAGGGCCGCAGACCTATGAGCAGTCGGCAACGTATAACGCAAAAACAGCGGCGATTACGCCAGATACCAGGGCAGAAATGGTAGGTAAGAGCCTCCAGGTCTCTAAAGCCGCCAATCTGGAAGCCGCCGGGTTTTTAGAAAACTCTACCAGGTTTAATTCGATTATGAACTCCAAAGGGCTTTTTGCTTATAATAAAGGCACGGATGTTTCCTTTTCTGTGACGGTCAGAAATCAGGCAGGAACAGGTTCCGGCTATATTGAGCAGGGTTTCAACGACCTGGATAAAATGGATACGCTGACACTGAGTAAAATCGCCGCCTCAAAAGCTACCGGATCTGCCGCTGCAAAAGCCATTGAGCCGGGTAAGTATACGGTGATTCTGGAACCGCTTGCCGCCAGTGATATGCTGGGCAATATGTTCAGGGGATTTGATGCCCGCAGTGCGGATGAAGGTAGAAGCTTTATGAGCAAAAAGGGTGGTGGAACGCGTATGGGCGAACAGTTGTTTTCGGAGAATGTCAATATCTATTCTGATCCGATGAATCCGGAAATCCCTTCTGCAACATGGAATGGGGATGGTTTGCCCGTTAAAAGAACGCAATGGGTACAAAATGGAGTGGTTAAAAACCTTTCTTATTCCCGGTATTGGGCAGGACAAAAGGGCGTTGAACCGGTGCCTTTCAGCAGAAGTATTGTGATGGAAGGTGGTACGCAGTCTCTGGAAGACCTGATTAAAAGCACGGAAAAGGGAATTTTGGTGACGAGGTTTTGGTACATCAGATCGGTTGATCCGCAGACCTTGTTGCTGACTGGTTTAACGAGGGATGGCACGTTTTATATAGAGAATGGGGAGATTAAGTTTCCGGTGAAGAATTTCAGGTTTAATGAGAGTCCGGTGATTATGTTGAATAATGTAGAAGCGTTAGGGAAGCCGGTAAGGACGGGGAGCGGGATGATTCCTCCGATGAAAATCAGGGACTTTACGTTTACTTCATTGTCGGATGCGGTATAAGTTGGGAGCATAATTGAGTGCAAAACCTGGGAACATAATTGGGAGCCTATATTAAAAAAGGGAGTATAGTTATTCAACGGCTGGAACCTTTGCCCTGAAGGGGGCAAAATTCCTATGCCTTTTTAATAACTATGCTCCCTTTTTTTGTTGAACAGCTTTAAAGGGACTTTAATATTAAAGGGAAAATACATTGAGAAGAAGAGACTTTTTATATATGACCGGAGTTGGCCTTGGGGCATCGATGGTACAAGGGATGCCTGTTTTTGGCAGGGAGATCACCGTTGAGGAGGCTTTAACGCCGGTAGAGGTGGTTTTGAAGAAGAGGATGGCTGATGTTGCGCTAAATGCAGCAAAGTCTAAGGGGGCAACTTATGCGGATGTCAGGATTGGTCGTTATCTGAATCAGGTGATTGCGACACGCGAAAAGCAGGTGCAGAATATTTCCAATTCAGAGTCTTTTGGGATGGGTGTCCGGGTGATTGCTTTTGGCAGCTGGGGTTTTGCGGCTACCAATAATCTGGACAATGACAGCATTGCCAGGGCAGCAGAAATGGCGGTCGCGATTGCTAAAGGAAATTCGAAGTTATTGACGGAGCCCGTACAGTTGGCACCACAGCAGGGTTTTGGTGAAGTGAGCTGGAAAACTCCAGTGGAAATCAATGCTTTTGGCGTGTCTATTCCGGATAAGGTGGAGCTGCTGTTAGGGGTCAATAATGAGGCTTTAAAAGGAGGCGCGAAGTATGTGAATTCGAACCTTTTTATGGTCAATGAACAGAAGTATTTTGCTTCTACGGATGGTTCTTATATTGATCAGGATATCCATCGGATCTGGCCAACTTTTACGGTGACCAGGATTGATCCGGCAGGCGGAAAGTTTGAAACCAGAAATGCACTTTCTGCGCCAATGGGTATGGGATTTGAGTATATGACGCCAAAGGATTCGGAGAAAATTAAAGGCGGACCGGTAACGATGTATAAAAAGCGTTATGATATGCTGGAGGATGTTCGGGAAGCGACGGCTCATGTGGCGGAGAAGTTAAAAGCCAAACCAGTGACACCTGGGAAATATGACCTGGTGCTTGATCCAACGCATTTATTTCTCACGATTCATGAGTCTGTAGGGCATCCAACGGAGCTGGATCGGGTATTGGGCTATGAAGCAAATTATGCAGGAACAAGCTTCCTGACTTTAGATAAATGGGAAAGTAAGAACTTTAAGTTTGGTAGCGAACAGGTCAATGTGATTGCGGATAAAACAGAGTCGGGCTCTTTAGGCGCTGTTGGTTATGATGATGAAGGGGTGAAATGTGGCAACTGGGACATCATAAAAGACGGGGTTCTGGTGAATTATCAGACGATTAGGGATCAGGCGCATATTCTGGGTTTAAAGGCTTCTCAGGCTTGTTGTTATGCCGATAGCTGGGAAAGTATCCAGTTTCAGCGCATGCCAAATGTATCGCTGGCACCGGGGAAAGCTCCGCTTACCGCAGCAGATATGGTAAAGAATGTAGAGAAGGGGATTTATATGTTTGGTAGAAATTCCTATTCTATTGATCAGCAGCGCTATAACTTTCAGTTTAGTGCCCAGCTGGCTTATGAGATTAAAGACGGACAGATTGGAGGCATGTTGAAAGATGCTTCCTATCAGTCTAATACGCAGGAGTTCTGGAATTCCTGTACGCAGCTTTGCGACAAAAATGATTATCGTTTGGGCGGGACTTTTGCCGATGGAAAGGGACAGCCTGGTCAGGTGAGTGCCGTTTCTCATGGCAGTGCAACTACCCGTTTTAACGGGGTAAACGTGATCAATACCGGACGTAAACTGAGTTAAGATTTTATTCACCAACCTAAACCACCTTACTTTGAAACGTAGAAATTTTATTCATTTAACAGGGATTGGCGCCGCCGCAGCAATGCTTCCGGCCATTCCGGTATGGGGAAATGAGATCTCCCCGGAAAGAGCGCTCGAATACATCGATCCAGCGGCAAAAAAACTGCTTTCTGATGTCGCACTCAATGCGGCAAGAGCTAAAGGAGCAACCTATACGGATGTTCGTGTTGGCCGGTACCTGAATCAATATGTGGTGACCAGAGAGGATAAAGTGCAAAATATCGTCAATACCGAGTCTTATGGCGTGGGGATCCGCGTGATTGCCAATGGCTGCTGGGGTTTTGCCGCAACAGACCAGATGGACAAAGACAGCATCGCGAAAGCCGCTGCGCTGGCCGTTGCTATTGCTAAAGAGAACGCCAGATTACAAAGCGAACCGGTACAATTGGCCCCTCAAAAAGGCCATGGGGAGGTCAGCTGGAAATCTCCGATAGAGAAAAATGCTTTTGAAGTCCCGATTAAAGAGAAGGTGGATTTACTGTTGTCGGTTAATGATGCCGCCATGAAAGGTGGTGCCGATTACATCAACTCTATCCTGTTTATGGTGAATGAGCAAAAGTATTTCGCTTCCTCGGATGGCTCTTATATTGACCAGGACATTCACCGCATCTGGCCAACGTTTTTCATTACCAAGATCAATAAAGAAACCGGAAAATTTGAAACGAGGAATGCCTTAAGTGCCCCTACAGGTAAAGGGTACGAGTATCTGGATGCCAGACCAGAAGATAAAATAAAAACGGCTTCCGGAACGCTGTATAAAGGACGCTATGATATGCTGGAAGACGCGAAACAGGCGGCAACGCAGGTGGGCGAAAAGCTCAAGGCGAAGTCGGTGGAGCCGGGTAAATACGACCTGGTTTTAGACCCTTCGCACCTTTGGTTAACGATTCATGAGTCTTGCGGGCACCCGACAGAACTGGATCGGGTATTGGGTTATGAGGCAAATTTTGCGGGTACCAGTTTCCTGACTTTAGACAAATGGGAAAGCAAGAATTTCAAATATGGCAGTCCGCAGGTGAACATTACTGCGGATAAAACAGAGCCCGGTTCTTTAGGAGCCGTTGGTTATGACGATGAAGGGGTGAAATGTGGCCAATGGGATGTGATCAAAGATGGGGTTTTGGTGAACTATCAGGCGATCCGGGATCAGGCACATATCGTAGGACTTGATCATTCTCAGGGTTGTTGCTATGCCGACAACTGGAGCAGTGTGCAGTTTCAGCGCATGGCGAATATTTCCCTGCAACCGGGTAAAGAGCCTTTGTCGATTGCCGATCAGATCAAAAATGTAGAAAAAGGGATTTATATCGTTGGCGATGGTTCCTTTTCCATTGATCAGCAACGCTATAACTTCCAGTTTGGCGGACAATTATATTATGAAATTAAGGGAGGTAAGATTGTCGGCATGTTGAAAGATGTGGCCTATCAGGCCAATACACAGGAGTTCTGGAATTCCTGTTCGGCAATCTGCGATCAAAGTGATTACCGTCTGGGCGGTTCCTTCTTTGATGGTAAGGGCCAGCCCATGCAAAGCAGTGCCGTATCTCATGGATCTGCTACCGCGCGTTTTAATGGAGTTAATGTGATCAATACAGCTAGAAAAATCGGATAGAAATCATGGCAATACTAACTAAAGAACAAGCTAAGGCGCTGTTAACGAAAGTACTCAGCTACTCAAAAGCAGATGAATGTGAAGTAAATCTTGGTGGATCAGATTCAGGAAATATCCGGTATGCAAGAAGTTCTGTGTCTACCAGCGGAGGCTCCAGTACCCAAAGTCTGGTGGTGAATTCCGCCTTTGGAAAGAAATCAGGGGTGGCTACCATCAATGAGTTTGATGATGCTTCCCTGGAAAAGGTGGTGCGCAGGGCAGAAGAACTGGCACAGCTGGCACCGGAAAACCCGGAGTTTATGTCCTTTTTAGGGCCTCAGGAATATGGACCGGATTCTCCTACCTTTTCTGAAATCACAGCCGCTATAGGGCCGAAGGAAAGGGCAGATGCGGTAGCTGCAAGTCTGGATCAGGCGAAAAAGAACAAGCTCAACGCAGCGGGTTTCCTTTCTAATCAGTCGGGTTTTTCGGCCATGATGAATAGTAAAGGCCTGTTTGCCTATAATAAAGGCACGGATGTGGCTTTTAACATCACCATCCGTACAGCAGACGGGAAAGGATCTGGTTATGCGACCAGAGGTTATAATGATTTCAGCAAGCTGGATACCAAAACGGATACCGCAGTAGCCGCAAAAAAAGCCATGGCTTCGGTAACCGCGAAGGCCATTGAGCCGGGTAAATATACCGTGATTCTGGAGCCTACCGCAGTGGCGGTGATGCTGGAAAACCTGTTTTTTGATCTGGATGCCCGTACCGCCGATGAAGGCAGGAGTTCGATGAGCAAGCCTGGTGGGAAGACCAAAGTAGGAGAACAGTTGCTGGATGAACGCGTAAACGTGTTTTCAGATCCATGGAATAAAGAATTGCCGGGCGCAACCTGGTCGGGGGATGGCCGACCGCAGCAGAAGGTGAACTGGATAGAAAAAGGGGTGGTTAAAAACCTGTATGCTTCCAGGTACTGGGCAGAAAAGACAGGGATTAAAGCATTGCCTTCGCCTGATGGCTTAATCATGTTGGGTGGTGATAAATCGCTGGAAGAGCTGATTAAAGGGACGGAGAAGGGAATATTGGTCACCAGATTGTGGTATATCCGTTCGGTAGATCCGCAAACTTTACTGCTGACAGGTTTAACCCGAGATGGTACTTTTTACATTGAGAACGGGGAGATCAAGTTTCCGGTGAAGAACTTCCGGTTCAATGAAAGCCCGATTATCATGCTTAATAACCTGGAAGAAATGGGGAAAACGGAAAGAACGGTGAGTGCGGAATCAAATTCGAACTACCTGCTACCTCCTTTGAAGATCAGGGACTTTACCTTTACTTCTTTGTCAGACGCGGTTTAACGAACGAAACAAGCATAATGGTTTAAAATAAACAAAGGGCTGTCCGAATTTCATCGGAACAGCCCTTTTTCATAGGTGGGTATTATAGGGTATTATCTTTGTCTATTAGTTTTCCAGATTACCATTGTTGTTTAATTCCGCGATTGGGAGTGGAACCAGGTAATAAGGGCTGTTTGGTACGAAGTCCTTGCCGTTCGGGAATTTCAAGGTGGTATGTTGTTTGGCAAATACTTCCTTAGGCAGGCCATCAGCACCAATGATGGTTACTTTTAACGGTTGTCCATCTGCGCCTAAAGCTGGTTTCCTGATAACGGAAGCCTGTGTTCTCAGGATATCTGAGATTCCAAAACCTTCTCCCCAAAGTTCCTTTCTTCTTTCGATCAGGATGTTGGCGATCACTGCTTCCTGAGATTGTACGCCTAAAACAAATGGCGTCGCTTTTCTGGCGGTCAGTAATTCATTTAAGGTTTCTGATGCTTTAGGTAGATTGCCAGCTCTGGCAAAGCCTTCCGCAGCGATTAGCGTCATTTCTGCGGAACGCATCATCACGATATCTCCGGTTACATCCGGGCGGAATTTAAACTTCTGGTATCTTAAATAACCTTCTCTACCTGGCAGTGGGTCCCATAAAAACAGTTTCGTTCTGATGTCTGTGGCATCAAATAGTTTTTTGAAATTCGGGTCTGCCATGAAGCTGTAATAGTAAGAAGAAGAACTGCTCACATCCAGGAAATGGAAGGTATAACTGGCATTACTCTGGTCCGGTTGCTGACCTTGACCCCAGATCCATTCGCTGTTTTTAAGGTCGTTAAAGCCATTCGCATATTCATCTACAGGCATGTAGGTGTAGTTTTTCTTTGCTGCTAAAGCCTGTTCTGCGGCCAGATCCCATTTACCCATATTCAGGTAAGTTCTCGCTAAAAGACCATGCACCACATCAATATTGATTTTGTATTTGGTGGTATTTGGACGGATATAAGCGGGTAATAAAGCCTCAGCTTGTGTTAAGTCGGCAATAATTACCTGATAGATTTCCTCCAGGGTTGCTTTTGGCTTCGCTACTGAATTTGGAAGTGTAGGCGTAGTGTACAAAGGAACTGCTTTTGCCTGTGGGTTTAACTGGTAATTGAACTGGTAAAAAGTAACCAGGTTTAAATAACTGTTGGCCCTTAAAGCTAGTGCCTGACCTTTAATCCTTGCTTTTTTATCTGCAGAACCTGCCGATGCGTCGATTTTGGTAATGATGTTATTGGTATTGTCGATCACTTTGTACAGGATCGACCAGATGGCGCTTAAACGGTTTGGGCTGTTGGCGATGGTAAAGTTATAGGCATCTCTATAGCCGTATTTGTTTTGGATAATGGCTACATCATTTCCCATGGCGTCGCTGTTCCTTAAAATGGTGGTATATCCAGGATTGGCCAGGGTGAAATAAGTTTCGTGCATATAAGCCCAGGTTCCGTTCAGAACCGTCTCGATATTGTCAACATTGGCATACACCACCGCCTCATCTACGGATGTGGTAGGGCTGGTGGTTAGCTCTTTCTTGCAACCCAGAAAAGGGAGTAAAAGGGCTGTAACCGCTATATAGGTGATATTTTTGATATTCATTGTCGTAGAGTTAAATTAGAAAGTAAGGTTTAAACCGGCAGATAGGGTGCGCATAGAAGGGTAACGGAAATAAGTAGTTCCTTCAATCGTTTGCTCCGGATCCATTCCTTTATGACCGTAAAAAGTCAGCAGGTTTTCTCCGGTTAGGGTCAGTTTCAGGTTCGCTAAACCCCATCTGTTGGCCAGGGCTTTCGGCAGACTGTAACCCAGGGTCAGGTTTTTCAATCGCGCATAAGTACCACTGTACAGGAAGCGGGTAGAGGCTTGCGTCCAGCCTTTATCGTCTGTAGTCAGTTTAGGAACATTGGTGTTTGGGTTTTCCGGAGTCCAGTGGTTTAATATTTCTGTAGACCATGGGCGGCCAATTGAACTACCGGTATGCATTAAACCAACATAATCATTGTCGAGTATTTTACCACCAATGCTATAGCTCAGTAAAGCAGAGATTTCAAACTCTTTGTAGTTGAAGGTATTGGAAATACCACCGGTTAGGTCAGGTAAAGAGCTTCCCTGGTAGTATTGTGTAGCTGAGGTATAATCGTTTGTGGTGATTTTGTTGCCACTTGCATCGTTTTTATACCAAAGCGGATCTCCGTTTTCAGGATTTACGCCAGCCCATTCTTTCAGATAGAAGTCGGATATGGTCCCGCCAACACGCATAATTTTGGTGGCCGATAAGATATCTTTATTGCCTGGTAATTCGGTAATGGTGTTTTTATAATGGGTTGCATTCAGACTGATGGTCCACCTGAAATCTGTAGTACGTACCGGAACCGCGTTGATTAATAATTCAATACCCTGGTTTTTTAAGGCACCAATGTTTTCATCAATAGCACTAAATCCAAGTGAAGGGGCTATCGGGCGACTAAACAACAGGTCTTTAGATCTTCTGTCGAAATATTCAATGCTACCATTGATGCGGTCGTTGAAAATACCGAAATCAACACCCACATTAAGGTTTAAATTAGATTCCCATTTCAGGTCTGGTGTTGGAAGTCTGGAGCTCACCAATCCATTTTCGCCAAGGTTGCTGATGATTCTGTACAGTCCTTTGTAAGCGTAATAGGTACCGATATTGTCATTCCCCTGTGCGCCATAACTGGTTCTAAGGGTTAAGTTACTCAACCAGTTCGTGTTTTTAAGGAACTCTTCTTCTTTAAGTTTCCAGGAAGCACCCAGAGACCAGAAGGTTCCCCAGCGTTGTTCTGGCGAGAATCTTGAAGTTCCGTCAGATCTTAAAGAGGCAGAGAAAAGGTATCTCTTTTTGTAGTCATATTCTGCTCTTCCGAAGAAACTCAGCAGGGTGTAATCAATAGAGTTACCACTAAAACCGGTTAACTGTGCAGCGGCATCAGGTTCATAAAAACCAGGAAGCACAAAGCGCTGGCGGGAACCGGAAATGACGCGGTAATTGTATTTGTAAAGCTCTTGTCCGGCTAAAACACTCAGGTGGTGATCACCAAAGGTTTTATCGTAAGTGGCTACGTTGTTCCAGGTCCAGGAATACGTTCTGGTGTTTGATTTAGAAACGCTACCACCGTTTTCTTTTCCATCGCCTAACAAAGGATTGCTGTAGGAATGAGAATTGTAGTTCTGGAAATCACCACTATAGGTGGTTTTTAGCTTTAATTCCGGTAGGATCGTGGCTTCTAAGAAAGTTCTGGCAGAAACATTGTCTCTCATGATTTCTGATTTATCCAGGCCAACTGTTGCAGGAAGATTGCTTTTTGGGATGGCTGAACTTGGGCGGTAAGCACCAAAATCATAGATCTTTTGATTGTTTTCGTCTAGTTTAAAAGAACCATCCGGGTTGTGTTCATAGATCGGGTAAAAGCTTGGAATGGCTCTGGAATATTGAATCACATTGGCCGTATTGCTATCTTCCGAAGTTGGGTAATCCTGTACGCTGTTGGAAGCGGATAGGTTTAAACCTGCGGTTAACCATTTTTTGGCTTGTGTAGTCAGGTTTATTCTGGTGTTATAGCGTTTAAATCCTGAACCAATGGCGATACCACGATCGTTCAGGTAACCACCGGAGATAAAGTACTGGCTTTTTTCGCCACCACCACTAAAACTCAGGTCGGCCTGTGTTCTTCTGGCCGATTGTTCGGTAGCCTCGCCCCAGTTATCGTCCCATAAAGCCACTGCTCCCGGTACGATTTTTCCATCCAATCCTACAGGATTCGGGAAATTGATACCATAAGGGTTAATCCCTAAATCACCGATCAATTGTCTGCTGGCAGCTTCTCCGGCTTGTTGATCTGTATAAGTTGGGTTAGAGGTCTTTTGTTTGTTTTTAACGGCTAACCAGAAGTTCTCAAAATACTGGTCGGTAGTGACCTGTTTGTAATCTTTCACTGAGCGGTCTGAAACGCCTTGCGAAAAGCTCGCGTTAATCTGCGTTTCACCGTTTCTTTTGCCGGATTTGGTAGTGATGATGATCACCCCATTTGCACCTCTGGAACCGTATAAAGCACTGGAAGCCGCATCTTTTAGCACACTGATCGATTCTACATCGGCAGGGTTGATCGCACTCAGATCGCCTGAATAAGGATTGCCATCCACCACATAAAGCGGAGCGCTGGAAGCATTGATCGAGCCAATACCACGGATCCGGATGGTAGCCGAGGTTCCCGGTTGTCCACTGGAAGCCACAGCCTGTACACCTGGTGCCAGTCCTTGTAGTGCTTTGGTGATGTTGGAAACTTGTCTGTTTTGCAATTGCTCGCCATTGATGCGGGATACAGCGCCGGTAATGTCTCGTTTTTTAGACGTACCATAAGCGACAACCACTACCTCATCTAAATCATTGGCCGCATCGGCAAGGGTAACTTTTAATTGGTCTCCTGCTTTTGCAGCAATTTCCTGACTGGTAAAACCGAGGAAAGAAAAGATCAGGGTTTCTTGTTCTTTTGGGAGTAGGATACTGAAGTTTCCGTTATGGTCTGTGGTGGTGCCAACTTTAGCACCTTTAACCAATACGCTTACTCCAGGAAGCGGCTGTTGTGTTCCTTTTTCAATCACGGTGCCGCTCACTTTATAAAACTCCTGAGCATTTGCGAATGAAATGAATAAGAACAGGAATAAAATAGATAATCTTGTTTTCATTTGAATATTTTATGGTTGATAATAGGATTTAGCTCCGCTGATTCCCAGCTCCTAAGGGCCAGGTGAAAAGGGGCTTCAATGAATGTTTCGGGTAGAAAATTTGGGCAATAGTTTTCCCTCACCGGAAACCGGTGCTGAGGTCAATCTAAAGAAAATCTACAGGCTTAGGCCGGGCAACAACACATTCGGCGTGTTGCAGGAACATTGGAAATTAAGCAGGCAAAAGATGCTGCCTGAGGAAAAGTTTGAAGTAGAATTGGATACATAATCGTGTCTTTACTTGAACATATAATCGTTTCGCCAGCAAAGGTAATTAAAATACACTACTAAATCCCTAGACTTTGAGTAAATTATTTTAGACAGGACTGTAATCGCTTGAATTGTACGCCTTTATTTATGGAATTTACAGGAGGAAGGGGCATCAGCATACAGCCTGGTATTTAGCAGTAGGTTGATTGTAAATATCAGTTGTTCAGTATGTTACGTGCTTTGTTTTGAGATGTGCAATATAGCGACATCTTGGTGCTCAGGAGGAAAACGGTCTGAAAGGTTAGCTAAATTAGACCGACTATTAAATAACCTAAATTACTATTTTATGAAAAAACTTTTACAAAGTTTGTTTCTTCTCCTGTTCGTTGCCGCAACGGCAATGGCCCAGGAAAGGACAATCAGAGGAACAGTTACAGACGCGGGCGACGGAAAGCCGCTTCCCGGAGTAACGATCAAATTCCGCGGTGTTAAAGGAGGTACTCAATCCGGCGCGGACGGTAAATACCTGCTTAAAGTTCCTTCCGGAGTAACGGGATTGGAATTTTCTTATCTGGGCTACATCAGCCAAAACAAAGCCATCCCTGTATCCGGACTGGTCAATGCCGTGTTAACTCTGGAATCTCAGGATTTAACAGAGGTGGTGGTAACCGGTTACGGAACGATGAAGAAGAAAGATTTTACGGGTTCTGCGGTTAGCCTTAAAGGAGAGGATCTGAAAGATAAGCCGGTTCAGAGTTTTGTACAGGGGATGGCCGGACAGGCCGCAGGTGTGAGTATCATTTCGCCGAATGGTTTATTAAACAACCCACCTGTGATTAGGGTACGGGGTGTCAGCTCCATCTCTTTGAGCTCCTTCCCCTTGATCATTGTAGACGGAATACCTTTTCCTTCCGGCGATGCTTCAGCGAATTCAGCAACGAATAACACGCTTGGGGACATCAATCCGGCAGATATTGAATCTATTGACATTCTGAAAGATGCGGCTTCTACAGCCTTATATGGTTCCAGAGCCGCAGCGGGTGTATTGGTGATCACCACTAAAAAAGGGAAATCAGGAACCACAAAAATCACGTATGATGGCTGGTTTGGGATTAACAATGCGGTTCGTTTACCGGAATTGTTAAATGCGCAGCAGTATATGGATGTGAAGAACGGAGCTTTGAAAAATGCCCTGGCCTTAAATCCAAACGTGGTTGGTGCCACACAAAGAGATGCTGCCGGAAATGCTTTCTTCCCTGATTTTAATGCCGATGGTTCCATGATTGATACCAAATGGTATGATGAAATTTACCGGACAGCCTATTCGAACAACCACAACTTAACATTGAGCGGTGGAACCGATAAAACTACTTATTATGCTTCGGCGGGTATTTCTGCTCAGAATGGATTCCTTAAAAAGAATGAGTTCAGCAGGAATTCTGGTCGGGTAAATTTAACGCATAAAGCAACGGATTGGTTGACGCTGAATTTGAATATGAACTATAACAACAGCACAAACCAGGCACCAAATAGTGGCTCATCTCCGGGATCTGCGTTTAACTCCGCTGGATTGGGACGTATTGCGGTGGCTATCGCTCCGAATATCGCGCCCCTAAATCCTGATGGAAGTTATAATGTGGCCTTTTCCGCCAATGGCAATAACAAAAATCTATTGGCAACCAGCTGGGCAAATCCGAGGGTGTTAATTGATAAGGATATGAATACTTCGGAAACGACGCGTTTCCTGACTAACCTGGGCGCAGAAGTGAAGCTCTTACCGGAATTGATCTTTAAAACGAGTTTTTCCTGGGATAAGAGTAACACCGAAAACCTGCAGTTCTTAAATCCTGTACAAGGAGATGGCTATACACCTGGCGGACAGGCCTACAACAATACGGCAAGGCGGAATAACTGGAATCTGATCAATATGCTGCAATTTAACAAGTCCTTTAAGGGGGTTCATCACCTGAATGTAACGCTGGGTTCTGATGTTCAGAAAACAAGAACGGTAAACTGGGGTGCGGTACGTTCCGGACTCGGGGATCCAACTTTCTTTGATCAGTTTCAGGGAACTTATGTCACGAATACACCTGGTGGAAATGGTATCAATCAGATTGCTTTTGAGGCCTATCTGGCCAGTGCAAGTTACAACTACCTAGGGAAATATTTCTTAAGTGGTAACTTTAGAAGAGACGGTAACTCGGGGTTAGCCAGAGGCGGACAGTGGGGTAACTTTGGGGGTGGATCCATTGGATGGTCTATTTCGGAAGAGAATTTCTTCAAAGCTTCGTCATTGGGGAGTTTTGTGAACAGCCTGAGATTAAGGGCAAGTTATGGTAAGGTAGGTAACGGTAATGTGGGTGCTTACAATGAATACACCACTTACGGGCCGGCTTTGTATGGTGCGATTCCTTTTGCCTGGATTTATGCTAATGCAGGGAATAAAGACCTGACCTGGGAAACCAGTACACAAACCGATATCGGATTGAACGTAGGGATGTTTGGAGATCGCTTAACCCTGGAGGCTGATTATTTCTATAAGAATATTGATGGTTTGATTCTGGCCGTTCCTCAGGCACCTTCTAAAGGGATTCCCGGGGGTAGTATTCTGGCCAACGTTGGTGCGATGTATAACAAAGGTTTTGAGTTAGGCATCGGCGGTATTCCGGTAAAAACAGACAAGTTTAGCTGGAAAGTAAATTTTAACCTGACTACGATTAAAAATGAAGTGACCGCATTAGATCCCAATGTGACTCAGATTGTGGGTTCAACAGGGGGATTGGAATCCGCCAATGTGACCAAAGCAGGGTATTCGGTAGCTAGTATTTTTGCGGTTAAAACCAATGGCGTGAATCCTGAAAACGGGAGAAGGATTTTTATCAATGCCGCTGGTCGCGAGGTGCAATATTTACATCAGGGAGGTGCCAATTCCTGGACTTACCTGGATGGAACCAGAGCGCCTGGTCCGGCCGGGGATGCTCAGGTGATTGGAAATACCTTGCCAAAATGGTATGGCGGTTTTAACAATACCTTCAACTATGGCGACTTCGACCTGAATATTCTGTTTACCTATTCCGGAGGAAATTACATCTACAACGGTTCCCGTGCGGGTTTATTAGATCAGCGTTTCTGGAACAACTCTACAGAGGTTTTAGATGCCTGGACTACACCAGGGCAGGTGACCCCGGTTCCAAGAACGGTGTATTCTGATAACGTGTCTAACGGTTCTTCTTTTGCCATCAGCGACAATGTCGAGAAGGGTGATTTCCTGCGTTTGCAATCCGCAACGCTGGGCTATACCTTGCCAAAGAACCTTTTTGCTAAGGCAGGAATCAACCGGATCAGGGTTTACGCTTCGGTAAATAATGCCTTTATCATTACGAACTATTCGGGGGTAGACCCGGAGATTTCTACCAATGGTAACTCCAATCTTGCCAGTGGGGTAGAACGTAATACGATTCCTCAGGGAAGGGCCTTCACCTTTGGTCTTAGTTTAGGATTATAACACTTAACGATAACATTCATGAAAACTTTTCATATAAATACCTCTAAATTGAAGCTAGTCATAGTGGCTATGTTTTTAATTCCTCTGGTGACCAGCATTTCTTCCTGTAAAAAGGATTTCTTAACCGCGGCACCAGAGCTTTCCTTACCCGAAGCGGATGCTTTTACCAATCCGACAAGGGTTCTGGCTCAGGTCAACGGCTTATATGTTTCCGCGAAATCCGGAGCTTTATTTGGCGGCCGTTATTCGATCTACAATGACATCCGGGCAGAAGAATATACCAACCGTACCAGTAATGGCGTGACGGGATATACGGTTTATCAGGGTACAAATGTGGCCTCTGATACTTATGTGAGCAACTTTTGGTCGGTAGGCTATTTAACCATCAACTCGGTTAATCTATTTCTGAAAGGACTGGCGGATAATGGAGGAGCACTCCCGCCTGCGCTCAGTAGCAATTATGCAGGAGAAGCGAAATTCATCAGAGCATTGTGCTATTTCTCCCTGATTCAGATTTTTGCCAGGCCTTATGCCGCAGACAACGGGGCTTCCAGAGGAATGCCTTTACGCCTTGTTCCGGAAACTTCTCTGGCCAATAATGCCTTAAAAAGTAGTACCGTTGCCGCAATTTATGCCCAGGTGTTAAAAGACCTGGATGAAGCCGAAGCAGGCTTGCCCAATGGCTATGAGGGAGCGCTGTCCAATACCACCAGAGCACATAAAAACACCGCGATTGCCTTAAAAGCAAGGGTGTATTTAGTGATGGGTAATTATGCGAAAGCATTGGAAGAAGGAAATAAACTGGTTCCTCAGGCGGCACCTTTTGTCAATACCGCCAGAACTCCACATGCTTTACAAGCAAGTCTGGTGACTGTGTTTGCGGCACCTTATACCACTTCAGAATCTATCTTTTCTTTCCCTTTTGCGGATACAAATTCGCCGGGTACTCAAAATCAGATCGGTTATTATTTTGGTGTTGGTAATGGTAATCTCGAGTATGGATTTAACAGAACTGGTGCCGGAATTTATGCAGATCCTGCATGGCCGGCTACAGACGTCAGGAAATCGGCCTTAACCGGAAGTGCCAGCGTTGGTGGAACCATCTATAGTTTTCCAAAGAAAATGAGCAACGTGGCTCCCTTTATTGATTTCGTGCCGATCATCAGGTATGCCGAAGTGCTGCTGATTGTTGCAGAAGCAGAGGCGATGAGACCTGGAGGTGACCTGGTTCGTTCCAGAACCTTGCTGGATGCAATTCGTCACCGTTCCGATCCGGCATATAATTTTGGTGTCCTTGCCAGTTCGGAAGCATTGCTGGCTGCAATTCTAAAAGAAAGAAGAATTGAGTTGGTCGCAGAAGGTTTCAGGTACAATGACCTGGCGAGAAAAGTAGCGCCACTGCCATCATTTGGCGCAGGAGCTTCTATTCCGGTGTCAGATCCGCGCTATACTTTCCCAATTCCGGTATCAGAATTAAATACCAATTCGGAAGTGAATAACTTTTAGTTTAATTTAGTAACTTGATGCCTTAGTGCTGTGGCTATATTGCGTTTGAGGACAAATGCTATAGTGGTGCTGGTTGATGAAGGCCTGGCGGAGGGTAGATGAGGAGTTGCTCAGGGATATACCCTAACCAAGCCTCCTGAACCCTCCGCCAACTCTTGTTCAACCCTTCATCAACCAGCACTAGTATAGTAGTACTATAGCCTGCTTATCGCATTACTTCCAGCCGCCACCCAAGGCGCGGTACAGATTTACTACGGCATGTAACTTCTGACTCTGGTCGGTAATTCCCTTCAATTCTGCGCTCAGTAGATTTTGTTCCGCAGCCAGTACATCCGTATAATTGGTGTTCTTACTGTTGTTTAACAATTCCTTATTAAACTCCACTGCAAGAGTTAATGCTTTAAGCTGTTTTGCGCGTTTTTCTTCTTTTTGTGCAGCTGCCTGATAACCGGAAAGCGCATCTGATACTTCCTGACTCGCTTTTAAGAGCGATAGCTCAAAACCATGTAACGCTTCCTGTTGCTTAGACAAGGCGATAGCTAAACCCGCTTTGTTTTGTCCCTTGTTAAAGATGGGCTGAGTGATTGCTCCTGCAATATTACCGAATAAACTCCCATGGCTAAACCAGTCTTTCAGACTGAAACTTGAAAACCCGCCCATGGCCGTAATGTTTAATCCCGGATAGAATTGCGTTCTGGCGATATTGCTGTTTTCAAATGATGCACGAAACAGGTATTCTGCCTGCTGTACATCCGGGCGATTTGCCAGTAATTGTGCGGGGATGCCGGGTTTCAAATCATAAACCAATTGCTGTTGCTTCAGGGAGTTTCGTTGGATAGCTCCGGGAGCCCGCGCTAGTAGTAGGGACAACGCATTTTCTTTGGTTCGGATCTCTTGTTCCAGGTCTGGAATGGACAGTTCGGCTTCATAAGCGTTTGCCTCACTCTGTACCACTGCCACACCGTTTAAGATGGAGTTTTCAAACAACAGTTTGATGGTCGCTGCGTCCTGAGCTCTGTTGAGAGCTGTTTTTCTGCTGACCTGTAATTGTTCATCCAGGGTCAGTAAATCGTAGTAATGGTTGGCAATATCAGCAATTAGCTGGGTTTGTATGGCTCTTTTGGCGGCATCACTGGCGAGGAGTTCTGCCATCGCCCCGCGTTTTGCACTGCCTAATTTGCCCCAGATATCTAACTCCCAGTTGCTGCTGATCCCGAAATCGTACTGCGTGGTGCTGCTAAAAAGACCAAATCCCTGTGGGTAGGCTAGTTTAGATTCTTTTAAGCCGATATTTCCCTTCAAATCGGGAAGGTAGGCCGCTTTGCTTCTTCTAAACAAGGCCTTGGACTGGTTGATGCGTTCTACTGCAATTTTCAGATCCAGATTGGCAGCTAATCCTTCGCGGATTAGCTGTTGTAAAATGGGATCCGTAAACACCGCAGACCATTCCATAGCGGCCATATTTAAAGTATCCTTTTGCTGGGCATCGCGGTACGTAGCCTGATTTTCCGTATTGGGTTGCTGGTAAGTTTTTGTGACTTTACAAGAGGTGCTTATTGCTGCCAGAAACAGCAGCAATAAGGTTTTATGTGGAAGTAATTTCATAAGTTTTCAATGAATTGATTTCTGGAATTAAGCGTTGATTTCTGGAATTGGACGCGGAGGGTGATTTGGTGTAGGCGCACCGGAGATCTTCTCCTGTAAGGATTGGAAAATCACAAACAATACAGGGATCACGAATACGCCAAATAAGGTTCCGATCAGCATGCCGCCAACGGCAGCAGTACCAATAGATTTATTGCTCAATGCACCTGCTCCTGTGGCCAGCATCAAGGGAATCAAGCCGAAAATGAAGGCGAAGGACGTCATCAGGATTGGTCGTAATCTTGCTTTTGCACCTAATAAAGCGGCTTGGACGATACTTCTGCCACTTAACCTATGCATCAAGGCGAATTCTACAATCAGGATGGCGTTTTTGGCGAGTAAGCCAATCAACATGATCAGACTGATTTGAAGGAAGATGTTATTGTCGATGCCAAACAGGTTGGCGAAGATAAAGGCACCAGCCAGACCTATTGGTAAGGATAACAATACCGAGAAGGGCAGGATATAACTCTTATACTGGGCACTCAGCAGGAAGTAAATGAAGACCAGACATAGGGCAAAAATCATGACCGTCTGACTGCCGCTGGAAAGTTCTTCTCTGGTTAAGCCTGAAAACTCGTAAGTGTAGCCGCGACTTAAAGTCTGGGCAGCAACTTCTTCAATCGCCTTAATGGCATCACCGGAACTGTATCCTTTATTGGGAACACCAGTCACCATGGTGGAAGTAAACAGATTGAACCTGTTGATGAATTCCGGGCCATAAGTTTTCTTTAAGGTCACAAATTCTGAAATCGGTGCCATCAGGCCTTTGTCGGTTTTAACGAATACCTTGTTCAGGTCGCTTTCTTTTTCTCTGAAATCCGGATGACTTTGCATCATGACCCGGTATTGCTTACCGAACTTGTTGAAATCGGAAGCGTAAACTCCTCCGAAATAACCTTGAAGCGTGTTCAATACCGTGTTTACGGATACGCCTGCATCTTTACAACGGGCCACATTGACATTCACTTCCAGTTCCGGAAAACCAATATTGAATGGACTTGTGGCATACATAATTTCCGGACGCTGGTTGATGCCAGCCATGAATTTCCCGATAGATTTCGCAAAGGCTTCATAATTGCCACCGGTTTTATCCTGTAACTGTACTTCGAAACCATTGCTGTTTCCGAAACCCTGTAAGGTTGGCGCAGCGAAAAAGATAACTTTTGCCCCTTTGATATGTGCGGTTTTCGCGAAGAGTTGGTTTACAATGCTGCCCACGTCCTGTTGTGCTCCTTTGCGTTCGTTCCATGGTTTTAAACGGATAAAAAGGGCGCCATAAGAACCGCCAAAACCATTGATCAGGTCCATTCCTGCTAGTCTGGAAGAAAGTTCTACCTCCGGAATGCTTCTGGCAATACTGTCTACCAGATTGGTGATTTCTTCGGTACGTTCTAAGGTTGCCGCAGGAGGGAGGATGACATCTCCATAAATGGCACCACCATCTTCGTTGGGCACAAAACCGGTAGGCGTAGTTTTCAATAAGGCGTAAAATATCATACCGAAAAGGGCAATGCCCATTACAGAAACCCATTTCCTACGAATCAGAAACCTGACTGCCGACATATATTTACCAGTTAAGGATTCAAATGAAGCATTAAATCCGGCATAGAAGCGCGGCATAAATCCTTGTTTCGGATGGTCTTTGTCGGGGTTATGGGGTTTTAAGAGGATCGCACAGAGTGCCGGACTTAAAGTAAGGGCGTTAACGGCCGAGATCACAATCGCTACCGCCAAGGTTAATCCGAACTGCTTGTAAAATACACCCGCTGATCCGGTGATAAAAGTAACCGGTACAAAGACTGCCGACATGATCAAGGTGATCGAAACAATCGCTCCGCTGATTTCACTCATCGCATGGATGGTTGCTTTTTTCGCAGATTTGGCCCCCTGATCCAGTTTCGCGTGGACGGCCTCGACCACTACAATCGCGTCGTCTACTACAATCCCGATGGCGAGTACCAGCGCAAAAAGTGTCAGTAAGTTAATGGTAAAGCCGAAAAGCTTTAAGAAGAAAAAGGTACCGATGATGGCTACGGGAACGGCAATGGCAGGAATCAAAGTAGACCTGAAATCCTGTAGGAAGATGAACACGACAATAAACACCAGGATAAAAGCTTCTATAATGGTATAGATTACCTTTTCAATAGAAGCATCCAGAAATTCGTTGGCATTTAAGAAGGTTTGATACTCGACTCCCGGCGGGAAATCTTTCGAGGCTTCTTTCAAAATGTTTTCACAGGCAATGATCAATTCCCTGGCATTAGAGCCGGAGGACTGGCTAACGGCGCCGCCAGAGGATACTTTCCCCTGAGTCACCAGACTAGTGGTATAGTCTAATGCGCCAAACTCTACACTGGCCACATCTTTTAAGCGGACCAATCCGCCTTGTTGTGCACTGCGAAGGATGATGTTTTCGAATTGGGCCGGCTCTTCTAAACGGCCGGTATATTTTAAGGCATATTGGACAGATTGCCTGCTGTTTTCTCCGATTTTACCGGGTGCTGCTTCTATGTTTTGTTCTTTTAAAGCGGCGGTAATATCATCCGGCACCAGGTGGTAACTGGCCATGGCATCGGGTTTTAGCCAGATCCTCATCGAGTATTCCTGATTTCCGTAAATGATGGCTTCGCCTACACCTTCCACTCGTTTCATCTGGGGCATGATGTTTATCCGCAGGTAATTGTCGAGAAATTTCTGGTCGTAAGCGCCATCTTTACTGAATAACAGAAAGCTAAAAGCGGTACTACTTAGTTTTTTACTGGTCGTGATTCCGGCTTTAATTACCTCGTTGGGCAATAAGCTGGTGGCTTTGGTGACGCGGTTTTGCACGTTTACCGCGGCCTGATCGGGGTCTGTGCCTTGTTTAAAGAAAATCGTAATGGTGGCACTTCCGTTGTTACTTGCGGTGGAAGTCATGTAAGTCATGTTTTCTACCCCATTGATTTGTTCTTCGAGCGGCACGATGACGCTTTTCATGACCACATCTGCATTGGCACCCTGATAAGCAGCAGAAACGGCCACGGTAGGCGGGGCGATTTCCGGATATTGAGAAATAGGAAGGGAAAGCAGGCCTAAGAGACCAAGTATGACGATAATTACCGATATGACTGTAGACAGTACCGGGTTTTCTATGAATTTTCTTAACATCTCTTTTATAATTGTGCAGCCGCAGTGGATAATTTAGTAACCGGCTTTGCCGCTTTGATTTTCATACCGTCTTTGAGCTTGTCGAGCCCTTCAGTTACGATCTGATCTCCGGACTTTAAGCCCTTGCTTACGATGAAATCTTTCTCTGTTCCGGCATCCATCACTTCAATTGCGGTATGATGAACGGTCTGGTTGGGATCAATGGTAAATACAAAGTGCTTGCCTTGCAGTTCGAAAGTGGCACTTTTAGGCACCATTAAAGCTTGGTTAAGTAGGGTTGGGATGCGCAATTGGGCACTGGAACCGCTCCACAGTTTCCCTTCGGGATTAGGAAATACGGCTTTGAAATTTGCGGCTCCGGTACTGGCATTCAATACGCCACTCAGGGTTTCTATTTTCCCTTTTGTAGGGTAGGTACTGCCATCCGCCAGGATTAAAGAAACCTCCGGCATGTTTTTAAACTTATCAGTAGTCTTGTTGCCAGCATACTTGTTTAAAAAATCAGCGAGTTGTTGCTGACTCAGCGAGAAAAACGCATAAATCTTTGCGGTGTTGGCAATGCTGGTTAGTGGTGTTTCGGAAGTACTGCTGACTAAACTTCCTGTCTTATAAGGAAGGCTACCCACAACGCCATGGATCGGACTTAGAATATGGGTAAAGGCAAGGTTAGAATTGGCGGCAGAAAGATTGGCTTTTGCCTGGAGTAAGGCGGCTTTTTTAACGCGTACAATGTTTTTCGCCGCAGTATGTTCAAAATCGTTGATGATCTTTTTATCGACCAGGGCTTTGGTTCTTTCGGCCTGGATAGTGGCCGTTTCCAGGTCTGCTTCAGCGGCAAGTACCGCAGCTTGCTTACTATTTCTGTCCTGCTGAAAACTGTTGGCATCAATTTTAAAGAGCGGCTGTCCTTTGCTGACGCGACTTCCTTCGGTGACATATACTTTTTCGATATAGCCATCTACTTTAGACCTGATTTCTACGGTTTCCTCGCCCTGGAGGATGGCCGGGTATTCTACGGCAACTGTAGTTTTTGTAGGTTCAATCAGCAGGCCTGTAAATTCAGGAAGATCCTGTGCCTGCTGTTGTTGCCGGGCCGGGGAACAGGCACTGAAAAGTGCGGTTATTAACAGCGGATAAGCGAGTAGTTTTGTAGGGTTAATGTTCATTAGATGATGTTGTTTTTTTGAATGTGTAAAAGGTGTTGTTATAAAAAATTGGGCATAGGGATTCCTGCTCCTGATATCCGGAGGCTCAGAAGTGAATGGTTACGCGGGGACTACCGCGCTAAACAGGAATGTTTTTTTTCTTACTTAAAGAGCACGTTCCAGTAGGGAACGATAGGAACAAGCAGTAAGTCGGCTGTTGTAAAAGGAGCAGTCAGGGTATTTGTTTGTAGCTGAATTGGCATAATCCTGTTGGTTTAATCATTGAATAATTGCTCATCTGCTGCTTACCTGATCGGACAAAGGCCATTATTATCGGGTTTAAGGCTTGATAAGTTCGGCAAAGTTAGTACTTTTGTTAATATAACAAGTAATTACTTGGTTTATTAGATTATGAAGACAAACAGATTTTTAATGTTGCTGAAAACCAGGGGAGCTTTGACTTCAGCTTCGATAGCGAAGGAGCTGGGTATCACCAATGAAGGCGCAAGATTACAGTTGTTGAAATATACAGAAGAGGGTTTGGTGAGTTCATTTAATGAATCTACCGGAGTGGGGAGGCCAAAACAATTTTTCAATCTCACGGATGCTGGTCATGCGAAGTTTCCGGATACGCATGCCGAATTAACGGTAAAGCTGATTGCCGGAATGCGGGATGCTTTGGGAGATGAAGCCTTGCAGAAAGTGATTGATGTAACTGAGCAGGCTGGAAAACAACGTTATTTCGAGGAACTGGAACCGCTTGTGGATTTAGAAGATCGCATTGCGAAATTGGCGGAGATCAGAACCAGAGAAGGGTACATGGCCGAATACAGTAAAGATGAAGCCGGTTACCTGTTGGTAGAAAACCATTGTCCGATTTGTGCGGCAGCTAAAACCTGTCAGGGCTTTTGTACCGCAGAACTGAATGTTTTTAAGCATGTTTTAGGGGAGGGCGTAAGTATCCATCGTCTTGATCACATTGTAAGTGGCGATAGAAGATGTGCTTATCGGATTGCTAAAATCGGGTAATACGCAGCGTGCTTTATGGTGATCTTATTTTACAAATAATTAATAATTATTTATAATAGAAATATATGCGATAATATTTGTTATATTTGAATTGTTAAAAAATATTATCATGAAAAACAAGAAAATCAGAAGGCATCCAAATGTTGAGGATAAAATATATGCTGTATTAAGTAATAAATCATCAAATAGATGGCAATGTATTGTTAAAGTCTCGGCTGATGCTGGCCTGAGATATGAGGATGTAATCCAGGTTCTCAATGAGTCGGGCAAATTCGTATTATCGTATGGAAGAAAACAAATGCCTGTCATTGCCACAAGAGAAAGGTATAGAAAAGAAGAGCCCTTCTTAAGGAAATTGCTTGATGCTTTTAACAACAAAATAGTTTAATATGAACGAAGGTATTATGCTCTCTATCCTGGGAGGGGTTGGAATTCAACTATTTTCTTTAATTGAATTACACAAAACTCCAAAAAAGCAAAGGCCAGATTTTAAAGATATATTTTATTATCTCCCCTGGATTATTAATCCATTCTTTTCCTGGCTAATTGGTTATGCTTATTTTAGTGGACTACAAGATGTTAATAAGTTACTAGCTATTCATATAGGCGCATCTGCACCACTAATATTTAATACACTAACAGCTAGTAGCCCGAAAGAAGTATTAACCAAAATTGAGTAAAGCCAGCCGGGGGCTTTAGGCCCGGATCACCAGCTCGGTATCTAATACGCGGTTCTCAAATTCTGTAACTGGATATTTGCTTTCAATCAGTTTGATCAGCATTTCTGTAGCCATGCATCCCATTTCATAAGCAGGTTGTCTGACGGAGCTTAATGGCGATTTAAATAAGTCCAGCACATCAGAATTACTAAATCCGGAGATTGAGATTTCTTCGGGCACGGAAATATTGAATTTCTTCAACACGGTTAAACAGCCGATGCTCAGGCGGTCTCCGGCAACAAAAATAGCATCAGGTTTATCTGTTAAGGACATCAGTTCCCGGATAGCTTGTTCGGTTTCTTCTTGAAACATGCCACCATGCGGACAGTGTTTAATATATTCGGGCTGTACCGGAATCCCATATTTAGTTAATGCAGCAGTATAACCTGCTAGTCGTTCGATACTGATAGAAAGGTGGTCTGAACTGGTCAGGTGTGCGATTTTACGACGTCCCGATTCCAGCAACTGAATGGTGGCATCATAAGCACCCTGCTCGTTGTTGGCACTGATTTTATGGGTTTCAATGTCTTTAGCTACCCGGTCGAAAAACACCATCGGTAAGCCCCTGTCATGTAAAAGACTCAAATGATTGGTATCACTGGTCTCCGCAGATAGGGAAACCAATAAGCCATCTACACCTCTGGAGGCTAAATGCTGAATATTGATCTTTTCTCTTTCGTAAGATTCGTGGGTTTGTGTAATGATAACATGATAACCTCTGTCGTAAGCAATCGCTTCAATTCCTCCGATGGCCTGAGAGAAGTAATGGTTGGCCACTTCGCTCACCAAAACTCCGATAGATTTTGTGCGTCTTTCTTTTAAGCTTAACGCAATAGGATTCGGTTTGTAATTGATCTTTTCTGCGTAGGCTAATACTATCTTTTTCGTTTCTGAACTGATTTCGTGTGTATCTCTTAAAGCTCTGGAAACTGTGGAGGTGGATAAGCCTAAGGCCTTTGCGATGTCTTTTAAAGTAGTTGGTTCGAACATGAAAAAGAAGGAAAGTTTTAATAATCGGTCTATAAAGCCCAATGTAAGAATTTTCCTCCTAATTAAAAGTATCTGATTTTCAGACCGAGAACGTTGTCGGGAACGATTGCGCAAATTTATCTGGCCATGTCGAATCCTTTATCAAATAAAACAATGTAGAATTGTTAATGGAAGACTGAGCAGTTTCCATACTAACCAAATTAAACCGAAGCACCCCTTATCCCAAAAAAGGGGCGTATTAACCAAACCGAGTATGAAAAGAATTTTACTACTGTTTGCATTGTTGGCTATTGTAGTTTTCCAGGCGGATGCACAGAAGATTCGCCAGGTAACAGGTAAAGTGACCGACAAAGCAAGTAAGGAATCCATTCCTGGCGTAAGTATTTCGATCAAAGGTACCGCCATCGTGGTGAGTACAGATGATAAGGGCCAGTATAAGATTTCTGTTCCTGACCAGGGGGAAACCATTTTAATCGCCAGATATATCGGCTATATGCCTCAGGAAATTCCGGTAGGCAAGCAATCAAAAATCAATTTTGTTTTACAGGAAGATGTTTCTCAACTGAATGAGGTGATGATCAATATTGGTTATGGCTCCGTAAGGAAGGAAATGCTGACCGGTTCCGTATCGGTGTTGTCTGGTAAGGATGTGGCTGATTTTCCGGTAGGAACTTTAGCGCAGGCATTGGCAGGTAAAATGGCTGGTTTATCGGTAACGACTCCGGAGGGTAACCCCGGGGCAGATATCCAGGTTAAAGTGCGTGGTGGAAGTTCGCTAACCGGCGATAATTCTCCCTTATATATTGTAGACGGGATTCCGGTAGACAATGCGCTTTCTATTTTATCTCCGGGTGAGATTGAATCGATCAACTTGTTAAAAGATGTGGCTTCAACCGCTATTTATGGTTCCAGAGGTTCCAATGGCGTGATGATCATTACCACCAAATCGGGGAAATCCGGTAAAACCATCATTTCATTTGATGTTTTTGGAGGTGCCCGCCAGATTGTAAACAAACTCGATGTAATGGGGCCTTACGATTTTGTAACCTATCAATATGAATTGTACAATAACAATACTTCTCAACAGGTAAAAGACGATTTCACTAAAGCTTACGGGACTTTTGAAGATTTAGAGATTTATAAGAACATTGAAAAAGTAGACTGGCAGGATAAAGTTTTCGGTCGCCAGGCCTGGTCGGGAACTCAGATTTTGAATATCTCCGGCGGGACAGATAAAACCACGTTTAACTTCTCTTTGAACAATACCAAAGAAGATGGGATTATGCTGGAGTCTGCTTATAAAAGGACTTTTGCTTCTTTCCGCTTTGACCATAAGATTTCTGATAAATTACGTTTTGGATTAAATGCGAGGTATAGTCGCCAGCGTGTAGACGGTGTAGGAACCAGCAATACGCAATCGCAAAGTGCCAACCGTTTAAGAAATGCCGTGCGTTACCAGCCTTATCTGGGTGGTGGAGAATCCGGAGATTTGTTTGATGCAGATTTTAATGCAACCAACCTGACCAACCCAATCAGTTTAGCACATAATGAATTGAAATATGATTACCGCAATGATTTAATCACCAGTGCTTACCTCAGCTATTCGATTCTAAAGAACCTGACGTTAAAAAGTACGATAGGTTTAAATTACAACGACCGTCATGTAGATACCTTCAATGGTTTGCTGACCAATATCTCCAGGAATAATGCCAACAGACCGGCTATTCAGCTGGAGAACTCTTATGCGACCACTTTCATCAATACCAATACTTTAAATTACAAACCGAATTTAGGTTTAGACCATAGCCTGGATTTGCTTGTGGGACAAGAGTTGCGCAATGACGATGTAAATTCAGACAATATGTTGCTGAAATGGTTCCCTGCAAATATTACTCCGGATGAGGCTTTTGCAAATATTCAGAAAACAGATTTACCGAATGGTGCTGTTCAGGATAAAGCGACTTCTCTGGTAACCGGAACAAGAAACCTTTCTGTATTTGCCCGTGCTGCTTATGCGTACAAAGGAAAATACCTGGCGACTTTTAACTTTAGAAGGGACGGGATTTCTGTATTTGCTGCAGGTAATCGTTATGGTAATTTCCCATCAGGGCAGATTGCCTGGCGTTTGTCGGAAGAGGAATTCTTCAAGCAGGCCAATTTGAAATGGTTAAACAGTGTGAAATTCAGATTGAGTTATGGTGCTGCGGGAAACAGCAGAATCGGACAGGATTTGTTCAGAACGATTTTCCAGGCGAATTCTACCGCAGGGGGCTATGCTGCTAATGATGCCGCAGTAAGCACCGGATTGATCTCTACCAAACTCGCTAACCCGAACATCAAATGGGAAACCAACCTTTCTACCAACTTCGGGATAGATATGGAGCTTTTCAATAACCGCTTAACCGCAAGCATCGATTTGTATGAGAATAAAACCAAGGACTTATTGCTGGATGCCAACATTTCTCCAGTCTCTGGTTATATTTCTCAGCAACAAAATGTAGGTAAAACACAAAATAGAGGAATTGAACTTCAATTGGGCTTCCTTGCGGTGAAAAGCAGAGATTTTACTTACAACACCAGTTTCAATATTTCCTTCAACAGGAATAAAATTCTGGAATTGCAAAGTGGCGTGAGTTCTTACCTGACGCAATCGGGATGGGTAAACAGTCTTGCCGATGTGAAAGTAGAAGTAGGAAAACCAGTAGGTCAGTTCTATGGCTATGTTTCTGATGGCAGATACACGGTAGATGATTTCTTCTATGTGTACAATACCACTAGCGGTGTATATACATACGCGTTGAAATCAAATGTGCCAAACAGCAAATCGTTGATCGGTAACAGAGAGCCACAACCAGGAGATATGAAACTGAAAAAGCTTTCTTCTTCGGATAATATGTTGATCACGGAAGACGACCGTACGGTATTGGGGACTGCACAACCAGCGTTTATCGGTGGATTTAACAACCAGTTTACCTATAAGAATTTCGATATGAGCGTTTTCCTGAACTTCTCTGTAGGAAGCAAAGTGTACAATGCGAATACCTTAGAATTTACTTCTCAGTTTAATGTGAAAGACAACAATTTGTTGCAAACCATGACACAACGCTGGAAGAATTTTGATGCGAATGGCGTTAAAGTAACTGATCCGGCAGCGTTAACGGCATTAAATGAGAACACCACTTTATGGACGCCTACGCCGGGGAATTATGCCCTGACTTCTTATGCCATCGAAGACGGTTCTTTCCTGCGCATTAACAATGTGACCCTGGGTTATACGCTTCCTGAAAAGCTCATGAAACGTACCGGATTTATTTCTAAACTCCGGGTGTATGGTACGGTAAATAATTTATGGACGATTACCGGTTATTCAGGATATGATCCGGAAGCCAATACCCGTAGAAATAACCCTTTAACACCAGGTATAGATTACGCCGCTTATCCGCGTAGCCGATATATCCTTGCAGGTCTTAATCTTGTTTTTTAATCCATTCAGCTAAAAGAAATGAACACGAAAATATTATCAGCTGCCATCCTGGCTTTCGCCATCGGCACTTTAAGCATACTTCCTTCCTGTAAAAAAGCGTTGGAATTTGAATCTCCTTCTGTTTCTTCGCCTTCCACAGTTTTTGAAAGTACGGTATATACCAACACGGCCCTGATTGGGGTGTACAATAGATTGGTTGGCGATGACGGTTATGGAAACCGCCTGGCCACGATTCTGAATCTGAGTGCCGATGATTTTAAAACATCCGGCAGTTACAGTCCTTCGGATCGTAGAGGGGTGAGCATGTATGGCGCTAGTTCCGACAATACGGAACTGATCAAGCCTTTTGCGCAACTGTTCTCCGGTGTAGAACGGGCCAATATCTGTATTAAATATATCCCTTTATCTAACCTTTACACCAGTGGTACTACCGCTCAGAAAGAAGAGATGGGCAGGTATTATGGGGAAGCACTGGCTTTAAGAGCGCAGTTTTACCATGAGCTGATCCGCAACTGGGGTGATGTTCCCGGTACTTTTGTTCCGGCTTCCGATGCACCAACGCTGAATTTCTTCAATACCAACCGCGATGAAACTTATGATCAGTTGCTGAAAGATCTGGAACTGGCGCAGACTTTGGTTCCCTGGAGATCTAAAATTGCTGATTACGGCAGCTTCCGTTTTACTAAAGGAGCTATAAAAGGGTTAAGGGCAAGGATTGCTTTAGCCAGAGGTGGATATGCGTTGCGTACGGATAGCCGTAAAATGGAAAGAAGAGCAGATTTCTTAACTTATTATAAGATCGCTGAAAAAGAATGCGCTGAAATTATCGCAGCAGCAGGAGAACATGATTTAAATCCAAGTTATGAAAACGTGTTTAAAACTTTGCATGGTGCACGGCTGGATGATAAATTTGAATTGATGTTTGAAGTGGGTGCTTTTGGTGGTAACGCTTCTACAGATAGTAAACTGGGTTATTACAATGGTTTAAGGTATTCTGCGAAATCTACTTTCGGTCAGGGTGGTGGCGGTATGAACGCCATTGCGACTTACTTCTACGAATTTGATCCGACTAAGGATAGCCGTAGAGATGTAACGATCGGGGTTTACGAAATCAATGACAACTCTAAAAAGATCCTGAATACGGCGAATAACCTGACTGATGGTAAATTCAGAAAAGCATGGACCGCCTTTAACAATTCTTCTACTTCTCAGAATTTTGCGATTAACTGGCCTATTCTGCGTTTTGCAGATGTCCTGCTGATGTTTGCTGAGGCGGATAATGAAGTAAATGGCGGCCCATCTGCCGCTGCACAAGCCGCGTTGAAAAGGGTGCGTGAACGTGCGTTTGTAGGTTATGCTGCGCCTGAGAGTCCACAGGATAAAGCCGGTTTCTTTGAGGCAATTGTAAAAGAACGTCTGTTAGAATTTGGTGGCGAAGGGATTCGTAAATACGACCTGATCCGCTGGAACCTGATGGAAACTAAGTTTAATGAAACCCGTGCTAAACTAACGGATTTTATGAACGGTGTAGGCGCGTATGCGAATGTGCCGCTTTATATCTATGTGAAAGAGAATGCCTACCTGAAAGGTGGTAGTGTAGCAGAAGTGGCTAATCTGGACTTTTATGGGGGTACGCCTAATACCGTGTTTTATACACCTGGTTTGGGAACATCAGGCGCACCAGCAGGTGGCTATACGGTGAAAGCCTGGCGCTTTGCAGTCAATAATGATCCCACTTCCGGATCTATCTCAGGTACGGCAAACGGTTTCGCTACTTACTTTAAAGCCAATGAGCGTGAACTGTTACCTTACCCTAAAACTGTGCTCATCGAAACTACCAATATGGTTCAAAATAATGGTTATTAAGTCTATACAATCATGAAAAGAAATCTTTTAACGATCGCTTGCCATTGTTTACTATTTGCAAGTATAATCGCGGGTGTTTCCTCCTGCAAAAAGGATGAAACACCAACAGAGGCCCCAAGAATTTTTAAGCCCTCAGGAATTAAAGTAGTCGCCTCGGAAAGCTCCGCATGGTTAAGCTGGAAAGCGCCTTTGTTTACCGGCGACAATCAATATAATTATACCGTAGAGTTTTCTACAGATTCTTTGTTCGCTACCACAGATTTTTCCGGTAAAACCGATTCTGCTGGTTTTACGGTTAAAGAGGGGGAGCTTAAATTAAGGCTTAAATATTTTGCCCGTGTAAAAGCGAATGCAACGGCTACACAGCCGGAATCTAAATATATGTTGAGTCCGGGATTTAAGATTGTGGGTAAACAATTGTTTAGGGGCGAAAAAATAACGGTTAGAGAAAATAGTGTAGATATTGCCTTTTTGGAAGTTCCTGCGGGTTCTAAGGTTGTGCTGACTCCGGAGACTGGAACGGCAATTACGGTAACTTTAAGTCCGGAGGATCTGTTGAAGAAATCGGTAACGATTCCTGGTCTTACTGCCAGTACTAAATATACTGCGGAATTGTTTTCCGGAACCAGTAGCAATGGCTACCTGACTTTTACTACCCCGGCTCCGGTTGTTTATACCGTTAAGATTACTCCAGCCGATAATCTGGCTAGTGTAATTGCTACGGCTGCGGATAATGCGGTGATTGGTTTGGAAGATGGCACGTATGAATTGCCTTCATTAGCGGCAATTACCGGTAAAATGATCACTTTAAGATCAGTAAATGATAACCCGGAAAAGGTGAAAGTAAACCTGAAAGGTTTTACCCTGACGGGAACCGGAGCTGGTCTTTCGGTTTCAGGAATTAACTTTGATGGTACAGCTTATACTGCCGGCTATTTCTGCGATTTGATTAGTTCAGGTACCGGTGTAGCGTCTACCTTTAGAAACATCAGGTTTGAAAACTCCTGGATTCATGGAATCAGCACGGCTGTTCTACGTGCCGATCGGAATACCTTCTTTGTATTGAATGAAATGGAGGTCAACAGGTGTAAAATCTATGACATTTCGGGTACTACTTATTACCTGTTCCATTTAGATAAACTGTCCTTTAAATCATTGAAAATTACGAAGAGCACCATCTATAACAGTTCACCAGGTTTGGTAAATTGTAAAACCACGATGGCTGGCACGGCACCAGAAATTAGCATCAGCGAGTGTTCCATCAATAATATCGGCTTTGCGGGGATGTACACCTTGCTCATTGCTTCGGCAAATCCGGTTACCTTTAGTGTGAGAAACTCAATTATTGCCAATGCTCCACGCTCTGGTACAGTTTTAGGATTGATTTTGGCCAGTTCAGGTGCTGCAACCACCACTTTTGAATACAACAATACTTTTAACCTGAAAACGAGTACCACCAATGGAACTGACCTGCCGTTACCAGCCAATGCTAAATTCGGACTAACAGTAGATCCAGGTTGGAATGCGAATACGACTCAATTCTATTTACCTTCAGGATCTGCATTGCTGAGAAGCAGTAGCGGTGGTGGACAAGTTGGCGATCCAGCCTGGGTTCTTTAATTAAAAGTAATGAGGAGAAAATATAGCTGGTTTGCTTTAATGACTTTGGTGTTGACCTCTTTTGTGTCAACAGCTCCGCCAAAATTGAAGATATATCTGATCGGGGACTCCACGCTTGCTGTTAAATCAGCAGGCGCTTTCCCTGAAACAGGCTGGGGAATGCCTTTTGCTAATTTTTTTAGCGAAGAGGTTTTGGTCGATAACCGTGCGAAGAATGGGCGGAGTACCAAAACCTTTATCTCAGAGAATTTATGGGCACCGGTAGTCACAGGACTTCATAAAGGCGATTATGTAATAATTCAGTTTGGTCATAATGATGAAGTAAGTACCAAAGCGAGTTATACGCCGGAAGCAGAGTTCGTCAGGAATCTGTCCAAATTTGTTCAGGAGAGCCTGGGGAAAGGCGCATTTCCGGTATTGATCACGCCAGTTGCGAGAAGAAGTTTTGACGATTCCGGAAAAGTTAAGGAAACCCATAAGGTATATGCACAGCTGGTTAGAGATCTGGCCAAATCGTTAGGCATACCGCTGATTGACCTGGATTTGAAAAGTCAGGCTTTATTGCAGCAGTATGGTCCGGAGCAAAGCAAATTGCTGTTCAATCATTTAGAACCAGGGGAACATCCGAATTATCCGGCAGGGAAAAAAGACGATACGCATTTTAATGAACTCGGGGCAAGGGAAATGGCGCAATTGGTTTTAAAGGAAATGAGGGTGTTGAAGTTGCCGGTATTGACTTATCTGGCTAAAAATAAAGCCGATTAAATCAAATTAAGATATGATGCAAATCACTCGATTTAGTAAGTTAAAGATAGTTGCAGTTGGCTTAGTGTGTTTATGTACTGCTTTTATAAGCGGGGGAAAGCCGGTTAAGATTTGGATGATTGGTGATTCTACCATGTGTAACTATGAAAGTTCCAGAGCGCCCTTAACAGGCTGGGGAATGCCTTTTGCTAATTTTTTTAGTGATGATGTGCAGGTGAATAACCGCGCTAAAGGAGGCCGTAGCACCAGGACGTTTATCTCGGAGAACCGTTGGTCGAATGTATCGGATAGCTTAAGTAAAGGGGATTATGTGCTGATTCAGTTTGGTCACAACGATGCCGCTAAAGGGGAGAAATATAAAGAGCGCTACACTTCTGTAGCAGATTACAAGACCAACCTCGCCCGCTTTATTCAAGAAAGCAGAGCGAAAAACGCCTTTCCTATACTCATTACGCCGGTATCCAGACTGAGCTTCGATAAGAACGACCATGCGAAAGAAACACATACGGAATATACCGCTGCGGTTTATGAAGTCGCAAAAGCTTATGATGTTTCGCTGATTGATCTTGATAGAGAAAGCAGGGCGCTGTATGAAAAGATGGGCCCCTTAGCCAGTAAGAAGCTGTTTATGCAGTTGGAACCTGGTGTTCACCCGAATTATCCGGAAGGAAAAAAGGACAATACTCATTTTAATGAGTTTGGCGCAAGGAAAATTGCACAGCTGGTGCTTTCAGAAATGAAAAAACAGCAACTGGATTTGTGTAATGATGTGGTACAACCTAAAGTTAAAAAGTAATGAAAGTGATAATATGGTTCGCTGTTTTTGGTTTTAGCAGTCTTTTCGGTCTTTTTGGCCCTGGACAGTTAATCGCAGCCGATAAAGTGCTTAGGGAAGCTGGAAGATCTGCGGTTGCGCAGGATAGAAGGCTTGTGGTTGCTCAGGATGGAAGTGGTGATTTTAAAACCGTTCAGGAGGCAATCAATGCAGTTCCTGATTTTAGAAAAGTGATTACCACGATTTTTATTAAAAACGGAAGGTATAAAGAGAAGTTAAACTTGTCGGCTTCTAAAAAGATGGTGACGCTGATTGGAGAAAGTCTGGATAAGACGATTTTGTGTTACGATGATTATGCGCAAAAGAAAAACCGTTTTGGTGAAGAGATGGGAACCTCCGGATCTTCGGGCTTTTACATTTATGGCGACGACTTTACCGCAAAGAACATCACTTTTGAAAACACTGCTGGTCCGGTTGGTCAGGCCGTGGCCTTATGGGTAGCGGGGGATAAGGCCAGCTTTCTGAATTGCAGGATGCTGGGTTTTCAGGATACGCTGTATACTTATGGCCCTGGAAGTAAGCAATACTTTTACAAGTGTTTCATTAGCGGAACAGTAGATTTTATCTTCGGATCGGCCACTGCGATTTTTGAAGATTGTGAGCTGTTCTGTAAGCAACCGGGTTTCGTTACCGCTTCCTCCGCACCGGATTCTGTAAAACATGGCTATGTGTTTTTGAATTGTAAGATCACCGGAACTGCGCCCGCACAATCTGTTTATCTGGGTAGACCATGGCGGCCATATGCACAGGCAGTTTTTCTGAATTGTGACCTTGGTGCGATGATTAAACCAGAAGGATGGAACAATTGGGGTAAAACCAGCAATGAGCAAACTGCTTTTTATGCGGAGTATAAGAATAAAGGAATTGGCAGCGCAACAGAGAAAAGAGTAGGCTGGGCGAAGCAACTGAGCGATCAGGAAGCTGCAGATTATACCATAGAAAAGATATTTAAAGGATGGATACCAGCAAAAAGTTAATCGTATTTCTGATGTTGCTGGGTTCCTGTTTTCGGACAATAGCTCAGGATACATTTCCGACTTCTTTTACAGTGAGTAAAGATGGAAGTGGTGACTTTGAAACGATTCAGGCTGCAATCAATGCGGTGCGCGATTTTTCGGAGCCGGTAGTTACCATTCACATTAAAAAGGGAGTGTATCACGAGAAATTAGTAGTGCCTTCCTGGAAAACAAAAGTATTCCTTCTTGGAGAAGATAAAGCGCAGACGGTGATCTCTAACGGGGATTATTCGGGTAAAGCAGGTTTCAATACTTACAATTCTTATACCTTATTGGTGCAGGGAAATGATTTCCGTGCAGAAAATCTGAGCATTGAAAATACTGCTGGTTTGGTTGGACAAGCGGTCGCGCTCCATGGAGAAGGAGACCGGATGGTGGTTAAGAATTGTCGGATATTAGGCAATCAGGATACGCTTTTCCCTGCTGTAGATACCAGCAGGCAGTATTATGTAGATTGTTATATCGAAGGAACTACGGATTTTATCTTTGGAGCGGCGACTGTCGTTTTCGAACGTTGCCAGATCTACAGTAAAAAAAACTCCTACATCACAGCCGCTTCAACCTCGCCAGCACAAGCTTATGGCTTTGTGTTTATAGACTGTAAGCTGACCGCCGAACCGGGTTTAGCCAAAGTTTATCTCGGCAGACCATGGAGGCCATACGCCAATATCGTATTTATAAATACAGAAATGGACTCCCATATTTTGCCAGCAGGCTGGTCTGCCTGGAATAAAAATGATAACCATAAGACGAGTTTTTATGCGGAATACGGTTCTAAAGGACCGGGAGGATCGCCTTTGGCAAGAATCCCCTGGTCAAAGCAATTGTCTAAGAAAGAAGTTAAAGCCTATACATTAATCAAGATATTTTCAGGAAAAAGTTTATGGAAGCCGGAACAATAGTAAAACAAACAGGGAACACCCGATTGTGGTTGGGCGCTTTATGGCTGGGCAGTCTATGCTGCTGCGGCGGATATGCAAATGCACAGCTGCAGCGTGATTTAAAAGGGAACTCAACACTTCAAAAGAATATCGTTGATAAAGCCGTGATCAGTAAAGTCTGGGTTGCCGACCTTGGCAATGGGAAATATAAAAACCCGGTATTGAATGCCGATTATTCAGACCCTGACGCGATTCGTGTAGGCGATGATTTTTATATGATTGCCTCTAGTTTTGATGGTGTTCCTGGAATTCCGATTCTACATTCCAAAGATCTGGTCAATTGGTCAATTATCGGCCATGCCTTAACCCGACAAATTCCCGAAGCTCATTTCTCGAAAACTCAGCACGGCAATGGAGTCTGGGCACCAGCGATCCGTTTCCATAAAGGAGAATTCTATATTTATTACCCTGATCCGGATTTCGGAATCTACCTGATTAAAGCCAAAGACCCGCGTGGAAAATGGTCTGCACCGGTTATGGTGGCCGAAGGAAAAGGACTGATTGACCCTTGTCCGTTTTGGGACGAAGATGGTAAAGTTTACCTCGCGTATGCTTATGCAGGCAGCAGAGCCGGAATTAAGAGCGTCATTGCGGTTAAAAGGCTGAATGAAGCCGGAGACCAGGCGATAGATCAGGGGCAATTGGTTTATGACGGACATGAGGAGGATCCAACCATTGAGGGGCCTAAGTTTTACAAGCGAAACGGTTATTATTACCTGTTTGCTCCGGCAGGTGGTGTCGCTACCGGATGGCAACTCGTATTGAGGTCGAAAAATATCTATGGTCCTTATGAAAGAAAAGTAGTGATGGATCAGGGGAAATCCCCGATAAACGGGCCTCATCAAGGTGCCTGGCTGGATACACCGGGTGGTGAAGATTGGTTCCTGCATTTTCAGGATAAAGGTCCTTATGGTCGTGTGGTGCATTTACAGCCGATGAAATGGGTCAATGACTGGCCGGTAATCGGTCTGGATGCTGCCGGAACAGGTGTTGGAACTCCCGTGCTGGAATATAAAAAACCAGCTATGGCGAAGGCTTTTCCAATCCGCACACCAGCAGAAAGCGATGAATTTAATGAAAATAGCCTGGGCCTTCAATGGCAATGGCAAGCCAATCCGGGCGCAACATGGTCGATCATGAACCCTTCAAAAGGAAGTTTAAGGCTTTTTACACAACAAGCTCCTGAAGAGATGAACAGTTATTGGGAGGTTCCAAATCTGTTGTTGCAAAAACTCCCTGCGGAAGAGTTTGTCGCGACCGCTAAAATGAAATTCAGTCCTAATCTGAAGTTGGAAGAGGAAAAAACCGGTTTAATTGTAATGGGTAGAAGTTATGCGAACCTTGCTTTAAAAAGTAAAAACGGACAAGTTTCTTTGGTTTATACCACTTGTATGGGCGCGGCTAAAGGGAAAAAGGAAGAGGAAGTCAATGTTATTGCTTTGCCCGCACCTGTGCAGGAAGTTTATTTGCGTGTTAAAGTAGGCAAGGGCGCGGTTTGTACCTTTAGCTACAGCCTGGATGGATTGAATTATACCGTTATTCCGGGATCGTTTCAGGCAGAAGAAGGCCAGTGGATCGGTGCTAAAATGGGACTGTTTGCCGTTAAAAAAGGAAAAAGCAATGATTCCGGCTATGCCGATGTGGATTGGTTCCGTGTGGAAGCTGCTCAATAACTGTTTCAGATCAGCCTTAGTAATTTTTAGAATAGATACGGGAACGATTGCGCAGTTATTTTGGCCGCTTTTGTTTCATTCTCTCACAAAACTATGTAGAATTGTGTGCCAGCTGGAAACAGCGGTAACCAAATATTATACGATACCTAAACCAGCCTTGTATGAACAAGATTACCCCAATGCTATGGACTTTGTCTTTTTCCTTATTGTTATGGAGCCCTATGGTTTCCAAAGCACAAGGATCAACCAAAGGACAGGAGTATTCATTTGATAACCTACCGAAAGTAAAAGGAACACAGTTTAAAAAAGATACCATCAACATTGTGAGCTATGGTGCCAAAAATGATGGCATTACGCTAAATACTAAAAGCATCAATGCGGCCATTCAGGCGATGAGCAAAAAAGGAGGTGGCGTTGTGCTTGTCCCTGCGGGATTATGGCTGACAGGTCCTGTAGAGCTGAAAAGCAATGTAAACCTACACCTACAGAAAAACTCCCTGTTGCAGTTTAGCAAAGATTTTAAGCAGTATGAACTGGTGAAAGGAAACTGGGAAGGATTTCCGCAGATGCGTAACCAATCGCCAATCTGGGCAAACAATGAGGTAAACATTGCGATTACCGGTTTTGGAATTGTAGACGGTGGCGGTGATGCCTGGAGAATGGTTAAAAGAGACAAGCTGACGGAAAGCCAATGGAAGAAATTACTGGCTTCCGGTGGTTTGGTATCTGAGAACAAGAAAATCTGGTATCCTTCTGCTTTAACGCTGAAAGGATCTCAAATGAAAGACCCCGGGAAAATCAGTCCGGATAAAACACCGGAATTCTATGAAAGCATCAAAGATTTTTTACGACCTAATCTAATGGTCTTGTACCGTTGTAAGCAGATTTTACTGGAAGGGGTAACTTTTCAGAATTCTCCGGCATGGAACCTGCATCCACTAATGAGTGAAGACCTGACCGTGAGAAACATCTATGTTAAAAACCCATGGTATGCACAAAACGGAGACGGTATAGACATCGAGTCCTGCAAAAATGTGCTGATTGAAGGCAGTACTTTCGATGTGGGTGACGATGGGATTTGTATTAAATCCGGTCGCGATGCTGCGGGAAGAGAACGTGGCGTGCCTACAGAAAATGTGATCATCAGAAATAGTACCGTTTACCATGCTCATGGCGGTTTTGTAATCGGCAGTGAAATGTCTGGTGGTGCTAAAAATATCTTCATTTCTGATTGTACTTTCATTGGCACAGATATCGGTCTGCGCTTTAAAACGACCAGAGGAAGAGGTGGTGTGGTCGAAAACATCTACGCCAAAAATATCAATATGAAAGACATTGCCGGTGAAGCCATTCTTTTTGACATGTACTATGCGGCAGTTGATCCGGTTCCTTTAACCGGAGAACAGCGCGAAGCGCCTAAAGTAGAATTGCTGCCTGTTACTGCGAAAACACCGGTTTTCAGGAAGTTTTACATCCAGAATGTAGTTTGTGACGGGGCTGCCAAGGCGGTATTTGTTCGTGGATTGCCGGAAATGAGTATTTCTGATATCTATCTGGATAACCTGGTGATCAAAGCCGATGAATGTGTAGATATTCAGGAAGCGAAAAATATTCATTTGACAAATGCTCACCTGGACATTCCTAATGCCAAACCACTGCTTTATGTGCAAAACGGGAAATCTATCTCTTTTGAAAACATTGATTATACCCATGCAGACCTGTTGATCCGTGTTTCCGGTGATCAGAATAAAGACCTTAAAATCTCTGGTACGCAGACTGGTAAAGCGAAAGTGATTTCGGAATTTACTCATGGTGCAAAGGCTGCGGTATTGGAAATTAAGAAATAAGCCCACACCTGGCTTAAAAGAGAAATTGTACCTGATTAAAGAAACAAAATGAAAATAACCTGGATAAATACTGCAGTAGCATTGCTGATCCTAAAGGCAAGCTGTTCTTCTGTGGCCTATGCGCAGTCAAATGAGCCACTCTCAGCGCGTATGGCGGCTAAAGTGATGGAAATATGGGCAGATTCATTAAACCTCAATCCTGAGCAGCCTAAGCCGGTGAAATGGGCTTATGACCAGGGCGTGATCCTGGAGGGGATTGACGGGCTTTGGAAAAGAACCGGAAAAGGGGAGTATTTCAAATACATGCAGAAAAGCATGGACTTTTTTGTCAGCAAAGAAGGCGTAATTCAACGTTACAAGCCTCAGGACTATAATATCGACAATATTAAAAACGGCCGCTCCTTACTCACTTTATACAAAGTGACCGGTCAGATGAAATATTTTAAAGCTGCTACGGCCTTAAGGGAACAGCTGAAAGGACATCCAAGAACCAAAGAAGGCGGTTTCTGGCATAAAAAGATCTATCCCCACCAGATGTGGCTGGATGGTTTGTACATGGGACAACCTTTTTACGCGGAATATGCCGCATTGGTGAATGATCAGGCCGCTTTTGAGGACATTGCGAATCAGTTCATCCTGATGGAAAAACACAGTAAAGACCCTAAAACGGGTTTGTTATACCATGGTTGGGATGAATCAAAAGAACAAAAATGGGCAAACCCGGTTACGGGACAATCGCCTAATTTCTGGGGACGTGCGATGGGCTGGTATGCGATGGCACTGGTAGACGCACTGGAATATTTCCCTAAAGACCATCCAAAAAGAAAAACACTCCGGGAGATTCTAAACCGGACTGCTGTGGCGATCAAAAAGTACCAGGATCCTAAAACCGGACTATGGTACGACATTCTGGATCAGCCAAATGCGAAAGGGAATTACCCTGAAGCATCTGCTTCTTCTATGTTTGTGTATAGTCTTGCAAAGGGCGTGAGGAATGGTGATTTGCCGGTTTCTTATCTCGCTGTTGCAGAGAAAGGTTATCAGGGGATAAGTAAGGTGTTCATAGAGGCTTTGCCAGATGGGAAAGTAAACCTGAAAGGCACCGTAAGTGTGTCTGGATTGGGTGGTAAGCCCTACCGTGATGGTAGTTTTGCTTACTATATGTCGGAGCCGGTGATCAGCAATGATCCTAAAGGTGTAGGTGCCTTTTTACTGGCGGCAAATGAGATGGAATGGGCAGAAGCAGCAAAACCAGGAAAAGGTAAGAGGGTATTGCTGGACAATTATTTCAACCATGAAATCAAGAAAGACCAAAGCGGAAATGACCTTTCCTGGCATTACAAATGGGCAGAACGTGCCAATGGTGGTTTCTCGATGTGGGCAGGGATTTTTGAAAGCAATGGTTTTAAAACACAGGAACTTAACGCAGGGCCTACCTTGAAAAACCTCAGCAATGCTGCGGTATACATCATCGTAGATCCGGATACGGAAAAAGAAAGTCCAAAGCCAAACTATATCGGAGCTAATCACATCAGAGACCTGAATCTCTGGGTTAAAGCAGGAGGGCTGTTGGTGCTGATGGCAAACGATACCGGCAACACGGAACTGGATCATTTTAACCAGCTGGCAAAGCCTTTCGGTATTCAGTTTAACAAGGATAGCAAGGGTAGGGTGAATAAGAACGAATATGAAACGGCAAGGATTGATGTGCCTGCAAGAAATTCTATCTTCGCAAATACAAAACAGCTGTTTGTGAAGGAGTTTAGTAGCTTGGCGTTAAGTGATCCTGCAACCTCTGTGATCAAAGATAAAGACGGGAATAACGTCATTGCCATTTCAAAATACGGCAAAGGAACGGTCTTTGTTATTGGCGATCCATGGTTGTATAATGAATATGTAGATGGTCGGAAATTACCAGCCGAGTATGATAATTTCAGCGCAGCAACTGATCTGGTACAATGGTTGGTTAAGCAGTTGACATCAAAAAAATAACTACCGGCAAATCACTATTTACCTTAAATAATTAACTACCCGCAAATAAATCATGAAAATATTAACCTTCGCTTTTATGGCTGTGATGCTGAGTTCCTGCGCTGCTGCGCAGAACCTCAGCGAGCGACCTTCAAATTTGGATAGTACAGCAGAGAAAATGTTGGTTTATCAACGTAGTGTGGGCGGATGGCCGAAAGCAGTGGGTAAAGTCGCGATCAATTATGACTGGGAACTTTCTAACTCCGAACGTCTGGCGATTAAAGCAGATTCTTTACATGATGATGCCACTATCGACAACAAAGCAACGACCAGAGAATTGCGTTATCTGGCCACAGCTTTTGCGAAAACAGGAAATCCGGCTTATCTGGCTGCGGTAAAAAAGGGGATTGCTTATCTTTTTAAGGCACAATATGAAAACGGAGGCTGGCCACAGTATTTCCCGGATCATCATTTATACCGTGGTCAGGTCACTTATAACGACAACGCCATGACCAATGTGCTGAATGTATTACAGGACCTGGCAGAAGGAAAGGAAGGCTTTGAAGCTTTGCCGGAGGAGGACCGTAAAAGGGCTTTAAAAGCTATTGGTAAAGGGCTTTCCTGCATTTTGCAGACTCAGGTGTTACAGGATGGGAAGCCAACAGTATGGGCTGCTCAATATGACCAGCATAGCTTAAAACCGGCTCAGGCCCGTGCATTTGAACCTGTTTCCTTGTCGGCCATGGAATCTGTTGCGGTGGTAGAATTCTTAATGCGTCAGAAAAACCCTGGTCCGGAAATCATCAAGGCCGTAAAATCTGCCATTCAATGGTTTGACCAAACTAAAATTACCGGCTATGATTTTGTGTTCATTACTGATTCAGAGCAAGTTGGCGGTAAGGATCGCGTGTTGAAAGCAGACGCATCCAGCACGATCTGGGCTAGATTTTATGACCTGTCCGACAATACAGCAATTTTTATGGGCCGCGAAAGTGTTCCTAAAAAAACAGTAGCAGAGATTGAACTGGAAAGAAGGATTGGTTATGCCTGGTATGGTAAATGGCCGGCAAATCTGATTGATAAGAAATATCCAAAATGGTTAAAACAACTTTAATTGCGGTCTTTTTCCTCTTCTTTAACAGTGTTTTAACTTTCTCTCAGCAGCCTTTTGAGGTGCTGGATTGGAAGGGGGAAGCCAGTTTAAATACCTACCTCATTGGCCAGATGAAAACAGTTTACGATTTGAGGAGAAAGAGCCTGGAAGCCGCCAAAGGCTCCAGAGCAGCAACCTTAGCTTACCAGGCAAAAGTCCGGACTAATATTGCTTTGGTCATGAAAGGAATGCCGGCACAATCTGCCTTAAATCCAAAAATCACAGGAACCTTAACTCAGGATGGTTACCGCATTGAAAAGGTGATTTATCAAAGTTTTAAGAACCATCATGTCACGGCTAATCTTTATATCCCTGCTGGAAATGGCCCTTTTCCTGCCGTAATCCTGTTTTGTGGCCATGAAGATCTCGCTAAGGCAACAGCATCTTATCAGCAAACGGCCATTCTTTTTGCAAAGAATGGTTTTGTTGTTTTTGTGATAGACCCGATTTCGCAAGCAGAAAGACATCAGATACTTGACGCAACAGGAAAGCCGGAAACCAAAGGAGGTACAACAGAGCATACTTTGCTCAATCAATCTGCCAATCTTTTTGGAAATTCTGTAGCGGTATATGAGGTTTTCGATAATATACGCGGGTTAGATTACCTTTCTGGCCGTAAGGAAGTCGATACTACAAGAATCGGCTGTATTGGAAATAGTGGCGGAGGGATGCAACTGATCTATTTTGCAGCGATGGACAACAGGGTTAAACTACTGGCGCCATGTAGTTATCTGGCCAGTAGGGAGCGTACTCTGGAAATGACAGGGCCTGCTGATGGCTGCGCACAAATCCCGGAGGAAGGGAAATACGGACTCGAAATGAGTGATTTCCTGATCGCAGCTGCCCCTAAGCCTATATTGGTTTTGGCCGGTAAATTTGATTTTATCGATTATCAGGGAACCCTGGAGTCTTTTCGGGACCTTACACAGGTTTATACGGATCTGGGAGCCTCAGCTCAATTGGAACTGTTTAGTTACGCAGATGGTCATGGCTTGTCTAAACCTAAAAGGGAAGCCGCAGTGACCTGGTTTCGTAAACATTTTTATAAAGATGCCAGGCCAGTTAAAGAGGAAATCTGGCAAGCAACTGCCGGGAGTTCGCAACTGTTACCAGCGGAAGAATTATGGTGTACTCCGGAGGGAATGCTTCATGGTATGGACGAACAAAGTCTGGTTGATTATCACCGTTCGTTATATCATGAGCTGGCGGCTAAAAGAGCTGATTTTTCTAAACAAAATAATGAATTTAAGCGTAAGAAGATCAGGTTGTTGCTGGGTTTGTCTGATTTAACTATTGAAGTTTCTGTGGAGGAGGTAGGTGCCGGTGTTATAAGTGGTTTAAAGACTGAAGGTTTGATTAAAAAGGAGTTGCGGTATCATAAAATGATCCTTAGAAGTCCAAACGAGATTCCCTTACCTTTTCTGTTGTTGAAGCCGGAATCCGAAATCAAACAGGTGTTGATCTGGACAGATGAATCGGGGAAATCGCAGTTGGCCAAAGACCCGGATAGCCTGAGGAAGTACCTTGATCAGGGGATCGCCCTGATTCTTCCGGATTTGAGAGGAACAGGAGAAACGAAAGATAAAGCGGCTTTCAACGATCCAAAATACCAAAACAAAGAATACCGGAATGCGATGTTCGCGTTACATCTCGGACAACCGCTGGCAGGTCAGCGGGTTTACGATATTCTTTCCCTGGTTCAGTTTGTGAAAAGCGACAAATTGTTAGGGGCGTACAAAATATCCTTACGTAGCAATGGCTTGTTAAATGTTCCTGCGATGCACGCCGCTTTTCTGGAGCCGGAAATCGTTCAACTGGAACTACATCAGGGGATTAGATCTTACCTGAGCAGGTTAGAAAATCCCTTACAAAAAGAGGGGTATTCGGAGCTGATTCCGGGAGTACTCGCTTATTATGACCTTCCTGATTTGATCAGCTGGTTATCTCCAATACCCGTAAATTTCTATAATTAATGGCCTTTCTGACGAAATAGCCCATTAATTGGCGCACGATAACGTTCCCGATAACGATTGCGCAAATAATTTCCCCACAAGCCAGGCATTCCTTATAATTATTATGTAGAATTGTTTCTAACCGAATGTAAATTAAGACATGATACTATCCAAAAACACCTTAAATGGTATGGGATCAGCGAAGCTAACTGTTCCTGATCAAAGGCATTTTGACCTTCCTGAAAAGGTCTTGCAATTTGGAACCGGCGTATTACTACGTGGTCTTCCGGATTATTTCATCAACAAAGCAAACCTGATGGGCAGTTTTAACGGCAGAATTGCTGTGGTGAAATCAACCAGCAAAGGGAATACCAACGCTTTTACCGAACAAGATAGTTTATACACGATCTGCGTGAGGGGAGTAGAAAATGGAGAAAGTATCAAAGAAAACATTGTTTCTTCTGCAATCAGTCGGGTTTTAACGGCAGATGAGGATTGGGACAGTATTCTGGATATTGCAACCAGCAAAGACTTAAGGCTGATCGTTTCTAATACCACTGAAGTGGGTATACAGCTTGTAAAAGAGGCTGTTCAGCAAGGTTCGCCACGCTCATTCCCAGCAAAATTACTAGCCGTATTGTATGCGAGGTTCAAAGCTTTCGCGGCGGGTGATCAGGATGCCGATTTAGTCGTGATAGCGACAGAACTGATCCCTGACAATGGGAAAAGACTGGAAGCAATCGTGTTTGAACTGGCTGAATATCAAGGCTTAGAACTAGAATTTAAAGCATGGCTAAAACAACATATTCATTTTTGCAATTCACTGGTAGACAGGATTGTTCCGGGTAAACCTGATGCTGAAGAACTTGCAGAACTGGAAGCCGAACTGGGTTATACCGATCAATTGTTGATCATGGCCGAACCTTATCGCCTCTGGGCTATTGAAGGTGGAGCAGAAGTAGAGCGCTTGCTTGGGTTAACAGGGGTAGATGATGGGATTATTGTTAAACCCGACATTGAGATTTACAGGGAGCTGAAAGTACGCCTGTTAAACGGCTCACACACCCTTGCAGCAGCTATTGCTTTCCTTTCGGGGATTCCTACGGTAGCAGAAGCAATGGCTGAACAGCCTTTGAAGCGCTATATCACTAAAGTGATGCAGAAAGAAATTGCACCGGCAATTCCTTACGAAATACCTTTTTCATTATCCAGTGCATTTTCAAATACTGTAATCGACCGCTTCTCTAATCCTTTTATCGCCCATTTCTGGATCAATATCACTTTCCAGTATACGATGAAAATCAAGATCAGGGTAATCCCGGTACTGCTCAACTACTATAAAAATTACCACCAGGTTCCGCCACATATTGCCCTTGGTTTTGCCGCTTATCTGGTGTTTATGAGGGTGAGCAGAGCCTCTTCCAATGGTCAGTATTTTGGGGTGTTCAATGGTCAGGAATACCAGATCACAGACGATCAGGCGGGTTATTTCCAGGAGAAAAGTGGATTGCCAGCAGCAGAATATGTACAACAGGTGCTGGCGGATACGGAACTATGGTCTAGTGATTTATCTGTTTTACCGGGGCTAACAGAAACGATAACGGAACAGTATAACCTGATTTTATCAGCAGGGATGCCAGAGGCTTTAAAACAGGCCTTGCAGCAATCAGAAAAACATTTACAAAGTAATTAATGAAGCAAAGAATATTAAAGGTCCATCCAAAAGACAATGTGTTGGTGGCGTTAACGGACCTGTCTAAAGGGGAAGTATTGAGCTATGATGGCGTAGATTACCAGTTACAGGATAATGTAGCGGCAAAACATAAGTTCAATACCCTGGCTATGAAATCTGGTGATGAGCTGATCATGTACGGCGTATTGGTGGGTAAAGCACAACAGGATATTCCTGCTGGTTCGCTGTTGACGACTTCCAACATCAAACATGCGGCAACTAGTTTTGAAACCAATGAAGCCCATTTATCCTGGAATAAACCAGATATAACCGCATGGAAAGACCGTACTTTTGATGGTTTTCATCGCAATGACGGACAGGTAGGAACGGCCAATTATTGGTTGGTGATCCCAATGGTGTTCTGTGAAAACAGGAACCTGGAGGTGATTCAGGAAGCTTTATTGAATAATTTAGGTTATGGGCGCAATGAAACGTATCAGCAACAGGCCAAAGAACTGATCTCTTTATATGAGCAGGGGAAAAGCCTGGAGGAGATCCTGAACGCTCAATTGATCTATACTGAGCAAAAAGAACAAAAGAACCGCTTATTCCCTAATGTGGACGGGATCAAATTCCTGACCCATACTGGCGGTTGCGGGGGCACCAGACAGGATTCGCAGACTTTATGCGGCTTACTGGCTGGTTATATCACACATCCCAATGTTGCAGGAGCAACGATCCTGAGTTTAGGCTGTCAGAATGCCCAGGTGAGCATCCTACAGGAAGAAATCGAGAAGCGTGTACCCAATTTCGACAAGCCTTTATACATCCTGGATCAGCAAACGATTGGCAAAGAATCGGAGTTGTTAAGTATGGCAATTAAGCAAACGTTTGCAGGTTTGATGCAAGCGAATAAAAACGTACGTAAACCAGCTCCATTGAGCAAATTGTGTATCGGATTGGAATGTGGCGGCTCAGATGGTTTCTCCGGAATTTCTGCAAACCCGGCAATTGGCTATACCTCAGACTTATTAGTGGCCTTAGGTGGTTCAGTAATTCTGGCAGAGTTTCCTGAATTGTGTGGTGTAGAGCAGAATCTTAGCGACAGATGCGTGTCTCGTGAAGATGCAAGCCGTTTTTCTGAGCTGATGACTACCTATAGTAGCAGGGCAACTGCCGCAGGATCAGGCTTTGACATGAACCCATCTCCAGGAAACATTAAAGACGGACTGATCACAGATGCCATTAAATCTGCTGGTGCAGCAAAAAAAGGCGGTACATCTCCGGTAGTGGCCGTGTTGGATTATCCTGAAAAAGTGACAAAGCCCGGATTGAACCTGTTATGTACGCCTGGAAACGACGTAGAGTCGACCACAGCAGAGGTTGGATCAGGCGCAAATGTGGTTTTATTTACCACTGGATTAGGAACTCCGACCGGAAATCCAATCGCTCCGGTTCTGAAAATTGCCAGCAATACCCGCTTGTTTAATAAAATGAGGGACATTATTGACCTGGACACCGGATCTATCATCGATGGATCAGAAAGTATTGAAGCTGCAGGTGCCCGTATTTTAGAATATGTGATCGAGGTGGCCAGCGGAAAGGTGGAGGTGAGTGCCTTACGCCATAGGCAAGATGATTTTATTCCCTGGAAAAGGGGCGTTTCTTTATAAAAATTTATACATTTAGAAATATTATTGTGAAAAACTTTTTAGATAGCAACTTCTTACTACAGACAAAGACAGCACAATCGCTGTATCATAATTTTGCAAAACAGATGCCCATTATTGATTATCATAATCATTTAATGCCGGATCAGATTGCAAACGATTTCATATTTGAAAATATTACTCAGGTCTGGTTGTACGGAGATCACTATAAATGGCGTGCCATGCGTGCTAACGGGATTGATGAGTATTACATTACCGGAGGTGCTACAGACCTGGAGAAGTTCAAGAAATGGGCAGAAACAGTGCCTTATACGCTAAGAAACCCATTGTATCACTGGACACACCTGGAATTGCAACGTTACTTTGATATTCATGAAGTGCTTTGTCCGGAAAATGCAGAGCGCATTTATGAAGAATGTACCGCTAAATTGCAAACACCTGAATATTCTGTACAAAACCTCTTGCGTAAAATGAACGTGAAGGCTTTATGTACTACTGATGATCCATTGGATTCTTTAGAGTATCATCAACAAATCAAAAGAGATCAACTGGATATTAAAGTGCTTCCTGCCTTCCGTCCTGATAAAGCGATGAATGCAGATGACATCACGGTGCTAAACAAATATATAGACCAGCTGGCGGCTTTAACAAGGGCTTCACTGGAAGATCTGGATGCTTATGTAGCTGCGCTTAAATCCAGACACGATTATTTCGCAGCAAATGGCTGTTCCGTATCGGATCACGGCTTAGAGCAAATCTATGCTGATGATTACACCGATGAGGAAATTAAAGCAATTTACCTGAAAATCAGAAAGCAATCTGCATTAACACCGGTAGAAATCGGGCAGTTTAAATCAGCTTTGCTGTTTCAATTCGCTTTATGGGATCATGAAAAAGGATGGGTTCAGCAGTATCATTTGGGTGCTTTAAGAAACAACAATGATCGTTTGTTGACTCAATTAGGACCGGATACCGGTTTTGATTCTATCGGTGATTTTAGTCAGGGGAAAGCCTTGTCTAAATTCTTAAACCGATTAGATAGCCAGGACTGCCTGACTAAAACCATTCTGTACAATCTAAACCCTGCCGACAATGAATTGATGGCCACCATGATTGGAAATTACAATGACGGAACAGTTGCAGGAAAAGTGCAATGGGGCTCTGGATGGTGGTTTCTGGATCAGAAAGACGGCATGATCAAGCAGCTGAATACCTTATCAAATATGGGCTTACTGAGCCGCTTTGTAGGGATGCTGACTGACAGCAGAAGTTTCCTTTCTTACCCGCGCCATGAATATTTCAGAAGGATTTTATGTAATCTTTTTGGGGATGACGTGGAGAATGGTGAATTGCCTGATGATCAGGAATGGCTGGGTAAAATCATTCAGGACATCTGTTACAACAACGCAAAAGACTACTTTAAATTTTAATAGATATGGGAAAGGTTTTAAACTTTGGTGAACTGTTATTGAGAATCTCTCCGGATTTGGATGGGAACTGGCTCAAAGAAAACAACCTGTCCTTTTATGTAGGAGGTGCAGAGGCCAATGTAGCGGCTGCACTAGCGCTTTGGGGCGTCCCATCGTCCTACCTTTCGGCAGTGCCAGACAATTTTATGAGTAAACAGGTGGTGAGCTACCTGGATAAACTGAACATCGATACCAGTCCGATGCAATATACAGGCGAAAGAATCGGTTTATATTACCTGCCAAATGGTAAGGATCTTAAGAATGCAGGTGTGATCTATGATCGCAACCATTCTTCTTTCTCGACTTTAAAAACAGGGGTAATCGACTGGGATAAGGTATTTCAGGATGTTTCCTGGTTGCATTTTAGTGCAATTTGTCCGGCATTAAACGAGGATATTGTCGCGGTTTGCGAAGAAGCTTTAATCGCTGCTTCCGAACGTAATATCCAGATTTCCCTGGACCTTAATTTCAGAAGTAAACTGTGGCAGTACGGTAAAAAACCGGTAGAAATCATGCCTGCGCTGGCTAAATATTGTAACCTGATTATGGGGAACATCTGGGCAGCAGAAAACATGTTGGGTATCCCTGTAGCAGAAGGAATCGTAGCAGAAGACCGCAAGGAAGTTTACCTGGATCAGGCTAAAAAGAGCGCGGAAGCCATCATGAAAGCCTATCCAAAATGTACGGCTGTAGCGAACACCTTCCGGTTCGACTTCAAAGAAAGAGGTGTAAAATACTATTGCACCTTACATACCGCAACAGAAAACTTAGTTTCTAAAGAGTACCGTGCGGAAAGGATTATCGGGAAAATTGGCAGTGGCGATTGCTTTATGGCGGGTCTTATTTATGGTTTCTATCATGCACATAGTAAGGAAGAAACCCTTGGATTTGCCACCAGAGCGGCTTTCTCCAAATTGTTTACCCATACCGATTTTACGACAACCAGACTGGAGGAAATCCCTAAGGTTGCTAAAATGTACGAAGTAGCTATTAACAAAGAATATCCTATACACTGAATTACCAATAATACACGAATTGGAACCCTTACAAAACGATAGAGAAATGAAAACGAAAGAAAACTCTTTAAAGGCCATTACAGACCAGGGAATACTTCCTTTGTTCTACTTTGAAGATGCGCAGGTGAGCCTGGAGATCATCAGGACCTTATACAAAGCAGGAATCCGCGTATTAGAATATACCAACCGCGGTCCGGCAGCATTGCCTAATTTTAAACTGCTGGTCGAAGCACTAAAAACAGAAATGCAAGACCTGTATCTGGGTATAGGGACGATTAAAACCGTAGCAGAAGCAGAAGCATTCCTTGATGCCGGTGCACACTTTATCGTTTCTCCGATTGTAAATGAAGCCGTTGGAAATCTGGTTCATGGAAAAGGTATGCTATGGGTTCCGGGTTGTTTTACGCCAACAGAAATCAATACTGCACATCAAATGGGTGCTGGATTGATCAAATTATTTCCTGCAAACATCCTTGGTCCGTCTTATATGGCTGCCATTAAAGACCTTTTTCCGGGTCAGCTTTTCATTCCTACCGGAGGTGTTGAAATTGAGCAAAGCAACATCAGCAACTGGTTCAAATCAGGCGTATGTGCCGTTGGAATGGGTAGCAAACTAATCAGTAAAGACATTTTAGAAAACAAAAACTATAACGAACTAGCGAATCTCACCAGCAAAACGATTGAACTGGTAAAAGCGGGTAGATAATACCCCTACAATCGAGAACCACAACCAACCAAAAACCAAATATAATGAAAGAGAATAAAATGAGTAATTACAGATGGACAATCTGTGCATTACTGTTTTTCGCGACCACAGTCAATTACCTTGATAGACAAGTATTAAGCCTCCTGCATCCCATGCTGGAGAAAGAATTTAACTGGACCAACAGTGATTATGCCAATATAACAGCCGCATTTCAGTTTGTATATGCGATATCGATGCTCTTCGCAGGGCGATTTGTAGACAAATTAGGAACGAAATGGGGCTATATCATCGCCTTGATTATCTGGTCTATCGGTGCCATTATGCATGCCGTAGCCATTCCAATCGGGGAAGGTGCAAACACCATTCTGACTTGGGTAGGACTGGGCGCAATGCCGGTTTCCGTTATCGGGTTTATCATCGCCAGAGCAGTTCTTGCTTTCGGTGAATCAGCGAATTTTCCGGCAGCCATTAAAGCTACAGCAGAGTATTTCCCTAAGAAAGAACGCTCCTTTGCAACGGGTATTTTCAACTCAGGAGCCAACGTAGGCGCTATTTTAGCGCCACTAACCGTGCCCTGGATTGCGACTGTCTGGGGTTGGGAAGCTGCCTTCTTAATCATTGGTGCCGTAGGTTTTATCTGGTTGGCTTTCTGGGGTATTTTCTATGAAAAACCAGAGAATCAGAAGAGAATGTGTGCCGGCGAGCTGGCCTATGTAAATAGTGATCAGCAAGATGCAGCACCTGTGGAAGTGATTGAAGAAGGTGCAAAAGTACCATGGACTAAGTTATTGGGTTATAAACAAACCTGGGCATTCGCTTTTGGTAAATTTATGACTGATGGGGTTTGGTGGTTTTTCCTGTTTTGGTTGCCTTCTTACCTTAAAGTGCAGTACAATTTGCAGGGAACAGACATTATGTTGCCATTAACCGTGTTGTATAGCATGACCATGATTGGGAGTGTTGGCGGAGGCTGGTTCCCGATGTACTTCATCAATAAAGGATATTCTCCATACGACGGCCGTATGCGTGCCATGTTTGTGATCGCTTTGTTCCCATTATTGGTGTTATTAGCGCAACCACTAGGTCATTACAGTTATTGGGTGCCGGTAGTTCTGATCGGTATTGGTGCTTCTGCGCATCAGGCCTGGTCGGCAAATATTTTCACGACAGTTTCAGATATGTTTCCTAAGAAAAGTATTGCTTCGGTGATCGGAATTGGTGGCATGGCAGGTGGATTGGGTGGTGTAGTGATGTCTAAACTTGGGGGTGCGTTATTTGACTATTACAAGGAATTGGGACATACACAGACTGGTTATACCATCATGTTTACAATTTGTGCCGTAGCTTATTTATTAGCCTGGACGGTGATGAAATCATTGGTTCCAAAATACGCGCCGATTACTGACTTATAGTTCGTTTTATTTACCTAACCGACCATATTACTATGAATTTTAATGACCAGCTCCAATCTATTTTTGTAGAGGAGCATCAAATTCCGGAGGAATTTAAACTGGTAGAAGAGGTTCACCAACGCGAGTATTTAAGCAATGGAGAACTGCGTGCATGGGATGGAGAAATATATGAAGTTTTATCACCAATCTGCATCAAAACCCCTGAGGGATTGAAGCGTAAGGTGATTGGAACCTACCCTTTGTGTACTGAAAAGGAAGCTGCTGAGGCTTTAGCGGCAGCAGTAGCAGCGTATAACAATGGCAGAGGAGAATGGCCAACGATGAGTGTTGCAGACCGTATCCAATGCGTGGAGAAATTCACCCACCGGATTGTGGAAAAGAAAGCGATTGTAGTAAAGCTCCTGATGTGGGAAATTGGCAAGTCTTATGCCGATTCTGTGAAGGAATTTGACCGTACGGTAGAATACATTCATGCCACAATTGATGCTTTAAAAGATCTGGACAGACAATCGTCCCGGTTCAGTATTGAGCAGGGGATTGTAGCGCAGATCAGACGTTCTCCATTGGGCGTAGTGTTGTGTATGGGCCCTTTCAATTATCCATTGAATGAGACTTTTACCACTTTGATTCCGGCTTTGATCATGGGGAATACCCTGTTGTTCAAACCACCTAAACATGGAACGCTATTGCATTATCCACTGTTAGAGGCCTTCCGGGATTGTTTCCCTAAAGGGGTAGTCAATACGATTTATGGTCGTGGAAATAAGATCATTCCTGATTTGATGAAATCCGGACAGATCAATGTGCTCACCTTAATCGGATCAAGTAAAGTAGCCAATGAATTAAAAAAACTACATCCAAAAGTAAACCGTTTACGCGCTATTTTAGGATTAGATGCGAAGAATGCAGCAATCATAACCGCCAAAGCAGACGTGAAATTAGCCGTACAGGAAACTGTGTTAGGTTCTTTGTCTTTTAACGGACAACGTTGCACGGCATTGAAAATCATATTTGTACACCGTAGTCTGGCAGACGAGTTTTTAAAAGAACTGACTGTTGCTGTGGAGCAATTAAAGTTCGGCATGCCATGGGAAAGCGGGGTATCGCTAACACCGCTGCCAGAGCCTCATAAACCGGCTTATTTGCAGGAATGTATTGCGGATGCAATCGCTCATGGTGCCCGTGTAATCAACGAAAACGGAGGTGCAGTAAATGAATCGTTCGTCTACCCGGCTATTGTTTATCCGGTGACGAAAGACATGAAACTATACACTGAGGAGCAATTCGGACCGGTGATTCCAGTGGTTCCTTTTGATGATCTGGAAGAAACAATCGAGTATCTGATTGAATCTACGCACGGTCAGCAGGTGAGTATATTTAGCAATGATCACGATGAAATTGCTTCGTTGATTGACCCATTAGTGAACCAGGTGAGTCGTGTAAATATCAATTGTCAGTGTCAGCGTGGACCAGATGTGTTTCCTTTTACGGGGAGAAAAGATAGTGCCGAAGGTACGCTTTCCGTAGTGGATGCTTTGAGGTCGTTTTCTATCCGTTCTCTCGTAGCAACGAAATTAAATGAAAACAACAAGCACCTGATCAATGAAATTGTAGACGGTAACAGCTCTAACTTTTTAAGTACGAAGTACCTGTTTTAGTAGCAGGCAGCTTTAGACTTGAATAGTTGTATTGAAACAACGAATACCCTGAGCCGGAATCAATGGAGTTTATTCCATTTTGATTCCGGCTTCTTTATAAGCCTTCAGGCTTTCATCATTCGGGTCAATATCTGTGATGATCATGTCAATATCGCTGATACTGGTAATATAATAAGGTTCTGTGGTGCCTAGTTTTTCAACGGTGGCCAGTGCTACAATCTGCTTAGAAGTCTCTACCATGGCTTTTTTTACCTGGCAATCTTCATAATTGATTCCGGTGACACCAGAAATCAGGTCTATGCTGCAAATACCCAGAAAACAAAGGTCCGGACGAATGCCACGGATGGTTTGAATCACTTCGAAACCAGTAGTAGAGAAGGAGTTTTTGTTTAATCTGCCACCCAAAAATATCACCTCAATACAAGGATGATCTTCTAAAACGGTAGCTACAGGGAAGCTATTGGTAATGACGGTAATTTGTAAATCACGGGGCAAAAGTGTCGCGATTGCCAATACAGAAGTTCCGGAATCGAACAATACCACCTGACCGTTCTTAATTAGTTTTAATGCTTTTTCAGCAATAATCCCTTTATGACTCACATCATAATGCTCACGTTCCCGAAAATGACGGGGGATAGGAGACCTGGAAATTGCACCACCACGCACGGCTTTTAGTAAGCCCTGGTCGGAAAGCTCCTTGATATCGCGTCTTACCGTATCCTCAGAAACCCCTAATAGTGTACTCAAGTCGCCTAGTAGCACTTTTCGCTCTTTACGAATGTGCTCTATGATGAGTTGTAATCTTTCTTCCTTTATCATCTTGTTGCAAATGTAAGTAAATAATCTGAGCAATATAATGCAATATGTTGCAAAATGTTGCTATATTTGTTGCAGAATATTACAATAACATATGAACAATATAAGAAAGACTATAGGAATTGACATGGATGGGGTTCTGGCAGATATAGAACAACAATTCATGGACTGGTACGAAAATGAATACGGTGTGATAGTGCCAAGGGAAGAGCGTTTAGGTGTTTTAGAGCCAGAAGGCTTCCCTGAAAAAGGTGCAATCAAACGCTATGTAAATACACCAGGATTTTTCAGAACGATCCCGGTAATGGAAGGCGCAGTAGAAGCAGTGAAGAGACTGATGGAAGATTACGACGTTTATATCGTGTCTGCTGCCATGGAATTTCCACAATGTTTGTCAGAAAAACACGAGTGGTTAGCGGAACATTTCCCTTTCATCAGCTGGAGAAACATCATTTTCTGTGGAGATAAGAGTGTAGTTGTCACGGATTACCTGATTGATGACCACTGTAAAAACCTTGATTTCTGTAAAGGAAAGGCGGTTATGTTTGATGCTTCTCACAATGTGAACCAACATCACCACCTGAGAGTGCATAGCTGGACAGAAATACTGGCCTTTTTTGAGCAAGAGAAAGTGAGCGAAGAAAACACAGTAACTGCTGCAACAGCTTAAAGACCTCCTTAATTAATATCCCTCCAAAAAAAACATAGTTGATCAATGAAGAAGATTAATCAACTATGTTTTTTTCATCATGATCCGGAAGGATAATAATATTTTTCTTTATAATATTGCTTGTAATACATTTCTGATAAGGAGTTTAGTTCCTTACTGGTATAATAATCCAAAGCCGAATTGAAGATTGCTTTTGCGCCATTAAAATCCAGAACTATGGATGGTTCAATAGCATTACGGAATTTCTTTCCAATACTATCTGCTATTTTATAATATCTGGTGTTACCTATTAGATCAAAGTTTATAGCGGTAGATATATCTTTACTCATTTTCTTATCCTGCTGTTCAACAGCAGAGATGATTACTGTATTTTTAAATGCGCTGATCCATTCGCGCTTTTCCGAATGCATAGTTCTCCTACCTGCACAGGAACTTAAGGTTAAAATGACTGCGATGAAATAGATTGACTTCATGTATGGTTCTAATGATCAGAGCGTTTGTAGGCTATTGGTTTACGGTAAGTTATTAAAAAAAAGCAAACTCTGGAACTGTTGATTGAAATAAAATGCTCTTTTATGAGGATTGAGACTGCCTTTTATCTATATTTCAAATTCCTAAAGGAACCACAAACTATATGATAGAAGAAATAAGACAAAACTACCCTGAGGCCTATCTGGCCATTGATGAAGCGACAAAAGATGCCGGATTTACCATGGCTTCTGCAACGATGACCTGCTCTTTATTACAAACCCTGGCTGCTTCAAAACCTGGAGGCAACTTTCTTGAACTGGGCACAGGAACAGGCCTTTCTACCGCCTGGATTCTGGAAGGAATGGATCAACAGGCTAACTTAACCTCCATTGATAATGATGCGCAGTTTCTATCTATTGCTGAACGTTTTCTTGGACAGGATAGTCGCTTAAAACTCGAATGTATAGAGGGGGAGGACTGGGTGCTTCAAAACAAAGGCCAGCAGTATGATTATATATTTGCTGATACCTGGCATGGGAAATACCTGATGCTGGATGAAGTACTGGACATGTTAAAGCCCGGTGCATTTTATATCATCGACGACATGCTTCCACAGGAAAACTGGCCGGAAGGACATGCAGAGAAGGCTATTCGTCTGATTGAAGTGCTCGAACAACGAGACGATCTGGTCCTGACCAAACAATGCTGGGCTACAGGAATTGTAATTGCTACAAAAAAAACACCATAGTACATTCAAAATTCGAGTACCTTTAAGGCTTGGAATTGCCGGTACAAATGGAGGTTAGAAAAGAATACATATTAACAGATTTTGATTTCTCAGAATTAACAGATTTATATATACTAAAACACGTCAATGAGCGGGTAGACACGGGGGTAAAAGGGTTTTACGACCTGCTTCCGGAACACCTCGACATTGACGTTGTTTTTTTTACCCAGCCCAATAGCATCATCCCTTTTCCTGGGGTGGGCATTAGCCAGCGGGACCGCCAAACGGTGATTACCTGTGGTTGTACGGATCCCAATCCAAGATTATGCAGCCATCAGGCCCAGGCCCTCCATAATATCCTGAACCGATCTTCTTTAAGGCTTTTCTTTGACCAGAAATTACGCACAGAAAAGATGAAACTGCAAGCCAAAGATTATGGATTGGAAGCGGAAACTAACCTCAATGATTTCTTTGAGCTGGACTATCAGCAAGGTCAGACGCTGATTAAAGCTAAACTCAGGGAGTTATACCCTTTAAACGGAGCGGGTAAACAAGACCTCAAAAAAAGCCTGTTGCCTAAAGAAGGACTGCAATTACCGGTTTCCGGAGGACTAAAACCAAAGCATAAAATGGGGCTGGTGTTTGGTCAGCATCGTTTCTATAGTCACATGACCTTAGAATTGATCGAAGCGCAAACCACCCTGGACGGTAAATTTAAAAACCCTGTTCAAACCATTAGTCCATCAGATTTACTCTGGAAAACGGAAGACAACGCGGCGATCAAATTCTATAGCGGCATCTTAAAGTTTCAGAATAACTATAATGCAGAGCGGAGTGATTATGACCTCGATGCGCTTAGGGCGGTGGCAAAAAATCCGCTTAAAATGGATGTCTTTCTGCATGATGCTAAAATCTCAACCAACCTAACGGCAAACGCGATTATTCCGGTACAGCTCAATATGTTAAGTGTAGATATGGCGCTCCATGTGAGTCAGCGGCACGAATTCTATGAGGTTTCCGGAAAACTAACCCTCAATGGGACTGCTTATGCCCTGGATCAGATCCAGCTGAAATACAACTATTTTATCCAGATGGACCAATGCCTTCATCTGATCGATAATCCTAACTTCTTACGTGTCATAGATTTCTTTAAGCAACATCATGATAAGATGTTGATCCACCATTCTAAATTTGAAGCATTCCAGGAAGAGATCCTTTCCAAACTGGAAAACAAGATTAAGGTGACTTACGATTACCTGAAACCTGCAACAAAGAAACAGCTGGTAGAAAAAGGTTTTGACCTGGATAATGAGCAAATCATTTACCTTTCCGAATCCGAAGATTTTGTACTGCTCACACCGGTAATGCGGTACGGAAGTCTGGAAATACCCGTCTTATCGAGGAAACAAATCCAGTCGAGGGATAGAAACGGTAACTTATTTACCCTGAACAGGGATTCGGAAACCGAGCTTCAATTCATTTCAAACATCATCAGACAACACCCATATTTCGAGGAACAAATGGAAAGTAACGACTGCTTCTACCTGCATAAAACCAGGCTATTAGAAGACCAGTGGTTCCTTCATGCCTTTGAAGCCTGGCGAAATAAAAACATCAGTATCCTTGGTTTTAACCAATTAAAAGACAACAACCTCAATCCCCATAAAGCCAATATTTCCATCAATGTGATGAGCGGAATCGACTGGTTTAAGACCGCGGTGAAGCTCAAATACGGCAATCAGGTGGTTTCTTTAAGACATTTACATAAATCTATCCGCAACAAAAACAAGTTTATAAAGCTCGATGACGGCACGATGGGAATCCTTCCCGATGAGTGGATCGAGAAGTTCAGCAAGTATTTTAATGCCGGAGAAGTGGTCGAAGAACACATTCTGACCCCAACAATCAGTTTTACAGCCATTGAAGAATTGTACGAAACACAACTGCTGGAAGAATCTGTCAAAGACCAGCTGGCGCTATATAAAAGCAAGTTATCCGGTTCTGCGGCCACAGTTACCGATATAAAAGTGCCGGAAGGATTAAATGCCACGCTAAGACAATACCAGAAAGAGGGCTTAAACTGGCTCAGTTTTCTGGATGAGTTTAACTTTGGCGCTTGTCTGGCAGACGATATGGGACTCGGAAAAACCATACAGATCATTGCCTTTATTTTGGCGCAACGCGAAAAAGGACATCACAATACCAATTTAATTGTGGTGCCGGCTTCTTTAATATTTAACTGGCAACAGGAGATTCAAAAGTTTGCACCTTCTATTAAAGTGATGACCATTTACGGTGCCGACCGGATCAAGAGTGCTAAAGATTTCGACCAGTATGAGGTGATTTTAACCTCTTACGGTACTTTGCTTACCGATGTCAGGTTCTTAAAAGATTACCGGTTCAATTACATCTTTTTAGATGAATCACAGACCATTAAGAACCCGGAATCACAGCGTTATAAATCTGTCCGCTTACTACAATCCAGGAATAAAGTGGTGTTAACCGGAACGCCGATAGAGAACAATACGTTTGATCTGTACGGACAATTGTCTTTTGCTTGTCCGGGGTTATTGGGCAGCAAGCAGCATTTCCGCGAGATCTATTCTACACCAATCGACCAGTTTAAAGACCGTAGGGCGGCGATGGAATTACAACAGCGCATCAGTCCGTTTTTATTGCGAAGAACCAAAGAACAGGTCGCTAAAGAATTGCCGGATAAGACAGAAATGGTGATCTATTGTGAGATGGAAGCAGATCAGCGTAAAGTATATGATGGTTATGAAAAGGAAATCCGCGATTACCTGACCAAGCAGACGGACGAAGAAGTGGCGAGCAATACCATGAACGTGTTAAAGGGAATCACCAAGCTACGACAGATTTGTAACTCCCCGGCTTTACTCAGTGAAGATGAATTTTATGGCAGCTCTTCTGCAAAAATGGAAGTCCTCCTGGAACAGATTGAGAACAAATCTTCCAATCACAAGATTCTCGTTTTTTCTCAATTTGTAGGAATGCTGGACCTGATCAGAACAGAGTTGAAAAACCGTGGGATTGCTTTCGCTTACCTGACCGGGCAGACTAAAAACCGGGAATCTGTAGTAGATTCCTTCCAGAATAACCCGGAAATCAGGGTGTTCTTAATCAGCTTAAAAGCTGGTGGAGTAGGGTTAAACCTTACTCAGGCAGATTACGTATTCCTTGTAGATCCCTGGTGGAATCCGGCAGTAGAAAATCAAGCCATCGACCGTACCTATCGCATCGGACAGCAGAAAAATGTAATTGCAGTGCGTTTGATTTGCCCGAATACCATTGAAGAGAAAATCATGAAACTCCAGTCTTCTAAAAAAGACCTGGTCAAAGACCTCATCAAAACGGATACTTCGATCTTTAAATCGTTGTCGAAAAAAGACCTGCTGGCCTTATTCAGCTAAGTATTCCATGCAAACGTTTGTGTGAAAATTGATGGCTTTTGCCGGGTCTCGGTTTAGAATTTCTGGCTAGTTTGTGGAAAGGAGCTCAATTCGCTCTAAACCACACATGAAAAGAAGAAACTTTTTGAAATCCGGCATTACCGCTGCCGCATTTCTTCATATCGTAACACCCGGGGAGGCGCTCGCTGCACCAGGTGGTTCAATAGCTAATACTGCTGCTGAGAACGAAATTAATGCTGAAGATAACGAAGCTAAAATAGCCGGTAATGAGGTTAAATTAGTCGGTTTTCCAACGGTAATGTCTCCTTATGAGGATACCATGGCTATTGTCTGGCAAACGGACCAGCCTTCGGTGGGTTGGGTAGAATACGGTACGGACGAGAATTGTAGTCAGAAGGCGGAAACACAACAGAACGGTCTTGCAGAGTTTTTTCAGGTACATAAAGTAACCCTGACCGGTCTAAAACCCGGAACCACGTATTTTTATAAAACCTGTATTGAAAGTCCCTTAGCGCAGGAGGAAAGGCCGGCGGTAAAAACTGCCGTTCAGCAATTTAAAACCCTGAATACCAATGCTGAAAAGATAAGTTTTGGAATCATCAATGATACCCATGAAAATCAACCGGTACTCGACAAAATACAAGAGATCAACCAGAATTTCAAACCAGATTTCTTATGCTGGAATGGCGATCAGATCAATGATCCTTCTTCCGAAAAACAGATCACTACAGCGATATTAAATCCGACAAAAGCCTCGTTTACGAGCGGAACCCCATTGGTTTATGTTCGTGGAAACCACGACACCAGAGGGAATTGGGCTTCCCAACTCAGCAGATACCTGTCTGTTCCCAAAGGTTCTTATTACTATCATTTTATCCACGGGCCTGTAGCTTTTACGGTATTGGATACCGGGGAGGATAAACCTGATCAGCATAAATATTGCAAAGGCAGAACGCGTTTCGAGCCTTACCGCGATGCACAAGCTATCTGGCTGGACCAGGTCCTGAGCAGAAAGGATATGAAAAATTCTCCTTTCAATGTGGTACTCCTCCACATCCCTTTGTTCAGTAAAAGCGGCTGGGATTCTCCGGATTCCAGAGACAAATGGCTGGAAATCCTTAAAAAGCATAAGGTCGACCTGTTGATCTCCGGACATACGCATACTTACGAATTTGTGAAACCTGGGGAAATGACAGATTCTTCGGAATGGTTAAACTGGGAGAAGAAAACTAAAGTGAAAGCTGTAATTCCACAACTGGTTGGTGGCGGACCAAAACTGGAAGGTGAGGAGTTCGCAACGTATATCAAAGGAGAAGCTACTGCTAAAGAATTGAAGATTTCTGTAGTAAATATGAGCGGTAAATTACTGGATACTTATTCCTTTCCGCGAAGCAAAAAATAACAGGTTCTACGATGCTATTCTAAGGGGCAATTTCCGAAAGGGATTTGCCCCTTTGCTGTACTTACAGGATTCGGTATGCGTTCGGATTGTGTTCGTGTTGTGTCCCAATTTCTTTAATCTCTAATACATCCTTGATTAATGGTTGATTAATCCTTGATAGGTCTAAAGGACCTTTCAAGGACGGTACAAGGACCTATGAAATACGGATTTACCATGAGGTAATTCCGGACACAATACGAACACAATCCGGAGGGATCCCGATACCAGTGACTAAGCTTTCTGAAAGAAAATCTTCCTTAAAATTTACTTTAATTTAACACTAATTTTACGTATATTTAATAGGAAGCAATCCGGTGATTATGGGCCATTTCTTAAAAATATTCGGGACTTTATCTTTACTGTTGACATTAAGCAATACTTACGGTCAGCAGAAGCAAGATGTTTCTTTTGAATTTTACGGGGGAGTGTTTCATGCCAATCTGGATACCTCAATCATCGTTGCTGCTCCGGAGCTTTCTGCGGCTTCCATCAAACAAGCCTACCAGCGTTTAAATTCCGGAGATTACCAACCGATCATTGACTCTCTTTTAGCTTACAAAAAGAAACAGGAACTGAACGATTGGTTATATTATCAGTTGATCCGGAAAACTGCGGAGCAACTGAGCCCGAAAGCCCTCAATTATAGTCGTTACACCCTCTATAAATGGTTTCTGCTGGCTAAATCAGGTTATGATGCCCGATTGGCATTGAGTACTGACAAGATCATTTTCTACGTATTCAATGATGAAGATATCACTGATATCCCATTCTTCATGGTAGATCAAAAGAAATTCATGTGTTTAAACTACCATGATTACCCGAAAGCAGACCTGAACCTTGATCCACCGGTTCCGGTGCAGATTAATGTACCTGAAGCCACCAGATCTTTCTCTTATAAAGTGACCAAATTACCTGATTTCAGACCGGAAAACTACGAGGAAAAGAAACTGGAATTTGTGTACAAACATAAATCCTATCACTTCAATGTGAAACTGAGTAAAGATGTGGAGGCTATCTTTGCCAACTATCCGGGCGTAGATTTTGAAACCTATTTCAACATCCCTTTGAGTAAGGAAACCTATGGTTCATTGATCCCCCTGTTGAAGAAAAATACGCAGGGGATGAACCAGAAGAAAGGGGTGGATTACTTAATGCGCTTTACACGGTATGCGTTTCTATATGAAGATGACGAGGAGAATTTTGGAGGAGAGAAGCGTCTTTCTCCGGAAGAGACTTTATTTGCCAGTCACAGCGATTGCGACGACCGTGTGGCCTTATTTTTCTACCTTGTGAAGGAAATCTACAACCTGCCCATGATCGCGATGCTGTACCCAACACACATTACGATGGGTGTTCAGTTTGATCAGCCGATAGGCGATGCCATTTTGTATAAAGGAAAACTTTACTCGGTATGCGAGCCTACGCCACAAAAGGAAGACCTTCCAATTGGAACCATTTCTGCGCGGCTAAAAAGTATTCCTTACCAGGTTGTTTATCAGTATGATCCAAACCATTAAATTCCTATATTAATAGCGGAAAAATCTATTAATATTTATGCGTAAAGTACTTTTTTGTTTTTGCAGCAGTTTGCTGTGTAGTGTCGTAATCGGATACGCTCAACAGGGAAAACCATTAGATGATCGGAATTATATTCAGCAAAGAGCTGGCCTCCAAAAGGCGGTAAAAGTTTTTAAACAGCAGAAAACTGCGACCGTCGCCTTTTTAGGCGGATCGATAACCTACAATCCCGGCTGGAGGAATAAAGTAGCCGCTGAATTGCAAAGCCGTTTTCCGGCAACCAAGTTTCATTTTATAGCCGCCGGAATCCCCTCATTAGGTAGTTTGCCTCATGCTTTCCGCTTTAAACGCGATGTGCTGGACTCCGGAAAGGTAGATTTGTTATTTATCGAAGCCGCTGTAAACGACGATGCAAACGGTACGGATAGCCTTACGCAGGTTCGTTCCCTGGAAGGCATCATCAGACAGGCTAAAACACAGCAGCCGGATATGGACATTATTATGATGTCCTTTGCAGATCCCGATAAAACAAAAACTTATGATGAAGGAAAAGTTCCGGTGCCGGTCATTAACCATGAGCTGGTAGCCGCACATTACCAGCTGCCTTCCATCAACCTTGCCAAAGCGGTGCACGACCGGATGGCCAATCAGGAGTTTAGCTGGGAAAACGATTTTAAAGATTTGCACCCTTCGCCATTTGGTCAGGAGCTTTATTTTAAGGCCATCCAGCGCTTGCTGGCGGATGCAATAAAGACGCAGGCTGGAAATCAAGCCGATGAAAAAGCAGCAGCCTTACCAGCGCCCTTAAACCCGGCTAGCTTTTCCAATGGTCATTATATTGGTATTGAAAACGCAAAGATTTCCAACCGCTGGTCTTTACCACAGGATTGGAAACCTGAAGATGGCAAAAGTACCAGGAAAGGTTTTGTACACATCCCGATGCTCGTTAGTACTGAGCCCGGATCAGAACTCAGTCTTGATTTTACAGGTAATGCCATTGGTCTTGCCATCGTTTCCGGCCCTGACGCCGGTATCCTGACTTATTCCATTGACAACGGTCCGGAAAAACAACTGGATTTGTATACCAAATGGAGTAGCTCGCTTCATTTACCCTGGTATCTTTTGATGGGTACTGAGCTCAAAGAAGGGCAGCATCAGCTCAAGCTAACCATCAGTTCGGCTAAAAACGAAAAAAGCACAGGGAATGCCTGTCGGATTGCTTATTTTCTGGGGAATTAAAAACCTCGTTAAAAACCACAGCCGGCATAAATTGTCCATATTTTGAATTATTTTAGCGCCACACAAATGAACCATGAATAGACGATTAGCCATAAAACAGGTATTGATATTTGCAGGGGGAATGGCATTATTGCCTTCTTGTTTGAGAGAAGAAGGGAAAGTCTCCATTCAACTTAAAAACCTCGATATTTCTGCCGCTCAGGAAAATCTGCTGGCAGAGATTGCTGAACTGATCATTCCTAAAACCGATACTTCGGGTGCAAAAGACCTGAAGCTCCATCTTTTTGTATTAAAGATGCTGGACGACTGCTATGAACCCGCCGATCAGCAACAATTTATCGCAGGATTGAAAACTTTTGAAAACAAGGAAGGCAAAGCATTGGCCCAATTGGTTTTAGATGCCAACAGCGATAAATCCGGAACTCCGGAAGAAGTTTCGAAGTTTTACAAAATCATGAAATCAAGAACAATTGGCGGATACCTCAACTCAAAATATGTGATGAGTAACCTGCTGGTCTGGGAACTTGTTCCGGGTAGGTATAATGGTTATTTCAGGGTTAAATCAGCTTAATTAACAGCACAAATGTCAAATCTGAATATAGATAGTATAAAAGAACGTACCTATGATGCCATTGTAATTGGCTCGGGAATAAGCGGTGGCTGGGCAGCTAAAGAATTTACAGAAAAAGGGTTAAAAACCCTGGTACTGGAAAGAGGAAGAGACGTGAAACACATTGTCGATTATCCGACAACCAATAAATATCCCTACGAATTTGAACATCGCGGAGAACTGACCCTGGCGATCAAAAAGGAAAACCCGGTGGTGAGTAAATGTTACGCTTTCCGGGAAGATGCGATGCACTTTTTTGTGAAAGACAAGGAGCATCCTTACGTACAGGAGAAGCCATTCGACTGGATTCGCGGCTATCAGGTGGGCGGTAAATCGCTACTTTGGGCCAGACAAACCCAGCGTTGGAGCGACCTTGATTTTGAAGGGCCACAGCGTGATGATTTCGCGGTAGACTGGCCAATCCGGTATAAAGACCTGGATGCCTGGTATACTTATGCAGAGCAATTTGCAGGGATTTCCGGTAATAAAGATGGTTTAGCCGCCTTGCCGGATGGTGATTTCCTGCCAGCTTTTCCACTCAATGCGGTGGAAGATTACTTCAAGAATACCATGCGCGAAAAATATGAAGGCCGCCATGTGATCAGCGCCAGATGCGCGCATTTATCCCAACCTAAACAGGTACATTTTGACCAGGGCAGAGGGAAATGTCAGAACCGTAACTTATGTCAGCGGGGTTGTCCTTTTGGCGGTTATTTCAGTAGCAATTCTTCTACTTTACCCTGGGCACAAAAAACAGGAAACCTGACTTTGAAACCTAATTCGGTTGTAGAATCGGTGATTTATGACGAGAAACTGGGCAAAGCATCCGGTGTTCGTGTGGTAGATACCGCAACTAAAGAAGTGCGAGAATACTATGCAAAGGTGATATTTGTGAATGCAGCGGCGATCAATACCAACCTGATTTTACTGAATTCTACTTCTTCGCGTTTTCCAAACGGTCTGGGAAATGACAGTGGAACACTCGGTAAATATGTGGCTTTCCACAATTACAGCGCAAGAATCGGTGCGGAATATGATGGATTCAAAGAATTTTCTACGGATGGCAGAAATCCTGCCGGAGGGGGTTATATCCCAAGGTTTAGAAATCTCCTAAAACAAGAAACCAACTTTAAACGCGGTTATGCGGCTGGTTTTTCTGCTTACCGCAGTCCGGAGCGGGATACTTCTGGTATGGGTGCAGATCTAAAAGCGCAATTGCTCAACAAGAACCTTGGTCCATGGCAGGTAGGTTCGCACATGATGGGCGAAACGATTCCTAAAGAAAGCAATTATGTGAAATTGGATGCCGATCAAAAAGATGCCTGGGGCATTCCATTGTTAAGGATTTCCGTGGATTATGACGACAATGATGCGAAAATGAAAAAGGATTACCTGGAGCAGATGACTGAAATGTTTACCGAAGCCGGATTCAAAAACATCAAAGCGGATGATGGCTCGCAAGCACCGGGATTAGATATCCATGAAATGGGTGGGGCAAGAATGGGACATGATCCTAAGACTTCTGTACTCAACAAATGGAATCAGTTACACGATTGCAAGAATGTATTCGTTACTGATGGGGCTTGCATGACCTCTACGTCAACACAAAACCCATCATTAACTTATATGGCACTTACAGCACGTGCGGTTGATTATGCGGTGCTTTCGATGAAGAAAGGGGAGTTGTAAACTCTTCTTCCATTTTTAAATATTCTTTTAACAGGGCGATTTGATTAATTGCTCTGTTAAAATTATGGCCTTCATATTTAGCGCCATAATAGATATCATTCTGTAGGTGATCTGCCAGGAAGCGAATCGCCTGCATATAGATGATAAACTTACCTGCATACGTGAAATACTGTTTTTCAGTATCCGTCAATACAGTCGCCATTTCTTCCATATAACCTTCGTAGATTGCTTTAAAGAAGTCTTTTCTGATGCTGATTTTAGTCAGATCAGTTTCTTCTTCTGTGGCAGCACATAGATAAGTTCTCATCATATCACCCACGTCACTGATAAAATAACCCGGCATAACCGTATCCAGGTCAATTACACAGATTCCTTTGTTGTGTGCATCAAAAAGTACGTTGCTGATCTTTGTATCGTGATGAATCACCCTTAAAGGCACTTCATCGTTTGCAACGATATCCAGGAAAGTGTTCACAATGCTTTTATGCTCATTGATGAAATCAACATATTCTTTAGCTTGCTCCAGACGTTCCGGATTGGCATTGGCACAGGCAGTTTTAAACTGCTCATACCTCAGGCTCAGGTTATGGAAATCAGGAATGGTGATGTTTAACGTTGAAGCGTCAAAATCTGCCAGCAGACCAGAGAATTTACCAAATTGTTTGGCTGCTTCATAAGCTTCTTCTCTTTTTGTCAGGGCATTTAAAGAAACGGATCCTTGTACAAATGGCGTCATACGGAAATATCCGGTTGGCGTATTTAACAGAGATTCTCCTGATAAAGCCTTTACAGGCGATACAAACAGATATTCCGGGTCTTTCTTATTTAAGAAGTCTTTTAACAGACTTAGGTTTTTATCAATATTTGATGGTTCTTTAAATACATCAGTATTCACCTTTTGCAGGATATAGCTTTGCTCAGGGGCAGTTACTTTCCAGGTATGGTTTATCAGGCCATCGCCAAATAGGTCAACAGTCGTGTCATCAGAATTCAGGCCATATAATGGTAAGATATTTTCGAACATGCGTCTTTTCAAGATTGGTTACAAATTCAAACGTAATTATTTATGTGATCAAAACCATTGAGCAAACGTTTGCGCAAAATTACTTAGGATTCGGAATAATCAACTCTGATTCCACAACTACGTTAAAATAAGCCTGTTCGGTTCCGGTTTCGTTTTTAGGTCTGTTGATCAGGTCGATCAGAATATCGGCTGCTTTCTTCCCTTGTTTGTATGGAAACTGTTCTACAGAGGCAATCGGCGTGTAATCCATGTAATTTATGATCGGCAGATTCGCGTAGCTGACAAAGTCGATTCCTTCCAGTTCCAGCGAACGGGTATGTCTCATGGCAAATAAAGCAACATAATCATTAAAGGTAACGATGGCAGTTGGTTTACGTCTGTGGTTCAGCATGGTATTCATCACCTCAATTGTACCGCTTTCCGAAAGGTCGCAGCTAACAATTAAAGAAGGGTCGAATTTCAGTCGGTTGGAGATCATGGCCTTGATATAGCCTTCTTTTCGTTCGTGACTGGCTACCAGCGTGGTAGGACCATTGATCATCCCGATGGTACGGTGTCCTTTTTTTAGCAAAAAGTTTACTGCTTCATAGGTTCCGTTTTCCAGGTTAGAGGCCACATAGTGAATGTCTTTAATCGGAGGGATGCGATCGAAAAATACAACAGGGATATTCAGTTTCTTGAATACCTCAAAATGTTCGTAGGTACTGGTTGTCTTAGAGACAGATACCAGCAAGCCGTCTACACGTTGGGTTTTCATTTTCTCTACCAATAGTTTTTCACGGTCGGCATCATCGTGCGATTGCGCAAGTAAAACGGTATAGTTTCTTTTGTAGGCAACATCTTCAATACCACTAATGGCAGTTGAAAAGAAAGATTCAGATAATTCCGGTAAAATCACACCTATAATATGTGACTTTCCCTGAAGGAATTGGATTGCTTTCTGATTTGGCTCATAGTTTAGCTCTGCAGCTAGCTTTTTGACCCTCATCTTTGTTGTTAAACCGATACTGGAATGGTCATTTAAAGCCCTTGAAACGGTGGAAACCGAAATCTTAAGTATTTTGGCTATTTCTTTTATCGTGGTTGGTTTATCAGACATGATGTTCAAATATTGGCATAAACTTTCAATAACCATCCATAATTTTGAAAAAACAATTCGCATAAAACCCAATTGTTTGATGCTTAGGTGCAAAATGTGCGCAAACGTTTGTTTGAAAATATAAGCCTGAATTTAGGTTTCAAGGGCTGTTTTTTGGTGGGAAATCGCATTTCATTGCTTCTAATCGGGGTATTATGTTAATTTATGTAGGTTTTGCCTGGTATAACGATCATAAAATTGTTACAAATGGGCTAAAGGCAGATTTTTATCCTGAATTCTCTTTTTTAAATTATAGAATCTTTAAATATCAAACGTTTGCGTGTATTTTTTGAAGGGCAATTTGCCGGGGTTGTGGATATAGTCTATACCTTGTAATCGATAAATCGTATATGGTATGCCATAAAAGCGATACTTTTGAACCGAACACATATAATGAACTGAATATTATGAATAGAAGAGAATTTGTTAGAAATAGCGGCATCACTGCCGCCGCTATAACTGTTTTACCTGAGCAATCTGTTTTTGCAGGTACTAAAGGTGAAAAGATTAAGGTTGCAATGATTGGAGTGGGAATGAGAGGCCAAAATCACCTTGATCTTTTATTGAAGAGAGATGATGTGGATTTGGTTGCGATCTGTGATGTTGATGACAGAATGTTAAATTCTGCAAAAGCACTGATTGCAAAATCAGGAAAACCAATGCCTAAGATTTATACTGGTGATGAAAATGCCTGGAAAAAACTTTTGGAAACAAAAGGATTGAAAGCCGTTGTAATTTCTACACCCTGGGAATTACACAAGGTAATGATCATTAAATCTATGGAAGCTGGTCTTAAGTACGTAGCTACTGAAGTGATGTTAGGTATTACGCTTCAGGATCACTGGGATGTGGTACAAGCAGCAGAAAAACACAATGCTCATGTGATGATGTTGGAAAACGTTTGTTACAGAAGAGATGTGTTAGCCGCTTTAAATATGGTACGTCAGGGTGTGTTTGGTGAAATCATGCACTTACAAGGTGGTTACCAACATGACCTTAGAGAGGTTAAATTTAACGATGGTAAAGGCCCTTATGGTGGTGGTGTAGAATTTAATGAGAAAGGTTTCTCTGAAGCAAAATGGAGAACTAACCACTCCGTACACCGTAACGGAGATTTATACCCAACACATGGTATTGGTCCGGTTGCACATTGTATCAACATCAACAGAGGTAATAAATTCTTAAAATTGAACTCTTTTGCAACTAAAGCAAGAGGTCTACATAACTATATAGTAGAGAAAGGTGGCGAGAACCATCCAAATGCGAAAGTAAACTTCCGTTTGGGCGATATCGTGACTACTACAATCGACTGTGCAAACGGCGAGACGATCATCTTACAACACGATACCAACCTTCCAAGACCTTATTCTATTGGTTTCAGAGTTCAGGGTACTAAAGGTCTTTGGATGGATGTTAATAAGAGCATCTATGTAGAAGGTGTAAGCAAGCCTCATGCCTGGGATCCGGCAAAAGAGTGGTTAGAGAAATATGATCACCCACTTTGGAAAAAATACGGTAATGACGCGCAAGGTGCAGGTCATGGTGGTATGGACTTCTTCGTGATCCACGCTTTCATTGAAGCAGCAAAAAGAAACGAGCCAACACCAATGGACGTTTATGATGCAGCAGCATGGAGTGCAATTACACCATTGAGTGAGCAATCTATTGAATTAGGAAATGAAACAGTTGATTTCCCTGATTTTACCAGCGGTAACTGGATGACCAGAAAACCAATTTTCGCCTTAAACGACGATTATTAATCTTATTGAATTTTAGCCTTGCTTTCGGGTGATTTTGAAGCTGAATTAATTTAGTCTCAAAATTCTCCGGAATTGCTAAAACCTTAATTTGTATATTTTCATAAAAGGAGCAGTATGATTTTTCATAACTGCTCCTTTTTTTTGACAAAAAAAAAGGAAGAAAACGATTTTCTTAACGTTAACTTAACATTGGAAACGCATCTTTGTATATGTTTTTAACCATTCTTGCTTGTACGTTTTTGTTGTTCGCTTTGATCGCAGCTTTTAAAATGGAGTCCTTTTTACAGGGATTTCTATTTATTGTGGCTTTAGCTGTCGTTGCCGGGGTATTTTATTTATTTATTCTTTTTCCTGGGTTTTCGGGTTTAGCAGTAGCATTAATGCTGGGTGCTTTTATCTTTAGACAGAGCAAAAAGTAATCGGCCGATATGGCTAGTCCACAGCGATTTAACCAGGTGAATCCTGGTCTTTTTCCGATGTTTTTTTGCCCTTTAAAGCGTAAAAAAACAACGGAAAATTAACTGCTTTTTTACTAATATTTTTAGTAACCAAAAATCGATTTGATTATTTATTTCAAAATTTTGTAATAATATGATAATATTATATTTAATATTTCTTAAATTTATTTCAATTAGGGGTTATTAAAAAATAATAATATTCATTATGAAAACATTAGGGGAGAAATTTAGAATTTTACGTCAAAAAAAAGGGGTCAACCAAAAAGCGATGGCCGATCTGTTGGATATCTCAATTCCAGCATACTCAAAATTGGAAACCAGTATTACTGATCCGAACTTTAGCCGCATCAATCAGATCGCTGAAGTACACGGATTAAGTTTAAGAGAGTTTTTGGATGTGGGTGAAGAAGGCGTAAGCGAACACATTCAGATCATCGAACAACTGAAGGAAAAAATCAGTCAGTTAGAGAGTTCTGTGATCCGTTTGCAAAGTAAACTGATTGATTTATATGATAAAGAAGATCAGCGTAATAAAAACGCTTAATCTTTAGCGAATCTGTAAGTGTCAGTGTTTTTTTGTTTCCGTAACCGATTGATTGTTAATGATTTAATTCTTTAATAATCAATTCTTCTGAAGATATTAAAAACGCTGATACTTCCTGTTTTATCTTCAGTTTTACTACAGAATAGGCCGGTATATTTGACTATATATTATAGTTTTTATGAGCCTTTCTGTTTTGTTTAAATCAAGGTACAGTGTACTCTTTTCCTATGTAGCAACATTTATTGCCGGGTCGTTCCTGATTCGTCTTGGATTGATGGTTGCTACATTGGAAAACACTGACTTTTCTTTCTTTGCTATCCTTCGAATTTTCGGTCAGGGTTTAGTGTACGATTTCGGTGTAGCCCTGTTTCTGGTGCTATTTTACGCCCTTTATTTATGTTTCCTGCCACAGCGACTGATCAAGTCCTGGTTTAATATTTTTCTCAGCTATGCCGTTTTATTCCTGATGACGGTAATTGCCATGTTCTCTTTCTTCGCGGAACTTACTTTTTGGGATGAATTTGGAAGTCGCTTTAACTTTATCGCGGTAGATTACCTGGTTTATACTTATGAGGTGATCCACAATATCAATGAATCTTATCCTTTGCCCTTATTGATCGGTGGAGTAGTACTGATCAGCGGCCTGGTATTGCTTGGTTTTGTAAAAACAGGGGCGTTTAAACGTCATTTTCAGTCCAACACTCCTTTTAAGGAAAGAGGACTGATTTCCGGTATGATCTTACTGACCTGTCTTTTCTATGGTTTTTTTGTACCCAACTCCTGGGCAGAACAAGGGGCTAACCGTTACCAGAATGAACTGTCCAAAGCTGGGATATACTCCATCTTTTCTGCCTTCAAAAACAATGAACTCAATTACAATCATTTCTATAAAATGCTGGATCAACCGGAGGCTTTCCGCGTCCTAAGGTCTACTTTACAGGAGGATAACAGCCGGTTTTTAGTCGCAGATGCCAGTATTAAAAGGGACATTACCGGAACCGGAACGGCCTATAAACCGAATGTAATCATGATTACAGTAGAGAGTTTAAGTGCCGATTTTATGGCTCATTTTGGAAATCAGGAGAATTTAACGCCAATCCTGGATTCTTTAGCCAATACTAATTTGTTGTTTACCAATATGTATTCCACCGGAACAAGAACGGTAAGAGGGATGGAAGCATTGTCGCTGGCCATTCCACCAACCCCGGGGAGCAGTATTGTGAGGCGTCCGGGTAACGATAGCCTGACTACTATCGGAAACATTTTTGAAAAAGCAGGATACCAGCGGAGCTTCTATTATGGTGGCGATGGTTATTTCGACAATATGAACCAGTATTTCGGTAGCAATGGTTATGATATTGTTGATCGCGGCAGAAAAGTGATGGCCGGGGATCATTACCTGACTAAACGTACCATCATTACCGATGATCAGGTTCATTTTGAAAATGCCTGGGGAATCAGTGATGGTGATTTATATGAGGCAGTGATCAATGGATCGGACCGTCAGTTTAAAGCAGGAAAACCTTTTTACAGCTTTGTGATGACCACTTCTAATCACCGTCCTTTTACCTATCCTTCCGGAAAAATAGACATTCCTTCCGGAACAGGTAGAAACGGGGCTTTGAGGTATACGGATTATGCGATAGGTAAATTTCTGTCTGAAGCGAGTACAAAACCATGGTTCAAAAACACGGTGGTGATTGTTGTGGCCGACCATTGTGCAAGTAGTGCCGGCAAGAATGAAATTGACATCAGTAAATATCATATCCCATGTATGGTACTGAATTTACCGGCCGGTTTGGCAACTGCGGCAGGTAAGCATGAAATCAATGCTTTGTGCTCCCAGATAGACCTTTATCCAACACTCTTTAACCTGTTTGGATGGAGTTATGAAAGTAATCTTTTTGGTAAAGATGTGTTGGCAAAATCGTATGTGCCCAGAACTTTCCTGGGTACTTATCAAAAGCTGGCCTACCTCAAAAAGGATAGTCTGGTGGTGTTGAGTCCGCAACAAAAGGTGGAAACTTACCTTTATAATCCGCAGAAAAACGAGCAGATTTCCCGTAAATTCTCGGGGCATGTGGTTAAAGAAGCAATTGCAAATTACCAGTCGGCCTATGATCTTTTCAAGAACGGTGGTCTTCATCAATAATAATTATTAACTTAAAAGCCATCTAGCATACCTTATTTAATGAAATTACTATTAATTGAAGACGAGCAATCGCTCCGCGAAAGCATCCTTACTTATTTTAGCGCGGAAGGAAATATCTGTGAACTGGCTGTCGATTTTCAGTCAGCCATGGAGAAAATCAGCCTTTACCAATACGATTGCATTTTGCTGGACCTGACTTTGCCGGGTGGCGAGGGAATGGAAATTCTGCGTGAGCTTAAGAAATTGAATAAGAAAGATGGGGTATTGATCATTTCTGCGAGGCATTCGCTGGATGACAAAGTGGATGGTTTAAACCTCGGTGCAGATGATTATCTGGTGAAACCCTTCCATTTATCTGAGCTGCAAGCCAGGGTTGTTGCGATTGTACGCAGAAAAAGTTTTGATGGGAATAGTACGATTGTCTTTAATGAAATCAGCATTGATACCCTCGCGATGAAAGTGATGGTGAATGACCGGGTGTTGAATCTGACGAGGAAGGAATTTGACCTGCTGGTTTATTTTACCTCGAATCAGCGGAAGGTGGTCACTAAAAATGCCATTGCAGAACATTTATGGGGGGATGAAATAGATTTGTCGGACGATTTCGACTTCATCTATACGCATATTAAAAACCTCCGTAAGAAACTGATTGAAGCGGGGAGTAAGGATTACATCAAATCGATGTATGGTGTGGGGTATAAGTTTGAAAACATATGAAACTTTCCAGTCGGTATAATCGGGTAAATATATTGGTGTCCTTGTTGGTCTTGTTATCAACAGGGGTAATTTACTATGTGGTGATCCACTTTATACTCACAGAGAAATTAGACCGGGATCTCCGGATTGAAGAAGAGGAGATCCGGGCCTATGTAGCAAAATATGATAAGCTACCCCTGGCTGGTGATTTCCATGATCAGCAGGTGATTTATCGGAAGGTACAGCCCTCAGATACCCTGGGTAGGAGCTATAGTAATAGTGTTTACCTGAATGAAAAGGAACATGAAAAGGAGCCGGGAAGACGCCTGACCACCTTTATGAAGGTGAACGATCAGGTGTATGAGGTGAGTGTGCTAAAGTCCAGACTGGAAGCAGAAGACCTGGTTCGCATTATTTTCCTGATCAGTTTGCTGATTATCGTCTTGTTATTGCTGACACTTTTCCTGGTCAACCGGTTCTTGTTAAATAGTTTATGGAAGCCATTTTATCATATTCTTGATCAAATGAAAGCTTTCAACCTGACCGGTAAAAACGAGGTTAAGGTAGAGCAGAGCAATATTGATGAGTTTGTAGAGCTGAATCAGGCGGTTTTGCTGATGTCTAAGCGGGTAAAAGAAGATTATAAAGAGTTGAAATCTTTTACAGATAATGCGGCGCATGAAATGATGACCCCTTTGGCGGTGATCAATTCCAAGCTGGATACGCTGTTGCAAACGGAGGGTTTCAGCGACAAACAAGGGGAGTTGATCGAAGATATTTACCTGGCTGTAGGGCGGTTATCCCGTCTTAATCATTCTTTGCTTTTACTGGCGAAGATTGAGAACAATATGATCAAGAATGAAGAACCAATTCATTTGAAACCCTTGATCGAACAGAAACTGAGGCAGTTTCAGGAACTGTTGCAATCCGCAGAGATTACCGTTGCTACGGATTTAATGGATAAAGAAGTGTTAATGAGTAAGTATCTCGCGGATATTCTACTAAATAACCTGATCAGTAATGCCATTCGTCACAATGTGAAACCTGGCCGTATATCCATTTTATTATCAGACAATCAATTGATATTCAGTAATACGGGGATAGAAATGGCTCTGGATGGCGGCCGGACTTTTGAGCGATTCAACAAAACGGCAGCTTCGGAAGGCATGGGTTTAGGTCTGGCTATTTCCAGACAAATCTGCAACCATTATGGCTTTGCGATGAGCTACGCTTTTGAAGATGGTTTACATACCTTTTCTGTTAATTTTTAAGGGAGGGTTGCTGCCGGGGTTCCCGAATTCTTGCAAGCAGGAAGGCTGACTTGCTCATATTCCTGCACTGATCGTCTAAAAACGCAATCGTTATCGTAAATATTTAAGGCTATCCAGCCGGATTCAATGTTTAATTTCCTTAACATTGGTTATAGTATTTAACCTATATAATCTTAAAGTATGAAGGGCAAAGATCTGTTTTCATTAGAAAACAAGGTGATTGTAATTACCGGGGCAACCGGTGTTTTGGGCGAGTCGTTTGCCATGGCTGTGGCTGCTGCCGGTGCTAAAGTTGCCATTCTGGGTAGAAACGAAGAAAAAGCAAATGAGCGCGTTAAAGCGATCACTATAAACGGTGGGGAGGCGATGGCAGTCATCACTGATGTGCTGGATGAAAAAGCATTGATAGCCGCAAGAACACAAATTCTAAATGCCTGGGGGACCATTGATGGTCTGGTAAACGCTGCCGGAGGTAACATTCCAGGGGCAACTATCGGTCCGGATCAGAATATATTTGATACCAATATCGTGGATACGCAGAAAGCGGTAGAACTGAATCTTTTTGGCACCGTATTACCTACACAGGTATTTGGGAGAGTAATCGCAGAAAAAGGAAAAGGTTCTATTGTGAATATTTCTTCTTTGGCAGCACAACGTCCATTAACCCGGGTGTTAGGCTATACCTTAGGGAAAAACGCGATAGAAGGTTACACGAAATGGATGGCGGTAGAGCTGGCACAACGTTACGGAGATCGTGTCCGTGTAAACGCGCTTGCACCAGGGGTGTTTTTAACGGAGCAAAACCGTTCCCTGCTCACCAATCCGGATGGTTCTTACACAGATCGTGCACAACGCTTTGTAAATCATACCCCTTTTGGTAGATTAGGGAACCCGGAAGAATTAAACGGAACATTGATCTATTTATTGAGCGATGCTTCGGCCTTTGTAAATGGAGAAACGATATTAGTAGACGGTGGATTTAATGCCTATAGCGGCGTATAAAACTATGGATAAAAAGAATCATAAATTAGTACAAACCTGGCGCTGGTACGGGCCAACAGATCCGGTGAGCTTATCCGATGTAAAACAAGCGGGAGCCACAGGAATTGTCTCGGCTTTACACCACATTCCTCATGGTGCAGTTTGGCCGGTAGCAGATATTCTGGAAAGAAAATCAATCATTGAAGCTTCGGGCTTGCATTGGGCAGTGGTAGAAAGTGTACCCGTTCATGAGGCGATAAAAACAAGACGTAAAGATGCGGAGGTATACCTCGCGAACTATAATGAAACCCTGAGAAATCTGGCTTCTTGTGGGATTAAAACGGTATGTTATAACTTTATGCCGGTGTTGGACTGGACGCGTACGCAGTTAGATCTGACGATGACAGATGGTTCAAAAGCGCTTTATTTTAACTGGACTGACCTGGCTGTATTTGATCTTTTCATTTTGAAAAGGGAAGGTGCTGCCGCTGATTATCCGGAGAAAATCAGAGAAAGAGCGGGCTTGAGGCATTCAGAAATGACGGCTGAGGAATTGGATTTACTCCGGATTAATGTCTTGATGGGCATTCCTAATGAAAAAGAAATTGAGCTGGAAGCCTTACAGAATAGTATCGATGAGTATAAAGAGATCGGCACTGCCGGTTTAAAAGAAAATCTGATCTGGTTCCTGAACGGGATTTCGGAAGTATGTGAGTCGGCAGGGATCAAGATGACGATTCATCCGGATGATCCACCGTACCCGATTCTGGGATTACCGCGTATCGCCAGCTCGAAGGAAGATTTGTTATACATTATTAATAGTGTAAATCTGGATTTCAATGGCATCTGTTTTTGTACCGGTTCTTTAGGTGCAGGCTTAAACAACAACCTTCCGGAGATTTTTGAAGCAGTGAAATCTAGGGTGCATTTCCTGCACCTGAGAAATGTAACCAAGGATGAAGAAGGTAATTTCTATGAAGCAGATCACCTGGGTGGTGATGTCAATATGTATGAAGTGATGAAGGCAATTGTGGCGGAAAACGTGACGAGAGCATTGCCGATTCCTTTTCGCCCTGACCATGGTCACCAGATGCTGGACGACCTGGCCAAGCATACAAATCCAGGTTATTCTGCAATTGGCCGTTTACGCGGACTGGCAGAATTACGTGGATTGGAGTTAGGCATCAGCGGCAATTACTAATCTTTTTGATGAAGCTCCGGTTCCTTAGGGGGTATGGAGCTTCATTTTATATTATTTAGCAGCGGTCATTTGGGTAGAAGCGCGAACCAGGATTTTGGTATCCAGTTTGATGGTTTCAAAATCGACTTCTTTGTGTTTTTTCTCGATTAAGGAGATTAACATTTCGGCAGCAAGCTGTCCGATTTCAAAGGCTGGCTGATGTATGGTACTCAATGCAGGGTTCATCGCATCGGCCAATTCTGTATTGGTGAATCCGATTAAGGCAATATCCGTAGGTATTTTATAACCCAGTTTGTTTAACAAAGAAAGACAGCGGGTCGTAATCTGATCTGTAGCGGTGAAAATCGCGTCTGGCGGTTCCGGCAAGCCCATATAATATTGAATGGCCTCTTCCAGATCTTCGTTTAACTTATGGGTATCGGTATAATCGCAGGAGCGGAGATAAGCTGGATTGAAACTTATCTTTTGATCTGAAAGCGCTTGTTTATAGCCGTTTAACCGGTCGGTGGAAATGCTGAGTCTGGTATTGGTGTTGAGGTGTGCAATGCGCTTAAATCCGTTGTCGATCAGGTGCATGGTGGCATCATAAGCGCCTTTAATGTTGTCTGCGCCCACTTTATGGGTGTCGATCTGGTCGGTTAAGCGATCAAATAATACCATCGGCAGACCAGATTCCTGGAGGTTCTTCAGGTAGCTGAAATCGGTAGTTTCGCAAGCAGGGGAAATGAGTAATCCATCTATTCCGCCCGAATACAACAAATCAATACAAGCCATTTCCTGTTTCTGGGATTCCTTGCTTTGCATGATGATGATCTGGTAGGATTTATCGGTACTGATCTTATCAATCCCGTCCAGCATTTGCGCCACAAAATTATTGTCTAAAGAACAAACTACCACACCAATTGATCTGCTTTTTCCTTGTTTCAGGCCTTTTGCCATCCGATTAGGCACGTAATGGTGTTCCGTTGCATAGGCAATTATCTTCTTTTTAGTCTCTTCTCCGATTTCATGGCTGTCGTTTAAAGCTTTGGAAATGGTAGAGGTAGATAGTTTAAGAGCCCTTGCAATATCCCTCAATGTGATACTGTTGTTCATACCGGTTTTGATTATACCGGCTAAAATGCAATTAATAGAGGAGATAAGGGAATATTTTCCATGAAAAATAGGAAGGAGGGGAGAAAATCAGGTGTTCCCTGATCCCATTTGCGGTTATCGTCGGGATTATTGCCAGTAAATTATATCTTTGGGAAATTATATATTTAATTATGCTTGCAGGGGATATGCTAAAGAGAAACGCGGGATACTTTTTATTAATACTGGTTTTATGTGTGTTTTCTTCCTGTTTTCAGATTATTGAAGAGATAAATGTGGCTAACAACGGCTCAGGTACGGTTAACCTAACTGTAAATTTAAGCGCCAGCAAAACTAAAGTGGCCTCAATAATGCTTTTGGACAGTGTAAATGGGTATAAAGTACCCAATAAACAAAAGATCCAGCAAGAAATGGAAGAGGTAGTCGCCTATTTGAAAAACTCTCCGGGGATTAGTAATGTAAAGAAAACACTCGATTTCGAGAATTATATCGCCACAGTGAGCTTTGCTTTCAAAAATATTTCCAATATCAATAATGTAAGTCAGAATGTACTGAAGAAGATGAAAATCAAAGCGATTAACAATTCTTCTTTTAGCTTTAATCCAGAGAACGGTGTTTTTCAACGCCGCTATATCCATACCAAAGAAGCCTTAACGGAATATAATAAGCTGAAGCCGGAAGTTAAAAACGTGTTTAAAGAGGCGAGTTATACCAGTATTTATCGCTTCGAAAAACCAGTCGTAACCAGTACAAACCCATTAGCGAAAGTGTCAAAAACAAAGAAAGCAGTGATGTTAAACGCCGGGATTATGGGATTGATCAATGGGAAAACTAATATTTCAAATCAAATCATCCTTGCGAAGTAAGAATGATTTGGTTTAACCAACATGACACCTACATTATTTTACATACAATACCTATTTAAAACACATGAATTACTATTTTAAATCTGCACTTGCCGGATCCTTCTTATTAGGTACAGTTGCAGTGAATGCCCAGGACCTTTCCCGTAAAATACCGGCTGACGCACTTGCCGTGGCCACAATCAAGGGAGGGAATCTAACACAGTTGATGTCTGTAAGTGAGTTTAACCAGACTTTTCTGGGTAAAAAGCTATTGGATGGACTAGCAAAGGACCACAGTGCCCGTTTCCAGGGTATGGAAGATTTTGGTTTCAACTTGTCTTCGGACTTCTATTATTACAATCAAACAAACGATAGTGTTAGTTACAATTGTTTCCTGCTTCCTGTTAAAGATGCAGCGAAAATAGATCAGTTTTTCACACATCGTGGCAAGCAATTCACGATTAAAGATCAGGTAAGGTCTTATTTTAATGCAGATTCTACGGAAATTGTTCATTGGAACGGGGAAATGTTATTGGCTGTTCTTCCTACTGCAAAAGCGGCTTATTTCAATCGCCCGGAAGTTCGGGAGCGGTTTGGTTTATCAGTACAGGAAGAGATTGGAATCTCGCTTACCAGTGATACTGCAGTTAGTGTTGACGCTGTATATGCGGATTCAGTTGCCGTTGAGGTAGCCGAAAATGTAAACAGCGTGGGTTTTGAGGAGGATACGGTAGTTCAGGAGCCGGTTAAGAAGAAGAAATCAGTACCTGCTAAGAACAGAGGCAAAAAATCAAAGCTGAAAGGAAAGAAAACAGCCGTAAAAAACTATAAGAAAAAGCCTGTAAAGAGGCGTATTGAAGTTGCTAAAGCAGACCCGACTGAGGATGTAATGGAAGCGTCTACAGCTGTTGAGGCAGCAGAAGCTTTCGCTACGGATAGCAGCATGGCGGTCGTAGATACTGCGTATTCGGAAAGCAGTGCAAGTGATGAAGGGATTAGTCCTTTCTTTCAGGATAGGAAATTGAAAGCGGCAGTATTGGCAAAATGGACTGCGAAAATGAGCGAAGATTTTTTCGCAGGAAAGCATCAAGGCTCTATTTTAAGCAATCCTGATTTCACAAAAAGTGTTGATCCTAAGGCAGAAGCAACGATCTGGATTTCCGGAGTTGAACAGTTGAGCAGTGCTTACCTACCTTTAGATTACTTTAAAGGGGTTAATTTCATGGGTGGTTACGGTACGGCCAATGCAAAATTGTATCTGGAAGATACCGCTATTAAGTTGAGTTCGGCGATAACCTTTAATAAGGATATGGGCAGTGTGATGAGGAAAGTCCACCATAGAAAGCTGAACAAGAAATTCCTGAACTATGTAAATGAAGATCAAATGATCGGATACATGGCTTATGCAATGGATACCAAAGCGTATTTGCAGGAATACCCTAAACTGATCAATAAAATCTACGGGTCGGTATATTCGGATGAAATCGGCATGGCTACGGACTTGTTTTCTTTATTATTAGATGAAGAAGCGATTGGAAAAGTGATCAAAGGAGATGGGATGTTCGTTTTCAATGGCTTATCACAAAAAGAGGTTTCTTATAAATCTTATGATTATAATGAGGAGAACTTCGAAACAAAAGAGGTAATGAAGACAAAGAAAGAAACTTTGCCGGATTTCCTGATGATGATTTCTACAGAAGATACCCGTTTGATAGACAAACTGATCGCTTATGGCGTGAAAAAAGAACTGGTAAAAAATAACAACAGCTATTATGAGATTTCTATTCCTAAGAGTCCGATGGCCATGTATTTTACCATTAAAGATGGGATCATCTTTTTAAGTACCAATGCGAAGGAAATGGAGCAGATTGTGAGCAATACTTTCCAGGCAAAGGTGAATACTAAACATAAAAAAGCCTTATTAGGAAATAATTACGCGGCTTATTTCAGCCCTAAAAAACTGGCTGGGAAAATTCCGGCAGAAGAATTAGGTAAACTGGCACAAGCGGAGAAAACCAATAAAACATTGAGTTCATTGGGTGATATTTATATCAGATCATTTCCAATGAAGAACGATACGTTTGCCGGGGAAATCAGTATGGATATTCCTGCCGGTCAGAAGAACGCATTGAAATACTTGTTCACTATCACTGAGGACCTTCAAAAGTAAGGGTATCTACATGAAATTGACATTAAAAATATCAGCAGCAATAATTCTATTGCTGCTGTTTTCTGTTTACGGGTATTTGTATTTCCGGGAATCCCGTTCCTATCATCAGCAAGTTGCCAAAAATGCATCTGTAGTGTATAAATTGAATGTGGATGGTTTACTGAAAACCCTGGCTATTGATTTTGCAGGCAATCCCGGCTATTATTTGAAAACTAATGAAAAAGAAGGGCAGCGGCCGGACTTCTCTTTACCTGCCAACATCTTTGTGTACTCCCTGGAAACATCAGCGCCAGGTACGTTTTATTCCGGTCTCGCTTTATCAGATACGACAGGATTAAATGCCTGGTTGAAAAGGATGCTTAAAGTCAGGGATTTTGAGGGAAGAGGAACAGAAGCGCCCTCCGAAGGCGGGGCCGGACAAGGAGTGGGGAGGACTATTGGAACTTCTGCCGATCGTAAAATCAGGGTTGCTTATGATGGAAAGACCCTTGCTATTGCTTACTCTTTCCGGAAAGAAGCCGTATTGGAAGAGTTGAATGATATTTTAGACCGAAAAAACAGGATGGAAGAGGCAGCTCCATTAATGATTGCCTTAAAAAAAGCGAAAGGTCATTTGAGCTGGACTAGCGAAACATATACAGGGCAGCTGAATTTCAAAGATGGGCTTGCAGTAATTGAAGGTAGCTTTCCGACCAAAGGTCTGGATATTCCTGATCAACCTCAGTCATTCGTTAAATTTGCGGATAATGCTTTAATAAAGGTATGGGTAAATGCAGGTTTTACGAGCTCCTGGATACCTAAAGAGCTGTCTTTAAAAGGTGTTTCTTTGCAAACAGATAGTCTGTTGAAATCCTATCTTGGCTTTGCCAGTCTGGAAATGGGGCCAGCTATTACTCAAATTGACTCCCTGATTGCTTATGAATACAATGATGATTTTGAAAAGGTGGCAACTGTTCAATTGAAAAAGCAGAAGGTGCCGAAGTTAAAATTGAGCCTGGCGGCCAGAACAGTGGATTTGTTGACCTATCTGGAAGCAAAACAGGTAATCGGTTTGGGCAAGGCGGTTAGTCCTGACAAAGGTCTCCATGCAGACAACAGGTTAAATAAGGAACTGTTCCCTCTGTATCAGGTATACAGCCGTACAAAAGGTGACATCTGGCAATTGAGTACGCAGGAAAATGATCCTATAAATAGGAGCGGAAGTGTTGCCCGGCAGCAGTCTGATTTCTTTTCGGCAGCTGCTGATTTAAAAGGAATTAGAGCCACTGAACTGTTTCCCTTATTGAACAGTTGGTTACAACCTTTTTCTCAATTGAAAATTAAGGCAGGAAAAATTGATAGCGGAACTGCCAGGTTAAACGGAACGTTGGAATTTGAGAATAAAAGTGTCAATGCTTTTATGCAATTGATCCGTTAAACAATGCTATTGAAGTTTTGATGAGGGTTGCATATAGCAGAAGAATAGTCTGAAAATTCTCAGTTGAAAAGGGGTGTCTTCAGAAATCATTTAAAATAAACCGGCTTTTAACCTTTGTTAAAGCCGGTTTATTAGTATTTGACAAATTAATGATGGGATTATCAGAACTACTATTTACATTTGCTTAACAGTGTTAAATTATTTACACTATTTTATTTTCTAAAACATGGGCAGTAAAGAACGCATACAACGGTTAAAAGAGGACACAAGACTCAATATATTGGATGCTGCACTGGAAATCGTGAAAGAAGATGGTTGGCAGTCGCTCAGTATGAGAAAGATTGCTGATAAAATTGAATATACCGCACCTATTATTTATGAGTATTTTGCCAATAAAGAGGGGATATTACTCGAATTAACCAGGAAAGGATATATCATTCTGTTTCAGGAGCTAAAAGCCGCAAAGATTCAGCATGAATTGCCTCAGGATCAATTAGAGGCGATGTGGATGGCTTATTGGGACTTTGCTTTTAAATACAAAGAATTGTATCAATTGATGTATGGTGTAGATATGAGCTGTTGCGAGGTGATGAAAGCATTCCCGGAAGCAGAAGCGACAACGAACATCATCTGTGATACGATCAAAGAACTGATGACTGCTGATCCGGTTGATGATGACCTGCTTTGCAGGAAATATTTTACCTTTTGGTCTGTTGTTCATGGCTTGATTTCAATCAACTTTGTGCGCAAGGGAACAGATAATATGACGAATCAACATATTCTTAGAGACGCACTTAAAGGAATTATAAAGTACGTTAACGATTAAAAAACGATTTTTGATAAGCTCAGGAGCTGGTTCGCTAAATAAGCACCATTGCTCAATACCAATACCAACGCTAGCATCCCTCATTAAAAAAAAAACATCAGTACCAATACACTAATAAACAATAATATTCAGGCATACCAGGCGGGTTAACTTCAATCCGTTTTTTTATCTAGTACTACTTAACACTGTTAAATCACTTACATCCGTTATTTGTCCGTTAAATCGGTACATCATGGAATAATTGTCGGCAGTATTTACTGACTTAACACTGTTAAACGACTTATACCCGTTATATAACCTGCTAAATTGAAGAAATATATGAAACATCAACCTGTTACCCAATACTACTTAACACTGTTAAATTACTTACATCTGTTTTTCAAACTCTAAATCAAATACATCATGAAATATTACCCCCCATCCGGCAGCAAGGCCGGAAACCATAGTGAGTCTTTAATAAATAACCCCTCAAATTACCTTATGAAATCAATATTATTACTTTCAACAGCCCTGTTTCTATTCGGATGCGCCAGCGAGCCTGCAACTGAAATTGCCGCTCCTGCGCCGACATTACCTGTAGTTTCTATCAGTCAGACTGCGGAAACTACTTTCCTGGAATACCCTGCATCCTTGCAAGGGGCGGTAGATCTGGAAATCCGCCCACAAGTATCGGGTGCATTGGAACAAGTTTTAGTCAATGAAGGCGCGCTCGTTCATGCCGGACAACCTTTATTCAAAATCAATGCACTTCCTTTTATGGAACAATTGAACAATGCCAAAGCAAACCAGCGTGCCGCAGAAGCAGCCGTATTAAATGCACAACTGGAAGTGGACAAGCTGATCCCTTTAGTACAAAACAAAGTGGTTTCTGATTTTCAATTGAAAACTGCCAAAACAGCGCATCAGATTGCCCTTGCCAATGTAGCACAGGCAAAAGCAAGCGTTGGAACGGCACAAATTAATATGGGATATACGCTGATTAAAGCGCCTGTGAGCGGATACATTGGCCGTTTACCTAAAAAACAAGGCAGTTTAGTATCGCCAACAGATCCAATGCCATTAACCAATTTATCTGATGTACATGAGATACGTGTGTACTTTTCTTTAGGTGAAGCAGATTTTATCAACTTCAAAGCCAAATATCCATCGGCTACTACTGCGGGAAAACTGAAAGACCTGGCTCCGGTATCTCTGATTTTATCTGATAATAGCGTATATGCGCAACTGGGTAAAATCGATATGATCGACGGACAGTTTGATAAGAATACGGGTTCCATCACGCTTAGAGCAAGTTTTACTAATGCCTCGGGTCTGTTGAGATCTGGAAATACCGGGAAAGTAAGGCTAAGTCTGGAACACCAGAATGCCATGCTGGTTCCACAATCTGCTACAGTTGAAGTACAGGATAAGGTTTTCGTATACACGGTTGACCAGCACAATAAAGTAGCGAAACAACCGATTAAAGTGATCGGAACCAGTGGTACAAACTACCTGATTAAAGATGGATTGAAATCCGGTGACCGTATCGTTTCTAAAGGATTTGAAATTCTGAAAGACGGGGATGCTATTGTTCCGGAAGTATCCAATGAAAAAACACCAAAAATTGCCGCTAACTAACCTCAGTCATGTTTAAGATATTCATACAAAGACCGGTCCTCGCCACAGTAATCTCTATTTTATTAGTGATTTTCGGGCTGCTTGGACTTTCAAAATTACCATTACAACAGTTTCCTGACATTGCGCCACCCGCAGTTCAGGTAACCGCCCTATATCCGGGGGCAAATGCGGAGACCGTATTGAGGGCTGTAGCACCTTCGCTGGAAGAGTCTATCAACGGGGTGGAAGGCATGAGTTACATGAGTTCTACCGCCAGTAATGATGGATCATTAGTGATTACGGTTTTCTTTAAACTGGGTACAGACCCGGATCAGGCAGCCGTAAACGTGCAGAACAGAGTAGCTCAGGCCACCAGTCAACTGCCCGCAGAGGTAGTTCAGGCGGGGATTACCACCGCTAAACAGCAGAACAGTTTGATCATGGTACTCGATATGTACACGGAAAACGAAGCCGAATACGATCAGACTTTCTTAGCCAATTATGCCCAGATTAACTTAATTCCGGAGATCAAAAGGATTCCAGGGGTAGGTTCTGCCAGTATTTTCGGTGGAAGTAAAGATTATTCGATGCGTATCTGGTTAAATCCTGCGCAAATGGCCAGTTACAACCTGATGCCTAATGAAGTGATGGCTGCCATCCAGAATAAAAACGTGGAAGCTGCTCCAGGGAAATTCGGCGAAAGCAGTAAAAATGCCTTTGAATATGTAATTAAGTATAAAGGTAAACTGAATCAGCCCAAAGATTATGAAAATATGGTGATCCGTTCTAATGTGGATGGCTCTATTTTGAGATTGAAGGATGTGGCAAGAGTTGAATTTGGCGCATATACTTATGGAAGTATCACCCGTATCAATGGAAAACCCGGCGTTGACATTGGGATTTTGCAATTGGCAGGTTCTAATGCCAATGAAATCCAGATCAAGATTCAGGAATTCCTGAAAAAAGCAGAGAAAGATTTCCCTAAAGGTGTAAAATATGATGTGATGTATAGCACAAAAGTTTCTTTAGATCAGTCTATTGATCAGGTGATTCATACTTTGATTGAAGCTTTTATCCTGGTATTTATCGTGGTGTTTATCTTCTTACAGGATTTCCGCTCTACGTTGATTCCGGCGATTGCTGTTCCGGTGGCAATTATAGGAACGTTTTTCTTTATGCAGTTATTTGGTTTCTCGATCAACTTACTGACTTTATTTGCCTTGATTCTGGCCATTGGTATTGTGGTAGATGATGCGATTGTAGTGGTAGAGGCCGTCCATGCGAAGATGGAGCAACAACATTTGCCTCCAAAAGAAGCAACAGCTTCGGCCATGCAGGAAATTACAGGAGCCATTATTTCGATCACTCTGGTAATGTCGGCTGTGTTTTTACCGGTTGGTTTTATGGAAGGCTCAACGGGTGTATTTTATAGACAGTTCGCTTTTACCCTGGCGATTGCCATTGTGATTTCAGCGGTTAATGCCTTGACTTTAAGTCCGGCTTTATGTGCTTTGTTTTTAAAAGACAACCATGCGAATCAAAAAGGAGCAGTTAAGAAAACCTTTTCAGAACGTTTCTTTTTAGGATTCAATACTGGCTTTAACAGCTTGACTAATAAATATATTGGTAGTCTTAGGTTCCTGATTCGCTTTAAGTGGGTTGGACTACTTGGACTATTGCTGATCACACTTTCTACGGTATGGATGGTGAAGAGAACGCCAACCGGATTTATTCCTTCGGAAGATCAGGGCTTTATTGCCATTGCGTTGTCGATGCCAGCAGGTGCTTCTTTAGAACGTACCACGATCGCCTTAAAAGAGGCAGAAAAAATCCTGATGCCTTTAGAATCTAACCGATTGCTGAATGTGCTTTCTGGTTTCAATATCATGACTCAAAGTACCAGTCCTTCGGCAGGTGTGGCTTTCGTGCTGCTTAAACCTACAGAGGAGCGTGGTAAATTGAAAAATATCAATGATATCATGAATGATATCAGAGCAAAACTGGGTAGTATAAAAGGTGCCAACTTCTTTGTCTTTACTTTCCCAACAGTTCCGGGTTTCAGTAATGTGGACGGATTGGATCTGGTATTACAAGATAAAACCGGTGGAAAGCTGGATAAATTTGCAGGCATCGGCTATAACTTCATCGGTGAATTGATGAAACGTAAGGAGATTGCTATTGCCTTTACCACCTTTAAAGCAGATTACCCACAATTTGAATTGAAAATTGATGAGGAGAAAGCGGAGCAGTTGGGTATCAATGTGAAAGACGTGCTGCAAACGATGCAAGCGTATTTTGGTAGTGCACAGGCTTCAGATTTCAACCGTTTCGGTAAATATTACCGCGTAATGGTGCAGGCAGATATTGCGGATCGTGCGGATGCTTCTGCCATGGATGCGGTTTATGTGAAAAATAAACAAGGAGAAATGGTGCCGATCAATACGGTGGCTACCTTATCCAGGGTGTATGGTCCGGAAACGGCATCAAGGTATAATCTATTTAACTCAATTGGTGTAAATGCCATTGCTAAACCAGGTTATAGTTCCGGCGATGCGATTAAAGCAGTGGAAGAAGTGGCGAAAAAACACCTTCCTTCTGGTTATTCATTTGAGTTCTCAGGTTTAACCAAAGAAGAGATTTCTTCGGGTGGACAATCGACGATCATCTTTATGTTATGTCTGATCTTCGTTTACTTCCTGTTAGCCGCTCAATATGAGAGTTATATCCTGCCTTTAGCAGTGGTGCTTTCTATTCCTGCCGGTGTATTCGGCGTATTTGTGGCGATTGGCCTTACCGGAATTGAGAACAATATTTATGTTCAGGTGGCTTTGGTGATGTTGATTGGCTTGCTGGCAAAGAATGCAATTCTGATTGTAGAATATGCCGTTCAGCGTAGGAAAGCAGGAAAAACCCTGGTTTCAGCTGCTTTAGAAGCCGCTAAACTACGTTTGAGACCGATTATCATGACTTCACTGGCCTTTATCGTAGGATTGATTCCGATGATGAGCGCAACCGGTCCATCTGCAATGGGTAACCATTCGATCAGTATCGGTGCTGCCGGAGGAATGATTTCTGGTGTAATACTAGGGCTATTCATCATTCCGGTATTGTTTGTCATCTTCCAGTACTTACAGGAAAAGGTAAGCGGAAAACCTCCATTGGCCGAAGAAATGAAGTCGGGGGTAAGCGTTAAACCAGATACGGAAATAATTTACTCTTAATCTTTCAGGACAATAGAACTCAAATGAAAACACCTATAAATAAACTCACAGCACTGATGCTCCTGATATTTCTGGGAGGCTGTAAAGTTTCAAAAGACATCATTGTACCTGTTGCAAGCATCCCTCAAACTTTCAGGAATGCTGAGGTAGATAGCGAGAATAGTATCGCTAAACTATCAGTAAAACAGTTTTTTACAGATCCTACCTTAGGTAATCTGATAGATACGGCTTTACTGAGAAATTACGATTTACAAATCGCAATGAAAAACATGACTGCTGCTGAATTATTGTTCCGACAGTCGAAGCTGGGCAACTTGCCAGAGCTTAACCTGAACATTACGGCCAACAGCAGCAGACCTTCTGATAATAGTTTGAATGGCCTGAGTGCTGGTCAGTTTTTAGGCACCAAACACATTGAAGATTTCAATGCAAACCTTGGATTGAGCTGGGAAGCAGACATCTGGGGAAAGATCGGTAGTCAGAAGAAAGCAGCATTAGCGACTTACCTGCAAAGCGCAGAAGCGAGGAAAGCGGTTCAAATGAGACTGATCGCAAACGTGGCGCAAGGATATTACCGCTTATTGATGCTGGACACTCAAATGTCTATTGCTAAAAGAAATGTTGCACTGAACGACAGTACTTTAACGATGATTAAGATGCAGTTTGATGCCGGACAGGTGAGTTCACTGGCCATTCAACAGGCCGAAGCGCAGCAATTGGTTGCCGCTCAGTTGATTCCTTCATTAGAACAAAACATCAACATCCAGGAAAATGCATTGAGCATGCTTGCCGGACAGCTTCCTGCCGCGATTATCCGCCAGGGAAGTCTGGATCAGGCTAGATTCCCAACGCAATTATCGGCAGGAATCCCTGCGGCATTGTTGGCGCAAAGACCGGATGTACGTTCTGCGGAGCTTGCTCTTGATCTGGCGAATGCCCGGGTTGGTGTGGCTAAAGCGAGTATGTATCCATCTTTAAACATCAGCGCAACTGCGGGTTTAAATGCTTTTAAAGCCAGTAACTGGTTCAATATACCGGCTTCCTTGTTTGGTGTAGTGGCAGGTGGTGTAACTCAACCTCTATTTCAGCGCAAACAATTGAGAACCCAATTTGAGCTGGAAAAGATCGAAAGAGAAAAAGCGGTGCTTCAATTCAGACAGTCGGTTTTAACGGCTGTAGGAGAGGTTTCTGATGAGCTGATCGCCATTGAAAAACTAAAACAGCAGGAAGCTATCGCTCAAAGGAGGGTAAATACCTTAAAACAGGCGGTTAAAAATGCAGGTTTACTGTTCAATAACGGCATGGCAAATTATTTAGAGGTGATTACCGCTCAAAGTAATGCTTTACAAAGTGAATTAGAGTTGGCCAGCATTAAAACGGCCGAACTCCATGCTACTGTGGCACTTTACCGTGCTTTAGGGGGTGGTTTTTAAGATCTGAAATGAATTAAGAGATATTTTTTTATAGCAGGGATGATAAGATTAATGTTTTAATTATTTAACATTGGCGCTTATTAACATCTTTTTATAGAGGCTATGTTTCCTAACAAACCCGGAATTTATACCGAACAGGAACTGCTGGAAGAAGTTGCAGGGGGCAACGAATCCGCGTTCAAACTGCTATACGATACGTATGCAGGCAAGGTATATACCATGGGCATGAAGTATCTTAAATCCCCCTTTTTGGCCCAGGATGCTGTTCAGGAGGTTTTTGTGAAAGTTTGGAAGAACCGGGAGCAATTGACCAGCCTGAACAGCTTTCCTGCATGGCTGACGACCATTTCCAGGAACCAACTCATCAATGATCTTCAGCGTCAGTTTCCTATGGATTCTTTGGATTCCATTTCACCGGATCATCAGCATCAGGCAATTACAGGCGATGAGGTAGACTACCGGGAACTGGAAAAAGTGATTAAAATCGGGATCAGTTCTTTTTCTCCGAGGCAGCAACAAATCTACATCCTGAGCAGGGAAGAGGGTTTGAGCCATAAACAAATCGCCGCGCAACTCAATATTTCCTACGATATGGTAAGGGAACACATGAGCCTTGCGCTAAAGAATCTGCGTAAATTTCTTGAAAATCATTATACCCATTTGCTACTCCTGTGGCTGTTTTCGAGGTATAATTAAAAAAAATAAAATAACACCCCCCACAACATTTCATTTTCACTGTCTATCTAATTGTAATGACACCAGAAACATTTAAATCACTTCTATCAGGTTACCGAATGGGCAGTTTAAGTCCAGCGGAGCAACAACAGCTTATGGCTTTGTTGCATGATCCGACCTATCGTGAAGAACTGGAAAGCTTATTTACGGAAGACCTGTCTGCTACAGAATTCCCGGTTATCGCCGGAAAAGAGGAGTTAGATCTGGTTTATGAACAAGTTAAATTACAAACCGCGGAAGCTCAGGTTTTACGTTTCCGGCCAATGCATTGGGCTGCAGCTGCTGTTGCCGTTCTTGCTATCGGAATCGGAGGTTATTATCTGAGTTCTATGCCGGCAAAACTGCAGGGCGATACGGTCCTTACGGCAGCGCAAAAAGGGGAGTATATCCTTCCCGGAGGCAATAAAGCGGTGCTGACCCTATCGGACGGTTCTCATATTGAGCTGGATGAAATGGCCAATGGCGAGATCGCTAAAGAATCAGGCGTAAAGATTACAAAAACTGCCGATGGCAGGTTATTATACACGGTACGTGAGGGTTTAGCGCATGTTAAACCGGCTTTTAATACCATTTCTACGCCTAAAGGGGGACAATATCAGATTGCCCTTCCCGATGGAACGATGGTTTGGCTGAATGCGGCTTCTTCCCTGAAGTTCCCTTCTTCCTTTACTGGGAACGACCGGTTAGTGAGCCTTACCGGTGAAGCTTATTTTGAAGTGGCAAAGGACAAAAAGAAGCCTTTTAAGGTGCAAACGGAGCAGCAGGAAGTGGAAGTTTTAGGTACACATTTCAACATCAATGCGTATGATGATGAAGGTGTGGTGAAAACCACCCTGATTGAAGGGAGTGTGAAAGTAAAATTGCCTTCCAACAAATCGGCTCTGCTTAAACCGGGTGAGCAATCGCTGGTGTCAAATGATATTAAAGTGAATCAGGTCGATGCGAATTCGGCGATAGACTGGAAACAGGGATTGTTCTGGTTTAATGATGAAAGTATATATAGTATTATGCGTCAGTTTTCGAGATGGTATAATATAGAGGTTGAATATAGGGGGGATGTGCGGAATGTTCGTTTTGGTGGACAAGTTTCGCGGATGAAGAATTTAGCCCAGGTACTCCGGATCATGGAGCTTACGAAATCCATTCAGTTTAGGGTGGAAGGAAATAAGATCATTGTGATGCCTTATGAGCAACCTGGCCAAAACCAGACCAAATAAATAATTAATGACAACAGCAGAATTAACCACCGAAGAATGTTTATCTACCGACCTGGCTAGTAAATTCGAGCATTTATGGCACCTGGTAGGCAATACGCCTATGTTGGAGCTACATTACCTGTATAAAGGTAAACCAGGTAAGATTTACGTGAAGTGCGAACACTACAACCTGACGGGCAGTATCAAGGACAGAATGGCCTTGAATATTTTATATGAAGCCTATAATTCCTGCACGATTAAGCCGGGAGATACCATTGTGGAAGCTACTAGTGGCAATACCGGGATCGCTTTTGCGGCTATCGGGCGTACTTTAGGCCATCCGGTGAAAATTATCATGCCGAACTGGTTGAGTAAGGAGCGCATCGACATCATCAGAAGCATGGGTGCTGAGGTAGTTTTAGTGAGCAAGGAAGAAGGTGGGTTTTTAGGAAGCATCAGCATGTGTGAAGAACTGGCTAAAAAGGGCGGTGTATTCTTGCCGAGACAGTTCGAAAACCAACATAATGAAGCTGCACACGAGAAAACCACCGGAATGGAGATCTGGGAGCAATTGAAATTAAAGGGCTTAACACCGGATGCTTTTGTAGCTGGTGTGGGAACGGGTGGTACGGTAATGGGCGTAGGTAAATGCCTGAAAGCAAAACAACCAGCCATTAAGATTCATCCACTGGAACCTGCCGAAAGTCCAACGTTGACTACCGGTTATAAAGTAGGAAGCCATAGAATTCAAGGTATTTCGGATGAGTTTATTCCTGAAATTGTACGTTTAAATGAGCTGGATGAAGTGATTCAGGCAAATGACGGGGATTCGATTATCATGGCGCAGAAGTTAGCGAAAGAACTAGGGCTTGCCGTAGGGATTTCTTCCGGAGCAAATGTGATTGGTGCCATCAAACTGAAAGAACAGATGGGGGATGATGCCGTAGTCGTGACTTTACTTTGTGATAGTAATAAGAAATATTTGAGTACGGATCTGGTGAAAGTGGAGCCGGTTAAAGCGGGTTATATATCTACAGATTTAGAATTCACAGCTTACCACCCGATTTGCCGTTTATAGTAATTTATTAGTTAAATAATTAACCACCCAATACCTATTAATACATAAGTTCGTAACACACATAAAAACAACAATATGAAAAATCTATTCTTATTTGCTGTTGCCTTGCTTTTCAGCATGACAGCGAGCAGCCAGATTCTGAAGCCAGTGAAGTGGAGTTATGCCGCAAAAAGAACCTCTAAAACAGAAGCTACCTTATACATAAAAGCTACAATTGAGGACGGATGGCACCTTTATTCACAAAACATCCCTGATGGCGGACCGGTAAAAACATCTTTTACTTTTGCTCCTTCAAGTACTTATAAGCTGGTTGGAAAAACAATAGAACCAAAGCCGATCACGAAATTTGAGAAAGCATTTGACATGAACGTTGGTTACTTCGAAAACGGAGCCATCTTTCAACAAAAAATTAAATTAACAGGCGCAAGTGCTATTGTTAAAGGAACTTTGGAATTTATGGTTTGTGATGAATCACAATGTCTACCTCCGGAAACTGTTCAATTTTCGATTCCAGTAAAATAAACAAAATATGACTTTTAAATATGATCAGACGAGCCTTAAAACGCTCGTCCTGGGACTCTTATTGCTTTTTTGTTCGGTAACTACCGCCTTTTCACAACAGGCAGATACTGCTATTAACGACCTTGAATTTACTGAAATTAAGGAAGAAGTACCTGTAAAAGATAGCATTACGGCAACCGTTGTAGTTGCTGCAAAGGATTCGCTTAAAGGAAAAGATGGCCTTTTAGCGAAGGATGCTAGTACTGTAGCTCCGGCGCAGGAAGAAAAACAAGGGCTGACGGGGATCTTTATTGCCGGTTTTATCGGTGGTTTAGCGGCCTTATTGATGCCTTGTATTTTTCCGATGTTACCCTTAACGGTGAGTTTCTTTACTAAAGGGAGTCAGACTAAAGGGAAAGCGGTGAGCCGTGCTGCGTTTTATGGCCTTTCGATCATCGTCATTTATGTGGTCCTGGGGCTATTGGTGACGGTTATCTTTGGTGCCGATGCTTTGAACAGCCTTTCTACCAATGGTATTTTCAACTTCCTGTTCTTTATTTTACTATTGATCTTTGCAGTTTCCTTTTTAGGGGCATTTGAAATTACTTTGCCTTCTTCCTGGGTAAATAAAATGGATGCGAATTCTGATAAAGGTGGTCTTGCCGGTTTGTTTTTCATGGCAGGAACCCTTGCACTGGTTTCTTTCTCCTGTACTGGTCCGATTATCGGCACTTTATTAGTTCAGGCGGCAACTAGTGGCGCTTTATTAGGACCTGCAATCGGAATGTTCGGTTTCTCTTTTGCCCTGGCGATTCCTTTTGCCTTATTTGCTTTGTTCCCGTCCTGGTTAAGCGCTTTGCCTAAATCAGGTGGTTGGTTAAACAGTGTGAAAGTAGTGCTGGGTTTCCTGGAACTGGCTTTAGCGATGAAGTTCTTAAGTAATGTAGATCTTGCGTATCATTGGAACTGGTTCGACAGAGAGGTATTCCTGGTCTTATGGATTGTGATTTTCGGACTAATGGGCTTGTATCTGTTGGGGAAATTAAAGTTTTCTCATGATAGTCCGGTTAATTTCATCTCTGTTCCGAGGTTAATGATTTCAGTAGTGGTTTTATCTTTTACTGTTTATATGATCCCTGGTTTATGGGGTGCGCCATTAAAGTCGATCTCGGCCTTTTTGCCTCCGCAAGCTACTCAGGACTTTGATTTGTACACCCCAACTTTAACCGGTGGGAGTACCAGTTCTAATGTAAAACACGAAGAAGGACCTCATAAATATGCTGATATCTTTCATGCGCCATTAAACCTGAATGTTTTCTTTGATTACGCAGAGGGAATGGCCTATGCTAAAAAGGTAAACAAGCCGGTGATGATTGATTTCACAGGTCATGCCTGTGTGAATTGTCGCAAGATGGAAGCCAATGTTTGGCCAGATAAAGCGGTTTACAATCGATTGAGCAATGATTTTGTGATCATACAGTTATATGTAGATGATAAAACAGAATTGGAAGCCAATGAGAAATTTACTTCAACATTTAGCGGCAAAGCCGTAAATACGATAGGAAACAAATGGAGCGACTTTCAGGCCGCGAAGTTTAATTCCAACTCACAACCTTATTATGTGCTACTTGGGCACGACGAAAAGTTGCTGGTGCAGCCTACAGGTGCAAATTATAATGCAGAGGAATACCTTAAATTCCTCAATAGTGGCTTAAATAGTTTCAATGAATAATTGAAATATTAGGTTTAATAGTTAATAGTCGTAAATGATGGCCTGTGGATGCAGGTCATCATTTTAGTAAACGGCCATTTAGTTTCGATGGTAAAAAAACTGTTATTCTTCGTCTCCTATGGAAAGAACATCTATAAAATAGATAATTTAGAAAAATATAAACCAATTACTAAGAATGAAACAATTAAGTTTGATTACACTGGTGCTTCTAGGCGCTGGAGTTCAGGGTTTCTCCCAACAGAAAAACCCTAAAAAAGGAGCTGTAGTACCAGCAGGACCTCCAAGTCCGGTAAACCGACCGGCAGCTACTGGTCCTAAGCCGTATGCAGAAGTGATTACTGCTAAAGCAAAAACGGACAAGGGGCTTTTTAAAGTGCATACGATAGAAGATCGTTATTTCTTCGAAATTCCTGATTCTTTAATGGATAGAGAGATTTTAGTAGTCAATAGAATCAGTAAAGCCGCAGCAGGAAACCGTTCTCAAATGATGGGATATGGTGGTGATCAGATTAACGATAATGTGATTTCCTTCCAGAAAGGCCCGGCCAACAAATTGTTTCTAAAGAGTATTTCTTATGCGGAGCGTTCGCAGGATACCACTGGTTTATATAAATCTGTATTGAATTCAAATTTGCAGCCTTTAGTAGCTTCATTTGACGTTAAAGCCTTATCTAAGGATTCGGTGTCCGGTGCTAAAGGTGTGGTTATTGATGTTACAGAATACATGAATGGCGACAATGAAATTTTCTTCTTTGATCCATCAGTGAAGAAAGCTTTAAACTTAACTGGTTTGATGCCGGACAGGAGTTATATCAAAGAAATCAAGGCTTATCCAATGAACATTGAGATCCGTACCTTGAAAACCTATATGAAGTCTGCACCTGCAACTCCAGGTATGATGGGGCCGCCTGCTGCTACCCCGGCAACTTATGAACTGAACAGTTCGATGGTGTTGCTACCTGGAAAGCAAATGAAAGCCAGGTATTTTGATCCTCGTGTAGGTTATTTTGCCACTCGTTATGTAGATTTTGACTCGAACCCACAAGGTGTTAAAGACCTTTCTTTGATCACCAGATGGAGATTAGAACCAAAAGATGAAGATATTGAGAAATACAAAAGAGGTGAGTTGGTAGAGCCTAAAAAGCAAATCGTTTATTATATCGATCCGGCAACACCAAAAAAATGGGTTCCTTATTTGATGCAAGGTGTAAACGACTGGCAGATTGCTTTCGAAAATGCAGGTTTCAAAAATGCGATTGTGGCTAAAGAAGCCCCTTCAGATCCATCATGGAGCATTGAGGATGCCAGACATAATGTGATTATTTACAAACCTTCTGATATTCCTAATGCCAGCGGACCACACGTTCATGATCCACGTACCGGAGAAATTCTGGAAACGCATGTGAACTGGTATCACAATGTGATGTTAATCCTGAGAAACTGGTACCTGATTCAGGCAGGGGCAGTAGATCCTGAAGCTCGTAAAATGAAGTTTGATGACAAGCTGATGGGGGAATTGATTCGTTTCGTTTCTTCTCATGAGATTGGTCATACGCTTGGATTACGCCATAACTTTGGTTCTTCGGCAACTGTACCGGTAGAGAATCTGAGAAACAAACAATGGGTAGAGAAAAACGGTCACACGCCATCTATCATGGATTACGCACGTTTCAACTATGTTGCGCAACCGGAAGATCACATCAGTTCTAAAGGGATTTTCCCAAGAATCGGTGATTATGACCTTTGGGCAATCGAATGGGGATACAAATGGAAGCCTGAATTTAAAGGCCCTGAAGAAGAACTTCCTGCTTCGAATAAAGAGATCATGAACAGAATTACGGCAAACAAACGTTTGGTTTTTGGTACAGAATCTGACCCTAATGATCCACGTAATCAGAATGAAGATTTAGGGGATAATGCCATGTTAGCTTCTGCTTATGGTATTAAAAACTTAAAACGTATTCTTCCTAATCTGTTAACCTGGACTAAAGAGGCTAATGAAGGTTACGAGAATGCAAGTACATTTTACAGTGAGGTGATTTCTCAATATGGTCGTTACATGGGTCATGTGACTAAAAATGTGGGAGGTATTTATACTACGCCAAAAACAGTAGAACAAGCTGGTGCAGTATATGTTGCCGTTCCATTGGCGACACAAAAGGAAGCGATGACTTTCTTAAATGCCCAGTTGTTTAACAGTCCAACCTGGTTGATCAACAAAGAATTGATAGAGCGTACTGGTTTTAACGCAGTTAATGTGTTTCAAGGTGTTCAAAAGAATACGTTGAGCAGATTAATGAGTGCTGGTACAATTAGCAAACTGATCAATGCGGAAGTGATGAATGGTACTAAGGCTTATACTGCAGACCTTCTTTTTGCTGACCTTAAAACTGGTATCTGGTCTGAATTATACAGCCATAAACCAATTGATGTATACAGAAGAAACCTTCAGAAAGCTTATGTAGATTACTTAAGTAAGCTAATGGTTGCTCCGGCACCGGGTGCTGCCAGCTTCCCCGGGATGAGAGTGTTGGATCCAACAAGCTCTGATGTGTCTAGTATCGGCCGCGCCAAAATGGTGGCCTTAGCTAAGGACATCCGTGCGGCTATTCCTACGGCTACCGGATTGAGTAAATACCATTTACAAGACCTTTTGGTTCGCGTAAATAACGTATTGAATCCAAAGTCTTAACTAACCCATCTGATACCGGATAAAACAACCGGAATATCGGGTACTTAAAAAGGCCATCGCTGACCTTGCTACAAGAGCAAGATCGGGGATGGCCTCTTTTTTTTAAGGGGTATTTGATCTTATAACTTATTTAGGATCCTGCACAGGTTTCAGGTGCGTACTGATGGCGATCCTGTTCCAGGCATTGATGGTTACAATGGCCATGATGATTTCCGTCAGTTGTAATTCCGTGAACAAAGCTGCTGCACGTTCTTGTGTTGCCGCCGAAATACCGCCAGGTATTAGCGTAACTTCTTCAGTAAAAGCGAGTATAGCCATTTCTTCTTCAGTAAAGAAAGAGGTTTCTCTCCATGCACTTAGGGTGTGGATTCTTTGCGGACTTTCGCCGTTTTTCAGCGCATCTTTAATATGCATATCCAGACAAAAGGCACAGCCATTGATTTGTGAGGCACGGATTTTTATCAGTTCTTTATGGGTTTTGCTCAGAGAGCTCTCTGCAAGAAAACCTTCTAAAGCGTACATTGCTTTATAGGATTTTGGGTTGATCTCCTGCATATTGATGGAATTGCTCATGTTTTTAAGGTTTTAATAAGTAGCTATAAACTCGTTATAAGGAAAGCAAAGGTAGCAATCTACCGAAACATAGAAAAAAAAACGGCAGGTAAACCTTAGGTTACCTGCCGTTTCTTATGGTGTTGTATATTAAATACTTAATGAAGTATCTGCTAACTCCGTTTGAGGAACGGTATTGATATCATTGGTTGCATACATTGCAGCAACGTGCGTATTCAGGTATCTGGAAGTATAGTATGGATCGCTCACATTGATGAACAGCACCGTTCCACCTTCAATATCATCGATTACCTGATTGGCGAGTTCTGGTGGTACAGCAGGGCATCCCTGACTGCGACCTAACCTTCCAAGTGCATTTATCGTGCCCTGACTTACATAATCGGCGCCATGAACTACGATAGAACGTTTACGGGCATTAGAGTTAAAACCTTCATCCATTCCGTCTAAGCGCAAGGATTTACCATGTTGTCCGCGGTAAACTTCTGCGGTTAAATAGAAGCCAATACTACTTTGAAAAGAATCATTTGTATTTGAAAAACGGGTCGCTTTATCATTTCCGCTACGCTGGCCATGGGCAACCCAGGTGTTTAGCAATAGTTTTTTCTGGTCCAGGTCAATGATCCATAGTCGCTTTTTAGTGCTGCTCTGGTCGAAATCTGCGATCGTTAAAATGTCTTTGTGTTCAGAAAGTTGTCCTGATTTTTTAAGGTTATAGAAGCCTGTGACTGCTTTCTCAAATACGGATTCTGACAATCCGCTTTCAGCAAGATGTGCTGATTTGTACAACTCAGTAATATGTCTGTTGTAAATACTATCGGGAGTTAGTTTTACAACTGATGTTCCTGAGGCAATTGGGGTACTTATCGACTCCCGGTTTAGCGCGGTGATGGCTAAAGAAATAGTAATCAAACCTGCTCCACCAAAAAGGTATTTCATCATAGATTTGGGTTTTAGTGCTATGAATAATTAATCTGTTATTTAAGTCTGGTTCTTCCTATAAGTGTTTCTTTTTTTTTACAAAGGTATTGATTAGTTGATTGTTAGCTATATTTATTTTTAGTTTTATGTTAAAATGACGATCATGCTACATAGGCTAAAGCGTGTAATGCACTCCTTTTAGCGCTTAATTGACCTTTGCGCCAACAAAAGGTTTAATCTGATTAGTTTTAGTTTGTTAACGTAAACCTAAGGCCATTTGGTGTAATAGATTAGGTTCATTTCTAAATGTACAGGAAATTGTAGCAAGAAAAGATACTAATCGCTCATTATGAACATAAAATTAAACATCAGTCCTGTGGTATTGCTTAGGATTCCGGCCTTTGCTATAACGGATGAACTATCTGAGGTGTGGGAAGAGTTAAAAGAGTCTATCTGTCATTCCTCCAATGACTTCTATGATAAAATAAAAGAATTTAAAGCGGCTGATCTCCAGGATCTGGATTCCAAAATGCAGTTTACGATCTGGAAATATTTCAACCGTTCCAAATACCGGGGCACACCTTTTGGTAGTTTTGCCGGCTTTGCGGTAGCTGGCCTGGGGCAAGGTAAGGAAGGGCTGGTGTTGTCCAGAGCACAGTATTTGCACCGTTTTAAGGACTGGTCGCGGTATCAGGCTCCTGAGCTTAGCGAAGCGCAATTGAGTGCCTCAGATCGCTTCTATTTCTCAAATTCGAGTCATTATATCGCTGCTGATCAAATTCGTTTCATTTCTTTAGGCGGAAAAGTATTTGAATTGTCGGAAATTGCCTGCAGCGAAGTGATTCTGGAGCTACTGAGTTTCTGTGCAGAAAGGGTTGCTTATCCGCAATTACTGGAGTTTGCATTGGAGCAGGAGATTGCCGAAGAAGTGCTGTTGGGGATGCTGAAAGCAATGGTCGATTCGCAGCTGTTATTTACGGATTTGAATGCCAATTTAATTGGTCCGGAGTACTTCGGGCGTACCGGACAAGCTGCAGCGCCCGAGTCCGGAGATTACCTGATTGCAGAAAGAAAATTGATTTCCGGTGAGCTTTCCAGTGCCGGACTTAAACATCTTCCTGCCTGTGTAAACACTTTACTCTCATTAAATCAAACTAAAGTAAATGAAGGACTTAATAGTTTAATTAAAGACTTTAATAAACACTACGAAGGACAGGAAGTACCTTTGATGACCATCCTTGATCCGGAGTTGGGGATTGGCTACGGCGCTTTTGTTTCGGCTGCCGCCGAGGCTGGGTTAGCAGAAGAGCTGAGCGGGTATTCCGGCAAGAAAGGACCTGCTTTAATCCCCTGGACGGGCCTGGCTCATGAGCTGGTTAAAGCGATGTTGAAAGGAAACGGGCGTAAAACTGAGGTCTTGCAACTGAAGGATCTAATGCCTGCTAAACGGGAAGAAGAGGTGTTAAAGCCGGGAAATAGTTTTAGTGTGCTGGCGAGGTTTGCGGGGGATCTGGTGGTCTTAGATGCTATTGGTGGTTGTACCGCAAATTCATTATCAGGGCGCTTTACCCTGGCCAGCGAACCCTTCAGGGAGCATTGTAAAACGATTGCCGCAGGAGAATCGGCAGCAAATCCAGACGTGATTTTCTTTGATATGGCCTATATGGCAGAAGGTAGAGTGGATAATGTGAATCGCAGGGCGCAGATCTATGACCAGGAATTACCCATACTCAATTACTCCTGTACCGAACAATTAATAGGGCTCCATGATATCATGGTTAGCATCAAGGGGGAAGAAGTCATTCTATCCTCAAAAAAATATGGAAAAAGACTTGTTCCCAGACTCGCTTCTGCCTACAATTACAACCGGTCAGACCTTGCGGTATATCGGTTTTTATGCGATCTGCAACATCAGGGAATTCAAACACAGTTCCTTTTTGACGTTCAGCAGTTGCTGCCGGGATTAGATTATTATCCGAGAATTCAATATGAAAACCTGGTGCTGTCTCCGGCAAAATGGCGGCTAAAAGGAGCGGAGCTGAAAGTGGAAGATACCTTAGCGCTGCTGGATAAAACAGGACTTGGTAACTACTTTTCTGTGGGAACAGGTGATCAGACTTTGTGTTTTAATAAAGCCAGTACCAGCGATCTTTTATTCCTGAAACAGTATGCAAATCAATATGACGATTTCGTTCTAACAGAGGTTATTTGTTCAGATTGTCAAGAGGTTGTTGATGAGTATAAGAAGTCTTACTTTACGCAGGTTTTGCTTGCGGTTAGTCATCAGGAGAAAATTTATACAGGTTATATTCCCGGAGATTTCCCTCAGCAGCTGAAGGTTGATCCGGTCATCATGCCCGGAAAAGACTGGCTGTATTATGAGATTTATGGCCACCCGGACCGGAGTAATTTCCTGTTAAGGGAGCGGATTCTAAAGTTCATCAATGCGCATGAGGAAGCTTTTCATACCTGGTTTTTTATCCGGTACAATGACCCCCGTCCACACCTTCGGTTGAGGATTCAACTGAAGGATCAGGAGGCGGGATATTTCTACATGACTCAACTCATGGACTTACTTACCGGAGACCTGCACAGCGGTTTGATCAAAGACGTACAAATGAAAACCTATTACCGGGAGATTGCCCGTTATGGAGCCTTGCAAATGGAACTTACCGAGCAACATTTCAGCATCGATAGTGCTTATGCGCTGGAGGTACTGGACAATGATCTGGATGATTACTCAATTTACGCGAACTGCATCCAGCTAATGAAAGCGATGCTTCCGGTATTGCAGCTGGAAAAGAAAGCGTTGCCGGGATTTATCCGGAGCGTACAAAGGGCTTTTGAAGAGGAACATCACCTTAAAACGGAGGATTTTAAAATGGTGAACCGGGAGTGGGCTGATTTTAAGCCATCTCTGCAAGCTATGGAAAGCGGAGTGAGCTCAGTGTTGGATAATTTGCAAGCGTCTTTCAGGGCTACGCTGATGGCTACTGCTGTTGAAGAAAGGCGGGCCTTGTTCTGCAGCCTGTTTCATATGCACCTCAACCGGCTGTTTTCCGATCATCAAAGGGCTCATGAGCTACTCGTTTATAGTTTTCTCTACAAACAGCTGCAAATGGAACTGCAAAGATTAACAGTGCTTTAAAGCGTATTTTTGCTCCACAGCAGCCAGATTGATTTCCATGGATACGATAAAATGCTCCTCCACAACAGCTGTTTGGAGTGTTGCATGAGTTCCATAGGCTGCTTTTAAACGTTTTTTTACATTGTCGAGGCCAATATGGTGACTTGGATGCATTTGATTTTTGCTGATGAGGTTATTGGTTTCGACTTCTAACAGACCTTCCCTGTACGTCAGGCGTAGGTATGCGGGATGCGCTTCCTGAAGTAAATCGCCATGTTTAAACATGTTTTCTGCCAGGGTCATCATCAATAAGGGAATGATTTCTACTTCTTCTACTTCCGCGTCATACTCCAGACTGATATAGAGTTGTTTATGGGATTTAATCTTATGCAGCTTAATCAGATTCTCTACCTGTTCCAGTTCTCCGATCAGGGGAGTATTGGCCTTACGGGCTTCCTCAATAGAATACCTCATCATTTCCGACAAAGCAAGAATGGCTTCCGCTGCATCAGGGGCCGTTTTTCTGGTGCTGGTATAAATGAAATTCAAAATATTGAAAAGAAAGTGCGGGTTGATTTGCGCTTTCAGATGTGCATGTTGTGATTTAATCAGGTCGGCATGAATCCGCTGGTTTTCAATAATAACCAACAGTCTTTCTTTTTCCTTCTCTTCCGCACGCTTTCTTTCCTCAAAATAGCGGAGGATATAATAGTAGGCGCTGGCAAACAGAATAAAATACACGCCACGGTAGGAGGTGCTCAGGTAAGAATCTAAACTAAAATCCGGGGCATTTTTAAAAATTAAGTAGCCATTTCGGTAAAGGAAATTAGTGATACCGAGATTGATGCAATCGTAAATAAGGACCTCTATAGCGATGAGTAAAGGGAGTCTCCAGAGGGCCTGGATGGTCTTCATCTTTGCCGCAGGCATCACGAAATGCGCATGAACATAAAACTGAATAATATTCAGGAAATAAAAGAAAGCGTATACTCCAAATGGGGCAAATTGTTTTCTTATTAATCCCATCATTACTACCTCGTAAAAAATAAAGATGAACCAGCCAATGAAATGGATCTTGTATTTACGTAAGAAGTTAATTAGGACCGCTGGGATAATATTCATTTTATGTAAGAAAAAAAGGCGTTAACGTAATACTTTTTGAAAGAGCGTCGATCCCCTCTAATTTTCAGAAAAACTTAATCATCATGAAAAAAGAAATGATCTCTTTCGAACTAAAAAAAAGCACTGTATTTGTATTCAAATCAAGAAAAAACAAATCAAGGCTTTTTCCAACAGTTACAGTTACTGATCCAACAAATGGAACTGCAATAACCCATACTTGTAGCATCATTATTTTCGATGCCGGCTAAATTCACATGCTGCGATGAAGTCTATTCGGAGATACTTCGGTTGGATTTCATCGTTTTCTCTGCAAGGAAGGTCAGGAATTGCTTTTTATAGGTAGTTCCCAAAGGAATTTCCATCTTATTGCTTAATACAATCGTATTCCCTTCCACTTTCTGGATATAATTCACGGCAACAATGAAGGAGCGCTGTACCCGCACAAAATTGTTGACGTCTTGTAATTTACATTCCAGCTCTTTCATGGTCAGGTAGGCCACATGCGTTTCCGAACAGGTATGGATTTTCACATAATTGTTCAGGCCTTCAATGGTAATGATGTCTTTGACATTGATTTTCGTATATTTCTGAACCTGATCTGTCTTGATAAAGAAAAAATCATCAACGGGAGCAGGGGCTTTACTGGTATTTTCCAGACTGAGTAACCTTTTGATCATTAAGGCGAATTTACTCATGGAGATCGGCTTCAATAAATACTCATTGGCCTGCACCCCGAAAGCTTCATAGGCGTATTTGGAGTGACCAGTGGTGATGATCAGGTATTTCGTTTTCGCCCTGATGGCTACAGAAAGATCTAATCCGGAGATACCAGGCATATCCATGTCCATAAACACAATATCAATGTTATCTTCTTCAGAAATCTCCATTAATGCCTGTAATGGGTCAGTAAAATACTTTAGCAGTTGCAAATTAGGCATGGCCTCAATGTAGTCTGCCAGGAGTTCTACAGCATGTTTTTCGTCATCAATAATGACGCAGTTTAATTTTTTATCCATTGATCTCCTCCTGTAATTCAAATACTTTTAATAAATCTAATCAAAAAATACATTCGCAACGTCAAAACTACATTTGACGTAATACATTTTTTTGTTGCCTGAAATTTATTAAGGATCTGTAAAGATAAATCAAATTAGGTGATAAAACTAGATTTTCAGTACAGTAATGGAGGATTCCGGACTTGTTGAGTTGCCAAACAGGGTTTTAGAGTGATTAAAGGCGATTATTTCATTAACCACAAATATCAAGTCATTCACCACGCCATATCGCTGTTTCGCGTAAAAGAATTCCTGGAATAGAATGTCTTGATTACTTTTAGAACATCCCCCCTATAAAACAAGATTCCTGGTGCATGGAGGTGCATCAGGGATTTTACTTTAAAAGACATTCATACGCGCTCAATCATAACAAAAAAAGGGGGTCATTCCCCTTTATACTCAGCTAGCCCTCAATTCCCAATCTCTATTCTTAAAGCCCTTGTCGTTTTTACTATATTTGAGCTATGGATATGCAAAGCGAATTATTTCAGATAGAAGCGGAAATGCCTTGGGAAGACCTTGGCGATGGAATACAAAGACAAGTGTTTGGCTATAACGATCAGATTATGCTGGTAAAAGCTAAGTTTGAAGCAGGCGCTATCGGAACCTTACACGAGCACCACCATACCCAGGTGAGTTATGTAGATAGTGGTATCTTTGAAATGACGATCGGAACAGAGAAGAGGATCCTTAACAAAGGAGACGGTTTTTATGTCCCGCCGCATACCATCCACGGTTGTGTGTGTATCGCGGCAGGAACATTGATTGATGCCTTTACTCCGGCAAGGGAGGATTTTTTAAAGTAGGCGCATCTACAGCTTTCATAAATTTGTACAAATAAGCACAGGCCAGTAACAGGCAGGTCAGGACAAACCAAAGGGTATTATAACCATGGTGTTCGGCGATGTAAAATCCGGCCGAAGGGCCTACTACCTGCGCTACAGACCATACCAGCATATAACCGGCGGCATATTGGCCCCTGTTAAATTCGTTTGCCCTGCTCATCACAAAAGTGTTTACAAAGGGGAGGGCAAACATTTCACCAAAGGTGAAAAACACAATGCAAACCACGCCCAGTACCAAGGGAGAGCCAAACGGTAGCATGAGCACCAGGAAGGAAGCTGCAATTAAGAGCACTCCGATGGTGATAAAAAACACCGATGATTTCTTTCCTTCGATCTTATGGATCATGACCATTTCAAAAAGTGCGATAATCACTCCGTTAAGGCCTAAAATCAGCCCGATCATAAACTCATCAATCTTCCAGGTCTCTTTAAAAAACACGGGAACAACCCGGAACATCAGGAAAAAACAGATGATAAAAATGGTGCTCAGCAGCAGAAATTTGATAAATAATACATCTTCCCAGGGTTTTCGAACCACAATACCTTTAACCTTTTCTTTAATTGTCTTTCTGTAACCTTTTATTTTAGGCAGAAACCATAAAATGGCCAGTCCGGCAAAGATGCTTACGGCACCATCCACATAAAATAATAACCTGTAATTATAGGAAGCGATTAATCCACCCATACTGACGCCAAAGGCCCAGCCTATATTTGTGGCGAGACGGTTTAAAGAATAAGACCTGGTTTCAAGCCCTGGTTTGGCATAAGCGGCAATTGCCGCAAAATTGGCCGGACGAAAGGCCTCAGCAAAGAAACTGATCACAACGGCAAGGATGCAAAGCGTATTAAAATGGGTGATACTGGCGAAAAACAAGAAGAAACTACCGCCAATAATGGCCGAAATAATCTGAACCGGTCTAAAACCGATAACATCCGTTAATTTGCCACCCGCGGCAGAGCCCATGATGGAGCCAACACCAAAAAGGGTAATGATCAGTCCGGCATCTGAAGCAGAACGGTGTAAAGCTTGCGTAACATACAAGCCCATAAAAGGCACAGCCATATAACCACTGCGGTTAATGAGCATAACAATGCTTAAAATCCAGGTTTCCCTGCTCAGGCCAGAGAACGACCGTTTGTAGTTCCCTGCAATATCTTGAAGTAATGACATGATTTATTTTATTCCTCCGAAAGCAGCAAAACAAAGGTTTTTATGCAATACCTCTACGTGTTTAAAACCGACTTTCTGCATTAGATTTAGTTGATAATTGATAGATCTTGGTGTGTCTTCATGATCGATATAATCCAGCACTTTCAGACAATATTCGGGCCCGCCCAACTCCTCTAAATAATTCGCATATCTTTGGGTGAAAAGCGAATTCAGGTGTGGTGCATCATGACTAATCAGATCAGAGATCCAAAAACAGCCACCGGGTTTCAATGCACGGTAAATTTTTCTGAAAACCAGGTCCCAGTCCTCATCACCCCGAAGGTGATGTAAAGTTGCGGCAGCAAAGACAATATCATAGGTATCGGCTTCCAGATTCAGCTCCCGCATGTCCAGTTGAATGGTTTTTACAGATCCATTGGTGACCGCGCTTACCCGTTCTTTCGCCCTTTGTAACATTGGAAGACTCAGGTCGTTTAAGGTGCAGTTTAAGTCTTTGATTTTACCCAGCATTTTTAAGGTATAGTTTCCCGCACCACAACCGATATCCAGTAATTCTGTGGCCTCAGGAACCACGTGTTTTGCAGCTTCAGTACACAATTCCATGGTTAAAGCAGCATCAAGCGTTGTCAGTTGGCCGGTATCCAGATTGGAAAACCGTTCTACGTCCAGGTCAAATCTCCTTTCAATTTCCTCATTGCTTGCTTTATTGGAATAGTCCTCTGTCATGATGCATGTAATATTTATGCCAAGATATCAAAATAGAATTGCCATTCGGGCAAAACATACTAACTTTAAAAAGTTCAAATGAAGAAATTATGGCAATTAACTTACGTAAAGGCGAAAAGATTAACATTGGCCTCACAAAAATCAGTGTAGGCTTAGGTTGGGACCCTAATGAAGGAACCGGGCATGACTTTGATTTAGATGCCTCTGCGTTTATGGTGGATGGCAGCAGAATGATTCCTGCGGAAGAGTATTTCGTTTTTTACGGGAATGATAAATCGCCTGATGGCGCGTTGTTTCATACCGGTGATGATCCTACAGGCGGCAATAGTGCTACAGGCGATGATGAAATCGTTAAAGTAGACCTTTCCCTGGTGGATGAGCGTATTCAGGAAATCCTGTTTGTGGTGACCATTCATGAGGCACAAGCGAGAAGACAGAACTTCGGACAAGTGCGCAGTTCTTACATTAGAATTGTAGACGATACCAATGGCGATGAAGTGGCGAAATATGAATTAGATGAAGACTTTTCTATTGAAACAGCCATTGAATTCGGCAGGTTATATAAAAGAAATGGCAGCTGGAAATTCGAGGCTTCGGGTAGGGGATATAAAGAAGATCTGGCCTTTTTTCTGGCTAAATATTATACAGGGGAAATCATTAAGTAATTCCCCCTGGTTTATCTACCTCAAGGTGAGGATTGTAGGTGGGTCATTTATCGGGAGAAGGATATGGAATATACTCCCTTTTCCCGGTTCACTGCTAACCTGAATGGTGCCTCCCAGGTCTTCTACCTGTGTTTTTACCATGAAGAGGCCCATTCCTTTGCCTTCAATATCTACATCAAAACGCTTGTAAAGGCCAAACAGCTGACTTCCATATTTTTTCAGATCAATACCTTTTCCGTTGTCTTCAAATATAATATTCAAATTCTTTCCGGTCAGGTAAGTTTTCAGGATCATCCTTGGGGAAATATCTGGCTGTCGGTATTTGATACTGTTTAGAATCAGGTTGTAAAAGATGCTATATAGGTAGCCACGCACGGTATAAATCTTTTCTTCTTCCAGCTGATATTCAAAAGTCATGTTTTCACTGACGATCAAATTATTGATACTACCCTTGATCTCATCTACCAGCGTTTGTATTTCTACCAGTTCTTTCATACGGTCGGGCGCGTCTTTTTTAACGGTCAGCACGTAGTTCAGATCTTTGATCACGGTATCCAGGTTTTTAATGGACGTGCGCAGTCCGTACATCAGTTCGGTAGCAGTAGCCGGATCATCCATGTCGCTCAGTAAATCGCTAAGTCCCATAATGTTGGCTACCGGTGCACGCAAGTTATGTGAAACCACATAAGTAAACTGCTCCAGGTCTTTATTTCTGCGGATCAGCTCGGAAGTGGTCTCATTCTGTGCTTTGGCAATGTTTTTTTGTTCGGTGATGTCTTTGATGGACAGGATGAAACCCCAATATTGATTTTCATCGTCATTGACCCCAATCCACTTTAAAGCAAACCACTTTTCTGTACCATCTTTCTCAATGACATTCGTTTCATAGGAAATGTTTTTTCCAATGATCACATCATCAATGATCTTTTGAAGTCTTGCCCGTTTATTTTTAGCAAAATAATCGAAAATGCTATTTCCTTCCAGTTCGTTATAATGTCCTCTGAATTCTGCAATTTCTTTTGCCATCTGACTATAAGAAATGATATTCAGCTGCTGATCAACGAGTATATAGGCGGCATCGGTATGGTCTAGTAGCGTGCGCAGATTTGCTTCTGATTTTTTAAGGGTATGCTCTGTTGCTTTGATCGCTGTCACATCCTGCAATGTACCATAGAGGCGGGTAGTGACCCCTTCCGCATTAAATTCTATCCGATTTTCACCTTGCAATATTTTCACTTCTCCTTCCTTGTTCATAATTCGGAAGCTGGTTTTCATATTCTTTCCAAGGCGGATCAATTTATCAACTTCATATTCAACGCGGAGTTTGTCTTCCGGATGAATCAATTGGTCAAAATACTCATTCACAGGAACCAGTGTCTCATCTGCCCAATAGATTTCCTTCAGTCCGTCAGACCAGCTGAGCGTCTGTTTGACGAGGTCGAAATTCCAGTTGCCTATCAGTGCCATTTTCTGTGCTTCCGAAAGGACGGCTTCTGCCTGTTTGATCTGCTCTTCCGTTTCTTTCCATTGGGTAATGTCACTGATGACACCATCTACAGTATGAATTTCGCCGTTTAAAAAATGTGGGACCGCTTTTATTTCAATCCAGCGGATACTTTTGTCTTTACCTATAATCCGGTATTGACTATTTGTTTGCGCACCTTTTCCCAGCAGCACGCCATCCCGTTCTGCAATATGGCGGTCTTCGGGGTGGATTACATCGTACCATAAATCAGGGTTCTCATGAAATTCTGCTAAATTATAGCCGTAAATCCTGGAACAACCCGCCGATAATTTCAGGTACCGGTTGTTCCGGATATCCTTCAGGTAAAAACCTTCATTTACCGCATCCAGCAGTTTTTCAATTTCATAACTTACCTGTTCTTTTTCTTTTCTGTATTGCATTTGCTCCGTTACTTCCAGTCCGGAGAGGAGCAGGCCTTCGATAATTCCTTCCGAATCACGTATAGCCTGAATGGTAAAATTAAAATAAGGCCCTTCTGACAGGGTAACACTTACTTCCTTCACCGTATAGGTTTTTCCGGTTTCATACACCTGGTCTGCCTTTTCCTGCAGAAAACTAAGCTCAGTACCCTGATAGAGGTCTTTTAAAGTCTGGTTTATAATCAGTTTATTTCCAATATTATTTTGAAAATAAGTATTGACAAAAGTAAAGATATGTTGCTTTCCCATGAGGACGGCAATAGCCAAAGGGATTTCCTGAAGCAAACTAAATTTTTGCGACTGATGGCTTAAATCAGGGCTGTTTATGGCTTGTAAAATAGCTTTTGGTAACCTACGTAGACGGTCTTCGAAAAGATAGTCGCTAGCACCTGCAGATAACAATTCAAGGGCTTCTTCCTCATATTCCGGTTTGCTGATACAGATAAAAGGCAGTTGAGAATCAATGTGCTGTAGCAAATATAAGGCTTGATGACCGATGGAGTTTTTACCCCCACAAAATGCAAGTACTACATGTGGAGCAAAGTTTTTTAAGCTGAAATCAAAATCAGCTATAGTAGTTACATTTAGCTGTTTATACGTAAGTTCTGAATGATCTAAGGTGCTGGTTATTAAGTTAATATCATTAGCTGGATCTCCAAAAATAAGGATTCTCAGAATGTTTCTCATTAGTTAAAATTGTTTTTATATGTAGGTAAAGGATAATATAGACAAATTTTTAAAATCCGATACATTATTTTGATAAAAAACAAAAAGCCCCCAATGGAGGCTTCTGTTTTTATTTATCGTTTGGAATAAACTAAGGCAGTTGTTTGAAGATAGATTCTACTACTTTAGGTATTTCATTGATTGCTTTTTGTGGATCTGTCAACTCACCTTCGGCCCAACCTCTCCAGATTACTTTGGAACTACTGCGTTCGATGATGTCGATCATGATATTCCCTTCTTTAATAGGCATTTTACGTTCTCTACTACCTACATATACCGGGAATGGGTTATCATAAACATAGAAGAATCTTGCTTTACCTTTATAATAAGCTACCCTTGGACTTAACATCGGAGGTTGATTATAATACATTGGTTCATCATAAATCTTCATACTATTGTTTACAATCGCAGAGTACCGAATCAAAAGATCTGGATTTTTATTATCCAGTGTTAAACCCTTTTTAGCCAGTTCCGTTTCTGTAGTTTGAACAATTCTATCGGTAACGATATCGTTGTTGTAAATGTTATTGGTCTGTGCATCTTCAGGAGGAAGCCAGGCGTAGGTTTTGAAGTCGGTTCCAACAGGCTTACTACCAACGGCATAGTAATTGTAGGGTGAGCAAGCCGACAGCATTCCTGCTGCTACGAGTAATACTAATAGTTGTTTTTTCATGGTAAACGTTTTTTAGAGTAGGGTAAATTTTTAATGTTGTTTTATTAAAGGTTAATTTAGGCTGTATGTTAGTACAGTACCTTAAAATATTAACCTAATAATAGTAATACAATAAAAGCCTCTAAAATGTTTAGCCAATTTTTAAAAAAGCTAAAAATAAAGAAAATTCATTACTGAAACATCCATAATGGATACTGTTAAAACTTAACACGCATCCCTATCCCCAGTTGAAATACATCGGTAAGGTTTAGAGAAGAAGTATTTTGGAAGTAATTAATAATATAATAATCATTGGTATTGAACTCCGAGTATAAGCTGATGGCTTTAACACCGGAATCTTTCCAGATCTTTTTCATGTCGAATTCAATCTCACTACCAATCGAAAGATTAGGCCTTAAGGCTTCAGACCAGTAATAGTAATTATCCGGATAAAGCTCTTTGTCGAAACCGAAAGAAAGCTCAGGGTGAAAAGTATAGCTCGCAAAGAATCCCGGATTAAAAGGATAGATTTTTCCCCAGTCTTTCAGCTTAATCTCATAAAACTTATAGGCAAATTTTGCGGTCACAATATGAAGTTCACCCCCTTTATTTGCCGGAACATAACCATAATTGAAATCCAGTATTCCCTTTTTATTTTTAAAAAGATCATAGCCGGCACCTACACTGAAATAACCGATGCTTCCGGCAAACTGGACAATGGCATTATCAGGAACTAGAAAATTCAATTTTTGGGCGGATACTGTTCCGGAAAACAGGAAAAGCACTGCTAATAATATATATACGCGTTTAAAATGATATCCGTTCAAAACTTATTTTATGATTAATGATTTCAACTAATAAAAACTCTTGATTGCCAATGGCACTGGTGATGATATAAGGGATTCCGGAATCGTCAGGAAAATAAAGGTCATAAACATGCGTATGGGCATGTAATGAAGCCAGGAAGCCCGGTGTTTCTGAAAAAGCACCCGTATAATCTTTAATTAATTTTGGGTCAAAGTCTGGTGAATTGGTGGGTACATGTGAAACGGCCACATAATTGCTAACCCCATCTTGTGGCTGTAGCTCCGTTTTTAACCAGGGGATATTAGGCACCTGACCATTGAAAGCGTATTCTCTGCTATTGGTATCATGACAGATAAATTTAGTTCCGCCATAAATGAAGGAATAGTTTAAGGCACCAAACATTCTTTCGAAAACTTCCCTGCCGCGATTGGTCAGGTCATGGTTACCAATAACACCCATATAAGGGACATTCAGTTTTTTTAAAGCTCTGCTGATCCATTCCATTTCCTTTAATACTCCAAATTCGGTGAAATCACCTGCAATAAGTACAAAATCAACCTCAGGCAATGAATTTACTTTCTCTACAAGAGTAATGGTCTCATCACGTGATCGTTGGGGGTCTCCGGTTAATACGAAACGAACGACATTGTCATTTTTGCCATCGCCAAGTCGGCTCAGATTGGTTGCATTAACATCTTTGGGGGAATTTCTATCGAAAATCTGGTTTGGGCTATATTCAAATTGATTACAACTCAGCAAACCAACGCTTAAAAGAAGCCCCGTTAGTATAAATTTGTTCATCGAAAATTCTGCTATTTCCACAAAACTAAGCTATAAACAAAGAGTTTAAACATCTAATATGGCGTTATGGCATTCCTATAACCGTTAAATGGCATTAGTTTAACATTTCTGTCAAACTCAGAAAAGCTATAAAATCGTAGAAATACCGGAAAGTAGGCTAACCGCCTGAGCCTCTTCTGCTGAGGCACGGAACTCAGTATCAGTTATAAATTTCCAGGTAATTTGCTGTTCTTCCTGAACTTTGAGAACGGCTATTGGCTGATTCATTAAGTGTTGTTCAAAAAATAATTGTTTACTGGATGCCCAGGCTTTTGGGTCGCCAAGATTGGCTGGCCAGGTGTATAATTTATGGGCTTCAATAGATTTTTCTTCCAGAATATGGGTAGATGTTTTGGAGAGCAGGGGACTGATGTCGAATTCCTGAATGGCAGCATGGAGGCCCGATTCGTTGTTCGTAATTCTTAAGGCGCTGCCAATAAATCCTACAACCAGGACATTCTGGCTTTCCTGTTGGTGTGGTTTTCCAAAAAACAAATACTTTCCTGTGGTCAATTGTGGTAATGCTGCCGCCATAATGATTTTGAGGTAAAGCTACAATTTATAGGATAGATTTACGCAATTACAGTAAAAGGGCCGGAATTTCTCCCAGCCCTTTTTAAACATACACTAATTTTTTTAATTCAGATTATTGAATTACTTTACCATCAGCTCCGATTTTGATAGCCGCAGTTTCTGCGTCTTTCTTAACCTCTACCAGGTAATATGTTGTTTTGTCGGCGTTAGTTACCAGGAATGCTGCTGTTGGCGTCCATGCTTTAACCGGCTCTGATTGTAATGTCGTAGTTACTGCTTCAGGTAAATCTTTCAATTCTACAGGAACTTTTGTAGTGCTATCTTGTTTAACGGTAATAGCTACTGTGTTTTTTACTTCTGATGCGTTTACTGCTGAAATTCCTGCGAAAGCTAAAAATGCTGCTGATAAAATGATCTTTTTCATATCTATTGTGTTTCTGTTAAATATTCTAGTTAATTCTGATTAGACTATGGTTCATAATGATGCCAGAAGGAAATGTTTTTGGCATCAGCTTGATTTACAGTTATTTGTGAAAATCAGATGTATTTTAGCTGTAGAGAAGCTCCACACTTTGTGGCTTAATGAAGCGGTTTGAAATGAATCTTAGCGGATTATTTCTGTTGCTGGCCCAGAAGATGGACTTTATTCAGCCATTGTTGTCGCTGTTTTAGGCTGGCTGTCTTCACAATTCCGATGGTACTTAGCTTTACAGGCTTTACTCCGCAAAATTCCAGCGTGCTTTTTTTCAATTGCCGGATGCTCGGGTTTCCATAAATGAAACGATAATACCAGGCAGGCTGATCCATGGTGGTAATGATTCTCGCCGTTTTACCTTTTAAGAGCTTATCCCATAAAATGGAATTTTCCCGGTATTGGTAAGTGAGTCCGGGAAGAAACAAACGGTCGATAAATCCTTTCATGATGGCGGGCATGCCTCCCCACCAAACGGGATGGATCCAGACGAGGTGATCTGCCGCTTTAATCTTTGCTAAACTGTCGAGGAGATCGGGCTCTAATTCCATTCTTTTGGTATAGCCATAAGTCAGATTGGGGTTAAACTGTAAGGCTGCAATATTGATCTGGCTGATTTGTGCGCCTGTTTTTATTGCGCCAGACAAGTAAGCTGCTGCAAGTGCATGGTTGAAACTATCGGGGTTGGGATGTCCGTTTATAATCAGTATTCTGGTCATTTTCTACTTGTGTAAGATGGTATGCCACAAAAGTAGGAGCAGCAGGGATGCTGTTTCAGGACAAATGTCTAAAAAGAAAGCTCATTTCTTAATCTACTGAGGTGCCTGGGCGTAATTCCTAAATAGGAAGCCAGGTATTGCAGCGGAATTTGCTGTACATAAACCGGTTGGTTTTCCAGCAGGTCCAGGTATCGCTTTTTTGCTTTTTCTTGTTGAAATTGAAATACGCGTTTTTCCAGCTCCAGATATTGCTGCTCAGCAATGATTTTTAAAAACTTGCTCCAGTTGGGATTGGTATTGGATAAATGGTCTATATCAGTTTTTTGAATCACCAGTAATTCAACAGGAACTAAGGCCTGTATATTTTCTATGGTTGGATTGCCGGTAATAAAAGAGGAGTAAGCTGTTGTCAATACGCCAGGAAAATTAATACAATAGGTCGTTTCTACTCCCGTTTCAGCGCGAAAAAATGTTCTCAGGATGCCCCTGTTTAGAAAAGCGACTTCTTTGCAGGTTTTTCCTTCGGCTATAAAGAAATCTCCTTTTTGTAGCTTTTTAGGTTTCATCATCCCAACGACTTCATCGATTTCTGCAGGGCTGAATAGTTGGAATGAAATTAAAAAATCATGCATATTTTAGCTTTTTTTCTTGCTGGATCTTCAAATATATCATAAAAGGGGATAGCCTGAGGAAATAAGGGAAGTTCCACAGCGGGTTGAAAATATAAAGACAAGAAAAAACCGGATTGCTCCGGCTCTTTCTTGTAAAAATATTGCTTCAATTATTATTCAAACAGATGGTATGATGAAGTACCATCCGGTTATTATTGTTTTACTGGTTTACCATCTGCACCTAATTTCACGGCAGCAGTTTCATCACCTTTTTTGATATCGATGTGATAATAAGTAGTTTTGTCTGCATTCGTTACTAAAAATACTGCAGTTGGTGTCCACTGTTTTACAGGTTCTGTCTGTAGGGTTGCTTTAACCGGCTCTGGCAGGTCAGCCAATTCTACAGGAACTTTAGTGGTACTGTCTTGCTTAACTGTAATAGCTAAAGGTGATTTTACTTCTGTTGCGTTTGCTGCTGTTAATCCTGCGAAAGCTAAAAATGCTGCTGATAAAATGATCTTTTTCATATCTCTTGTGTTTCAGTTAATATTCTAATTAATTACGTTTAGGGTATGTTTAATAATGATGCCGTAAACGAGTGTTTTTGGCATTGCTCTGAAAAACAGGGTTTTAGTGTTTTCGTGCTGTAATTATAGTGTTGCGTTATTCCACAGTTTGTGGGGGATATAATCAGATCCTTCAGCAGAAAGCGGTTAAAGCAGTCTATATTTTGTCATAAGCCATCAATAATCATAAAAAGTAGCCGATCCTAAGAACTCCTGAGGATGTGACTTATGTTATGGGTAAATCTATGCTAACATGATACAGGGATATTGCAGCGTTTACAGGCAGTTTTGCCCAGCAAGGCCCTAGAAGATCTGCAGAAAAACTCCTGGTGAACTCACAATAGTAACGCTTCATCCCAAGGTAGGTTACCGCGTTGCAGTTATTTGGGTGCTATTCCCGAGGTAATAAAGTAGCAGGGTAGCAGGTACAAAAAAAGGTTGACCATCTTGTTATCGATGATACAACCTTTTATGGTATTAAATAATTAAGAAAAGTAGTGTTTAATTCATATCTCTCTCCACTTTTTTAGCTGTGCTTTTACCAGGAAGGTAAATTTGGAAACCAACACCAACACTCAGGGTGTGGCTATAGGCACTACTTCCAAAACCCACGATTCCATTGTATTTTAATAAAGCTTCTAAACCGATAGAGCGGGTAACGAAGTAGGTATAACCAGGGCCGAAACTAAATCCAAGACCATTGGTAGAACCACCTGAACCTGCCGGATTAATTCCGTTGATCCCTAAAGTAGCCTCTCCAAAAAATCTGGAGTTTTTAAGCACCTCATTAGCGCCAGAATTACTGTAAAACCTTCCTAAAGCACCAATGCCATAAGAAAGACTGGTTCCTGCACCTTTTGCTGTGGCCAGGCCAAAATTAACATCACCACCCAGTGCCAAACCATCCTGTATAAACCAGGCGGCTTTTGGATTGATGTTTAAACTGAAGATGTTTGGCTTATCGAGCCCAAACTGAATGTCGGAAATGTTGGCACCCATCATCACATTCCCTTTCTGTATCTGCGCAGAGGCTCCATAAAGCAGGCCGATACTTAGACTAATTGTTAAGCATAATTTTTTCATGATATAGGATTTAAATGTAATTAGGTAACAAAATATACAGGGTTTGGTTTTTAAAAACTATTAGCACTTAGTGGGTTAGGGTAGTCTGATTGGCGTAATCAGCTAAAAGAACCCTGCTCATTTATAGCTTTAGGCCCCCTTTAGCGAGCTTCGTAAAATATCTTACTACCTTTGGTGCTAACAGATCAATTATATTTTAATGAAATTATCATTCGGAACGGTCATTCAGGATCAACCAAATTACTTTATTGAAAAGATCTGGAAGGGATTAACGAACCTTTCAGATCATTTGGAAAAGGACTATTACCAGTATTTACAGCGTCATTTGGAGAAATTTAACCGGAGTTGGGATGGCGATCAGTATACTGAATTTCTGGAACCTAAAATACATACCATCCGTAAAGATGCGGGCAACTTATGGCATTCCGGGATGGAAATTTCCATGGTGATTGATATTGATACCCCGGAAGAATTTCAGTTTGCACCTGTTTTAGCTTGTCAGCATATCCAAACCATTGCGATCAGTAAAACAGAAAATAAGCCGGTTCAGCTGAGCATTGATGGTCGCTTTTTACCAGCAGCAGAACTTCATCAATTTGCAGTAAATGATGGTTTTCAGGATGCTGAAGCTTTGTACGCTTACTTTAAGGACGATTTTAAAGGGAAATTGATTCATTGGACTGCCTTTAAATATTAACATACTATAGCTATGATTGTGAGCTATCAGCTGGACGATTTCCGTTCTTCCTGCGCGATTCCAGGACAGTTTATTCTTGATAGATTTGAGCATATTGGCCGGCCATTAAATATGGTATGGCCCCATAAACATCATTTCTATGAGATTTTATGGTTAGAAAAAGGACCCTCCAGACATAGTATAGACCAGCATTCTTTTGAATTGTCGCTGGATGCTATGTTTTTTATTGCCCCCGGACAAATCCATGAATTACAGAAAGCGGAAGATTTAAGTGGATATAGCATCATGTTTACCGCGGAGTTCCTGGCGCTCGGAGATAGCCCTCCGGATATGCCGGCTCAATTGTCCTTCATGGAGAATACTTATGAGAACCCTGCGGTAACCTTGCCTGTAAAAGAACGGGAGGCACTTATGGCCTCTTTAAATGTACTGCATGCAGAAGTCGGCAGAACGGATCGCTCGGTAGATATCATCAGGCATTTGCTGCTGGCATTTCTCTTTCAGGTGAAAAGAATGGTGGTAGAAGCCCCGGTTTCCCGAAAAGACAATCTCCGGGTGATGACCGTTAAGAAGTTTAAAAAGCTGCTGGAAATCCACTATAAACAAGAAACGAGGCTTTCTTTTTTTGCAGAAACCCTGTTCATCACGCCTGCACAGCTCAATGAAGTACTGAAAGCGGTTACCGGAAAAACAGCGGGAGAGACCATTAGGGAAAGGCTGTTGCTGGAAGCGAAAAGAATGCTGATTCATGGTCATTTAACGGTAGGACAAATCGCTGCCGAGCTTGGGTTTGCCGATTTCTCCTATTTCTCCAGACAGTTTAAAAAGCAGGAGGGGCTAAGTCCGGCGGACTTCCGTAAAATGAATACTTAATTTTCGCATAAAGTACCAATAATGCCCTGCTTTATCCTAAAATCAAAAACCGATTCCAGATAACTTTGCTGCCTGGCAATATAAGGAATAAGAGAGCATGCAAATTAAACTAAACACCATCCCTGAGGCAATTGAAGCTTTAAAAAATGGTAAAGTCATTATTGTGGTAGACGATGAAAGCAGGGAAAATGAAGGTGATTTTATTACCACCGCCGAGGCTGCAAGTCCGGAGGTCATTAACTTTATGATCACTCATGGCAGAGGACTGGTTTGTGCACCGCTAACTGCCGCGCGTTGCGAAGAACTTCAACTCCATCAAATGGTACAGCAGAATACTGCGGCTTATGAAACGAGTTTCACCGTTTCTGTAGATTTACTGGGTAGCGGCTGTAGCACCGGGATTTCTGCTTCCGACCGTTCCAAAACGATCCGTTCTTTAATTCATCCGGAAACTAAGGGTGTTGACCTTGGGAAACCCGGGCATATCTTTCCATTACGTGCACATGAAGGAGGGGTATTGGTCAGACCAGGTCATACCGAAGCTACTGTAGACCTGGCGCGTTTGGCAGGAATGGCACCTGCCGGGGTATTGGTAGAAATTCTGAATGAGGATGGTGAAATGGCCCGTTTACCCGATTTAATTAAGATTGCAGCAAAACACCAGTTGAAAATCATTTCTATTGAAGACCTGATCATTTACTTGTGCAAAATAAATTAAGGCAGGTAGGTCTGGTCTGATAACCTTTTGATCATTGCCGAACTCTGTTCGCGGCCATGTTCCAACCGGTCTTTAAAGAATAGTTTAGTCTGATCGAAATGTTGTTTGTAGCCCTCCATATCCCCATAACCAATAATGGAAGTCCATTCCCTTACAGCAGAATGAAACTCCAGATCATCAGCACGGATACTTTTATCGAACAAAGCCGCTGTGATGGATTCTTCCAGGAGCTCTTCGTTGCGAAACAGGTATTCTACAATCCCTAAACGCAAGCGGAAGGGAGGCGTCTGACAAATCAGGTTGTCGTAAGGATTGGTTTGTAAATGGTACCAGGAATCCGCCATGCTCAATAAACTCAGGTGAGAATTTGCTTTTCTAACACCCGGGCTGGCCGACAGTGAAAATTCCTGCATAATCTGATCGTCTAGTAGTAAAGGCTTCCTGCTTTCATGGAAAACAAAATCCCTTACTTTGTAAAGTCGGGCTCTAAACGCCTGCTCTTCTTCCATGATCATCATTTTGAAGAGCTCAGATTCCGATTGTGCGTAACGTTTCACCTGTTGACGGGCAAAAGGATTTAATATGGCCAGACCAGCGTAAATATGTGCTTTGTAACTAAAAATCCTCAAAGTGGTCAGGATTTTAACATTGTCGATCCCACCCAGGTAAGAAGCGTTTTCCCAGGGGAAGAAACCGGCAGATGCCCAGGCCGTGCCCATACTTTCAAAGCCTACATGTGTGGCAGCCTGTGTGTCGGCAACAATGCGGTCGTGGTCTTTATAATCTTTCATTTCGACCATTTCAGAGCCTAAGCAGGAGAGTAAATCAGTCATGCGCTGATAAGCTTCGGTATTGGTTCTATGCGGGATCACGATCATTTTTTGCCCTGCAGGATCAAAGCCCGGACCATGAAGCGAGTGACAGGTGATGATGTGGACATCCTTTGGCAGGTGTTTTTCAAAAGCCATAATTTCAGGGTGCTTCACAGAGGTTTGTCCGCCTACAATGGCGCCATATTTGGTAGAACTGCCGTAACGTTCCAGCACTTCTTCAATGCGTTCAGATTCTACGGCATAAAAAATCACATCGCAAATTCGCGAAACTTCCTTCCCATCGTCAAGGATGGAAATGCCCAAAGGGCTTAATTCTTCTTCCAGTTGTGCCCGTCTTGCCGGGAGATCTGAGCCATAAACGGTGTATCCAGCCTTGGCAAAGCCTTTGGCATACATTTTCCCCATATCGCCCAGACCGATAATTCCTACATTCATGTCTTTATTCTTATTGCAAATTAGCAAAATAACAATGGTCTGAAAAATGACCGGCATCACCTAAAAAGATGCGATAGCCTTAGTAAACGACGACCTCATCTGTAAACATAAACCCTTTTTTATCATTTTTAGCCGTAATCCTCAGGTATCTGGCGGTATTTCCTTTAAGGTCAAAAACGAAGGTTTTAAACCTTAAAGATGCGTCGGTATCCGGTACATCGTTGTCTACCTGCGGCAGCATTTTGAAATTAATTCCATCAGTAGAAAGTGCCACTTTAACATAAGCCGGCATATAAACTCCCGGACCGGTTAACTGCATATACCTCATTTTTAGTTGTTGCAATGCCTCTGGGTTTTCCAGATCAATCGTGATATCAAGGTCGCCAAGGATTCCTTGCCATTGTCCGTCGCCATAAGTTAGGTCGCCGGTTTGTCCGTTTACCAGGGTTAATTCCTTTTGTGCCGGGTAATTGCTGCTGTACTTTTTATGATAGGTAACTTTTTTACCGATTGCTTTATGCAGGTCTATTTCCAGCTCCTGGATTTTTCCTGCAGGTACCTGATCTTTGAAAATTACGGCTTTCACTGTTCCGCTTTGCGTTAAGGAAATTCCAGCTTTATATAAAGAGGAGTTAATTGTTGGCGTACTTCCATCCAGGGTATACCTGATTTCTGGCTCAAATTGCTCCGAATTGATGGTGACCTGTGCCACTTTGCTGGCCATGTCAAAATTAGAAAGTATGCTCAGGTTGTTGGATGGCGGATAATAATTTACATTAAATTGCTGCAATAAGCGGTAATGCTTTTGTAGGCGGGATTGGAAATCGTTCCAGTTTTTTAGGGTTTGGGGAGTCCAGGCAACTTCTGAAAGGGCAATTGCTCTCGGGAAAGCCATATAATCTACCTGATTGGAGGTAGGCATATATTCCGCAAAGAGATTGGCCTGAACGCCTAAGACGTGTTTTTTCTTTGCAGGATCAATTTCCGCAGGAACGGGCTGGTAGCTGTATACTTTTTTTAAGGGAAGGTAACCGCCAATGGCTTCCGGCTGTCCGATTGGATTCGTTTGATAAGAATCCAGGTAAAGATGAGAACCGGGTGTCATGATTACATCATGCCCTGCATTAGCCGCTTCGATACCTCCATTTTCGCCCCGCCAGCTCATGACAGTTGCATCTGGCGCCAGTCCACCTTCTAAAATCTCATCCCAGCCAATCAATTTCCGGCCTTTACTGGTTAAGTAAGCTTCCATTCTTTTGATCGCATAACTTTGTAAACCATGCTCATCCTTCAGGTCATGGTCTTTAATTACCTGCTGACATTTCGGGCATTGTTTCCAGGCGGTTTTATCGGCTTCATCGCCACCGATATGAATATATTTGGAAGGGAAAATGGCTAATACTTCGTCCAGCACGTTTTGAAGAAAGGTAAAGGTGTCTTCATTGCCGATGCAGAATTCCGAATTTTTATAAGGCAGGCCATAACAGGATAAGTTAGGGTAGGCCGCCAGGACTTCTTCACTATGTGCAGGCATTTCAATTTCAGGGATCACAGTTATGCCTCTTTTGGCGGCATAGCTGATGAGTTCTTTGGCCTGTTCAGCGGTATAAAACCCACCGAAAGCAGCAGGGCTTCCCATTTCCGCATATTTACGGCCATTGTTCCACCAGTTTTTCCAGTTGGCATCAGTTCTCCATGCTGCAAATTGAGTCAGTTCCGGGTATTTTTTAATTTCTAAGCGCCATCCTGCACCATCAGTCAGGTGCCAGTGGAAGGTATTCAGCTTATATAAAGATAATAGATCAATGTATTTTTTAAGGAAAGTAAGGGGTAAAAAGTGGCGGGATACATCCAGCATCAAACCACGGTAAGCAAAAGCCGGTTGATCTTCGATCCATACTGCCGGTAGTGATTTGGTATCTTTTCTGGTATAAGCGATTTGACGTAATGTAGAAATGCCATGCAATATTGCCTGCGGCTGATGTGCTGTAATCACAATTCTGTCTGTTGTGATTTCCAGGCGGTAGGCATTTTGTGCAAGGGTATCTTCTTTGGCAGCCATGACCAGCATCAGGCCCTTTTTAGGTAGATTTTTCGCGTTTTTAAGTGTTTTTACCTGATCAAATTTCAGGTAAGGATGTTCCTTAAGTAATGCTGCCGCATCCTTAAAACCGGCACTGGCTAAAACTTCTGTATTCCTTGTATATATATAATATCCGGTTTTAGCGATTTGTATTCTTGGTTTTGGGATAATAAATAAAGAATCCTGGGCAATGGTAATTTGTGGTGTTAAGTATGCTGTTGCAGCAAAAGATAGGGCTGCGACCCATTTAGCGGTATTCATGATTGTTGGTTTCAGATTGTGTATTCAAATTTACACATTATATGGAGAAAAGAAACTATGATTAAATTTTGTTTCCTGATGGATGTGAACAAATAGTTTTATTAATTATAAAATTAATTATTATATTTAGATAACCAATAATTACACGCTCATGAGTTTCTTGTCAAGAATATTTAATAAAATTAGTCCGGAGCAGGGAAAAATCGAAGCCCGAAGAAAGCCAGTGTACAGTAATGAGGAACGCATGGATTGGGCGATAGAAAAAGCCCGGTTAACTTTGTGGTATTTTGAAGAACAAATGAAAAGCCCCGGGGCGGAGGACAAATTCTTTTCTATCAAGGTAAGAATCAAAGAAGGGGAGCTGTCGGAATTCGTTTGGTTATCGACACCGGATTTTGATGAGGAAGGAAATCTTTATGGGGCGGTATGTGATGATCCGGTTTTGGTGACGAACATCAAATTTGGTCAGCTCATCGGCGTTGGCAGATCTGAGATTTTCGATTGGTTGATCGTAGAAAACGATGTGCTCAACGGTGGCTATACGCTGAGATCGGTTCGAGATGGACTTAGTCCGGAAGGAAGGCAAGAATTTGATGAAGCCTTAGGGATTGTGATTGATGCTGGTGAGGATCATTTTGTTGCTGATTTTAACACACCCGAAGGAGCTATAACCAGTTTAGAGCATGCTTATCAGGAAAAGAATATTGAAAAAGTGCTGAACTGTATGGATTTTCAGCTAAAAGCCGAAGGGATATTGATGGATTGCAATCCGGGAGTAATTGATGAATCTGCCATTCAGGAAATGGCTGAAACTCTGGAACAAGCCTATATTGAACTGATGAGACTGGATGGTATGCCTGATTTTACCGGGGTTAAATGTGCCTTTTCAAGGACTCAGCAAGTGGATGAAAACATTTGGATGCTCACAGAATGTATCACTTTTCCTGACGGGAATACCTCGGAGCAACTCATTATCACGGTTAAAACGAGTAATGGCTGGAAGGTAGCCGGGTTGGTGGGAGATGACACCGCTTCCTGAGTATAAGAAATCCGCAGGAAGCGATGTAATAAAAAAATATAATTAGTGTGAATCGCTGGTGTCTACCGGTGGCTTAATGAACGATAAGTAGTAGGCAGAAGCCATTATAATCACACAAAGAGAAAGTAAGGAAACTAACATAGGTATTGATATTTAAAGTTGATAAATAATTATGGTATGAAGGTAATGATTCTTTTTTAGACCGTCCAGATATCGTTACTGTTTTTTTACATTCGAAATAACACACTCTTTCCCATTGTTTTATCTTGATTTTATGGTCTGAATTGAAGGAAAGGCGATCTTCTTTCTGAAGGAAATAGGGGTAAATTGCTTTTACAATCGTAAATTAGCCGCGCCCGGACCCTTAATCCCTAATTGAATATGGCCTTAAAGAGAGTATTAAAAGTTGGCTTAGACTCTGCCGCCCCCTTCCCAATGCACTCAGACTATAATTCTGAACGTTTTGAAGGTTTTGAAGTAGATTTATTGACAGAAATTGCGAAGCATCTTGACTTTGAAATACAATATGAAGTTTCTTTATGGCAGAAAATCCTTGGGAAATTGTTTAAAGGGGAGCTGGACCTGATCTGTTCAGCGGTAACCATGACTTCCACACGTAAACATATCCTGGAATTTACTGAACCCTATCTGCACTTCCGACTTTGTGCGGTGGTAGCCAGCGGCGATACGCTGATTAATGAGGTGAAAGATTTAAAGGAAAAAAGGGTAGGTGTGCGGATTGCAGCAGAAGCAGAACGTCATGTGCATACCAAATTTCCGGAGGCCAATATGGTTCATGCGGATACCAACAAAGAATTGTACCACCAACTGGAGTTGGGCGAGATCGATGTTTTGATTGATGACTCTCCGATTGCCAATGGCTTTTTGCAGAAAAATGATAAGCTAAAGATTGGTATGTTTTTACCAGGTACCGATTCTCAGTATGCAATTGCGATGAAAAAAGGAGATCTGGAATTGAAAAATCAGTTTAATGAAGCATTGAAACTCATCAGAGAAAACGGAACTTATGATATCCTTTATAATAAGTGGTTTTTCGGAATGGATTTCTAAAGTTTAGTTGCGCAATATTTACAGAATTTAGCATCGTCATCGTGGCCTTCGCGGCCACAACCCGGACAAACTTCATGTTTGAAACCTTTCTTTCTGGCTGCAACGGCCATTTCGGTGGTAATGATGCCGGTGGGAACGGCAATAATCGCATAACCAATCAGCATAATTAAGGAGGCTATAAATTTGCCTAATGGGGTAACCGGTGAGATGTCGCCATAACCTACGGTAGTAATGGTTACGATGGCCCAATAAATGCTTTCCGGAATATTTGAAAAGCCATTTTCACGGTTTTCTACGAGGTACATAATCGAACCTAAAACAACCACCAACGCAAGAACGGTGAGCATGAAGATGCTGATTTTACGCATGCTTCCTCTTAAAGCCACCGTCAGGAACTTCATTTCTGAAAGGTAATGACCCAGTTTAAAAATCCGGAATACCCGGAGTAACCTCAATGCACGAAGCGCAAGCAGGGATTGTGCCCCAATAAAAATCACACTCAGGTAAGAAGGAATCAGAGCCAGTAAGTCCACGATGCCCAGCGGACTTTTTACATATTCAATGGGGCGTTTGATAATGATCAGCCGGAGGATGTATTCTATGGTAAACAGGCCGGTGAAAGTCCATTCCATAATCGCGAAGAGCTGACCATATTTTTGATGGTAACTCTGCACGCTATCGAGCATTACAATAAGTATGCTGGCAAAAATGGCGATAAGTAAAGCTACATCAAATGCTTTGCCGGCATAAGTGTTCGACTCATAGATGATTTCATGGAGCTTCGCCCGCCAATCCTGTTTTTTTTCTTGCTCCATGATCAAAACCCTTTCGGGAATTTAGCTGAAAATTCTTAAAAAGTGATTCTCCAGGTGATTCCTCATCGCATTCCTGAACAATTCCGGAGAACCGTTCTCCAGGATATCCACTAAGCCTTTATGAGACACAAACTTTTTAATCGTCGCTTGTTTTTTTAACAACCCACTATTGTGAACGTAATCAAATACCGGAAGCAATAACTTCTGGAACTTCTTTAAAGTTTGATTTCCTGTGATTTCATAAAGTTTCCCATGAAAAGCAATCTCATGATCAATATGGAAAACATAGTTTTCAGAGGTGTCAGGTTCATTTTTAACGATTTCTTTTAATTCCTTAATATGCTCTGCTGTGATATTCTGAAATAGAAAATCGGCCATACCGATTTCTAAGACAAGACGCATTTCAAAGATTTCTTTTAAAGTTTCCTGATCCAGTAAATGGGGATCAAGAGATTTTCCAATGATGCTAAAAATATCAGGGCTGGTGATGACAGAGCCTTTTTTCTTTTTCGTCTCTATCAGACCTCTCATTCTTAACCTTAGCAGTGCTTCACGTGTTACGGTACGGCTTACGCCAAGGTTCTTTGATAAATCTATTTCTGTAGGAATGACATCTCCGATTTTCAACTTCCTGTCTACCAGTAGTTGTACAAGATTGGCCTCCACTTTATCGACCAAACTACTGGTATCCATCTGGACAAATGTATTCGCTGCGCTGCTTTCCATATTATGTATAATAATAACTAATTGAGAGTATACGTCTAAATTAACACTAATAAAGCGATTTATCAAAAACAGCTAAAAAAAAATACAAATAATTCTTGCTTTCAAATAATATTTATCTCAACTTAGTAGTATTATGTATAACATAATGCTAACCAAAATTCTAATAGTATGAAACAGTTTTACCTAAAAACGATTGTTTTAGTGTGCTGCCTATCCTCCTTTATAGGCGCGTTTGCACAAAACAAAAAGGTAACCGGGACGGTTACTGGCGAAGATGACGGACAAGGGATTCCAAGTGTCAGCATTTCAATTAAAGGAACAAAGTCGGGCACACAAACAGATGCGAATGGGAAATTTCTTATCGATGCCAATTCAAACGACATACTCGTGTTTACATATGTTGGGTACTTGACCCAGGAACAAAAAGTAGGCAATAACACCAATTTAAAAATAGTGATGAAACCTTCAGCTGCGAATCTTGATGAGATCGTAGTGGTAGGTTATGGTACGCAAAACCGACGTACTGTAACCAATTCAATTGCCAAGCTGGATAAAGAGGTGTTGGCAAATGCGCCACGTGCCAATGTGGGGAGTGCTTTGCAAGGAACAATTGCTGGTATTCAGGCGATTAGTAAAAGTGGACAACCAGGCGTCGGCCCGACTGTATTTTTAAGGGGAGGGGCATCTATCAACAATCCCGGGGGACCATTGGTGATTGTAGATGGAGTAATCAGAGATTACAATGATATCTCTTCTGAAAATATCCAATCGATAGAAGTGTTAAAAGATGCAGCCTCAACTGCTATCTATGGTGCTAGAGCCAATAATGGGGTGATTTTAATTACCACCAAGACGGGCGCAGCAGGTGTTGCTCAAATCAATTATAAATTTACCGGGGGGTACAATGTAAGAAGAGATGGTTATAACTATTTAGGGGCCAAAGATTATATCTATTATACCCGTTTGGGCTACCTGAATTCAGGTAAACCAATAGCTGATGCTAATAATTCAAGAGGATTAGGCCTGCTCGCTGATGCAGCCAACCTTGCAAGTTTTGACATCAGGAAGTATGTAGAAGGAACTACAGTATTGCCTTCAGGATGGGGTATCGTTGATGATCCTTATGGAGGTCAGATGATGTATAAAGATCATGGAGGTGAAATTGAAGACCTGGTATTCAGAAACACCTATACTAAAGACCATTATGTTAGTGCTTCAGGTGGTAATGATAAAGGTAAATTCTTTGCCGCATTTGATTCATTTAATGAAGACGGTGTGATTGTAGGTTCTAGCTATAAACGTTACACCGCAGATCTTAATGGCTCGTATAAAGTGAGATCTAATATTGAAGTTTCCGGTGGTACTACGCTTTCTACTTCTTCCCAGTTAGGTACCGTTGGTGGTGAGGTAAACTCATTGTATAGAAGTTTGGCTATATGGCCAACATTTAACCCATGGATAGATGAAGCTAAAACAGTACCAAATCCTGGAAATAGTGCAAGTGATGGTAACCCATTATATTGGTTAAGTCGATTGAACCGTCAGAATGAAGTGAATAAAGTTGTGGTTAACGGTGCCGTAAAATGGGATTTATTACCAGGCTTATATTTTAAAGCTACGGCCAATGCTTATTTACTAGATAGAAAAGATGAGTCTTTTCAAAAATCAACACAGACATACGCTAATATTTTTGCTACGCCACAGTCGATAGGCTCTGCTAGCAGAGATGCTATTCTTTTGTCAAGAAGAGATTTTCAAACGCAGTTTAATGGGATTGTGAATTATAACAAATCACTAAAACTGCATAATTTTGGGGCGATGGTTGGTGCGGAAACTTTCCAGATTAAAACACTAAACTCACAATTGTATGGTCAGAATGCACCTACAGATGAGATTCCTACGATCAATGCTTCTACAGTGTTCCCTGCAACGCTAAATGGTGCAAAAGCAAATTTTAGCGAAAAATCGGAATACCGTATCAATTCACTTTTCGGAAGATTTACTTATGATTTCGATCAAAAATATCTATTTACCGCAGTGTTTCGTGCTGATGGTGCTTCCAACTTACCAGACCAACATAAATGGGGTTATTTCCCGGGGGTATCTGCAGGATGGAATCTTCAAAAAGAGAATTTCTATGTGAACTCGGGTCTTAATAAATATGTTTCGACCATAAAACCTAGATTAAGCTATGGTGTTAATGGTAACATCGCAGGTTTGGGCAGATATGTAGTTCAAGGTGTATATTCATCTCCTGCAAATAATTACGATGGTGCTGGTGGTTTCTTCCATGATAAACTGGCAAATCAGGATTTAAGATGGGAACGTAGCAAAACTTTCGGTGCTGGTTTAGATTTAGGTTTATTACAAGACAGAATTACTTTGTTATTTGATTATTATGACCGCAGAACTTCTGATTTGTTAACAGATCTGCCCTTACCGGATTATATCGGATATCCTCCAATCACAACCAACTCAGGTACATTGCAGAATAAAGGATATGAGTTTGCAGTTAATGCAAAAGTATTGAGCACTGATGGTGGTTTTACTTTAAACCTGGGTGCAAATGCGAGTTTTGTGAAAAACAAAGTGTTGAAACTTCCTTTCAATGGTAATGAGAACAACAGACAAGGTGGAATACAGGTGTTTGATGCTGCATCTGGCCAGTTAAAATGGGTAGGTGGCTATCAGGAAGGCCAGACCATCGGTGATATTTATGGCTTCAAACAGGTGTCAATTTTTAAGGATGCTGCCGAAGTACTGAGAATTGCAGGCAATAGAAGAGATGCGATCGCCAATGTAACCGGACCAAATTTACCTAAAGGTACTGCACCGGGACCAGGAGCAGATGCTGGTAGAATCACCCCTGGTGATGTGAACTGGTTAGATGTAAATGGCGACGATATTATTGATTCAAGAGATCAGGTGTATCTGGGTAATATGGCTCCAAAATGGACTGGTGGTTTTAATGCCAATGCAAATTACAAGGGCTTCAATTTATATACCAGATTTGAGTTTGCTTTAGGTCATACGGTTTACAATGATTTATTGGCGCGTACCCTTGGAAACTATCAGGGAACGTTCAACTATACTGATTTGATGCTTAAATCCTGGACTCCGGGAAACACGGTTACTGATATTCCAAAAGTATATTTTGCGGATCAGGTACAAGGTTCTAAGCAAAATTATACCAGAGCGAATAATGCCGCAACTGTAGTGAATGGAAACAATTCAAATCTTTATGAAAAAGGGGATTACCTGGCCTTAAGAGAGGTAACACTTTCTTATACTTTGCCTAAATCATTAATGGCTAAAACCAAATTCTTATCTAACTCAAGAATCTACGCCACAGGAAGTAACCTGTTCTATATCACAAAGTTTAGCGGCTCTTCTCCGGAAGCACCTTTAGATGCTAACAACAGGCTTACCGGTGTGTATTTAGGTGCGTACCCTAGTGCAAGATCCTTTATTTTTGGTTTAGAAGTTTCCTTTTAATCACTTATAAGATTAAACATCATGAAAAATAATTATAAAAATATAATCGCAGCAGCCTTAATGGTATTGAGCCTTGGCGCCTGCAAAAAAAATCTGGAATTACAACCTATCAGTAACCTGAGTGATGATAATTTCTGGAAAACAAATGATCAATATGATGCTTTTGTCGCTGCAATTCATAATAAATTCCGTGGCCATAATAATAATTTTATGTTCCTTGGGGAGTTGAGATCTGATATTTACGGAAATGATCCCGGGACAACCGCTTCTTTTACAGGTGAAGCTTCTCAGGGATTGGAGCGTATGTGGTTGCAAACGATGACTTTAGATGCCGCAGGTGTAAATTCTTTTGGTACTTTTTATAGTAATATAAACCAGTTGAATTTATTAATCTATAAACTCAATACCGGGAATGTGGTTACTGAGGCTACTAAAAAGTATGAATTGGGGATAGCTTATGGAATGCGTGCATTTTATTACTACCAATTGTACCGCAGTTGGGGAAATGTAGTGATCATCACCGATTTTATCGATGCCGGTAACCTGGATCTGTTTAACCTTTCTAAAGCGGCTTCCCCAGCAGCAGATGTGCTGAAACTGGTTAGAGCGGATGTTGAATTGTCTCTGGAGAATTTTGGTACTGATTATTCCATTAAACGCAATAAAGGGTATTGGTCTAAATCTGCAACTTTAATGCTAAAAGCAGATACTTACTTGTGGACTGCCCATAGAACTGGTGGTCCGGCAGATGCGACAATAGCTAAAAATGCTTTAACAGATATTCAAACCAATGTTCCTGCATTGGGCTTATTAACAACCTCAGCTAATGCATTAAACACCCCTTTTGCGGATCTTTTCTCGACTACAAGCAGGGGAAATAAAGAGATCATTCTGGCAAGTAGAAACGGATTAAATGAAGCAGAAATGTCATTTATACCGGGCTCATTTACACCTCAAACAGGCTTAATCGCAAATTATTTCGACTCTTTGGCAAACAGACAATTTAATGTAACCACTGATAATTACGCTGGTTTGTTACGTGCTCCTGTGAAAATTGCTACCTACAGAAAGTTTGATGCAATGGATACCCGAAGAGAAGGCTCCATTCAGGCTGGTTATAGAAGGCCAACTCCCGGAACTTATGTAATTGCAGGTGCTTTCCTGAAAAAATATCAGGGACAACAAGATGCCGCAACAAGAAAATACACCAACGATTTTCCAATTTACCGTTATGCTGACCTCTTATTACTACTTGCAGAAGCTAAAGAAGTATTAGGAGAAAGTCCAGCTGCCGAAATTAACGCAGTAAGGGCAAGGGCATATGGTGTAAACTATAACCCTGCAGTTCAGGGTTTCCCAAATATGCCAGGTGACGGAGATATCAAGCAAGCAATTTTAAAGGAACGCTTGTTTGAGTTTGTCGGAGAAGGAAAGCGTTGGTATGATCTAAGACGCATGGGAGACAGTTACGTCTATGCCAATACGACTTTATCTGCTGCCGAAGGTTATAAATTATTCTGGCCAATTGACCGTACTTCTTTAACTAATAACAGAGCTCTGGTTCAAACCACAGGATATCCACAATTTTAAAATTTTGGTGTAGGAGTGGAGGCCTTTATGGCCGACACTCCTACCTTTTATTCGCACGTTTAAAAACATATATAAAATGACTATTCAACATTTACAAGGCCTGATTGCTGCGCCGTTTACACCAATGGATGAAAATGGAAAGCTAAATGTAGCCTTGATTCCAAGCTACTACCAGTTTTTAAAATCTAACAAAGTTACGGGCGCATTCATTTGCGGATCTACCGGAGAAGGAGTTTCCTTAACCAATGCCGAGAAAAAAGAAGTGGCACAAGCCTGGGCAGATTGCACACGCGGCGACCATGATTTTAAGGTAATGATGTTCCTTGGTGGAACGAGTATTGCCGATTGTAAAGACCTGGCTTTGTTCTCTAAACAAATCGGCCTTTATGCCATTTCATTTACAGCTCCCTTTTATTTTAAACCTGCAAACGTAGAGGTACTGGCCACAATATGTGCTGAAATTGCTGCCGTTGCACCAGATATGCCCTTCTATTATTACCATATTCCAGTGTTGACAGGGGTAGGTTTTGCGATGTATGACCTGTTACAGGCCATTGACGGCAAGATTCCTAATTTCGCAGGGGTAAAATATACGCATGAAGATTTCATGGATTTCCTATCTTGTATCCATTTCCAGAATGGTAAATATGATATGCTTTGGGGACGTGATGAAAATATGCTTTCGGCATTGGTTTTAGGAACTAAAGGCGCTGTAGGAAGTACTTTCAATTATGCCGCTCCTTTATACTATGATATGATTGCCGCTTTTGAAGCAAATGACTTGAAAAAAGCACAGCTTTTACAACAACAATCAATTGATATGATCAGATTATTAGGTAAATACGGTGGTATTGCTACTGGAAAGGCCTATTTAAAATTGGTTGGCGTAGATTGCGGTGAATTTAGATTGCCTGTGAAAAATATGAGTGCAGCACAATTCGAAAGTTTTAAACAAGATGTAGCGGCTGTTGGTTTCCATAATTTTAAATCAAAAGCAGCTCATTAGCCTTAATAATGAATGCGATGAGTAAGTACCTGTTTTATCTTTCAGTCCCCCTTATGTTGACAACAACAACGACAGCGGTTTTCGCACAGAAAACGCCTGCTGAACAGATCGAATGGTCTGTTGCAGCTCAATTACAAACGCCAGATGGGCAAACTTCGATTGGTTTTGCCGGTGCGATGAATGCGGTGCTTCAAAACCGACTTATCGTGGCTGGTGGCGCCAATTTCCCGGATAAAAAACCATGGGAAGGTGGTAAAAAACATTATTCAAATGCGATCCATATTTTAGAGAAAAAAGGAAATGGATTTTCCTGGAGTAAAGAAAAGGCCTTTCTGCCAGAGGCGATTGCCTATTGCGGAAATACCAGTACGAAATTCGGAATTGTGTATGCAGGCGGAGAAAATGAAAAGGGATTGTCAAATCAGGTTTTCCTGTTGACCTGGAACGAACTGAACCAGAATGTACAGGCGAAACCTTTGGCCAGCTTACCCATCGCATTGACAAATGTTGCCTTAACCAATATTGGGAACCTGGTATATGCCATTGGTGGCGATCAGGAAAAATCAACATCCAACGCTGTTTTTAGTCTGGATCTGAGTTTGCCTGCGGCCACATGGAAGGTATTGCCAGCACTCCCTGTTCCTTTAGCGAACTCGGTTGTAGTGGTACAAAGTCCGGCAAAGCAGCCTTTGATTTATGTAATCGGTGGCCGTACCAAAACGCCTGAAGGCATTAGCGATTTACATGCTACCGTATTCATTTATCATCCGGAAAAACAGGAATGGAAAGCTGGCGCTGCAATCAGCGATGGTAAAGCAGTGACAAATTTCTCTGCCGGAACAGGCCTTGCTATTGGTAAAAACGAGATTCTAATCTTTGGTGGCGACAATGGGAAGACTTTTCACCAGATAGAAACGTATATCTCCAGGATTGCTAAAACGGAAGATCCGGTGGAAAAAGCCAGATTAACAGCCGAGAAGAATCAATTGAGTATTCATCATAAAGGTTTTTATAAGGGCCTTTTGCGTTACGATGTTGGAACTAATACCTGGTCAAAAATAGGCGAATTGCCTTTCCTTACACAAGTTACGGCTATGGCTACAAAATGGAACAATGATATCATCATTTCCAGCGGTGAAGTGCAACCTGGCGTCAGGACACCAAACATTATGCTGGGAAAAATAAAAGACTAGAAATGAAAAACACAAACAGATATGCCTGGGTGGTGGTTGGATTATTGTGGGTGGTGGCACTATTAAATTATATGGACCGACAAATGTTGTCGACCATGAAGCCGGCAATGCAAATCGATATTCACGAATTGCAGTCGGCCACAAACTTCGGTTACCTGATGGCTATTTTCTTGTGGATCTATGGGTTTATGAGTCCGGTTTCCGGAATTATTGCCGATAAATTTAACCGGAAATGGCTGATCGTAGGCAGTTTGTTCGTTTGGTCTCTGGTGACTTATTTAATGGGATACGCAACCACTTTTAACCAGATTTACTGGCTGAGGGCATTGATGGGCGTAAGTGAAGCCCTATATATCCCTGCGGGATTGTCGCTGATTGCCGATTTTCACTCTTCAAAAACCAGATCACTGGCCATTGGAATCCACATGACCGGCCTTTATATGGGCCAGGCTTTAGGTGGTTTCGGTGCAACAATTGCCGATAAATTCTCCTGGCAGGCGACTTTCCATTCCTTTGGAATTGTAGGGGTCATCTATGCTCTGGTTTTGGTCTTCTTCCTTCGCGAGAAAAAACCTTCGGAAGGAGTAGAAATGGATGATGAGATTAAAATGAAAGTAAAACCTTCCATCTTTAAGGGCTTCGCCATTCTGTTTACCAATATTTCTTTCTGGATTATCCTGTTTTATTTTGCCATTCCAAGCTTACCAGGTTGGGCTGCAAAAAACTGGTTGCCAACATTATTTGCTCAGAACCTGAACATCCCAATGGCTACAGCTGGTCCTTTATCTACCATTACCATCGCTTTCTCTTCTTTTGTAGGGGTAATTTTTGGCGGTATTCTTTCGGATAGGTGGGTGCAGAAAAATATTAAAGGAAGGATTTATACCAGCGCTATCGGCCTGGCATTAACCATCCCTTCTTTACTGTTACTAGGTTTCGGGCATTCTCTGTTCCATGTGATGGGAGCCGCCTTATGCTTTGGCCTCGGATTCGGAATGTTTGACGCCAATAATATGCCGATACTTTGTCAGTTTGTTTCCTCAAAATACAGGGCAACAGCCTATGGTTTGATGAACATGACAGGGGTGTTTTTTGGTGCATTTATTACCGACTTACTGGGGAAATCTTCAGATGCCGGTCACCTGGGACAAGATTTTGCCATGCTGGCGGGAATTGTCTGCCTGGCGCTGTTCGTTCAGCTTTACTTCCTTAAACCAGTCGTAAACGATTTTGCTGATGCTTAATATCTAATACTAATTTTTAATTCTGATGCTAATTGTTCATTGCTGATTATTTCAATATTTACTTGCCGATACCTATTAATTCACGAAAAAACTAAACATGATGATTTCACAAAACTATAAATATGCCGCGCTCTCTCTCTTTTTGTTGGCCTCCGGATTTACCGCCAGTAGCCAAACCGTTCCATCTAATGCTGCTGGTTTAACCATCAGTGCTAAACAAACCGTAAATCCGATTCTGAAAAGAAAAGCGGTGAATCCGGTATGGAGATTAGAGATTGAAGTGCCGGCAGAAGGATTGGAGTTTAAAGCCCTATCAGGTACGCTAAATAAAGCGGGATTAAAAGACCTTAAATCTTTAGAAGCTTATTTGAGTACGGAGAATAGGGAGAAAGAACTAGAGCTGGATCCAAAGAAAAAGATCGGTGCTGTGGAGGTATCCGGAAAAAACTTCCTGATCCCTTTATCTGCTAAATTAAGTCCAGGTAAACACCTGATTTGGATCAGTGCTACGGTTAAACCGGAAGCGAATATCGACGACCGTATAGAATTGAAGGTTTCAGATTTAACGGATGCCGCTGCAAGAAAGCATAAAATCAATATTCAAGGACCAGTGGCCTCAACTAAATTGGGAATTGCCTTGAGAAATCCTAACGACGATGAGGTGAATTCTTACCGTATTCCAGGGATTGTAGACACAGATAAAGGGACGTTAATCTCCGTTTATGATGTCCGCTATAAGAATAGTGGTGATTTACCTGGTAATATTGATGTTGGTATGAACAGAAGTACCGACGGGGGTAAAACCTGGGAACCGATGAAAATCATCATGGATATGGGTGCTCCCCATGAAAATAATGGTGTTGGTGATCCTTCCATCTTATTCGATCCGGCTACAAAAACCATTTGGGTAGCGGCATTATGGAGCAAAGGAAACCGTTCTATTGCGGGTTCAGGTCCTGGGCTTTCTGAAGAAGAAACCGGACAGTTTGCATTAGTAAGTAGTACTGATGATGGCTTAACCTGGTCGAAACCTTACAGCATCACTGCTCAGGTTAAAAATCCAATATGGAGATTGTTTTTCCCTGGCCCTGGAAATGGAATCGCCATGGCTGATGGTAAAATTGTATTTCCTGCACAATATTGGGATGAGAAAAAAATGCCGCATTCTACCTTGATCTATAGTGATGATCATGGAAAGACCTGGAAAGCAGGAGTAGGGGCTAAATCTAATACCACAGAAAGTCAACTGGTAGAAACTACGCCAGGAAAACTGATGTTAAATATGCGTGATAACCGTGGGAAATTCAGAAGTGTAGCCACCACTACAGATATGGGGCAGAGCTGGGAAACACATCCTACTTCCTATAAAACACTAATCGACCCGGTTTGTATGGCCAGTTTGATTAAAGCCCGCGTTAAAGTGAAGGGAAAAATGAAAGATGTTTTGTTTTTCAGTAATCCTAACTCTTCAAAAGACAGAAAAGACCTGACCATTAAAGTAAGTCTTGATCTTGGAGAAACCTGGCAAGAGACAAATTTATTGGTAGATGAAAGAGATTCTTTTGGCTATTCTTCGCTTACAAAAATTGATGACCAAACTTTAGGTTTATTATATGAAGGCGTACGTGATTTATATTTTGTACGTATTCCGGTAAAAGACTTAATTAAATAATCATTTGAAAAGGAATCCTTGTGGCTGAAAACATCAGTTACAGGTTTTTTTTTTAGAATTTTACTGCCTTGGCTAAAGATTTAAAATACTAAACTATGCTGTTGAATCAGCTTAATAAAATCAACAAAACGGAATGAGAACCACAAAAAAAATCATCCTGATCGTTTGGTTGTTGTCGCTTTCTTTGCAGGTAAGCCTGTTTGCACAAAGTAAAAAGATCAAAGTAGCCTGCATCGGAAATTCCGTTACCGCAGGTTTTCTGCTTAAAGATCCGGCGCATGAATCCTATCCATCAGTACTCAAGGGGCTGTTGGGTGATCGTTATGAAGTAGGAAATTTTGGCCTGAGCGGTGCAACGCTATTGAAAAAAGGACACAGACCTTATTTTAAAACCAAAGAATTTACAAATGCACTGAACTTTCAGGCAGATATTGCGATTGTTCACCTGGGACTAAATGATACAGATCCAAGAAACTGGCCGGAACTTCGTGATGAATTTCAGCAGGATTATGCCTGGTTATTGGATACTTTAAAGAAGAACAACCCTAAAATCAAATTATACATTTGCCGCTTAACACCAATTTTTAGCGAACATCCCAGGTTTAAATCCGGGACCCGTGAATGGTACTGGCAGATTCAAAAAGAAATTCCTTTGATCGCTAAAGACAATCAGGCTACACTGATTGATTTAAATAGCGCTCTGAATAGTCGCACAGACTTGTTTGCGGATAACCTTCATCCTGATAAGGAAGGTGCAGCAATTATTGCGCGGACCATCTATGAAAACCTAACAGGTAATTTTGGCGGATTAAAACTGCCGGTGTTATTTACAGATCATATGGTTTTACAACGTGATCAGGCTATCCCTGTTTACGGAACTGCAAATGCTGGTCAGGAGGTTGCCGTGTCTTTTAACAATCAGAAGAAAATAGCAGTCACTGGAAAAGATGGTAAATGGAAAGTGATCTTTCCGGCTATGGCAGCTGGTGGCCCTTATCAACTGATCGTTAATGATGGAAAAGAAAAACTTATTTTAAATGACCTCTTAATGGGGGATGTCTGGCTTTGTTCCGGACAGTCGAATATGTATTTTCAATTGAAACAATCGGCTACAGGCGCGGCAGAGTTAAAGCAATTTCCTGTACAGCCCAAACTAAGGTTGATGAAGTTTAACCCACTTGCAGAAACTGACGCGGTATCCTGGGACAGTACCACTTTAGCCAAAATTAACCAACTGGATTATTTTTCTGGAAACTGGGCTCCGGCGACAGCTGCCACTGCCGCAGGTTTTTCCGCGATTGGGTATTATTTCGGTCAGCAGTTGGTACAGGAAGCAGGGGTGCCTATCGGATTGATCGAAATGGCCGTTGGTGGTTCTACACTGGAATCCTGGATCGACCGTTACACCATGGAACATGATCCTCAATTGGTAGATGTACTGAGCAATTGGCGCAAGTCGGATTTTGTACAGGAATGGGCCCGTGGACGTGCAAACTTAAACCTTAAAAATTCAGGCAATGCAAGACAACGCCATCCTTATGAGCCTGCTTATAATTATGAAGCGGGAATTACACAACTGATCGGATCTCCGATAAAAGGGGTAATCTGGTATCAGGGAGAAAGTAATACGCAGAATCCGGAACTTTATGCACATAGCTTTCCAGTGCTAATTAAAAGCTGGCGGGAGAAATGGGGCATTGATTTTCCATTTTACTATGTGCAACTTTCCGGAATTAATCGTCCGTCATGGCCTTATTTCAGGGATATGCAGCGTAAAGTACAATATGAAGTGCCCAAAACTTATATGGCTGTTAGCTCAGACCTTGGCGATTCACTGGATGTGCATCCAAATAGAAAGAAGGAAATTGGGCAGCGTTTGGCTTTACAGGCGCTAAAACACAGCTATCATAAAGCTGTTGTTGCCGATGGACCAGTCGCAAAAAGTGTATTGATCAAGGGCAATATCCTGGAGATTTCTTTTGTACAGGGGAATTCTCTGGCTGTAAAAGATGCCGGATCATTAAAAGGATTTGAATTGGTTTTAGAAAAAGGAATCATTTTACCCGTATCCGCTGCTGTGTTAAACAACAAGGTTCAGCTCCGGATTCCCTCCCAAATAAAGACAGAAAAAATTAGAACAGTAAGGTATAGTTATGCGCCTTTTAGTCGCGCAAACCTGGTTAATCAGCATGGATTGCCAGCCTCAACCTTCAGTTTACCCATAAATTAAAATATTAAAGACATGAATTACACGCAAGAAGACCTGAGCGGATTACAGCAATTTTATAATGATCAACTCTTAAATGATACAGTTCCTTTTTGGTTTCCAAGATCAGTAGATACCGAATTTGGTGGGTATCTTTTGATGAGAGACCAGGACGGTACACTAATAGATGATGATAAGGCGGTTTGGATACAGGGGAGGGCTGCATGGTTGCTTTCTACCTTATACAGTACGATTGAACCTAAAGAAGAATGGTTGTCAGCAGCAAAATCAGGGATAGATTTCCTGAATAAATATTGCTTTGACGATGATGGACAGATGTTTTTTCATGTGACACGAGACGGTCAGCCTATCAGAAAACGCAGGTATTATTTCTCAGAAACCTTTGCCGTAATTGCCAATGCGGCCTATGCAAAAGCAAGTGGTGATCCTGCAGCTGCAGAAATGGCCAGGTACCTGTTTGGGAAGTGTATCGAGTACTCCACCACGCCAGGTTTATTAGCGCCTAAATTTACCGGAACCAGACCTACAAAAGGAATCGGGGTGCCGATGATTATGATGAATACCGCACAGCAACTCCGGGAAACTATCGGTGATCCGCGTTGTGATGAATGGATTGATAAATGGATTCTGGAAATTGAGACCTATTTCGTGAAGGACGATATCAAATGTGTGATGGAACAAGTGGCCCCGGATGGTAGTATTGTGGATCATATTGATGGCAGAACTTTAAATCCAGGTCATGCCATAGAAGGTGCATGGTTTATTCTTCACGAAGCCAAATACAGAAATAATGATCCGAAACTGATTGCACTGGGTTGTAAAATGTTAGATTATATGTGGGAACGCGGATGGGATAAAGAACATGGCGGAATTATGTACTTCAAAGATGTATATAATAAACCTGTACAGGAATATTGGCAGGATATGAAGTTCTGGTGGCCGCATAATGAGGTGATTATAGCCACTTTATTGGCATATACAATCACTGGAGATGAAAAGTATGCAAAATGGCATAAAATGGTTCACGATTATGCTTATGGCCATTTTCATGATAAAAAGAATGGAGAATGGTTTGGATACTTACATAGAGACGGAACGTTGGCGCAAACCGCAAAAGGAAATATGTTTAAAGGACCATTTCATTTACCACGACAAGAATGGTACTGCGCAGCTTTGTTGACAGAACATCTAAAGAAATAAATTTTATTATTCCTGAATTATTACTATGTTTAACCGTAACCTTTTAATACTTATCATTTTGCTGCTCTCCATCGATATGTTATATGCTCAGGTCCCAACTCTGAAAGAGGACCAACGGGCAGTGCCTGCTTTAATGCCACTTCCTCAACGGTTAGAGAAGAGAACAGGTGTCTTTGATTTTAAACATTGCCAGTTAATTGTAGTAGACCATGATGACTTCATTCCTGAAGCCAAACTGCTGCAAAAAGCACTTAAAAATCAAGGTATAGAGGTTAAAATAGGAAAACTACCAGCAGAAGGAACTTCATACCTTATCCTGGCTAAGGATGAAATGCTGGATGCAGAGTTTAAACAGGAGGCTTATCGCCTTTCTGTAAGCCCGGGTAAAATATCAATTAAAGGCCTTCATAAGAAAGGAGTTTTTTATGGTATCCAAACCTTAAAGCAGTTGATTTCCTCTGATAAAAAGGTGGTTTCCTGCGATATTGTAGATTGGCCGGCGTTTTCATGGAGAGCATATATGGTAGATGTAGGGCGTAATTTTCAGTCTGTCGCGCTATTGAAACAACAAATAGACGTGATGGCTGCTTATAAGCTGAACATTTTTCATTTTCATGCCACAGAAGATATTGCCTGGAGATTGGAAAGTAAACTTTATCCGCAGTTAACCGCTCCGGAGACCATGTTGCGGAATAAAGGTGATTTCTATTCCGTAGCCCAAATGAAAGACCTGATTGCTTATTGTAAAGAACGTCACATTACTTTGGTGCCGGAAATTGATATGCCCGGACATAGCGATGCTTTCAAAAGGGCTATGAAAACGGAGATGCAAAGTGATACCGGCCTTAATATTGTTAAAAACCTCCTTAGAGAATTTATAAAGACTTACAACCTTCCTTATCTACATATTGGTGCCGATGAAGTTAAAATCACCAATGTAAACTTCCTTCCGGAAGTGACGCAACTGATCGAACAGCTCGGTAAAAAAGTAATCGGATGGGAGCCTGGAGGAAACTTTACAGAGAGTACCATCCGACAATTGTGGATGGAGGGTGCAACTAAAGTGAGTAAGAACAAAAACATACAATACATAGACTCCAGACACCTTTACCTGAACCATATGGACCCACTCGAAAGTGTGGTGACTATTTTTAACAGGAAGATCTCAAATCTGGATAAGGGAAATTCAAGTGCTTTAGGTGGTACAATTTGTAATTGGCCGGACCGTAACATCTCAAAGCCCGAAGATGCCTTGACCCAAAATCCGGTTTATCCTTCCATGCTTGCTTTCTCAGAACGCAGTTGGAGAGGGGGAGGAATACCTGGTTGGATGGCCAAAATTGGTAAACCTGAATCTGCGGAAGCCCTGGGTTTTGCAGCTTTTGAAAATCGCTTGATGCAACATAAACAACGCTACTTTTCCCGTTTGCCTTTTCCCTATGTGGCACAGTCGGACATAACCTGGAGGTTAATTGGTCCTTTTGCTAACGGAGGAGATTTGACCGCATCATTTGATCCCGAATCGGTTGCTGTAAATATAGACAGTCTGCCGGTAGCCATGAAAGTAGTCGGCGGCACAATTGTGCTCAGACATTGGTGGACGCCAGAGGTGACCGGTGTATTGGAAAAGCCACAGGAAAACACCACCTGGTATGCTTACCGAAAAATATGGAGTGACGACAATGAAACCAAAGATTTTTGGATTGGCTTTAATAATATATCCAGATCTTATGCTTCCAGCTCTCCGGAAAAAGGAACCTGGGATAACCGAAAAAGTAATGTTCATGTAAATGGAGTCCTGATTGATCCACCAGCATGGAAACAGGCCGGTTTGTCCGGGAACATGGAAATTCCTTTGATTGATGAAGGTTATGAGTTTAGAGCACCTACACAAATAACCTTAAAACAAGGTTGGAATGAGGTGTTGATCAAATTGCCTATTGCCAGCTTTAAAGGAGCAGACTGGAAAAATCCGCAGAAGTGGATGTTTACTTTCGTACCCGTAGATTAATCGTTATAAAATGGGTTTTAATTTCTCCCATACATTTTTTGCCAGGATCTTTTGTCCGGCAGCAGTAGGGTGAATCCCGTCTTTCTGATTCAGCTTTAGTACTCCACCAACGCCCTGAAGTAAGAAAGGAACCAATATCATATCGTTTTTCCTGGCTAGTTCCGGGAAAAGCGATTTGAATTCATTAGCATATTTTGCCCCCATACTCGGTGGAATCTGCATCCCCGCCAATACAATCTTTACCTCCGGATATTTCTTTCTTACTTTATCCGTGATCTGTTGTAGGTTGTTTCTTGTATCCGATAAGGGGATTCCTCTTAATCCATCGTTCGCGCCTAATTCCAGTACTAATATGTCGATAGGTTGCTTTAATAACCAGTCTATTCTAGTGTTGCCAGCAGCTGTGGTCTCGCCGCTTAACCCTGCATTGATCACTTTGTAGTGGAGTTTTGCTTCCTTTATCTTTTCTTGTATTAAAGCCGGATAGGCTTCATTTATCTGTAAGCCATAACCCGCAGTAAGGCTGGTGCCAAAGAACAATATGGTTTTCTCCTTCGTCTTGCTGTTTTCGGTGGTCCGGGCTTTTTCTTTTTCAGTGGGTTTGTTGGAGTCCTGTTTAGGGTTTTCTGTTGTAGCAACTGTTCCCTGTTTTCCGGTGCAGGAAGTCAATATGGCCATTGCAGAAAACATAAACATTAAAACAAAGGAACCTTTAAAATTGAGCTGTAACATAGTATAATTATCAAAATATTTGAAAGCCTGGGAAAACCAGTAGTATAATACAAATGTAGCTTTCCTGGCTAAAGTCTGCTAAGGTATTTAAATTGTGTTCTTGCTTTATGGAAGCAGGGTGTTTGTTAAGCACCTCTTTTGTCCATTAAATAGCGCTATAAAACACTTAAAACTCAGTATATTTAGCCTTACCATCTGGGAAATGCTATTTTACCTGAACGCAATATTGAATTTGCATTCATTATTTTAAAAGAAGACCCTAATCTCAAAGCTTTGGAAGATATCCTTAACATTCAAAATGTAAGTAAAATTTACGAAAATGCAGGTCATAAACTGACCGTACTCGACAAGATCAACTTCTCCGTTCAAACCGGCACTACGATAGCTATTACCGGCCCATCAGGCAGTGGAAAAACTACGTTACTGGGTTTATGTGCAGGACTGGATCGTTCAAGTTCAGGAACGGTTTCCCTAAATGGTATCGATTTGGATCATTTAACGGAAGATGAAAGGGCGGCAGTCAGGAACCGCTACGTAGGTTTTATTTTTCAGAATTTCCAACTGTTGCCTACGCTTACCGCATTGGAAAACGTAATGGTGCCCTTAGAACTGAGAGGGGAAAAGAATATAAAGAAACACGCGCTGGAATTGTTGGACAAGGTTGGACTTGCCGACCGGTCCGGGCATTATCCGGTACAGCTTTCCGGTGGGGAGCAGCAACGGGTATCCCTGGCCAGGGCATTTTCTAATCAGCCAGCGATATTGTTTGCGGATGAGCCAACAGGAAACCTGGATGCTGAAACCAGCGATAAAGTGATCAAGTTGATGTTCGACCTGAACAAAGAAGCAGGAACGACATTGGTTATTGTGACCCATGACCTGGATCTCGCTGCAAAAACCAATAGGATGATCAAATTAAAAGGAGGTGTGGTGATTGCTGATTTAGAATTGAACCATGCCTGATCCTAATTTCAACATTAAAAGAACCATTAATTACGCCTGGTTACTAAAAATGGCCTGGCGGGATTCCAGAAAGAACCGCTCCAGGCTCTTGCTATTTATGTCTTCCATTATTTTGGGAATTGCGGCGCTCGTGGCTGTTTATTCTTTCAAAGCCAATTTACGAAGAGATATTGATGAACAAGCAAAGACACTGACCGGGGCCGATTTGATTATTGAAAGCCGGAGGCCATTGAGCCCTGCCGTTACCGCCTTGCTGGATACCTTGGGAGCAGTCCGCGCTAAAGAAAGAAACTTTGTCTCCATGGTTTATTTCCTGAAAGGGGAAGGCTCCCGTCTGGTTCAAGTGAGAGCCTTAACAGGAGATTATCCATTTTATGGCAACATAGAAACACAGCCATCCCTGGCTGCGAAGACTTTTAAAAACGGAAGAAAAGCTTTAGTAGACCGAACCTTGATGCTACAGTATCAAGCAAAACCAGGCGATTCAATCAAAATCGGGAACCTGAGTTTCGCCATTGAAGGTAGCCTGGAAAGTGTGCCCGGACAAACGGGTATTGCAAGCACCGTGACTCCTGTGGTGTATATTCCTTTAGAATACCTGGAGCAAACCGGCTTAACTCAACTGGGTAGCAGGATTCAATCCCGTTATTTTTATCAATATAAAGATGTAGCTACGGTCAACAGAGATTTAAAGCGTCATCAGCAATTGCTGGATAAAGAACAGTTGGGCCATGAAACGGTTGCGACGAAAAAAGAAAGTACCGGCAGGGCATTTAAAAACCTGAATGAATTTCTGGCCTTATCCGGATTTATCGCTTTATTATTAGGGTGTATCGGGGTAGGAACGTCGATACAGGTTTACATCAAAGAAAAGCTGGGCGCCATTGCTACTTTAAGGTGTCTGGGACTAAATGCCAAAGAAGCTTTCCTGATTTACCTGATTCAGGTGGGGGCAATCGGTCTGTTGGGTGCCATTACCGGTGCTTTTCTGGGGACGGTCTTGCAGTTTATGCTTCCCTTAGTCCTGAAAGACTTTATACCTGTCGAATTGTCAATGGGAATCTCCTGGTCGGCAATTGGACAAGGACTCGCTACAGGGTTGATCATTTCTGTTTTATTTGCATTGCCATCCCTGATTTCTGTTAGGAGTATTTCGCCTTTAAATGCCATTAGAGCTTCTTTTGAGGAGGTAAAACAGGTAAGGGATCCATTAAAATGGTTGATTTATATGTTGATCATTGCTTTCGTTTATGGGTTTACCTATTTGCAGATGAGCGATTGGATAAAGGCGCTGGCTTTCGTCATAGGGATTTTACTGGCCTTTTTACTGCTGATTGGCCAGGCTAAACTTCTGATGTTAGTTCTCAGAAAAATGATTCCTGAACGCATGGCCTATGTTTGGCGTCAGGGCTTTGCAAATCTTTATCGTCCGAACAATCAAACCATGATTCTAAGTGTCGCCATAGGCTTATCTACGCTGTTTATTGTCACTCTATATTTAGTTCAGGGTGTGCTTTTAAACAAAGTGGCTGTGTCTGGTAGCGGTGCAAAATCTAATATGGTACTTTTTGATATTCAACCTGCACAAAAAGAACCGCTCGCACAGCTGTTGAAAGCAGCGCATTTGCCTGTTTTAGGGGAGGTACCTATCGTGACCATGAGGATTATAGAAATCAACGGCAAGACTGCGGAACAGTATGGAGATACAACCAGTAAAAAAGGTAAAAACGGAGTTGCCAGAGCTTTTAGTGGAGAAATCCGGGCAACCTATCAGTCGCAATTGAGATCTACAGAAGTACTTAATGAGGGTAAGTGGACTGGAATCACCGCAGAAGGTAGTACTGTTTTTATCTCCCTGGAAAAAGCTTATGCAGAAAGAATTAAAGTACGCATCGGTGATTCAATTGTTTTTGATGTTCAAGGCTTGCCGGTTAAAACCAAAGTAGGTAGTCTCAGAACTGTCGACTGGAATACAGTGCAGCCTAATTTCAGAGTGGTTTTTCCAACAGGCGTGTTGGAACAAGCACCTCAATTTTATGTGTTTATGACGCGTGTTGCTGCTGCTGAACGTTCCGCTGAGTTACAGGCAAAAGTCTTAAAAGCTTTCCCAAACGTCTCTATTGTTAATTTAGATATGATTCTTAAGACTATTGATAACCTGTTAGATAAGGTTAATTTTGTGATTCGTTTTATGGCTGGATTTAGCATGGCCACAGGATGGATTGTCTTGTTGTCCTCAGTAATGAGTAGTAAGGGGCAGCGGTTGAAAGAAAGTGTTTTGCTAAGAACTATGGGGGCAAGCAGGAAACAGATTCTGACGATTACCGGTCTGGAATATCTCTTCCTTGGGTTCATTGCAACCGCTGCCGGGATTATCCTGGCTATATTGGGAAGCTGGGCGCTCGCTGTATTTGCGCTTAAAAGTAATTATGCCCCTGAGATCTTACCCTTACTGGCATTTCTGGTGGCTATACCTTTATTGGTGATGATAACAGGCCTTTACAACAGCAGGAGTGTATTGAATCGTCCACCATTAGAAATTTTAAGAAAAGAATCTTAAATAATAGAAACCTATTAATGAGTTTAATTGCCCTTGACTACTTTTACACCCTGATCCATTTATTGATAATTGGATTTAACCTCTTTGGATGGGCATTTCCAGCCACGAGGCGACTACATCTCTACGGTGTAGCCCTTACCTTGGGCTGTTGGTTGATTTTAGGAATCTGGTACGGAATTGGATATTGCCCGGTCACAGATTGGCAATGGCAGGTTAAAGAGCAACTGGGAGAACAGAATCTGCCTGGTTCTTTTGTTAAATATTATGCGGATCGCTTAACTGGTTCAGATATCAATCCTGACCTTATTGATGGGCTAACACTTGGTTTATTCCTGATTTCCATCGCTATTTCTGTATATCTTAACTTTCTCAGAAAAAAAACAAGCTAAAAAGATACGTGTAAATGACTACTGTAACAGCTCTGTTACTCTGTGGTTTATACAGGTAATACTCTTCGGTTCAGTAGGTTGTTCCAGTATGCAGGCAGTATTATTCGATAATATTTAACCCTAAATCCATACTTTTAGGGAATTTAGAAGTAAAAATCACGTTTGATTATTTAGCTGTTAATGCAAGAATCTATGAATAAATACCTGATAGTCCCCCTGTTTTTTGCTGCCGCGACCTGGAGTTCCTGCTCCTCAGTATATATGCCTAACGTTCCAAATACGCCAATGTTAAGCCAAAAAGGGGAGTTGAGTGCGGGGGCGCATATCTCGCCAAAAGGAAATGCAAGTATCAACGGTGCTTATGCCGTATCAAATCATTTCGGGGTCTTATTTAGCGGGTCTTATATGAAGAATGAGAGAACCAGTAAAGATTTTCGTCATAAATTGGTGGAGTTCGGCGGAGGGTACATCGATACTTTCGGACCAGATAATAACCAGATCATTGAAATTTATGCCGGATATGGTGGAGGAAGAGCAGATCGTAATTTCAGAGAATACGACGATAAGCTATTGATCAGTAGTACTAAAGAGGAAGTTACCTTTACAAAAACATTCATCCAGGTCAATTACAGCTCTAAAAAGAATAAATACCTCAATCTATTCGGAAACCGCTATGCTTTAAATTATGGAACTGCGATCAGGATTAGTCATGTAGGCATGAATACCTTTTTAAGTAACAATATCGGACAGCCCAAAGAAGACAATATGTTTATTGAGCCTGTTTTCTTTACGCGTATGAGACTGAGTGACGCTGTACAGCTTCAATACACCTCCAGTGGCAACTTTGGCCTAAAAGACCGTAAATTCATGACCGCTGGAAATTCCATCTTCACTATTGGTGCTGTGTTTAATCTAGGAGGAAAGAAACCGATTGTAAAATAGATAGGGCCAGGGGAAGTAGCTTAAATAGACAGCATGGCTTTCAGGCTCCTCAGTTTGGTGGTTAAATTGCTTCCCTTTTTCAAGAAAGCCGGATAACCTTTTAAGGTTTTAATCGCTTTAACCGCCTCATATCCTAAGGCGATACTTCTGATTTTGTTCAACAGAAAAGTATCATCCTTAAATAAATCTGCTTCCTGTAAAAAGCCATTTTTCAGGAAATCCCGGATTAATACCGACATCTGCTCATTGGCATAGAGGTGAAGGGGAAGCTGGAATACTTCTTTCTTTAAACGTTCATAAAGTGTATTGATCCAATCTACCTGTTCCGCCTTAGTGACCACGATACGACCTTGTTGTATCCTAAGGTGCTCCAGGAACAATATGGCTGCCGGTCTGTTGATTAATCCGGCATGAAGAGAATCCCGAAGGGTATAATCCAGTCTGTCGGCACAAAGGTCTGGTAAAGGTTGCTCCAGAAGTGGGAAATCCCCATCTAATAACTGGTCCAGGTGATAACCATGCTTTCTGAGCAGCTCCGGAACATCTGAGTTCATCAGTACTTCCGCAAACATTTCCTCATGATAATTCTCCTCCTTGTTTTTAAATACATAATCGCCGACATGTGAAAAGGCGGTATGAGAAATGTCGTGAAGTAAACCGGCAATCTGTTCCAATTCTGTGCCCCCAAGCTTTCTGATCAGTAACATCACACCAATAGAATGTTCCAGGCGGGTATGGCTAATCTCCGGATTAACGAGGAATATCGCGCCACTTTGATGAACTCCACCCAACCTTTTTAAAGCCGGACTAGCCAGCAGATCCGCAAAAACTTCCGGAAGTTCTACGTTTCCATACAGCAAATCATTTACAATTACCATGTCTTTTTGATTTAGATTACAGTTAACAACCAATAGATAAGGATGCAATTATACTAAATATTTTAGTTATTGAGGTTGTTTTTGCTAATTAAAACAGAATCTCAGGATGTTTTTTTATAAGGGCTCTCTAAGGGCTTGCTTAGGGGAGATTTAGCTTAACGAACTACATTTACGATGCATTCTTCCGCATCAATTACAAACAAACAAAGCAGTAAAACAGTTTTTCTCCTATCTTTGGGCCTTCATTCATCCTTTTTCAATGCAAAATTCTTCCGGTTCTATTTATACCTTTCAATTTGGTCTGGTCTGCTTAAGCTCTTTTCTTTTTTCTGCCAGCTTCAATATGCTGATTCCGGAATTACCCGCCTATTTAACGGCTATGGGTGGCGCGGAATACAAAGGCTTCATCATAGCCTTGTTTACGCTTACCGCAGGGATTTCCAGACCATTTAGCGGTAAACTAACGGATACTATAGGAAGAGTTCCGGTAATGGCGGTAGGCTCCCTGGTATGCTTTCTGTGCGGATTCCTTTATCCGATGCTAACCACCGTTGCAGGTTTCCTTTTCCTGAGACTAATTCATGGCTTTTCTACCGGATTTAAACCTACAGCTACCGCAGCTTATGTTGCAGATTTGGTGCCGGTTAACCGATGGGGAGAAGCGATGGGGGTACACGGTGTTTGTTTTAGTACCGGACTAGCCATTGGCCCTGCAATTGGAAGTTTAATTACCGATCATTTCGATATCAATATCCTTTTTTACTGTTCTTCTCTTTTCGCGTTATTGTCTATTGTGATCCTGGCGAATATGAAAGAAACGCTGCCAAACAAAGAGAAATTCAAGTTTAGTCACTTAAAGATCAACAGGAAAGATATTATTGAATGGAGAGTAATACCTTCAGTAATTATCATTTTCATGACTTACATCAGTTATGGTGCTATCCTAACCGTAATTTCCGACTGGAGTAAGGCGTTGGGAACCAGCAATAAAGGAATGTTCTTTATGGTGTTTACTTTAACTTCTCTATTGATACGATTTGTGGCCGGTAAGGCCTCTGATAAATACGGCAGACCAGTGATCTTAAAGTTCTCGTTAGTACTCCTTGCGGCCTCTACCTTATGGATTGCTTTGGCAGATACCTCATTGATGCTTATGTCGGCTTCTGCATTATACGGTGTGGCCACAGGAATGTTATCTCCAACAGCCACGGCATGGACGGTAGACCTGAGTGATCCGCATCACCGCGGAAAGGCAATGGCCACCATGTATATCGCACTGGAAGCCGGAATTGGTTTGGGCGCGCTGTTAGCCGGATGGTTGTTTATTGATGACCTTGCCATGATTCCCGTTACTTTTTATGCCTGCACAGGAATTACACTAATCGCCCTGGTTTACCTGCAATTTATCTATAAACCAGCAGGTTTAAACATAGAGCCGCACATTAGTTAAGTGTTCCCGTAACTTTTCCTTTAATTAATTTACATTTTCTGAAAAGTTATGGGAAATAAATTTATATTTTAGCCAGCTAATCAACATTTAAACCACAATGAGCGGACTTCACAAATACGATTATATCGTATTTTTTATTTACTTCATTATCGTATCTTCTTACGGTTTCTGGATTTACTACAAAAAGAAAACTGCAGCAGCAGATTCCAAAGACTACTTCTTAGCAGAAGGCTCTTTAACCTGGTGGGCCATTGGAGCTTCACTGATCGCCTCAAATATCTCGGCAGAACAAATGATTGGAATGAGTGGTTCCGGGTTTAAACTCGGACTGGCTATTTCCGCATACGAATGGATGGCTTCTGCAACCTTAATCATTGTGGCAGTGTTCTTTATGCCAGTTTATCTAAAGAATAAGATCTTTACCATGCCCCAGTTTTTAAGTCAGCGTTACAATGAAAAAGTAGCGATGATTATGGCGGTATTCTGGTTGATGTTATATATTGTAGTCAACCTGATGTCCATTCTTTACCTTGGGGCCCTGGCCATCAGCGGTATATCCGGACTCGACCTGACGGCCTGTATCCTTGCCTTAGCAATCTTCGCGATTTTCATCACCCTTGGTGGTATGAAAGTAATCGGATATACTGATGTAATCCAGGTATTCTTCTTAATTCTAGGTGGTTTAGTAGCTACTTATCTTGCTTTAAACCTGATTTCAGGCGGTGAGGGGATTACGAAAGGCTTTGGTATTCTAAGAACAGGGGCCTCGGAACATTTCCACCTGATTTTCAAGAAAGACAACCCTAATTACATGGACCTTCCTGGTTTAAGTGTATTAATTGGCGGTATGTGGATTGCGAACTTAAGTTACTGGGGATGTAATCAATATATCACGCAAAGAGCGCTGGGTGCTTCTTTACCAGTTGCAAGAGCGGGACTTTTATTCGCAGCATTCCTTAAAATGCTAATGCCGGTGATCGTTGTGATTCCAGGTATCGCAGTATATTTTATTGTTAAAGAAAACATGGGTGGCATCAAAGCAGCAGATTTATTGACTGCTTCGGGTGTAGAAGACCCAAATAAGGCTTATCCTGCTTTATTAGGACTGTTGCCTGTTGGTTTAAAAGGATTGTCTTTTGCAGCTTTAACCGCAGCAATTGTAGCTTCCCTTGCCGGAAAAGCCAACAGTATTGCAACCATCTTTACCCTTGATATCTATAAGAAAGCATTTAAACCGGACGCAAGTGAGCGTAACATGGTTAACATAGGTAAAATCACGGTTGTGGTTTCTATGTTAATGGCTGTAGTACTTTCGCTGATTGTAGGTGACGCCCTAATGGGAGAAGGAAAACAAGGTTTCCAATACATTCAGGAGTATACCGGATTCGTATCTCCAGGTATCTTTGCGATGTTTATCCTTGGATTCTTCTGGAAGAAAACAACTTCAAATGCGGCAATGTTCGCTACTGTAGGTGGTTTTGTCGTTTCAGTGCTCCTTAAATTCTTACCAGGATGGGTAGACCTTTCTCCTTTACATGAATACGGATGGGCAATTGCCAATTCAAGTGGTGTATTTGAGATTCCATTCATGGACAGAATGTTGATCGTTTTCGCGATTTGTATTTTGGGAATGTATCTGATTAGTATTTATGAAGGTAAAAAAGGCGTTGTAACCAATGGATTGGAGATTGATGCTAAAATGTTTAAAGTTTCTACCTCATTTGCTATAGGTGCTTTAATCATCTTCGCGATGTTAGTCGCTTTGTATTCTGCCTTTTGGTAGTACCTATTAAATATCTATACGAAAAGCGGCTTATTTATATAAATAAGCCGCTTTTTTGTTTAATTACCCCATTACGGATTACTCTTCAATAATCTATTTAACTCCTGTAACGTTTATCTATACGACACCTATTATCTCTTATTGTAATTTATTTGATGATTACGTCAGATATGTACAATTATGTAATTGATACTTATTTAAGTTGAAAATATTTGTTTATTAGAAATTTGTTTAACTAATGATTACTGTTTAGCTTAGTGATACGTCTTTATGCAATGGACGTCTGAAACCATAATAGGATTCCATGAGCAAATGGCTTTTTTTAGTAGGAGTGTTGCTGAGTTTCACTTTGCTGTGCCATGCGCAGCAAAGACCTCAGTACACACAATATGTATTTAATAACTACATTTTAAATCCTGCAATTTCAGGGATTGAGAATTATACGGATGTTAAGTTTGGGTATAGAAATCAGTGGACTGGGGTTGATCAGGCGCCGGTGACGGCTTATTTTTCGGTCCACTTTCCTCTGGGGAAGAACTACCTCTATGGCAATTCAAATTCTTTCTCCGAAAACGGGGATAACCCGATGAAACGCAACATTATGCACACCTATATGGCTTCAGAGCCACACCATGGTGCTGGTGTTTATGGAGTGGTAGACAAAATAGGCCCCATTACCAGTTCTGATTTTAAATTCACCTATGCCTATCACCTTGGACTCAGTCCCAAAATCAACCTCAGTCTCGGTGTTGCCGCTGGAATATCCAGACTCATGCTGGATGTTTCAAAAATCTCTTTAGAGAACATCTTGGATCCGGCCATTGCCGACAATGCCAACAACCGGATACAACCAGATTTAGGGTTGGGATTATGGTTGTATGGTGCTGATTTCTTTGCCGGAGTCTCCGCACAACAACTCCTCAACAGACCCGTTACATTTACCAATGAAGCGGGCTATAACCAGGGGAAACAGGTGCCCCATCTGTTTATCACCGGAGGCTACAAGTACTTTCTTAGTGATGATATTGCGGCCATTCCTTCTGTGATGTTTAAATACGTTTCGCCCGCACCGCTTTCTACCGACATCAATTTAAAAGTATCATTTAAAGACAAGTTCTGGTTGGGAGGAAGTTATCGTTCCAATGACGCAGCAGCGATCATTGCCGGATTTAACATTAATGCGCTGTTTGTATTGGGGTATTCTTATGACTTCACCACTTCCCAATTGGGAACGGTGAGTAAAGGGAGCCATGAAGTAGTGCTCGGCATTTTGCTGAACAACAGGTATAAAGTGACCTGCCCACAAAAAAACTGGTAAGCGCACAGTAGAAGCAAAGACAAAATCAAAAGAACAAGCAAGTACAAAAACAATAAAGAGAAAAAGGGTGCCTGAATTAAACACTCAGACACCCTCCGTTATAAATTGTATTTTGGTTCCCAGCGTTCAATTTGCTGGCCATATAATGCTTTATTGGCCAGATGCACACAGAATGCAGTGGTTGCACCAGTAATGACATTAGAGTCTGGTTGTTTCTTTTCCAGTATAGATTTATGAAAATCTTTCAGGGAGTAATAAGTGCCGTCTTTTGCAGGTAAATCCGTTTTAATCGGAATTCCACCGTTTTTATCCCAGACGATTTTGGTGGCACCGGTTACGCCATCAACAGTTTCCAGCTCTTTCTTATGACTCTTTTCCGGATAAAAGATCGCTTCGTTGACTAATAAAGAAATGGTTCCTTTGGTACCTTTCAGTTTAAATAGATAACCATCTCTTTCATTACCCAAAGTAGTACCGAAATTACCAATCATATCCTGATAGCGAAACATCACCTGAACATTATCATAGGTTTCCCTGCCATCTTTATAGGTGTCAATACCGCCTGTGGCCATGATTTCCTGAGGATGCGTATTAAAAGCCCAGTTGATAAAATCCATCTGGTGAGAAAGTAATTCGGCCATTAAACCACCGGAATATTCTTTATACATCCGCCAATTCACTTTCCTTTCCAATCCTGGGTTTGCAATAGGGCGTCTCCAGTTGTTATTTCTGTCCCAGCGACTCTCAATCTGAGTTACTTTTCCCAGATAGCCATTATCGATCATTTCCTTAACCTTATAATAGATAGGCGCGTAGCGATATTGATGACCTACCTGTAAGGTTTGCCCCGGATGCTTTTTCACCAGCTCTACCAATGCAAAAGCCTCTGGAATATCATAAGTCATGGTTTTTTCGAGATAAACATGTTTCCCCGCCTTTAAAGCTGCCGAAGCAATGGGAAAGTGCATATTCAAAGGAGTAGAAATGAAAACTGCGGTAATCTTCGGATCATTCAGTAAATCCCGGTAATCCGAATAAGATTTTACCCCTGCAGCACCTGGCTGTTTTAAAGTTTCAGTGATTCTAAAATCCAGCACATCCGCAATAGCCACCAGTTCAAACTCTTCTGGCAACTGACTGGTAATGTGTATTAAACCCTTTCCACGGTCGCCACAACCAATTACACCAACTTTCATCCTGTTTTCAGGATCGAAACGGTCAAAAGCACCAGCAGCAAGCAGGTCTCCTGGTAATAATAACCCGGCACCTAAAATGCCGCTATTTTGTATAAATTTCCTTCTGAACATCATTAATATTTAAAAGGCTTACCATCCACCATTACTTCTTGTTTAGCTTCATCAAACACGGCTTTTTTACCGGTTCTGGCGGCAGCATTCGTCATAATATTTGCAATAGAGTGGTAGTAACCAGCCTCTACCGGTGCATTTGTTTGTTGTCTGCTACGAATACATTCCATCCAGTTTCGCATATGTGCCGAAGTCAGTTTATCACCACCGGTGTTTGCGGATACCGCTACTTTTTCTGCCATATCCGACAACTTTAATTCCGGCAACAGGTTAGGCTGCATATTCATCGCACTAGCCGGACCAGCTTTTAATCCACCTTTTGGAGAAACCGTATTGGTGTTTAGGTTTAATTCACCACCATTCGCATAATAGATTTCTGCCGGATTCTCATCCCCATTGTGCATTCTGGAAGTAAAGACCACCTGAAAACCTTTCTCCGCATTATTATCCGGTCCGTAATCAAACACCGCGGTAGTGGTATCCCAGTTTCTACGTCCGTCTTTCCATTGATAAATACCGCCATTGGCTACTACACTCCGGGGGTGTTTTAAACCCGTAAACCAGTGTACCGTATCAATCTGGTGCGACATCCATTGCCCCGGCATTCCCGAAGAATATGGCCAGAATAAACGGTACTCCAGGTATTTCCTTGGATCCCATTCTTCAAAAGGACGGTTGATCAGGAAGCGTTTCCAATCGGTATCTTCGGGTTTCAATTTTGCTACCAACTCTGGCCTGCGCCATCTTCCAGGCTGATTTACATTCCAGCTGAGTTCAACCATCGTGATATCCCCAAACTTGCCGTCCTGAATAAATCTGGAAGCTGCTTTATAATTTGCGCCACTTCTCCTTTGAGAACCAATCTGAACAATTTGCTGAGAAGCTTTAACCGCTTTTAAAGCGGCTCTGGCATCCTCCATGGTTTCTGCGAAAGGTTTCTCACAATACACATCACATTTGGCTTTAATGGCCTCTATGGTGTGCACAGCATGTTGGAAATCGGCTGTGCTAACAATTACTGCATCAATATCTTTTAAATTGTATAATTCTTCATTATTACGACAAGCGGTGATGTCATGCCCTAATTTAGATTGGAGCAAATCCTGACCTAAACCACGACGGTAATTCCATAAATCAGACACCGCTACGATGTCGAAATTGAGTTCTTTATGATGATTCAGGAAACTTGGCAGGAGGGAGCCGGCAAAGCGATCAGAAAAGCCAACTACGCCAACTCTTACCCGATCATTGGCCCCAATGATATTTCCATAACTTTTCGCAGTTAAACCCATCGTTCCCATATAAGTTCCAACGGTTGCAATTGCAGACTGTTTAATGAATTTTCTTCTAGACGATAACATAAATAGGGGGATTAAAGTTGTTTCAATTTGATACTTCTGAAAGATACCTGATCACCATGGTCCTGTAGCAGGATATGCCCTTTAGGAGCCATTCCAAAATTCTTCCAGTCTTTATACTTGCTATCGGCTACTAAAGCCAGGAATTCCGAAGATCCACGGGTATATTCCAGAATTTTGTACCCATTTAACCAATATTCTATCTTGTTATCAGGATAAACACGGATCAGACCTCTATTCCATTCTCCGATTTTACGTTGCGCATTGGGCACTTTTTTACTGGTCATCAGGTCATACAAAGAACCCAAGGTACGGTTGCCATTTTTTCCAAGTTTCGCATCAGGATGTCTTGCATCGTCAAGAATCTGATATTCCGGACCGATAGCAGAGCCTTTATTTCCTTCGGTTAAGGTCACAAAATACTTCACGCCACTATTTGCACCCTCAGAAAGTTTAAAGTCGAATTTCATTTCAAATGCGCCATACTGTTTTTCGGTTACGATATCACCACCATTCGTAGATTCTGCGCCATTAGATTTTTGCACGCTCAATTCACCGTCATTCATCGACCATCCACTTTGTGGGAAGCCTGATTTATAAGCGCCTTTCCATCCTTTACTCGTTTTGCCGTCCCATAACAACGAATATCCTGTTGATTTTTCCTGAGCAGAAAGATCATTAGGGACCAGGTTAACTACAAATATCTGATCAGCTTTAGATGGTTTTAGATTTTCCGTCTGAATACGGATATTTCTCCAGCGGATTTGTTTTCCCGGAGTATCATTTTTACCTATACCATGCACCTGTAAAGCAATGAAGCCGGTAGGGGTCATCGCATCCACCACATTGGCAGCAGGAATACCATTTACCCAGGTACGAATAGAATTTCCAATACATTCTACGCGATATTTGTTCCATTGTTGGTTTTTAAAAGCTTCTTTTCCTTTTGGATTGATGTCCATTGGGTATAACCATCCTCGTCTGGATTCATCGTAAATTCCGCCGCTGAATTTCCTGTCGGATGGATCAATCTCCACCTGATAGCCATGAACACGACCGTTTTGATAATCCGCTTTGCTTTCGCTTCGGATCTGGACGCCAGAATTCATAGAATCATCTACAAAAAGCTCCAGTTCCATGATAAAATCCCCGTAATTCTTGTCCGTAGTTAAGAAAGAATTTGGCTGATTAGACACTGTGGTGCCTACAATTTCGCCATTTACAACATCATATTTTGCTTGTCCGTTGAGCTGTTTCCAACCCTGTAAGTCTTTTCCGTTGAATAAGTTTTGCCATTTCTGAGATTGTGCCTGTAAGCCGGTTGGGCTTCCTGCCCATAGCAAGGCAGCTAAAAGTAGTACTGGTTTAGTTTTCATTTGTGTGGTTTAGGTTTTACCCGGCATTAAGTATACCGGAGGTAAAGGGTTATTTTTAAATAGATATTGTTTGAAAAAGATTTACTAAAGAGCCAATAAATAGCTGGTTTTATCCGGCCTATAAAGCGGTTTTGCTAAATTGTAAGGCCTGTTGGTCTAACACCGCTGCCTGTGGTTTTTCTCCGGAACGGATCAACACCCGATAGCGAAAAGTAATGGACTCACCAGGAGCAAGGCTAAGGTTTAAATTCTCCTTACCATTACTAAATACCTGTTGTCCTAAAGGATTGGCGGCAAATAAACCGTAATCTCTGGCATGCCAATAAGTGGGGTAACCGGGGTTTTTCGGGTGATCAATAATTGCGATAGACACATCCTGCTGGTCTTTTACGCCCGCAAGTACACACCAGTTTGCTCTGGTTCCCCAGGCATCATTTCCTTTTTTTCCTGCGCTGGTCAGGTAATTTCCATTTGCACCATTGCCAGAGGCCGAAACTTTTGTCCGGTTGCCCTGACTATCGGTAAACTCAGCTGTTTGATTCGAAGGCATTTCCAATTCTTTAGTCACACGGAGTCCAATCATCCCATCTTTAACATCTTTGAATTTTACCGTGTCCTTTTGGGCGGTAAGCGTGGTTACACGATCTATGGTACGGGTATTTTCATCGCCAGAAAACGTAAAAGTGGTCTGTTCTTTCAGTAATACCTGGCGATCCTGTCTTTCCCAGTTTGCCGTATAGCTCAGTTCGCCTTTTTTACTACCGGATTTATAGCCTGTCAGAAAAACACCTCTAATCCAGCCATATTTGCTCTTTTTCGACGCTGGAATATTATAGGAGTTATTCCAGAAATCCAGACCGTTTACGCTTTCATAATTGAGCCATAATCCCACATGATGTGGATGATCTGTGCGTTCCTGATCTCTGGTATTTAAAGGGAATCCTCTGGTTAAGGTAAGGCCACTTGCAGTTTGAAGCGGATATAAGATTGGTTTTTCCAGACTATCCGGATACATAAAGCTGGTGAAAAACTTACCGCCAACACTTACGTCCACCTGTTTGCCCTTTTTTTGAGGCTGGAAACTTACTTGTTTGGTTTGCGCATTTAATTGCAGGCTAAACCCACAGAGGGTAAGGATCAGATATTTATTCATACTTGGTTAGGTTTTTTCTGACTAAACCTGTTAAAACAGGCCTAAGCTTTAAGCTAATATACTTTTCTTCCTGCAAAACCTCTTTAATTAAGAACTTAATGATATATAAAATTTACGAAAACGATGGAGTAGCTGCCCGGTATTTCCTGAAATAGCCTTATCATTGCAATACGCAATTCAACAAGTCTTTCTGTAATAAGACAATCACAGCCAATACGCGATATGAAAAGGAAACATTTTCTCTCTTTTATGCTGACAGCAGGATTAACCATACCTGCTACTGCTTCCTTTGGATCAAAAGCCAGTTCTTTTGATGAACTCCCGATCAAACAACCCCCATATTTAAAAGCAGGAGATACGATCGGAATCACCAGTCCGGCGGGATTTATTACGACCGCAGAAATTCTACCGGCAATTGCCATGATGGAAAGCTGGGGCTTTAAGATTAAAATTGGCAAGACCATCGATAAAAGAGATTTCACTATGGGTGGAACAGATCAGGAGCGGGCAGCTGATCTTCAGGAAATGATGGATGATCAGCAGATTAAGGCTATTATGTGTGCAAGGGGAGGTTATGGGATGGTCAGAATCATAGACCTGTTGAACTTCAATACTTTTGTACAATCGCCCAAATGGATCATTGGCTTCAGCGATGTAACCGTTTTACACTGTCATTTAAACCGTCAGTACGGCATTGCCTCCATACATTCCAAGATGTGCAATTCTTTCCCTACGGATCCCGCCTTGGCAGATGCCGTACAGTTGGAAACCATCCTGTCGATCAATAAAATCCTAAAAGGAGAACACCTGCAATACCTGGGACCCGCAGTTGCGATCAATAAGCCCGGCATTGCTTCAGGAATATTGGTTGGAGGGAATTTAAGCATCATTGAAACCATGGCCGGTACAAAATCCGACCTCAATACCGATGGCAAAATCCTGTTTGTAGAAGATACCGGAGAATACCTTTACCGGCTCGACCGCATGTTCTGGAACCTCAAAAGAACCGGAAAACTCGACCGTTTAGCCGGCTTAATTATTGGTGGGTTTAAAACAAAACCTGACGATCCCGGTGAAGAGTTCGGCAAAACAATCTATGATATTGTGCAGGAGAAAGTTCGCAATTACGGTTATCCGGTGGCCTATGACTTCCCTGTCGGACATCAAAAGAACAATTTCGCCTTAAAATGTGGGATACAGCACCGTTTAGAGATCAGCCAAAATGGAAGTCGCTTAATTGCACTCAGCTAAAGTTCTCCCTTGCCAGGCAAAGCCTTTTGCTTCCTGCTAAACCAGGAGCTTACTTTATGAAACAAAGAAACCACCTTTTCTTTTGGTTTCCTCGTATACTTCTGCGCAATATAACCCGGACTAAACTGATGGATAAAGGTTTTAACATCCTTTTTAAGTTTTTCCTGAGCGAACTCCTGATCCAGCAACAATTCTGCTTGTCTTTTCTTTAAAGATTCAAGGTCATTAATATCCTTATACATGCTCTACATGATCATTGAAATCATCCTTCTCAAAAGTATTCATCAAGCGATCTTTAATATCTTCCAGCTGTTGTAATTGTTGCTTCGTCTGTCCCTGACTCTGCGAACCCGTATTTGCCAAAGCAGCATGACCATTCAAATGACCGCTTTTCTTTTCAGGGCCTAGTAATAAACCTAATGCAGCACCAGCTGCCAAACCCGCAAAAATGCCCAGTATTATTCTCGTATTCTCGTTCATATCCTTATTTATAGCTTCGTTGCTGCATTATAAACTATCAAAGAGTTGATTTGTTTTTAGATTTCCTAACTTTAGACCATAATCACAGATACATATAACCATTGAGCACCATCCCCTCTATAAAACTGTCCGAATTAACCCGCCAGATTCAACAAGCAATTGATGGTGTTTTTGGACAGCAAACCTTTTGGATCATCGCCGATATTACCAACTATACCTATAAACCACAAAGCAACTATCACTATTTTGAACTGGTAGAGAAAGATAAATCTGCGGCAAGAATCCTCGCAAAAGTAGCAGGAAGGGCCTGGGGAAATGCTTCTGTAAACATCAGTAACTTTGAAAAAGCAACAGGCCAGAAGTTTAAAAACGATATCAATGTACTCGTACAGGTATCCGTTCAATACAATCCCGCTTTTGGATTACAACTGAACCTACTCGATATAGACACCAATTTCACCTTAGGATTATTTGAGCAGCAGCGAAAAGAAACCCTGGAAAGATTACTTCGTGATAACCCGACATTCATTCAAAAAGAAGGAGACCGCTACCTCACCAGGAACAACAGCTTAACATTAGGCCCCGTAATCCAGCGAATTGCAGTGATTTCTTCGGATACCTCCGCAGGGTTTCAGGATTTCAGACACAGTCTGGAACACAATCCTTTTGGCTACCAGTTCGAAATTGACGATTACTTTGCCTTGGTGCAGGGCGATGGTAATGCAAAGCAGTTTCTGGCACAGGTCATAGCCGTATATGAATCTAAAAAACCTTATGATGCCTTAATCATCATCAGGGGTGGAGGTTCACAAACCGATTTCCTGCTTTACGACAATTACGAATTAAACCGCGCAATTGCCAAATTTCCCATTCCCGTGATCACCGGAATCGGACACCAGAAAAACGAAACCATTGCAGATTTAATGGCACATACCTCCACAAAGACGCCTACTAAAGCGGCAGAGTTTATCATCACCCATAACCGCAACTTTGAAGATAAGCTAACAGGTATTCAGAAAATGATCCTGATCAAAACTTATCAAATGATCAATCATCATAAAGACCGACTGGTGCAACTGAACCAATCTACAATTAATACCAGTCGCAATTTGCTACATGGCCACCATAACCGCATTTTGCAACTCTCAGGGCTCATCCTAACGAACCCCAGGATACTCATTTCCAATAAAAGAAAAGACCTGAGCAACCTCGCGCAGAACATGCAATCCTACAGCAGAATGTATTTTCTGAATAAAGCAGGAAACATTGCCCATTTCCAATCTGTTATGAGAATCATGAGTCCGCAAAATATTCTGAACAAAGGATTTGCGATCTTAAAGGTAAACGGGAAAATCGTCAGTAATGCCGATCAGATAGCTATAGGGGAGGAATTAACCGTCAGACTGGCCAATTCAGAAATCAAAACAACAGTAAAATCAAAATCAGCATACGATGAAAACGAATTTAACTTATGAGTTAGCTTATAAAGAACTGGCCGAAATTGCTCAGGAAATAGAGACAGAGTCTGTTTCTGTGGATGTTTTAGCAGAAAAGGTGAAGCGTGCCTCAGAACTCATCGAATTCTGTCAGAACAAGTTGCGCGCAACAGAGACCGAAGTAAATAAAATCATTAAACAAATGGAACAGCAAAAGTAGTATATTAGTCACATTCGTAAACCATTTAAGTATAAACAATATGTCTACACAAGGGAATTTTAACGCCGAACAAGAGGAAGAGTTTTTCAATAAGATTGACCAGGTTTATGATTTAACGGAGGCTTCAAACTTTGATGCCGCGGAACAATTGTTAATGGAGATCAATAGTTCCATCACTGGACCTAAGGAAAACAGTAGTGTAGGAGGAGTAGTGCTCGACAGCATTTATTCTTTTTATGAGCAGACCGGAGCTTTAGAAAAAGCCTTGCCTTTCTTCCTGGAAGAAACCGGGTATCTGAAAGAAAAAATGGCTCATGAAAAGATTCATTCTACGCGTCATTTCCTCACTACCGGAGCAATTTATTATGCTTTGAAAGATCTGGACAATGCAAGAGCGAACTTTCTGATTGCTTATGAGAAAGAAGGCAGCAAGATTTTCATCGATGAAAATTCTGACTACCTGAGAATCGCCTTAATGGATGATCCTGAATTTATTCTTTTCAAAGAAACATTTGTGCCTAATGAAGACGAGGAGCAACTGGAGCTTACCGAAGAAGAGCATGAGCTTTTAGACAAGTACTGTGAAGAAGGAAATGCTGAGATGGACAAGGAAAACTATGCCGGAGCAATTGCCGCTTTCACGAAAGCTTTAGCGGTATTACCAGCGCCACAAGATGATTGGGAAGCTACTGCATGGATTTCAGCTTCTATTGGTGATGCATACTTTGCAGAGAAAAAGTACAAAGAAGCTTTGGATCATTTGCACCGTGCTTACCAGATTTATGGGGAAGAAGAACCTAATGCATTCGTATTATTGCGTATGGGACAATGTTACCTGGAGCTAGGTGAAGAAAAGCATGCTACAGATTACCTGCACCATGCTTATAAGTTAGAAGGTAAAGAACTGTTTGAAGATGATCAAAAGTACCTTACATTTTTAGCATCTAAAGTGGCGCTTTAATCAAGCACCAAATTACAAGACTATAACCAGTTATTATCTTTATACCAGCTGACAGTTTCTATTAAGCCTTTTTCAAGGTTATAGACAGGTTCAAAACCTAAATCAGCTTTTAAATGGCCGATATTACATGCCCAGTTAATGGCAGTAAGTTCGGCCATTTTTTCTTTATTCAAAGTTGGGGTGTTTTTGCTCTTTGCGTAGAAAACATCCATCATCGTAGCCATAAAACTCACTACCGAAACCGGCAAATGAAACTTAATGGTCCTCTTATTCAGCGCCTTTTTAATCACATCTGCCAAGGCATAGCGACTATAAATATGGCCGTCAGACACATTATAGCTTTTCCCAACAAGGGGAGAAGCAAGTGCTTTCACAATTACCGAAGCCAGATCCTTCACATAAATGAAACTCAGCTGTTGCTGGAAGCTACCGATATGAGGTTCTAATCCTTTGTTAATCGTGTTAAATAAGATGAATAAATCCTTTTCCCTTGGCCCGTACACCGCTGTTGGGCGGATTACCATTAAAGGAAGGTTAGGAATAGCCGCTAAATACTGCTCTGCCAATAATTTGCTGGCGCCGTAATTGGTAACCGGATGACCCGGAGAGTCGTCCTGAATTTCAGCAGATAAATCCGTTAAAGGACCGATAGCCGCCAAACTACTCACAAAAACAAACTTATGCAGGTCAATATTAGCTGTACTCGCAGCTAGCGCCAGATTTTTGGAAAACTCCGCATTGACCTTATTGTAAGCATCTTTGGTCTTTGCTTTGGTAATCCCTGCGGCATGGATGATGTAATGATATTGTCCAGCTTCCAGTGCGCTTTTAAGGCGCTCTACGGAAGTATAATCCAATGAAGTATATTGGATGTCAAAATCTTTCAAATGAGACTTATCAGTACCCGGACGGACTGCTGCATGCACTTCCAGTCCGGCTCCTAATGCTTTTTCGATCAAATGATAACCAACAAATCCTGTTGCACCGGTAATTAATACCTTTTTTATCATATTGACTTCTCGAAAATTCTATATTTTCTGTAAAGTTTACCATTGATTTGCTCAATAGCGCTGTTTACCATCGTGTTGTGTTCTAAAGTCCAGGAAGCTTCTGCATAATCAAACTTCTTTTCCTGGAAAGTCTTAATCGTTAAGCCATACAGACAAGCTTCAATGCCCATTTTACGGTAACCGTCTAATACGCCTAAAGCCATGATCCGTAAACCTTTGATTTTACGTTTGTACCACAACAATTTGAAAATACCGAAAGGTAATAAACGACCTCTTTTGATCTTAATCAAAGCCTGGTTGATATCCGGAATAGATAAAGAAATACCTACCATTTTACCATCCTGCTCTGCTACATAGACAAAATCAGGGTCTACAATCATTTTCAAATCCTTTGCCAGATAATGAAACTCCTTATCTGTTGCCGGAACGAAACCTGTATTGTGGTCCCATGCGCCATTATATACCTCGCGAACTTTCACCACCTCATTCCAGAAATCATTCATATTGATCTTTCTGATGATGATGTTATTGCGTTTCAAGCGTTCACGAATCGCTTCTGTTAGCTTTAAAGAACGGTCATTGTAATCACCGGCAATAAACTTATAAGCCCTTAAATCTACCTTTTTAGCTAAACCTGTATTTTCCAGCAATTGCTGATAATAAGGCGCATTATAAGGCATCATCGCTACCGGTGGCCCATCAAAACCTTCAATTAACAAGGCACAAATGTCATTGGTAGAGAAATTAACCGGACCAATCATGCTGGTCATGTTTCTTTCTTTTAACCATTTTGCCGCAGCATCAACCAATAGTTGAGCGGTTTCCTGATCATTGATGCAATCGAAAAAGCCAAAATGACCTTCCGTTGTTCCATTGATTTTGTTGTGGTTATTATTTTGAATAGCGGCGATCCTTCCAACGATTTTATCCCCTTCATAAGCTAGAAAAAGCTGTAAAGTAGAGTGCTCATGAAAAGGATGCTTACCAGGGGTAAGCATATCCTGTTGCGCGATAAAAAGTTCAGGAACATAGTTCGAGTCGTTTTTATACAAATCGTGCGGGAAATCAATAAAAGATGCCAGCTGTTTCTTCTCGTTTACAGCAACGATGTTTTTCATATGGCGATCTGAGATGGAGTTAATTCCACTTCTTTAGCTGCACGGGAGATTTTGTCTACCGCTTCTTCAATCTGCGCGAAAGTGTGTGTTGCCATCAATGAGAACCTGATTAAGGAAGCATCAGAAGGTACAGCAGGAGAAACTACTGGATTCACGAAAATACCGTTATTACTTAAAATATTGGTGATCATGAAAGTTTTGTCGTTGTCTCTGATATATACCGGAATGATTGGGCTATCGGTATGACCGATATCGAATCCAGCTTCTAATAATAGTTTTTTAGCATAATTAGTATTTGCCCATAATTGGTCAATACGTTCTGGTTCTGCTTCAATAATGTCTAAAGCTGCGATTACACTGGCAACAGCCGAAGGAGGCATACTTGCACTGAACATCAATGAACGTGCTCTGTGTTTCACATATTCAATAGTTTCTTCTGTACCGGCGATGAAACCACCAAGAGAAGCTAACGATTTACTGAAAGTACCCATGATTAAATCAACTTGATCAGTTAAACCGAAATGCGAAGCAGTACCTGCACCATTCACACCGATTACACCTAAACTGTGCGCATCATCCATCATGATGTTAGCACCGAATTCTTCTGCAATTTTAACGATTTCCGGTAATTTCACTAAATCACCTTCCATACTGAAAATACCGTCTGCAACAATAAGTTTAGCGGCATCTTCCGGTAAGCGACTTAATTTCTTACGAAGATCGTCCATGTCATTATGGGCGTATTTAATAGATCTTGAAAATGAAAGACGGCTACCATCAATGATAGAAGCGTGGTCATATTCATCCAGGATCAGGTAATCATTTCTATCTAAAAGACAAGAGATCACACCAAGGTTTACCTGAAAACCAGTACTAAAAAGTACCGCAGCTTCCTTGCCTACATAAGCAGCAAGTCTTCTTTCCAGTTCGATGTGTATGTCTAATGTGCCATTTAAGAATCTTGAACCAGCACAACCCGTTCCATATTTATCAATAGCAGCTTACGATGCTTCTTTAATTTTCGGGTGATTAGTTAGTCCCAGATAGGAATTGGAGCCAAACATCAACACCTTCTTCCCATCAATAACCACTTCTGTATCCTGTCCTGATTCAATGGCCCGGAAATATGGGTATAAGCCTCTTTCCTTGATTGCTGTAGCGTCTTTAAAAGCGGCTATCCTATCTTGTAATTTTTTGCGCATGCTAGTACTGTATGTTTAGATCACGGAGCTATTTTGTTGATGTTTGTCGGTTTGATCGAAAAATCATTAGCTCTGTATTGAATAATTTCTCCCGTTAAATCGTTTTTCTTTTTGACAATTTTGTCAAAATAGTCAAAAACTTCCCAAAGCTAAGATCATAAACACAGAAAACAAAACTTAGGGTCCTACAAGTTTGAATATATTACTTTTTAAAACAAAAATTACAATTTTGTTATAAATTCTTTGATTTAAGACCCTAAATCAACCGTCAACTGCTTTATGATTTACAAGCAAGGATACAATTTTGATACCAAAAAACAAAACTTAATCTGGTTATGTATCATAAAATCCAGTTTTAAGCGTTGGGAGCAAATAATATCCCGGATAAATTAACGGCTTTCTGTCTGATCAAAAGATTTTATGTATTTTTGAAGAAAAAAGAATACATGAGCACTATCAATATCATACCAACGTTCGAAACTTTCACTGACTTTTATACACAAGCTGTTGAACCTTTAAAGAAAGCCAATGTGGCGCACATCAGATTAGATGGAAAACTAAAAGGAAAAACAAGGAACGTTTTTGCCTATTTCATGTATCAGGATAAAAAGTGGAGAGTAGATGCCGATACTTATATCGACAGATTGAAACTGGCTTATGAAGCTGCACAGGCATCAGATGAACCTTTCATCATCAAAGCAACAAGAAACAACAAAGGTGAAGGATTGCACATCAAAGGACAAGCCGTTAGAAACGATAAATTCAACGTTTACCGCGTAGGTTAATCTGATTTACCGCATAGATTCATTTAAAACGATCTTACAAAACATAGAAAAGGCGACAGGATTTTTTCCTGTCGCCTTTATATTTTTTAGCCTGTTACGAATTATCCTTCTCTTTTCACATAAGTCTTATTGCCATTTTTGTTGATATAGTATTTACCACCTCTTGGGCCGGTTAGAATTTCTTCCCCGTTTGGTCCTTTAATACTTCTATCTACGGTAGGTTTGTAATCTTTAACTGCTGCTGCTGCTGCTCCTTTAGTGGTGGCTGCTTTGGTAGTCGTTGTCGCCGCAGCTGGTGCTGTTGTTGCTGCCGCTTTATAACGTTTGTCTGGCGTACCATCTTTTTTAAGACCCGGCGTATTTGCCGTTACTGTTTTTACTGCGGCCTCTTTTTTAGTGACTGCTGCCGCTTTAGTTTCTGTTGCAGTTGTTTTGGCTGCTGCCGAGTAACGTTTATCCGGTGTGCCATCCTTTTTTAATTTAGCACCCGATGCTGCTGCTGTTGCCGCTTCGGCCTTTGCTGCTTTCTTAGCTGCAGCCGCCTCCTTTTTAGCCGCTGCTGCTTCTTTCTTTTGCGCTGCTGCGTCGGTAGCCGTTTTACTTACTTCTTTTTTCGCTTTTTGTTTAGTAGCTGTAGCAGTTGCTGCAGTTTGAGCCATGCTTAAACTTACAAAGAAGCTCAACATGGTGAATAATGCAAGTACTTTTTTCATGGTTTTCATTTTTGATACGCGGTTAATAATTAGAGTTGATCCTCAGTAGGATACAAACATTAATCCAATTTAATCTTTATGCGGTAAAATATAGCTAAAGCGAGACCTATTTTTCTTAGGATCAGCGTACTATGACCTTCTTTAGCCCTGAAAAACCCCTTTTAACTCACAAAAATTCTTATATTGGAATCAGTTTAACGGTTTAAAATTTTATCATTATGGATCAAAGAATCATCAATCTTTACGATCAGTATACCCATAGCAACATCAACAGGAAAGATTTCCTCAGAAAACTGGCGCTTTTAACAGGCAGTACCGCTATGGCACTCACTGTATTGCCTTTGCTGGAAAACAACTATGCCAGTGCTGCAGAAGTAAATGAAGAGAACATTAGTACAGAAAATATTACTTATAAAGGTGTTAAGGGGGAGATGAAGGGCTTTTTGGCTAAACCAAAAGGGAAAAAGAACTTAGGAGCCGTACTGGTTATTCATGAAAACCGCGGACTCAACCCGCACACCATAGCGGTTACAAAAAGGGTCGCTGCTGAAGGTTTTTTAGCACTCGGAGTAGACGGATTGTCTCCTTTTGGGGGCACTCCCGCGGATGAAGACAAAGCAAGAGAGCTGATCGGACAGTTAAATCCGGAAGAAACGTTGCAAAATTACCTCCTCGGACTGGATTACTTAAGAAAACATCCCGATGGTAATGGAAAAGTAGGTTGTGTAGGTTTCTGTTGGGGAGGAGGAATGGCCAATAAACTAGCTGTAAACGATCCTACCTTACAAGCTGCTGTTGCTTATTACGGTGCGCAGCCAAAAACCGCAGACGTGCCCATGATCAAAGCAGACCTGATGCTTCATTACGCAGGCCTCGACGAAAGAATTAATGCCGGCATACCAGAATTCGAAGCCGCACTAAAAGAAAATCACATCCCTTACCAACTCTTTATTTACGAAGGCGTAAACCATGCTTTTAACAACGATACTTCTCCAACAAGGTACAATGAAGCCGCTGCAAAACTTGCCTGGGAGAGAACAATAGGACTATTTAAGAAAGACTTAGGGTAAAGGAATCCGGATCACCACGATCGTACCGTGTTCAGATTTTCTTTTGATCTCCATCTGACCATGGAAATGCGCGATTTTCCCGAGGATATTCTCCAAACCGATACCGGAAGAGCGCATAGACAAACTATCGTCTATTCCTTTTCCGTTATCTTCCACAATGATACTAATATGATCCTCATGCTCTATCAGTTCCAGATAAGCATGGCGCGCTCCGGCATGTTTTAGAATATTGTTAACCAACTCCTGAATGATCCGGTACACCTCATTGAGGAAGGAAAGCGGGTAATGCCCGCAGGATTCAAATCCGAAAATCGCATACTCCAGGGCCAATTGCTCAGAAACATTAATTTGATAAGCGAGGTCGGTTACCGCCTTATTCAATCCGTATTTCTGGATCGCCCATGGACTCAGGTTATGTCCTAATCTCCTGATCTTGGCGGATACCATTTGTAAAGCTTCCGCAGCCTTTTCCAGATTCATCTTTGCCTTCTCTGTTAAGGCCTCTTCGTCGCTCAGTACCGCATTAACCTGCCAATTGGCGATAGAAAGCGTGGTTCCGATATCATCGTGCAACTGATCGGAGATTTTTCGACGCTCTGTTTCCTGACTTTCCAATATCCGGCTGGTCATTTCCTGCTGTTCCCTGTTTACAGCCAGTAACAATTGTTCCCGATCCAGCCGATAACTGTTAAAGCGATAGGCAAGGCCGAAGGTTAGGATGATCGTTTGAATGATCAGTGCCGTTTGAATTCCAAAACCTGCAAGAAAGGCCATGGGCATTTTTGAAACACCAGCATGCACCAATACTTCCAATATTCCGAAAAACAGCAATGGGAAAATAGAAGCGAGGTAAAACCAGGCTTGTTTATAACCAGCTTTGATGCGCTCAGAAACACTCCATAGCATCAAGAAGGTGCTCATTACATTTAAAAACAACAGTAACAACAAAAGGAAGTAGACCGATTTTCCGTAAACCAGCGTACTTAATGGAAGTAAAAACAACAAGGCCAGCGAGAGAAAAGTCCATTTTAAGGCTTTAATTATTTTAAATACTCGTTTTTCAGTGTTTTGTTCAATAAAGACCTGCATAAAATGTAAGGCGGTAATGTTCATCAGGCAATTGAACACCGGTCTGGAGCGACTGGCAAAATAAGGGAAATCCGGCCATAGATATTGATAACCATAGCCCTGATCTGCCAGCAACCATAAGCAGGTGGCCAGCAAATACCCTACATAAAAGAGGTATAAAGGGTCTTTAACCGTCAGGAACAGAAAAGAACCATAAATGACTAATAGTAAGACCATCCCGGATAAAACACCATTAATGAGGTTCTTTTTCGCTAGCTGGGTGTAAAATTCAGGAATCGTCATCAAGTCGACACGGAGTTGCAAAGACTCATTGTGTTTATCAATCCGGATGAGGTATTGCGTTACAACCCCTGGCTCCGGAGCAGGAGCAAGGGGAAAAATAAAAAATGGATCTGGGACAGGTCGTTTACTAAATTGATAATGATCCCCGGTCTGGTATTTCAAAACAGGTTTTTCCGCTACAATTTCATAAAAACGAATATCATTCAAATGCGCATTTCCCAAAACCAGCAGCAGGCTATCCGGGTAAGCAGGCTGCTCCAACAACAACCAATAAGCGGCAGTAGTGAAGCCGATATTGTAATTTCCGGTCTTTAAAGTCGCAAATTTTCCGGATAAAGCATATTGATAAGCCTGATCGGGACTATGCGTTAAATCTGAATCTTTCCACATGGAAATCTTCCCTTTTTGGGCAGAAATCTGAGCATAAGTAGGGGAGTAAGCGAAGAAAACGCTTAAAATTAAGCAAAAACCAGCGAGCGCCATCGCACAAAATCTCATATCATTGAAAAGAAATTGGCTATAATTTACAGCGTAAGATTACTTAAAGTATTTAACAATCAAAAATTCTTTAGTTTTTTTATGCAGTCAGAAAAGCACTGTTCTTTGCACATAATGAGCGGGTTGACTTTTATTAACCTTCATTTAAACGTCAGGAAAGCGATAAAAACCAATTTTATTTAAAATACTTCCTTGCATTAAAAACAAAAAATAACTGCGGACTGTTTGAAAGGACATTAGATAATTATACTTATAACTGACACTAGCATTGGAATTTAAGCTAAAAATGCTTAACTTTGTGCAAATTTTTAAACATTAATGAAGATATTTATTACAGGCCTTCCGTTAGAAGTAGGGGAAGATGAATTAACAGCCGTTTTTGGTGATTTCGGTCAAGTAAAATCACTTAGAATTATCAAAGATCGCGAAACTGGTCAGAGTCGTGGGTTTGGTTTTGTGGAAATGCCGGTAGAAGAAGAGGCAAAAGAAGCAATCAAACGCATGAACGGTGGCGATTACAACGGTAATAGAATTAAAGTTGCTGAAGCTCAAGAGAAACCAGGTACTGGTGGCGCTGGAGGCGGTGGTGGCTTTAAACGCAATAACCGTACAGAGAAAAGCTATTAATAGCTTTTTTCTTTTTACAGTCTATAAACTCTGTTTTTAGAGTAGATCCATATAGGGCAGGGAATATAATGCGAATTATACTCCCTGCTTTTTTATGTCTAACAAGCCGGTAACCAGGCTTTTCCACTGTGGATAAGAGAATCCTATCTTAGCCATCCAACCCACAAGCACATTTCTAACATTATTGATTAATACGGCACTTTCTGAATTTGGCACCTCATTTCTGCCATGTACTTCCGCATGAACTTCCATTCCTTTTCTATAGACCTTAAAAGTAGAAGTAGCTTTATCTTTGAAGAAATGAGCAGTTTCTGTGTCTGGATGTAAAGGATTCGCCGCAGGTCTAACCCGGATCGCAATCATTTGTCCTGCCGGCGATTGCTCTTCGCGGATCCATTCTACCACAACCCAGTCAAATCCATCGCCCTTTGTGGTTCCCGGCCCGGGGATATTGATTTTTAAATAATCACCTTCCATCACCTGCCTCCTGATTTCTTTTCCAAAAGGATCGGTCAGGGTAAACGTAGCCGTAGGAAACCCACACCATTTATCCCAGTTATAAACCTCCAGTAACCGTTCCCGGACTACCGGATAAAACGCCTTAGCGCTGGCTTCATCTTTGAAGGTTACTTTCTCAAAAACGTCCATTTCGGAGCCTTCTTCCTGTTTTGGTACTTCATTTTTCATGGAAATATTATTAAGTTAAGCACACTTTAAGTATTTTAATGAACACATATAGCGATAATGAACCACCTGAATAACGCCTCAGTTTATAATTTGTTTCTCACTTAATACTTTAACGGTAAAGATTTTATCGTGTATTTTATTAAATTAGTTCTATGAAAGTTGATTATATCGCATTGTCTATCCCTGTGTTTTTCATCCTTATTGGAATTGAGCTGGCCTGGTCGTTCTATAAAAAGCTCGGTTACTACCGCCTCAATGATTCTATTTCCAATCTGAGTCAGGGAATAGGGCAGCAGGTAACCGGGATCTTTATGAAGACAGCAGTGTTTTTCGGCTATCTGTATATCTTCGAACACTGGCGCTTATTTGATCTGCCTCAGAACATCTGGGTCTGGCTGTTACTATTCCTCGGTGTCGATTTCTTTTACTATTGGTTTCACCGCATGAGCCATCAGGTTAACGCCTTATGGGCGGCACATATTGTACACCATCAATCCGAGGAGTACAACCTCACTGTAGCGCTCAGACAATCCTGGTTTCAGGGCGCGTTCTCCTGGGTGTTCTATTTGCCACTCGCATTTCTAGGATTCGATCCGCTGATGTTTCTAACCCTGAGCACTTTCAATACTTTATATCAATTCTGGATTCACACGAGACTCATCAAAAGCATGGGCCCCTTAGAGTATATCCTGAACACGCCATCTCATCATCGGGTGCACCATGGTTCCAATCCTAAATACATTGATAAGAACCATGCAGGAACGCTGATCATCTGGGACCGCTTATTTGGTACTTTTCAAAAGGAAGAAGAAGATGTGTACTACGGTATTACCACGCCTTTAGCCAGTTGGAACCCTTTATGGGCCAATGTGCATTATTGGGACGAACTTTGGCATACCGCCAAACAAAGTCCGCGCTGGGCTGATAAGATTAATGTATTCATCAAACCTCCGGGCTGGTTCCCGACACATCTTGGGGGCTTTAAAAGTGCTCCGGAAATAGACGTTGTGAACTATCAGAAATACAATCCTACCTACCATCAAAAGCTAGTGCCTTATGTGCTATTTCAGTTTGTATTGGGCCTTGCAGCAGCCATAGCCATTCTGTTTTTATCCGCCAAACTGCCTCCAATAGCCCTGGGGACAGGCGTAGTTTACGTGATTTTAACCTTAGTGACCTGTACCGCTTTGCTCGAAGAAAAGAAATGGCAGGTAAAACTCGAATATGCTCGTCTGGTATTGGGGATTTTAATAGTTTTGTCACAGGATTTTCCGATAGGATATCAGGTCATATTTTCCGGCCTCAACGTCTGCTCGGTAGTCTGGTTTTATAACCTTCAAAAAAAGAACAACAATGCTGAAGAAATACCTGAAGTTTAACCTCTTATTTGCCCTGATCTTCGTTTTACAGATCGTCGCAGAATTCCAACAAAATACGACCCTTACGTATTTCATCAAACCTTGTATTGTCATTTCCCTGATGGTGATGTTCTGTGTAAGCACCAATTTAAGCGGCCGTTTCCATAAACGCCTTTTTGCCGGATTGTTTTTTGCACTCCTGGGAGATGTGTTCCTGATGTTTGTATGGCAAAACCCAGCCTTCTTTATGTATGGTTTAGTGGCCTTTTTAATCGGTCATGTCCTTTACATCAGTGCCTTTTATCTGGATTTCCGCTCGGCACAAGAGCTGGATAAGAAAGGAGCGAGGCTGGCCATTATCCTGTGTGCCGCCTTTAGTATCGGCTTCTATTTCTATTTAAGACCACACCTTGGCGATATGAAGCTTCCGGTAATGGTCTATACTTTTGTGATCAGTTTAATGATGATGATGGCAGCTTTTAGAAACCAAAGGGTAAATGTTTTGAGCTTTAACCTCATCCTTTTTGGAGCCCTGTTTTTCCTGGTATCCGATGCTACACTTGCTTACAACAAGTTTGTTAAAGGATTCGACTTTGCAGGCGTCCTGATTATGGCCACCTATATGATCGCTCAATACCTGATTACGATGGGCGGTATCGAAAGAAAACTGCTTAAAAACGACTAATCTTTCTCCTTACTGAGGATGGTGAAATACTGAACCAGTCTTTCGCCATCTTCATCCACTAAAGTAAGGGTATGCTTGCCTGGTGCCGGACTAAATGCCAGCTGGTGAAAGTTCTTCGTAGTTGCGATATATTCTTCGTCAATATGCCAGTAAATCTTCGCGTTATTATTGCGGTGCGATACATTGAAAATCACCTTTCCTCTGGCACCACCTAATTCCAGGGGGATATAAATCTGGGCATTCGCCTTCGGATAAATCATTTCCATGACGAAGTTATTACCTGCATCGCCACAACCCGGCATAAATGGAGGCAACAGCTTATAATCACTATTTTTGATCTTATAATAGTATTCCATGGCAGGAGGCAGCACAAACCAGGGCTGATGAACCATCATTCCCGTAGGCTCGCAGGCATCTGTAGCGCGGTAAGTAGCCGTTCTATTCAGGTGAATCAGCTTGTGATAAGGACAGATACTGGTTTTTTCGGCCGCTGGTGGCACCAGTTCTTCAACCGTTTGCTTACAATATTCGCCAGCCTTATAACCGCTTTGTTTACAGACCCGCATTTTGATCAGCTGATGTTTAGGCGTAGTAAACCATTTGGCATTCGGGAGTTCCCTGAAAATATCAAACAATACCGGTGCGGCAACATCTACACCGGTTAAGCCCGGTCTACCTTCGCCATCGGCATTGCCCACCCAAACGCAGACTACAAATTCCGGTGTTAATCCAACAGCCCAGGCATCTCTGGAACCAACACTGGTTCCTGTTTTCCAGGCCACCCTTTGTGAGGAAGAGAACTGCTCCCAAAGGCCTTCTTCGCCAGGACGCATCAGCTCTTCCATGGCGTTAAACGTGTTCCAGATCGAAGCATAATCCAATACCCCGGTTAGCTGGGCATCATCCTGCGCCAAACGTGGTTTAGGCGCTTGCTGCACATATACCGGTGCATCATAGTCATGCGGATTATAACGTCCCTGGTACTCGTTAAAATGGTTTAAAGACCTCGCCATGCCCATATAGGTTTTCGCCAGATCCCACATCGTAACTTCGCTACCACCCAAAATAATAGACAGGCCATAATGATCAGCCGGTTTGTTTAAAGTATGAATACCAAGCTTTTTCAGCTGATCATAAAAGCGCTGATACTTATAGTTTTGCAGCATCTTAACTGCAGGGATGTTTAAGGAACGACTCAAGGCACGATCTGCCGGAATAGCCCCGTCATAACCCAGGTCATAATTTTGTGGCGAGTACCCGTTAATCTGCGTTGGGATATCCGGAATCAGTGTGCGGGGCAGGATAAAACCATCATTTAACATACTGGCATAGAGCAAAGGTTTGAGCGTACTCCCCGGACTTCTGGCCGCCTTAATCATGTCTACATGACTTTGCAATTCCTTGTTTTCCGGTTGATAAATATTGCCCACATAACTTTGTACCGTACCCGTTTTTACGTTCAATACCAATGCCGCAATGTTATTGATATCGTTCGCACGATAGCGGTTCTGATAGCGCTTCAAAAGATTACTCACCTTCAATTGTAAATTGTAATCGAGGGTAGAAGTGATTCTGGTTTGTGGAATCTCCAGTTCCAGCCTTTCGGCTTTAAAACGCTGTAATAAATGGGGTGCATTTTGTGGTAAAGCCATTGGTTTCCCCGGAATCGGTTCTAACTTAGAAAGATTAGCCGTTTCCTGATCAATGATTTTTAAAGCCGCCATTTTATCCAGCAGGTCATTTCTCTTTTTGATCAGCTTCACAGAATTCTTGCCTGGGTGGACTAAAGAAGGGCTATTTGGCAATACTGCCAGGGTAGCCATTTCGCCCCAGGATAAACTTTCCGGTCCACGTGCAAAGTAGCGCCAGGAAGCCGCATCCAGTCCAACCACATTACTCCCGAAGGGGGCATTGGCTGAATATAACTTTAAAATATCTTCCTTAGAATTGCTGAATTCCAATCGGATAGCCATCGCTACCTCAATCAGTTTTTGCCATACCGTTCTGCTTTCCTTTCTGGATAAGCGGATCACCTGCATGGTTAGCGTACTACCGCCACTTACTACTGCTTTGGCTTTAAAATTCTGCTGCATCGCTCTGGCCATCGCCAGAATATCTATCCCCGGATGCTGGTAAAAGCGCTGGTCTTCAAAAGCTACAATACACTGCTGAAACTTAACCGGAATAGCATCCGTAACCGGAAATCGCCACTGGCCATCCTTTGCAATAGCCGCACTCAATAAACCTCCGTTTGAAGCCTCTACCACATAGGAAGTAGGGCTTAAAAATAACTTTGATGGTAAGCAAAACCAAAACCACAGCAGCAAAAGCAAACAAAGCAAATCACTGATCAGTAGTTTTGGTTCTCCATATATTTTTTTAAACATTCTATTTAATTACCTGTACCCATTTACCTGCTGTAGTGGCGCTAATATTATTATTATACATCGCTTCACACTGTACCGCTGACAAATAGTAACGACCAATATAAGCCGCATTTAACAACACTTTGTAAGTCACCGTTTCATTCTCCCTCAGGTTAAAATAAGTAAAGACACGGTCGTCTCTGATGTCCCTGTAAATGTATGGGGACGAAGCAATCGCACTTTCGGTATCACTGATTCGGGTATTGATAATTTCCCATCCGGAAGGGAAAATCTGCGTTAAAGCCATTTGCTCATAATAGCCCATTTTACCCGGATTCTTAATCGTCACCTCTGCATAGAAATCTGTACTTTGCTTTAACAGCGAGGGATCAATTGCTTTGCCATTTAAGGTTTTATAGCTGATGCTCATATCCAGAGCTTCCGGATTATCCGGAAGGAAAGTATTCTGACCGGCAGCAGGTTGTCCCTGCAAGATCAAACGGGCAAATATCACTCGGTTACCCGTATTAGTAACGGAAAGATAAGGGGCTTTAAAGCTTAAAGGGATACTATTCAGGAAATCTTTAGAATCCTTGCTTCCTTTTTTGCCGTCAACAATATAACTGTATTTCAAATTGTTAGCAGCCGTGTTTGCGCCACAGAACTTCGCAATCGCCAACAGACTGTAAGCCGTAGTTTGCGTGCTATACCATTCGTTGGTGCCTAATTTAGAAGCTACCGGTTGCAATAACTTCGCACCTTCAGATTTACGACCCAATAAAGTCAGGGTTTCTAAAATCATAGCTTCATCTCTTAAATCTGAGCCATAAGTGCCGCCCAATTGCTGATAAGGCTGAACCTCGATAGCCAATCCTTTGGTTAAGCCGTTTGCCGCTGCCGATTGTCCGGCAAGCTGATAAGCCGCTGCCAGGCGCCATTTTGAGGGTACCGACAAGTATTGGAATGCCTTTAGTCTATTCATTGCCGCCATTTCAGGCTTTTTAGCCAATGCAAGCGTATATAACCTGTAAGCCTGAGTAAGATCAGCTCCGTAGAAATTGCTGCTGTTAGGCGCCCAATTTGAAGCTTTACCTTTTAGGTAGCGTAAAAGTTCGTCTAAAATACCCACAGGCAAGCTATACCCGGCGTTTTGTGCTTCGATCAGGAAGTGTGCGCCATAAATACTGCCCCATTCGTCGGCACTGGTTGCACCAGGCCAGTAACCCAGTCCACCGTCTCCGGTTTGGAAAGCACGTAATTTATTGATGCCGGCCTTGATATTTCGTTCTGTAGTCGTCTTTTGTTGCTCCGTAAGCGGTGTTAATTTGTTGAGGAACAACTGTGGGAACACTCCTGAAGTGGTTTGCTCCACACAACCATGCGGATATTGCATCAGGTAACCCAGGCGTTTTTTAAGGTCAATGGGAGGGATGGCCGACAATTCCAGACTTCCGGAGTTACTTCCTGCCATGCCAATTGGCGCATAAGGTTGTGACCAGCTATTGCCAGGCTCAATCACTGCCGATACCACATTGCTGATAAAAGGATTCGGATTACGGATATCCAGTTCCACATCGTAGGCAATTTTCTCTTTGCCACTCTGTGCGATCAGTTTTACTTCCGCAATACCCGTGATCTCAGGAACTTTAATCTCGAAATACGCCATTTGTTCACCTGGTTGTTTAAATACCAGTTGTTGCGTTTTACTACCCACCACTTCCAGATTGCTGGCTTGCAATTGCAGGGTTACATTTTTAAGGTTTTTCTCTGTCGCGAATACCGTTGCTGGCAAGGTAAAGCTTTCTCCGGGGCCAATCACCCTTGGAAGCGTTGCCAGTAACATCAATGGTTTTTTCACCTGTACACTTTTTTCAGTGGAACCGTAAGCACCATCCTGACCAGCGACTACCATTGCCCTAACCGCACCAATATATTGAGGCAGTTTAAACTTATGCGTAGTGCTGCCACCTTTTGACAAACTAAAAGGCCCCATGTATTTCACTACCGGTACAAAGCGATTTGCTTTAGCAGGGTTCAGGTTTCTGTTGACACTACCATCACCACCGATGCTTAAAATTCTTTCCAGATTACCGCCCCAGGCGCCCAAAACATAGTCAAAAAGATCCCATGTTTTAACTCCTAACCCCTCTCTGGCGTAGAAAACCGCATGAGGATCTGGTGTTTTAAACCTTGTTAAATCCAGCAAACCTTCATCTACGATAGCAATGGTATAAGTCATTGCTTTACCATTCTGCTCGCTAACGGTGATGGTGCTTTCCGTTTCCGGCTTCAACTTATCCGCCATTTTGATGACCGGTTTTAAGATCGTTTCCGGGTCTTCAATCAGCAATGGAATCACGCCATACATGCGGATTGGCAAATCATTGACCGTTTGAGCATGTGGCTGTAACAGGGTAATATTGGCAAAAACATTAGGCGTCATGCCTTTCTCTGCCTTAAATTTAAACTGCGTTTGTCCGGCTTTAGTGTCCGTCCAGAAGGTGTTGATCACCCTGCTGCCGTTCTCTATCGAGATCAACGCTTTACCATCTTTGCCGGAAGGAATCGTTAACACGATCTCCTCACCAACTTTAAATTTGGTTTTATTGGCCGTAAAAGACAACATCGAAGCTTCTGTAGGATTCTGTCCTTGCTCGCGTTCTGCCCATCCCGGCCAGTCGATATACACCGATTTACCGGTTACATGACCACTTTTACGGTCTCTAACCAGAATCAGGTAACGACCCCATTCCGGTTCGTCGATCCTTAAATTCCAACTGCCTTTACCGTTTTGCAGGGAAACACTTTCCCTTGTAATCAGTTTATTGTAAGAGTTCTGTGTGAAATTTGCATAAGCATCTTCCTGTTCACGTTCCCACCACCAGCGCCATTGCACTTTATACAATTCTACATCTACGTCTTTACTACCCGCAAGCAGTTGTCCGTCTCTGTTTAGATTGACAATGTCTATTTTATGGTCTTTACCAGTAAGCAACATTCCGGTTAAACGGTCGCCTTCCGGAGTCTTAATTCCGTAGTAATCCGAATATACATGGTAGGGGATACTAAAGTTATCGATACTAAAATTACCACCGGCTTCGAATACCTTGATAGCGAAATTGGCTTTTAACATCCCTGGAGCCAGGTTGTTTTCATTGATGTTCGTGTTAACCACTGCTGTACCATTTTCATTCAGCGTTCCTTCAAAAATGGTTTTCAGCTGCGATTCGAAAACTACTGTTGGATTGTCGAAGCTATACGCCTCATATCCTTTAAAAGTAGTTTTCATGGTATTCAGACTCACATCTACTTTTGCTTTGAGGTGTTTACCCGGAGCTCCGAATAACCAGTTGGCCGATAAAATAGCCGTAGAAGAGGCACCAGAACCCAGATACGGACGATTCCCATAATTGAAATTGATTTTCAACCTGTTCGGCATTACCGTTTCAATTTTAAGGGTTTTGGAGAATACCGCACCACCTGCTTTCACCTTCGCCATCCAGTTACCTGTTGGCGCAGTGCTTTCTGTAGCCGTTCTGAACGCGTAAAATCCATTTAAAGGCTTACCGTTTATTTGTCTTTTAACCAACTGCCCTTTAGGATTGTATAGCTCAAAAGTAACCGGATAAGCACCCGGTAGTTTCTTCAGTTTATCTTCCAGAATGAAGGATAAGAACAGGGAATCTCCGGGACGCCAAACGCCACGTTCTCCGTAGATAAAGCCTTTTAAGCCATGTTGCACCACATCACCAGCCACATCAAACCTGCTCAATGGTAAGGCGTTTTCATCATTTACTTTCAGATAACCACGTTCGTCGCCCATTTTGGCCACCAATAAAAATGGCTTCCTTTTTAAGTTGAGGATGATCATACCATCGCCATCGGTTTTCACCGTTTCAATAACCTGGCGTTGGTAATCCTGTAATTCTATAGACACACCACTCAATGGTTTTGCCGTTAGCAGGTCTGTAGCCACGATCAGCATACTGCCGTCATTGCCACTTTTCGCAATCAGACCGATGTTAGAGGCGATTAGATTGCGACTGGCAAACCTTTCGCTTCTGTAATAAGACTCGGTACAAGGGTTATCCCGATCTTCCCATCTGTAACCACTTGGGTAATAATTATCATATCTCAACCAGAAATCGTCGAATTCGTCCAGGTTATTCCTGCCGTATTCTCCAAATTCATCTTCATTTGTTTCTTTTCCAGTATCTTCCGTTGCTGCACATTTGAAAAGATTATAAGCACTTCTAAAACCAATCGTTACCCGGTACATGGCACCCGGTTCTGTACGGATAATCTTATCCAGATCAAGCGTAAAGCGGTTTTTCTTATGGAGGTTCAAGGATTTATCCTCATCCAGGCGAACGGTCTTCTGCACAATCGGTCTACCAACGCGACGCAATTCCTGATTTCCATCAAATCCATTGGTCTGGAAAAACTGAGGGATGTTGTTTTCGTAAATCTTGATGATCGTTACATCAACGGCCTTTAAATTGACCGCATCAAAAGGTAGTACCAGTTTACCTGAATTTGGAAGAATAGTCCCTTTTCCGGAAATTTCTACAGAAGGAAGTTTGTTCTCGAAAACAATATTGGCAGCTTTGCCGGAAGTCAGCGTTTTATTATTGATGTTTTCTACACCTTCATTAACGGTAAACTCGTAATTACCTTCCAGTTTATCCGGACTATACACTTTAACCTGACTGGCATCAATCGTAAACCTTAGGTTTTGCAATTGCGATAAGGTGATCAGTCCATTCAAATCCTGACCAACATTAACCGGCTCAGAGAACTGAACCAATGCAAAGTCTTCCATGTCCTGAATCGCTTTCATGTTCAGTATTTTGAAAACGCCTTTGGCAGGTACTAACAGTTCTTCCTGGCCCATTCTACCCGCATTAATCGGGTCGCCATTCCAGTCTAAACTTAAACGGACTTCTGATTTACCTTTTGGAATACTGTCTATCGTAAAGCTGGAGGTGTTTTTCGCTGGAAAATGTTGCCATTTTACTTTTAAAGCCCCAGGGAAGTCTACAGTTAAACATTTCTCAATTAGCTTTGGATCTTCCTGATCTGCTGTGTTGATTTCTCCTTTGAGTTTCATGTAATCCAGGGAAGTATTGTTCTGAGAAACCAGTCCTTCCTGGGTCAGATCCAATCCCGGATTAATGACTTTAAAATCGAAATCAAAGTCTTCCAAACCTTTTTCTGTTTGCGTAACTTCATCAAGATGAAAGGTTACGTCGTAAGTTTCTCCGGATTTCAGTGGTTCGTCTGGTCGGAATTCTAAAGTTTGGGAGTCAATCCAATAGGTTTTTCCTTTGATGGAAGGGGAGCTGCTAAACAGATCCCGGGCATCGGCTAAACCAATATCGCCCATGGTTTTCACCTGACTGGCTAATTTGATGGTAATGTTGCTTTTTTTGGAGATAGTTCCTGAGGTATAGGCATCTATGTATTTGGCATAGGCCTGATTATCTTCGTTTCCGGGTTTCTTCCGGAGAAAAAAGAAGGTGGCAAGGCCAATAATGAGGAGCGCAGCTCCGCCAATAAAAAATCCTTTTCGCGTAATTTTCATGTATCTGTTCTTATAGGTAAAGATGGACACGAAAATTACCAAAAAGGATTGGCATCGGAAAGTAAACCGAAATTATTTTATCATTACTCCCGGTTTGTCTACCAGGGGAATATGGATTAGGTTTTCATCAACGATGCTTTCCGGTAGAAAAATGAATTTCTTATCGTACATCACATTGTTCTGGTAATAACTTAACCAATATTCGTTGGTTAGCCCAAGTACTTCCGGAGCAATGGCTTCTACACCCGCAAAGGATTGTGGAAGCACATTTCCCAGAGAATGGCGTAATACAGAGGTTTGCACTTTTCTGCCGTCTTTTTCACCGTAACCTTTAGAACTGATCATTACATTTTCTAAAACGTCATTTTTCAGGTTCACCAGATATACCGTCCAGTTTTTAAACTCAGGACTTTCGCTGATCAATACTACAGCAATGGCAACATCTTCTACTACATTCTCCGGGAGATCTTTTTTCATAATTATGCTCCGTAGGGCTACCTACATTCTATTTCTTTGCTACTGTTTTCTTTTTTGCAGGTGCTTTAGCCGCTTTAGTAGTGGTTTTTGCTGCTGCTTTTTTCTTCGTTACTTTAGGTTCAAACGCATTTGGCACCTGCTCAACGATTAATTTTTTAACCTCTTCCAGAGAAACGGAAGCCAGATCTTCAGGTGTATATTTTTCACCTGTAGCCGGGTTTTTACCAAGTTTCAGCATGTCTTTACCGAAACGGATGAAAGGTCCCCATCTGCCGTTTTCAAGGGCAATTTTTTCGTCATTCCATTGCTGGATGAATCTGTTTGCCTCTTTCTCTACTTTTTTACCAATCAGCTCATTGATGTCTGCGGTAGAAAGCTCTTCGAAGTTATAAGCTTTTGGTACGTTGATGAACAAGTCGTTCCATTTGATGAAAGGACCGAAACGGCCTTTACCTTTAGTGACCGGTAAGCCATCATAATGTGCAACAGGGGCATCAGCAGTAATTTTCTCCTGAATAATCTCGATTGCGCGATCTCTGGTTATCGATAAAGGCTCTTCATTTTTAGGAATAGAGATGTAAGCATCTCCCCATTTCACGTATGGACCAAAACGGCCTACACCTACAGAAACTTCTTTCCCTTCGTAATCTTCCAGTTGGAAAGGAAGTTTGAATTGCTCTAAAGCGTCTTCAAGCGTCACTGTACCTACCGATTGAGATTTAGCTAAACTCGCATAACGCGGTTTCTCTTCATCGTCATTCTGACCGATTTGCACCAATGGGCCAAATTTACCCACTTTAGCATATACGTTCTTTCCCGAAACAGGATCAACACCTAGTAAACGTTCTCCGTTTGCACGTTCTGCGTTTTCTAAAGTAGTTTCTACCTCCTTGTGGAAAGGGGTATAGAAGGAGTGGAGCATTTTTGTCCATTCCTGTAAACCTTGTGCAATCTCATCAAATTCCTTTTCTACATTCGCAGTAAAGTTAAAATCGACAATACCCTTAAAGTGTTCTACCAGGAAGTCGTTTACCACTTCACCTATATCTGTTGGGAAGAGTTTTGATTTCTCTGCACCGGTAATTTCTGTTTTAATCTGCTTGCTCACTTCGCCATTGGCCAATACAATTGACGTAAAAGAACGCTGACGACCATCACGATCTTCTTTCACCACATAACCACGGTTTTGAATCGTAGAAATTGTTGGGGCGTAAGTAGAGGGACGACCGATACCCAGTTCTTCCAGTTTCTTGATCATGCTGGCCTCTGTATATCTTGCCGGCGGACGGGAGAAACGCTCTGTTGCATTCATTTCTCTTAACGTTAATTCCTGACCTTTAGCCAGTGGAGGCAACATTTTGCTGTCTTCCGAATCTTCGATATCATCGTCGTCGCTGGATTCCAGGTATACTTTCAGGAAACCATCAAATTTCAATACTTCACCTTCTGCAACTAAATGCTCTTTGCGGGTACTGATAGCAATCTGTGCGGTCGTTTTTTCAAACTGCGCCTCAGACATTTGTGAAGCAATAGCACGCTTCCAGATCAATTCATACAAACGTTGTTCTGAACTGTCGCCGGTTACGCTATGGTGGTTAAAATAAGTAGGGCGGATGGCCTCGTGAGCTTCCTGTGCGCCTGCTGATTTTGTTTTATAAGTTCTTTGGTGATGGTATTTCTCGCCCCATGCAGAATTAATTTCCGCTGCTGCTGCCAGTAATGCAGTTTCCGATAAATTCACGGAATCGGTACGCATATAGGTGATGTGTCCACTTTCATACAGTCTCTGTGCGATTTGCATCGTTCTCGATACAGAATATCCCAGTTTACGGGAAGCTTCCTGTTGCAAGGTAGAGGTAGTAAATGGAGGCGCAGGGTTTCTTTTTGCTGGTCTGGTTTCTAAACTAGCGACGCTGAATCCAGCTTTGATACAGTCGTTCACGAATTTCTCCGCATCGGCTTCCTGCTCAAAACGCTGTGGCAATTCTGCTTTAACCACTTCTTTACCGGTTCCGGTGCCGAATTGTGCAGATACCTTAAACGCTGCTGTTGCATTAAATTTATTGACTTCTCTTTCTCTGTCTACAATTAAACGTACAGCCACCGACTGCACTCTACCTGCGGATAAAGATGGTTTGATTTTTTTCCATAATACCGGAGAAAGTTCAAAACCTACCAATCTATCTAATACACGGCGTGCCTGTTGGGCATTTACCAGGTTATAATCAATTGTACGTGGATTTTCTATCGCCTTTAATATCGCAGGCTTAGTGATCTCGTGAAATACAATACGTTTGGTTTTATTTTCTTTTAGTCCTAATGTCTCAAATAAGTGCCAGGAAATTGCTTCCCCCTCACGGTCCTCATCGGACGCTAGCCATACCATTTCGGCTTCCTTGGCTAACTTCTTAAGTTCGGCTACTACATGCTTTTTATCGGCAGGGACCTCGTAGGTCTGTGCGAAATTATTATCCACATCGATGCCCATATCCCCCTTAACCAAATCCCGGATGTGTCCGTAACTTGATTTAACAAGGAAATCTTTTCCTAAATACCCTTCGATGGTTTTAGCTTTTGCAGGTGACTCAACTATTAATAAATTCTTCGCCATTCAGAACGTTTTTCTGCAAATAAAGCTATAAATAAGGCTAATTTCAAAATCCGATACGATTTTTATAGTAAATAAATTTGAAAAAGCCACATTTTAAGGGGTATAAAGTGGTGATATCTAGCTTATTTATGGGCTTTACCGGTTGTAATGTGTTTTTTTTCATTTATTGAATACCTTCTGGTTACTTTCGTTTTTTAACTGATTTCAACGTTAGGAAGGGCTTTCTATTACTTTTGACGTTATTATTATATACAAGCAATCTTTTTCTGCTTAACTTCGTTTATACATTTAAAAATATCAAACTATGAATACATTATTAATATTACTGAGCCTGATCTTTACCCCTCCGGCAAAAAGTATTTATGATTTCAGCTTCAAAACCATCGATGGGAAAGAGGTGAAGTTGTCGAAATTCAAAGGGAAGAAAATCCTTATTGTAAACACCGCTTCTAAATGTGGGTTTACACCTCAATACGAGGAACTAGAAAAATTGAGCAAGCAATATGGTAAGGACGTCGTGTTAATCGGATTTCCAGCAGGAAATTTCGGCGGACAAGAACTAGCAACTAATGCTGAAATTCAGGATTTCTGTAAAAAGAATTTTGGAGTTACCTTTTTATTAAGTGAAAAAGTGAGTGTTAAAGGCGAGGATATTAATCCATTGTTCAAATACCTAACCAGCGCGCCAAATCCTGATTTTACTGGTGATATTAACTGGAACTTCGAGAAGTTCTTAATCAATGAAAAAGGAGAATTGGTACACCGTTTCCGTTCTAAAGTGAAACCTTTGAGCGAAGAGATCACTAAAAACTTTTAGTTTCTCAACAAGAATGTTATTTAAACCTGTTTCTTTCGAGACAGGTTTTTTTATGGCCTGATAGTTATAAAAAGTAATTCCTCCATTTCGCAATACCACCTTTTAGGCTGTAAAGCTGTTTTTCCGAGCCGTATTTTTCGTGTAGGGCTTCTGCCGCTGCAACGCTACGTATCCCATGCTGACAAATGAATACGATGTTCTTCTCCGGGATATCTGCTGCTAAAAAGTCGGCAAACTCAGACATAGGTGCTTTTTTGAATATCTCCCCATCTAGTATAGGCACTTCATGATGTTCGCGTACATCTATGATTAATGTAGATGCTTCTTGTTGAAGCGCAGCTAATTGTGTAGTATCAATTTCCGTATATGCAGGTCTCAATGCTGAAGATTTTTGGTGTTCCATTTCCATGCGGCAAATTTACCGTTAAAAACTGGTTTTGCGCAGTGGTTTTTTAAATCGTATGGTAGTGGGTGGGTAGTTGAGCTACGATTACGGTGGTTTCATCTGGTATGATGAAGGACTTGTACATATGTTCATTAGTTCCTTCTGTTCACGTTACGTGAACAGAAGGAACTAATGAACAACAAAGAGATCATATTTAATTTTACAGGATTAGATAACTAATTTGGTTTGTCGGGAATTTGGAGCTTAGGATGAGGCTGGAGCAGGGATTTTAATTTTGCGTTAAGTCTGTTATTCGCTATCTTTTTAGGCATAGCTTTACTTTTGACTACCGGAATATGCTTAGTAACAAGTTGTTTTTTAATAGTTGCATCATCTTTTGCGTTGAAATCAGCGATTTCTGTTTCAGGTATAGATTTCGGTTCTTGCCTTGCTATACTTCCCGCATAAACACTGTCTGAAATTTCAGTTGCATCATCATTAACAAAAGAAATATAGGCCACTACGCGTTCATTTGTTAGATTGGCATCAATCTGTACCCTTTGTTTTCCATCCTTTCTGTGGGAACCACTGAGGATATGCGTGTGCTGATTCTGATCCGGCCAGTAGAGTAATACCATGGCCCGGTCTTTTTGATTTTTCCAGGGTAGATCGGTAGGAACTTCCCAGCTGAATTCAATTTCTGCTCCTACATGCTGTATGGACGGTTTTTCTGCTTTCAAAAGTATGCCCATACTCAACATGGCCTTAGGATAATCAAGTTCAGCATCAGGATATACACCAGTTACCGCATACTTCTTATTATAGGAAACGGCTTCGTTATAGAAGTTTCTGTCGGTATCTACCACTTTTAGCCGGAAACCGACTTTAATAAAGGCACTGATGGGACTTAAGAATTTGTTCACGATGGTCATGCGGTCACAATTGATCTTTCTGGCAGGGCTGAGGCGCTTAGTACTATGACCAATCGTTCTGACAACGTTTTTACCGTTCAGCATATAACCGACTAAATTGCCTACCCGGCCGTTAAATCCACCAAACAGTCCATTTTGTAAACTTCCCATATCGTTGTTGTTTATTGATAAGCAGCTTGTTACCGGTGGTTAATGTAGTCATTCTTTCGGCTTCTGCTCTAGTTGATTTTGATAAAAGTTCAAGACATATTAAATCTAAATACAAGCTCTGGTCATCCTCAATTCATGGTTGAAAGGTCATTTAAACCTATGAAGGATTAATCAACCATTAAGTAACCATGGTTGGATGATGAAGATAATCTAAGCGCATTTGGAGTGCATCCTCAGTGGAGTACGAAGGTAGTATAGGGTGAAAGGCTTTCAAGTAGCCTTTGAGTCACTTATTTCTCTGTTAGTTCGTTAATTAATTATTGATTTATTTTTAATTACGTTTTTACTTAAAATAATCTTAATTAATTTGTTGTTATCGATTTTATTAATAATATTAGTCTTGTAATTAAGTATTAGTAAGAGTCTTATCGTAGTAAAATCTGACACCACAAGATAGGACAGCAGAAAATATCCATATATGTACCTAACCGTGCTTATATTTACACGTCCACGAAAAATGGATGTGAGGGCTGCTGTAATTCCATTTTGTGTAAGGTGTCAGATACTTTAAAATGCTACAATGGTTTGCAGTCCTCACATTTATTTGTGATTACTCCTCCGATAGACTCATTTAAAATCAATGAGTCATGAATCAAAGTAAGAGACCTTTATCAGCTTCAAATTTTATCCTGCTTTCGGCATGGTACAAACAAACTGGAACAAAAGCTCCGGCTCCGGTTTAGCGTACAGAAATCTTTCCGGTTAATAATTCCAGAATATTTCATTCCTTAAAACCTTACCGAGATGGTCAGAATAGAAAACAATAAAATAATTATAGAAGTAGACAAGTTCGAAGACTATGATCATGATTTTATCCATGATTGGCATTTTGACTTAATTCAATTGATGAATTGTGTGCATGTTCTAAAGAATGAACACGATCCTGATCTGTTTTTGCCAAGTTCTTTTTTAAGCATCATACAATTGCAAAAGGCTTTAGTTCCTTCTGTAGATCAAATGAAATTATTATATCCTATATCACCACTAACCTAGACTGGAGGCCATAAATGCGACCTAATTTATATAAAATATCAGAAATACAATTACAATACAAGCCTAAAATAAAAGCAAGTGAGCGGCCTGTTCTAAAATGCACTGAGGATGTTTACCAGATGTTTAAGCAATACTGGAACATGGATCTGATTGAACTGGTGGAAGAATTTAAAGTGATTCTTTTAAACAGGAGCAATGCGGTATTGGGGATTTTAAATGTTTCTACAGGTGGATTGACAGGGGTAATTGCCGATCCCAGGATCATATTTGGTGCCGCACTAAAGAGTGGAGCAAATGGCTTGCTGCTCTGTCATAATCACCCTACCATGACTCTAAAGCCTAGTGAGCAGGATATTGCTTTAACTGAAAAAATAAAGCGGGCAGGGGTGTTTTTAGACATCAATATTCTAGATCATTTGATTATAAATGAGGATAATTATTTCAGTTTCAAGGGTGCAGGATTATTGTAGGCAGTAATACCATTATTAAGGCAGTAGCATGATTTAAGCGCATTGTGCTATTGACCTTTAAAAAAGGATTTGCCCCAAGCAGAACAATGGCCTTCATGTTGGTGTTTAACTTACTATTATCTGTAAATTAAAGAAATGTATGATCAATAATCTTGCTGAACACCAGAAATTTGAATGGATCGACCTGACCGACCCAACTACTGAAGAGCTTTCTGGTATCGCTGAAAAATACAATTTACATCCTGCTTTGGTAAGCGACTGTCTCCAACCGGATCACTTGCCAAAATATGAAAGAATGAAAGATTACGCTTTCATCATTTTCAGAATTCACACCAACAATAACGTTGCAGAGGCTGATACTATTCAGGAACTTACTCATAAAATAGCCTTTTTTTATTCAGCTAATTTTCTGATCACGGTTCACCGCAGGTCACATGAATTGTTAAATCCCATTACGGAACTTGTCAAAACTCAAAAATGTGAAAGCAGTCTTGAGCTCTTGAATCTATTGATCAGTGCCTGTTTGAATACTTATACAGACCCTTTAAATAAATTAGCTAAATCTGTTGATTATTATGAAGAAATCGTTTTTTTAAGACCAAAAAAGGCTCCCTTGCTAAAAGGTCTTTACTACTTAAAGCGTAAAATTGACCTGCTGAAAAGAATGCTGATTTTGTCTTTTGATATTATCGATGCCCTGGATGCCGAAGAAGGAAATGTGAACACCAGAGACACCCGTGATCTGTATGTGAAACACCAGAGCATGCTGGATTCACTTGCTGAGAATATCCACCAATTGCTTGCCATATACTTTTCTGCTTCTTCTCAGAAAACCAACGAGATTATGCGGGTTTTGACCATCTTTTCGGTGTTCTTTATGCCGCTAACCTTTATTGTCGGAATCTACGGGATGAATTTCGAATTTATGCCGGAATTGCGCTGGAAGATGGGGTATCCTGGAGTGATGAGCTTGATGGTGGTGGTTACGGTAGGAATTTACTTCTGGTTTAAAAGAAAAGGATGGTTGTAGAATCCAGCTTATCTAGTTTGTAAATGAATGGGTTACGATTACTCATGAGTAGGTATTTTGCATGATTTTTAAATAAAAATTCATACATTTACTTATCTTTGTAAATAAAGGAAAGGTTATGTCGAAATTAATGGAATTGAAGAAACATTTGAAGAGAGGGCAGGTTTATCGCCGCATAGATTTGACAAAGTGGTCTAAGTCTGTGGATAGGCATCTTGATGAACTATTGGAAGATGGCACTTTGCAGAAACTTTCGCATGGATTATATTATTATCCGAAGGTTACCGTATTCGGAGTTGCTCCCCCTGATGAGGATCAGCTGGTTCGCTCTTTTCTAAATGATGACAGATTCCTGTTGACTTCCCCAAATGCTTACAACAGCCTGGGGGTTGGTACAACGCAACTATATAATACGCGTATAGTTTATAACCATAAGCGACATGGAGAGTTTAAACTGGGCAATAGAGTATTCAATTTCAAGATGAAACCTCATTTCCCTAAACAACTAACAACTGAATTTTTATTGGTTGATTTGGTCAATAATCTGGATACCCTTGCAGAAGATAAACATTTAATAATGGATAATGTCTTGGCTAAAGCGAAGGTGATGGACGTTGAAAAACTAAGCAAGTCTGTATCACAATATGGTACTATAAAAGCGAAAAAGGTCTTTGCATCTGTTTCAAGTACCTAAAAAATAAGTTATGCCTCCAGACTATCTTCATAACCATAAAGAATTCCCGACATTACTTGCTATTCTTGAATCTGAAACGGGAATATTAGCTGGGCTAATTGAAAAGGATTACTGGATAATGCATGTGCTTTATGGGCTAAAGTCATTTGGCTTCGATTTCGAACTCAAGGGTGGTACTTCATTATCTAAGGGGTATCAAATCATTAATCGTTTTTCTGAAGATATTGATATTCATATCAAGCCACCAGCAGCGTTTGGAATTAATGAAAATCCGAAGAATTCTAAACCTAAAAATGTCAATGCAAGAAGGTTGTTTTATGACTGGTTAGCTGTAACCATAAAAATAGATGGCGTTGTTTCGGCTACAAGAGATGTTACTTTTGATGATTCGGTATATTACCGTAGCGGAGGAATCAGGCTACATTACAATAGTGAAATTGAACAAATAGCAGGAGTGAAGCAAGGAATTCTTCTAGAAGCAGGTTTTGATACGGTTACTCCAAATAAGAAGATCACCATAAGTTCCTGGGCATACGAAAGAGCAAAACAAAACTCAATTGACATAATAGACAACAGAGCATTAGATGTCTTTTGTTATCACCCCGGTTATACGTTTGTTGAGAAACTTCAAACTATTGCCACCAGGTTCCGGCAGGAACAAACGGATGAAAAGGAACGTCCTAACTTCATGAGGCAGTACTATGATGTTTATTGTCTTTTAGGAGATACTGATGTTCAAAGTTTTATTGGTACTCAAGAATATGAAGCACATAAGGTAGAAAGATTTCCTAAGCAAGACTTAATCGTTCCGCTATTAGAAAACATGGCATTTTTGCTTGATGATAAAATAATCAGAACTGAATATAGACGCAGATATGAAACTACAAAGGCCTTGTACTATAACGGACAACCTGATTTTGATGAAATAATGAATAGGATAAGAGATAATCTGGCGAAATTGTAGCTTCATTACCATCGCAAAAGGCTATTTGTTACCCGTTGAGCTTTGATCATTTCATTATTCTGGTGCATCATGCGTGTGTTTTGATTGATTTGAAACTGCTGGTTTTTTAATTGCTGAAATTTAAACAGCTCATCTTCATAAAGATTAAAGCCTTCTTTTAGTGTATCTATTCTTTTATTTACAAAATAATTGCCAATAGCACCTACCGCTTGCAGGGTTCTGTATTTCTCTGGCAACACCGTAAAACTATCCAACTCTGCGACCAGATTATTCATTTTTTCAGATAACCTTAATAGTTCTGGCTGGATATCACGCTTTAGCCTTTTCCTTTTAAAATAATCTAAGACATCGCCAATTAGGAACCTAATGACTACAAAGCTAAGTGGTGCAACAACGGTTATAGCAGTCCATTCTGTTTTAGGGCCAGAACCAGTGGTTAAAATCCACATCATAAAAAGCGTAACAGCCACTGCTAACAGGTTAAAAACGCCCTTTCTGTTGTAATTTTGAATCTCAAACTGATGTTGCCATCTTTTATTATCGAGAGTTACATAATCTGAAATTAAAGCTCTAGAGCTTTTCAAATTACTAAATATATGTGCTGGTTCCATCTCTGTTAATTTCTTATTATGATTTTACTAAGATACGATTGGAAATGTTTATTTACAACTATACCTAATGCCTAAGAATTTGTTATACCCGAGACGTCGCAATTTCAGGAAACAGGAAACCAGTACTTGGCAGGAGCGCGCAGAACCATTCTTTTAATCAGAATTAACACTATATTTAGTTTTGGCTAATATGAATCTAATAGTTTTGTACAGCAATGTTGAGCTATATCCATAATTTAAAATCGGGCAATCATGAGTCTTTTGAAATAGTATTTAAACTATCTCACAAAAAGGTTTATGGCTATTTTTTTAAGAAGACAAACGATGAAGATATGGCTCAGGAGCTTACTCAGCTAGCTTTTATCAAATTATGGAACTTCAGGCATACGCTATCCGAAGAACATGAGCTGGATGTACAGTTGTTCCGGATTGCGAGAACCACCTTGCTTGACTACTTCAAAAAGCTGAGTAACGATGAGCGGAATCTTAAGCTTTACTATAACAGTATTCCCGAAGCTTCTGCTGAACAAAATCAAAAGTTCGAGATCAACCAGCAACTGGAAGTCGCATTAAGTGTGCTTCCTCCAACCCGAAAAAAGGTGTTTATTTTAAGTCGCTTACAAGGGTACTCGTATAAGGAAATCTCTGAGCAACTCGCTATTTCGCCGAGAACGGTAGAAAAACACATTTCACTGGCCATAAAACAGCTCGATGGTTGTGCTTATGTTCCGGTATTTATCCTACTGGCTAAATTTCTTTAGGTTCAGCCTTCTTATCTGTGCGGCTTTTAAATATATTTTCATGGCGTTACGGGTTTCCCCCTAATTGAATCGTATTGGTAGTATGAGTGTGTCTGAACAGTTGTTAACTAAATATTTTAAAGGACAGTGCAGCCCCGAAGAAAAGCTTCAGGTGTTGAACTATTTAAATGATTTGGAGGACCTGCCGGATCATTTATTGAGCAAAGCAGAATGGGACGAAACCAGCGATGCAGCAATCGATGAGCAGAAAACGGAAGAAATCTTTAGCGCAATAAAAAAGCAAACGCTTGCTAAAGTTTACCGGTTAAAATGGCTGAAAATCATTTCCGTTGCTGCAATTGTGTTGGTTGTACTTACCGTTGGGCTTTTAAATATAAACCAGGATAGCCCGGGGTTACCAAAAAAGATCAATCAGGTGGTAAAGGTGGAAAATAAGAGCGCTATCCAGTGGAAGTCGGTTGTAAATTACACCGATCATCAACAATTAATTCATTTACCCGATGGCTCTACTGTTAACCTATTTCCGGGAGCAGAGCTGAGGTATGCTTCGCCATTTGTGAAAAACAAAAGAGAAGTTTATTTGAATGGGAAGAGCTTTTTTGAGGTTGCAAAAGATAAGAATAGTCCTTTTGTGGTGTATGCAAAGGGGATTTCGACAACCGCACTGGGCACTTCATTTACCATTACCGCTTTAAACAATAGCAAACTCATAAAAGTAGTGCTGCATACGGGGAAGGTTTTGGTGAAAAGCCTGGACTCCATCACTACGATTTCGCCATTTACAGCCGTTTTATTGCCGGGCAAGGAGTTGGTTTACAACAGTGGAGCTAACAAAATGAGTGTTTCTGATACAAAAACCTTCCTTGTTAAAAAGGGAGCTGCCATAAAAGAGTTGAATTTCCAGCAAGCTTCATTGATTGATGTCTTTGATCAACTGGAAAAACATTATAAAGTTAACATCGTTTACGACCGCGCTGATTTGGCCGAAATGTCCTTTACCGGAACTTTAAAACTTACACAGTCTATAGATACGATACTTGAAGAAATTGCCGAATTAAACAAACTAAACCAACTAAAAACAACCAACGGTTATCTGATTAAAAAGTAAATCCAACCCTATTATTTTAAACCTGATGACTCGCTGAAAACAGCGGGAATGGGAACCCTTTTGCCTAAAAACCAATCAAATAAATAAACTATGCTTAAAAAATTTACTACACACTTGTTCTTTTGCCTGCTGATGTTATCAGTATCGACAAAGGCCTGGGCTCAAACTTCTGAGATTACCGGGATTGTAAAAGATGAAGCGGGGCAGCCCTTACTCGGGGCCTCCGTACTTTTACTGAACACAAAAACCAATGAAAAGAAAGGGGCGATGGTGAATTCGTCCGGACAATTCTCGATAAAAGGCCTTTCGGCCAATGTGCCTTACAATATCAGCGCTTCTTACATTGGCTACGAGACGAAAACGATCAGCAATTATATCCTTAAACCTGGCGAACAGGCCACTTTGCTGATTCAGTTGAATCCCAATGCCAACAATCTTTCAGATGTGGTGGTGGTGGGTTACGGAAGTCAGAAGAAGAAGGATGTAACCACTGCGATTTCCAGTATCAAAGCTTCGGATATTGAAAACCAGCCGATCAGTAATGCGGCAGAAGCAATGGTTGGAAAGATGGCTGGTGTACAGGTTTCTCAGGGTTCTGGCGCTCCTGGTGGTGCGCTTAACATCAAAGTGAGGGGCGTAGGGACAATTACTGCCGGCTCTAATCCACTGTATGTAATTGATGGTGTACCAATATCAAATGACAATATTAACACTTTAAATACCAATGATATCGCTTCTATTGAGGTGTTAAAAGATGCTTCTTCGGCTGCAATTTATGGCTCCAGAGGTTCTAACGGGGTCGTGTTGATCACCACAAAACAAGGGAAAAATGGTGCAACTACCATTAATGTTAATAGCTATACAGGTTGGCAGACTTTGGCGCACAAAATCAAAATGATGGATGCTTATCAGTATGCACAAATGGTTTTAGAATCCAGGAACAACTCCTATGTAGATGTGATGCAGGCGAACAATAGAAAGTATGCTGATAAGGGCCAGCCTTTGGTTAATTTCAGTGTAAATGATAACAATGCGACTCGTTTAGTGAACACTGGCAACAATACCAATACGGTGATGCCCCTGGAGATTTTACCTTATTTAAACGGTCAGCCGGGCTTAACGAATACCGATTGGCAGGATCAGATCTTTAGAACAGCGCCAATTCAAGACCATTCGATTTCGGCTGCCGGTGGCTCTGAGTTGATGAGGTATTATGGTTCCCTGGAATATTTTGATCAGGATGGGATCATTTTAAACAGTGGTTTTAAGCGTTATAGTGGTCGGATTAACCTGGAGGGTAAAAAAGGAGCGGTTAAGTTTGGCGTTAATTTTAGTCCTTCGGTGATCAATGAAAAGAGAGTAAATGCGAATGGTGCTTACAACTCTAATGGTGGCGGTATTGTAGCCTCAGCCTTGCATTACGCACCGATTTTCCCGGTATACAATCCAGATGGAAGCTATAATTTTGACCAGAACGCCTGGAGTGCGGGTACGAAAACTCTTTTGCCAGGTGATAAAAGTGCCGACGGAAATGGTGGTACGCAAGCCTGGAATCCGGTTGCATTGGCCATGCTTCAAAAAGATGATGTGGCAGCGACAAGGATGACCGGAAGTGCTTTTCTGGAAGCCGAATTGTACAAAGATTTGAAATATAAGATTCAGTTGGGGGTTGATTTGTTCAACAGCACGGAAGATATGTTCAGGCCTTCTACATTTCCACAATCTAATACCGCAGGAAATCCGCTTTCTGAGGCAACAGGCTCTTCACGCACCATTAAAGAAACCAATTGGCTGATTGAACAAACGTTAAATTATGCGAAAACTTTTGGAGATCATAGTCTAAATGCTTTGATCGGTTTCTCTACACAGAAAGATGATTTGGCTGGTAATTATGCTTTTGCTTCCAAAGGATTTATCAGTGATCAGGTAGAATTTATTAAGGCTGGTTTGGTTACAAATGGTACAGGAACCAGAACACAATGGGCCCTGGCTTCCGGTATTGCCAGATTGCAGTATAGTTACAAAGGGAAATATTTGTTTACAGGTTCGATGAGAGCTGATGGTTCTTCTAAATTCGGGAAGAACAACAAATGGGGATATTTTCCTTCGGCATCGCTGGGTTGGAGGTTGTCAGAAGAGGACTTCCTGAAAAATTCGGAAACTATCTCTGACCTGAAGTTAAGGGCTAGTTATGGTTTAACGGGTAATTTTAACATTCCGAATTATGCCGCTCAGGGGGCGATGAATAATTATGGTTATGTGTTTGGTGGTACGCCTCCGGGCGTAATTAATGGTGCGGCGCCAATTGCCAAACCAAATGATGACTTACAATGGGAAAAAACGGCACAGCTAAATGTAGGTTTTGATGCTGCTTTTTTCAAGAATCAATTGACTTTATCCGTAGATGTTTACAATAGTAACACCAATAACCTGTTGCTGGATGTACCAGTGCCTATTTCTACAGGTTTTGCTACAGAATTGAAAAACATTGGAAAGGTGAATAATAAAGGGATCGACATCAATTTAGGTACGCAACAGCAGTTTGGTGCGCTGAAGTGGTCGGCTAACGGAAACTTCTCAAAAAACATCAATAAGGTGGTAGAGCTGGGGCCGGGTAATGCTGATATTGTTAAAACAGGTTCGGTATCCAACGCTTATTTTATCACTCGGGTGGGAGAGGCTATTGGTTCTTACTATTTGCCGGTAGTTTTAGGTGTATTTAAAAACCAGGCGGAAGTGGATGCTTATCCTCATTATACCGATACCCAGGGTAATTATGATGTGAATACTTCGAAGCCTGGAGATTTCAGGTTTAAAGATGTAGATGGAGACGGGGTGATTGATCTAACAAAAGACAGGGAGATTGTAGGGAACTACCTGCCTAAATTTACCTATGGTTTTGCAACTTCTTTTGAATATAAAGGGATTGATTTAAATGTGGCCATGCAAGGGGTTTATGGGAATCAGATTTTAAACCTTTCCCGCAGGTATTTTGCTAATAAAGAGGGTAATATGAACAATATGATTAGTTCCCTGGACAGGTGGAAGTCTCCGGAAGATCCAGGTAGTGGTCAGGATGTAAGGGCTAACCGTGCGGCCAAAGGTAGCAACGGAACGACCTCAACCTGGCATGTTGAAAACGGTTCTTATCTACGTATCCGTAACATTGCTATGGGCTATACTTTACCTGAAAACCTGGTTAAAAAGCTGGCTTTGACGAAAGTTAGGGTTTATGTAGCGATGCAAAATCCTTTCACTTTTACCAAATATACCGGCTATAATCCAGAGGTAACCAATCGTAGCGATGCGATTACAAACGGTGAGGATTATGGAGTTTATCCAACCGCAAAAACAACATCAATAGGCATCAACATCACTTTATAATATTAGAAAGATGAAAAAATATATCATATTTATTTGTGGTTTAATGATCACAGCGAGTTCCTGCAAGAAGTTTTTAGATTTAAAACCACTCGATTCATATACGGAAGAGACTTTTTATGTGGATGAAAAAGGGCTGCAAGGCGGACTTGTTGCTTGCTATGACGCTTTGCAAAGTGATAGTCTTTATGGGAACAATATGCTGACTTTAGGTGAGCTTCGTGGCGACAATCTGGTTGATAATGATCCGGGATCGGGTGCTGGTGTTCGGAATCAGATTGAGGTTTTTGCCGAAACTTCGGCCAATAGTATCCTTTCTGCCACTTGGATGGGCAATTACAAAGCGATTTACCGCAGTAATATCATTTTAGACCGCGCGCCGGTGATTACCATGAGTGAGAATATAAAGAACCAGATCATTGGTCAGGCGAAATTTATCAGGGCCTTAAGTTATTTCAATTTAACGCGGATCTGGGGTCAGGTTCCCCTGGTGTTAAAGGTACAGAAAACGGAGGAAGCCAGAGCAAATACACGGGCTACTACGGCACAGATTTATCAGCAGATGATCGATGATTTGAAGGACGCGGCAACTAAACTTCCGCCAACCTGGACTGATGCGCAACGCGGAAAAGCGACGAGTTATGCAGCTACAAGTTTGCTGGGTAAGGTTTATCTGTACCAGAAGAAGTTTGATCTGGTTGCGGCTACTTTACAACCTGTTGTAGCCGCCATTTATAGTGGTACAACCTTAGCTACGGTGCCGCAAAACGTCACTTTTCCAAATAGTCTGAAAACGAGCAAGGATGTGATTTTCGCGGTGCAGTACCTGATGGGTGGAGTAAAAGAGTTTGTAAACCAGGATAACCGCTATAGAAATAACAACAATACAAATATCATTAGTATCCCGCAATCGCTGTTTGAAACCGGTGATAACCGTCAGGCTTTAGTGGCTGGCACAGGAACGGGCGCCAGACCTGGGAAGTTCAATTCTCCTCAGTTAAACAACGAAACCAGTGGTGATTTTCCGGTGTTACGGACAACCGATGTGTTGCTGATGTATGCGGAAGCTTTAAACGAGACTGCTTACGGCAATACGGAGGCGTTTAAAGCGCTGAACGCGGTTCGGACAAATGCAAATGCATCTGTTAAGACTGCTGCCTTGTTGACTAATCAGGGGCAATTTAGAACCGCAGTTTATTTAGAAAGAAGGCTGGAACTGGCTTTGGAAGCTGATCGCTGGTTTGATATTGTAAGAACGAACCAGATGGCGGCTATTTTTCCGGGAATTCCTGCTTTCAGGAGTTTGTTTCCGGTGCCACAGGTTGAAATTGATAACATTAATAATAAAAGTGGCTATCAGAATGATGGCTATTAATTAGGTAAGAATTTTCATTTGATCACCGGTATCTTTTTGGAGTAATGGTTTTTGTTAGCCATAACTTCAAAAGGATACCGGTTTTTTGGTTTAAAAAGGAATTGTATTTAAGCGGGTTGTTTCTTTTGACTATATCGTTTCTGGATATAAGTGCTGTGGCTGGTTTTGTTTATCTTTATAATCACTTATGTTAATTGTTGTAATTCACAATTAACAACAGCGTCTGATATTGGTTATTTTTGTGCTAACTAAATCAATATCACTTATGCGGGTTACAATTAATTTTGATGATATATATGAAGTATATCCAATGATTGGCGAGCAGGATAACAAGAGGTTCTATGCCCCACAAAAAGATGGCAGTATCAGGGAACTTTTGGTCATCATAACGGAATATCCAGATCCGGATTTACCCAATGTATTTAACCTGGGTTTTGGTCCTCCGAATGACGATGGAGGTTTCATAGATAATGTTCGGTTATGGCATAAAAACCTTAATAAGGTGTTTTCTACGATATTATTCATTTCCCTTTCCTTTTTGAAACAACACCCTTACATGGCTATTGGTCTGGATGGTTCTGATGATTTGAGGACTAGATTCTATCATTGCGTCCTTAAACAGAATAGTGTTTACCTTAAAAGTTATTTTATGCCTTTTGGTATAGATTGGTATGTTAGAATATTTCGGAATGGGAGCTATGAACAAAACCCTGATGGTAGTTATATTGACAGGCCACTACTTATGGATTTCGATTCCAATCGTGAAAATAGAGATCTATATAGATATTACGTATTTATATTAAGGTAAAATATTTTGTTTTATAGATATAAACAAATATATTCACAATATGAAAAAACAGACAGAAGAAAAACCAGATCAATTAGCCAATACACCAGTTCCTAATAAGGTTTTTGTTGCAAGACCTCCAAGAGCCAGACCCTTAAATAATCCACGGAAGCTTGTCCGCACAAAGGAAGAGGGAGCATATTTTATGGCCCAATTGGATATGCTTCGTAAACTGCATCAAAACACTTAAACCGTATGCAGATAACTAACTTTGACCCCTTCAATCTTTTCAATTTTCCCTAAGACCTGGTTAAGTTGTGCTTTTCTGACTTCAAACGTAATCGTGCAGGAGTTATCGAACTCCTGAGAAAGGATGTGGAGTTGTTCTTCCTTGAATAAACGCATCACATCGTTCATGTTTAAGTAATCGAAGGTAAGCTCATAAACATCGTTCACGGTTTTTTCAACGATCTCAGCGGCTTGTATGGCTTCAATAGCTGCTGATTTATAGGCATTGATTAAACCTGGTACACCTAATAGTGTTCCTCCGAAATAACGGACTACAACGATCAGGATATTGGTGATGTCGGCAGAGAGCAGGGCGTTTAAAATTGGGCGTCCGGCAGTTCCGGAAGGTTCTCCATCGTCCTGGATTCTGAAAATGGAACGGTCAGGACTTAAACGTAAGGCCCAGCAAAAATGTCTGGCTTTTCCATGTTCCGAACGCAATTGGGCAAGTATGGGTTTTACCTCGGCTTCCGAACGGATAGGATAAGCAAATGCAATAAATTTACTGCCACGGTCTTTAAATAAACCTTCGGAAGGGGCAGTTATGGTTTTATAGGTATCGTCAAATAGCATGAAACTGAGATAAGGTAATGAAAATGATGGCGATTAAGGCCAGGGCAAGTCCGATGTAGTTGAGCTTATTCAGCTTTTCTTTAAATAGGAGTATGCCTACAAAACTGCCCAGAATAATCACGCCAATATTCATTGCAGCGAACACGGTAGATGGATTTTCGGCCATTGCCCGGTGTGCTTTCAGGTAAAAAAGGATGTTTCCAAAGTTGAAAAGACCGAGTACTGCGCCACAGGCCAGATTAACCAGTTCCAGTTTTTGCTTTTTAATAAGCGCCAGATACAGGATAGCCAGGAGCGACAGGATAAATGAAATGGCAAAGGTCAGGATTAAAGAACTGGTATATGGAAGGTCTTTAATTTGTGCGATTTGCTTAAATAAAATGTCGATAAAGCCAAAGCCGAAGAAAACGAGTAATGGATAAATCCAGTTACCTCCGGATGAAGGACTGTTCGATTTGGCAAGGTTACCTGGTTTGCGATAAAGCGTGAATATGATGGCAGTAAAGCCGAAGCATAATCCGAGGATTTTTAAAGTGTTAAACTGATCTCCAAATAGGAAATAAGCTGCCAGAATGGAAATAAACAAGGACAATCGCTGTGCGATATCCGTCTTCGCGATACCTATACTTCTGATAGAAGCGCCAAGGAACCAAAAGACAAGGGGCAATAAAACGCCTAGTCCGAGGTAAATTGGTGATATTTTGGCAGCGGTCAGTTCAGAGATGCCGGGTTTGAAAAAGAAGAAACTCAGGGCAATTGCGAACAGGTAGTTCCAGGTGATGGCTTGTAAGATATTGATTTTATACCTGCGTGCCAACTTTAGAAGTGCGGCTACGGTAACACTGCAAAAAATGCTGATGATTAAATAGATCATGCTTCGCGGTTATTTTGGTAGATATACAATTGGTCATTGCCGATTTGATGTTGGGCGGTAATGGTTTGACTGATTTTAGGTGCAGGAATACCATCCGACCAAGAATGTTTTGAAGTAAACACACGGGCTTCGTCCCATAATCCGGCTTCAATAAACGGGTTGAGCAATTGCGCTCCGCCATCTATAATCACCGATTGTATGTCCATTAAGTACAGTTGAAAAGCCATCTTTTGAGGAAGGTAAAAAGACATATCTTCCATTTGAATGAAGTGTATGTTACCGACTACATCGGTTTTAACTTCATTAAAGATGATGGTTTTTGCAGCGTCGTTGTAAATATGATGGGTGTTTGGGACTTCCAGATTACGATCTATTACGATACGGATTGGATTTTTCCCCGGCCATTCACGGGCGTTCAGCTGTGGATTGTCGACCATTGCAGTTCTTTTACCTACAATAACGGCATCTTCTTCGGTTCTCCATTTATGAACCAGGCGTTTAGCCAGTGGCCCGCTGATCCATTTTTGCTCATTATCGACCGGTGCAAAATAGCCATTGGCTGTGCTGGCCCATTTTAATATGATATATGGTCTTTGCTGACGGATTCTTGTAAAAAAACGACGATTTAAATGAGCACATTCTTCATCGAGTACACCGGAAACTACGGAGATTCCTGCATTTTTCAATTTAGTAATGCCTTTGCCGTCTACCGCATCAAAGGGGTCTTTGTTGCCGATTACGACTCTTTTTACCTGATGTTTGATGAGCAAATCTGCACATGGTGGCGTTTTCCCGAAATGGGCGCATGGTTCCAGACTCACATAGGCAGTTGCTTTTTTGAGCAACAATGCCGCTTCTGTTTCCCCATATTTCGCAAATACTGCTTTTATGGCGTTTACTTCGGCATGTGCTTCACCGATTTTCTCATGGTATCCTTCTCCAATAATGATTCCATCTGCTACAATCACACAACCCACCATTGGATTCGGACTAACGTTTCCGGAGCCAAGAATAGCGAGCTCCAAACATCTTTTAATATATAATTCGTCGGCCATTGCCGTAAAAGTAAGGTATATTGTTCGATTTACTTACTTTTGCAGGGCATGAATTTAAGCCAGTTATTAGCGCATTTTAAGACAGAATTAAACGATGTTTATGAGGAAGAGGAAGTTAAGTCGATTTTCTCTGTTACGGTAGAACACCTGTTAAAGCTCAACAGGAGTAGTTTAATGATGAATTGGGACAAAGAACTGAATCCGGAAGAGGAAGCCCGTTTTTTGTCGGTTGCAGCTGGATTAAAAGTGCAGAAACCGATTCAGTACTTACTGGGAGAGGCTTATTTCTATGGTTCGTTTTTTAAAGTGAATGAAGCGGTATTGATTCCGAGACCGGAAACCGAAGAACTTGTGGACTGGATTTTAGAAGAAAACATCACCAATAAAAAGGTGATTGACTTTGGAACGGGAAGTGGTTGTATTGCCATCAGCTTAAAAAAACAAGGTAAAGCAGTAGCGGTTACTGCGGTAGATATTTCTGAGGCGGCATTGGCTTTGGCTAAGGAAAACGCTTTAAAACTCGAAGCTGAAGTTAATTTTATTCATGCCGACATTTTGAATCTGAATATTGAGGGGGAGTTTGATATTATTGTGAGCAATCCGCCTTATATTACCGGCACAGAAATGGCCGAAATGCACCAAAATGTTTTGGCGCATGAGCCTCACCTGGCGCTATTTGTTCCGGACGAAAGACCTTTGCTTTTTTATGAAGCTATCGCTGATTTTGCTGTAACACATTTGAAGGTCAATGGTCGGTTATTCTTTGAAATCAATGAGTATTTATCCGAAGAAACGATTCAGATGTTAAAAGATAAGGGCTTTACTGATATCACGCTAAGGAAGGATATGCAAGGGAAACCGAGAATGATTCTTGCAACAAGGGATTAGGTTTATATAGATTTACAATCATCAATTGTGCCATTAATCATTAGACCTGCTTAACTTCTGGGATGAAATCCGTTAATGATATCTTTCAGATAATTTCTGTCCAGGTGTGTGTAAATTTCGGTGGTCGTGATGCTCGAATGTCCCAACATTTCCTGCACCGCACGCAGGTCTGCACCGCCTTCAATCAAATGAGTAGCAAAGGAATGTCGAAAAGTATGCGGACTAATACTCTTCTTTAGCCCTGATACCAGCGCAAGGTCTTTGATGATAGTAAACACCGATATTCTGGACAAACCAGTACCTCTGCGATTTAAAAAAACATAATCTTCATAGCCTTTTTTGATGGGAACATGAACGCGACTGAGTTCCAGGTAGATCTTGATATACTTTAATGCCGTTGCTCCAATAGGGACAATACGCTCTTTGTTTCCCTTTCCAATGATTTTAATAAACTCACTGTCCACGAAAATGTTGGAGATTTTTAGGTTCGTTAACTCTGATACGCGCAATCCGCAACCATATAGCAATTCAATAATGGCCTTGTTTCTCATGCCTTCTGGTTTTGAGGCATCAATAGCTTCAAGCAGGTTGTTGATCTCTTCAATGTTTAACACATCCGGTAATTTCCGACCTAATCTTGGGCTTTCCAGCAAAGCTGAAGGATCTGTGACAATGATTTGCTCTAGCATCAGAAAACTGAAAAAGGATTTCAATCCGGAGATTACCCTTGCTTGTGTGCTGGGTAGCATGCCAAGTTCATTGATCCAGCTGATGAATTTCTTTAAATCTGAACTGCTGATTTCTTTTACCGAAGGGTTTTTCTCAACCGATTCAAAATATTGAAATAGTTTCTGAACATCATTGATATAGGCCGCAACGGAGTTCCCGGAAAGTGAACGCTCCAGTTTCAAATAGGCTTTAAAAGAGGGTATATAAGGGTTATTAATCACACAAAAATTTTCTACTGTAAGTTTTTAGCTTTAAGTTTGAGCTAATGAAGATACAAATTATTAACGGCCCAAATTTAAACCTTTTAGGCGTTCGCGAACCAGGAATCTATGGAAATTTAGGTTTTGATGAATATATAGCACAATTGAGAACCATGTACAGCATCCTTCAAATCGATTACTATCAAAGTAATGTGGAAGGGGAGTTGATCAATAAATTACATGAAGTTGGTTTTGAATATGATGGTATTGTGATCAATGCAGGAGGTTATACCCATACTTCTGTGGCATTGGCTGATGCGATTGCCGCAATTAATACCCCTGTAATAGAGGTTCATGTATCCAATATCTATGCAAGAGAAGAATACAGACACGTGTCATTAACCGGAAAAAACTGTAAAGGTGTGTTAACGGGTTTCGGTCTGGATGGTTATCGTTTAGCAATTGAAAGTCTTTTGAAAAGCTAAACAACCGTATGAAAAAGATTCTTCTATCTGCGGTATGCCTGGCAATCAGCGCATCTGCATTCGCGCAGGCGGATATTACTGAAAAGGAAATTAAGGAACACATCTGGACATTGGCAGCTCCGCAAATGAAAGGTCGTTTTCCGGGAACCAAAGAGAATAAAAAGACCGTTAATTATTTAGTAAAACATTTCAGGAAATCTGGAATTAAGGCTTATAATGGCAGTTATATCCGTGAGTTTACCGCTAAAATGAGGGTAAAAAAAGGTGTACAGGATACCCCTTATGTGCAAACTCAAAATGTAGTTGGGTACATTGAAGGCTCAGATCCGGTTTTAAAACATGAGTTTATTGTGATTGGTGCGCATTACGACCATCTTGGGATGGGAGGGGCCTCCTCCAAAAAACCAGATACAGTAGCCATTCATTTAGGTGCAGATGACAATGCCAGCGGAACTGCTGCGCTTTTAGAAATAGGAGAAAAGCTAGCCGCAAATAAAGCGTTGTTGAAACGTAGTGTAATTGTGATTGCTTTTGGTGCAGAAGAACAGGGTTTATTAGGCTCTAAGTATTTTACAGAACACCCTATAGTACCTTTATCTATGATTAAACTGATGATTAATATGGATATGGTCGGTAGGATGAATGCAGAAAAACACCTGTATATGGGTGGCGCGGCCACATTTGATGGTGGCGTGGAACTATTAACCAGTCTGGGACCTGAAATTGGTGTTCATCCATTTGTAAATCATTATGATGTTGGTGGTTCTGACCATGTTTCGTTCTATAAGAAAGGTATTCCAGTATTGGGATTCCATACAGGTGGCCACCCGCAATACCATACTCCGGAAGACGACAGAAGGTTGATCAATGTACCGGGAGAAAAACTGGTATGTGACTATATCTACAAAGCTTTAACAACTGTAGCGAACAGACCAGGACCGATTATTTTTGTCCCTGAAAAGAAGTAATTTTATACCTGAGAAAATTATACGTACACCTGGATAAAGGTAGAACTACACCTGAGCAGGTTAAGAAAGTATAAAGATTCCCTTAGCAATCAATTGACAACTTGTGTAAATTGATTGCTAAGGGAATTCGTGTTTTAAGGCTGTTGAGTTTGTATTGTAGTGCTGGTTGGCGGAGTGTTAATGAAGGGCTGGCGAGGTGTTGCTAAGGGATAGGCCCTTATCAAGCGTCATCAACCCTTAATGTACTCCTCGTCAACTCCAGGGCAACTACAATTGGTATAGCAGGACCATAGAACTGATGTCGGATTACAATAGAAACTGCTTAGATACCTAAACCACTAAAATACTTGATTTTCTTGATGAAGTAAGCATAAACAATACTGGATGAATAAACACCGGTATGTTTTTGATAGGCAAGCTGTTTTTTCGTTCTCTTTTTTCCATTGACAAATATGTATTTGAAAAAGTGGAAATGAGCCTTACTCACTGACATCGCAAAATCTGTTTTTCCTTGTAATAAGAAGTGAATTAAAGCCACAAAATCAATGAAGAAACGAATGAAAATACGGAAATAAGCATCTGACATCGGCAGGTTTTTCTGCATGATGATCAGGTTATTTCTAAAGTTCAAATAGTTTTTATATGGATTATTGGCATTCAGTGTTCCTCCACCAACGTGGTATACTTCAGCATCCGGGCAGTACATGATTTTGTAGCCCATGTTCTTTAAGCGCCAGCAAAGGTCGATTTCTTCCATGTGTGCGAAGAAATCCGGGTCTAAACCACCAGATTCTTTCCAGCATTTACTTTTAATAAATAAGGCTGCACCACTTGCCCAGAAAATTTCTCTGGCATCATTGTATTGACCATGATCTTCTTCCACGGTATCAAATAAACGACCTCTACAGAAGGGGAAGCAATGTAAGTCCAGATATCCACCGGCAGCACCGGCATATTCAAATTTAGTCTTGTCTTTTTGCCAGATGATTTTTGGTTGTGCAGCAGCGATTTTATCGTCCTTTTCCATCAGGTCGATCACTGGCTGAATCCAGTTCTCAGGCACTTCAACATCAGAATTAAGCAGTACATAATATTCTGCTTCTACTTGTTCCAGTATTTTGCGGTAACCTTCAGCAAAGCCGTAATTCTTATCGTTTTCTATGATGCGAATCTGTGGGTAGTTTTTACGCACAAACGCGACAGAATCGTCCGTTGAGGCATTGTCGCCCACTATAAGTTGCAAATTCGGGTAGATAGATCGTACCACACCCGGTAAAAAGTTCTCCAGAAGTGTTTTTCCGTTCCAATTTAATATTACTACTGCTACACTTGCTGATTTCATGATGCGTATTCTCGTTTTGTTTTCCATCGCCTGTGGCTCCACAGCCAGTAAGACGGTTCTTCGTTAATAATTTGTTCCAGTAGGTTGAAATGCATATCGGTAATTTCGTGTTCCTTTGTCTCTTTTGGTACCGGACAAATGGGTACACAATCTACCTCGTAATAACCTCTTTTGATATATTTCAATTTGAAATAAAAGATAGGCCTATTGGTTTGCATGGCGATTTTTTCGAGCCCTAATAAGGCTGCTGTATCCTGATTTAAGAAGTTTAGCCAGTAATGTGCTTCTCCGCGAACCGGACTCTGATCACTTGCAAAACAGAACATGCTGGCTTCATTTTTAGTACTGGCCAACATTCTTAAAGTCTGTCGCATGGGCACACATACATTACCGTATTTGCTCCTCATTTTTAAGAACCAGTCGCCAAAATAACCGTTATTAAGAGGTTTGTAGATGACATAAGCCGTTTTCGAAAGGCGAATACCCAGGGCCAGCATTCCCCATTCCCAATTTCCATAATGACCGGTACAGGCCAATACGCTTTCTCCTTTGTTGAAATGGGCTTCTACCAGATGTAGGTTCGTGAATTTTACGCGCTTCAATACTTCTTTCTCAGAGATGGAATGCATTTTGATGATTTCAACCACTAAATCGGCAAAGTATCGGAAAAATCTCTTTTCTATCCTGATGATCTCTTCCATGCTTTTTTCCGGAAAGGAATTAACCAGATTTTCACGCACAACCTTTTTTCTGTATCCCACCATATAGTATAGGACGTAGTAACAGATTGTAGCTATTAAATACAAAAACCAGAGGGGTAAGATGGAGAAAAAGTTTAAAAAAACTATTCCTATATGAGAAAAGCTTTTTTTTATCATTATTTTGGCGGATTAAGAGTGCAAACATAAAATAACAGATGCAAAGTTCAGCTATATTCCCTCTTTTTTATCTTCCACCGGTTAGTTATTTCAGAGAATTGAAACGTTTTGGAAACGAGTTTTTACTAGAAAGAGAGGAACATTTCCCAAAACAAACCTTTAGAAACAGGGCTAAAATTTACTCACCTAATGGGAGTTTAGACCTGATCGTTCCGGTAATTCGTGGCAAGAAGCTGCACACCAAAATGAAGGAGGTGAAAATTAGCAATGATTTTAACTGGCAACGCTTACATTGGAAGAGTTTAGAAAGCTGCTACAGAAATTCCGCTTATTTTGAATATTATGAGGATGAGTTCGCCAGATTTTATCACCAGAAGTTCGATTCTCTTTTTGAGTATAACCAGGAGATCATGGATTGGTTGTTTAAGCAATTGAAAATAACCCCAAAATTTGAACTGACAGAAGAATACCATAGTGATGTGCCTGCAGAGCTTGATTTTCGTACCGGTCCGGTATTTAAAAAGCCTGAAGGTGATTTTAAACCTTATTTCCAGGTCTTTGACGACAGAGAAGGTTTTAAGCCAAACTTAAGTATTGTGGACTTGTTGTTTAACCAGGGGCCACAGTCGAAATCCTATTTTTAAATATGGCTAAATCAGCAAAGCACAAAAAGAAACGTCAGCATATCGCGCTACCTCATGCCGGATCTAGTCCGGGAATGATTTATATTGATCCGAAAGCATTAAAACCTGTCATCAAGCTTTATCGTTACAATGCGGAAAGTTATGAGGTCAGGGAATTGAATGATATCGGTAATCTGAAATTCCTTTTACAGGATAAAACGCATACGTTTTGGGTAGAAATTAAAGGTTTTAACTCTTTGGCTTTGTTTGAAACTTTAAGCAGAGATTTTGATGTCAATAAGCTGATTCTCGAAGATATTACCCGGACTTACCAGCGTCCAAAACAGGAAGAATATGAAAACCATGTTTTTGCGGTGAGTAGAATGCTACAACTGGACGAAAACCAGAATCTGGAGAATCAGCAGTATTCTTTTCTTTTGACTGATAATGCCTTGTTTACTTTTCAGGAAAACTATGAGGATTGCCTTGATCCTGTACGTTCCCGATTGAAAATAGGGAAGGGCAATATCCGCATTGGCGGCAGTAGTTACCTGATGTACGCGCTGATGGACATCATTATCGATACTTATTTCGAGATTCTGGGTGTTTGGGGTGATGAACTGGACAATATTGAAGACCGTTTGTTTGATAAACCGGATAAATCAGTCATGTTTGATACGCAACTGATTAAAAGAAACCTGATCAATATCAGAAGGGTAGCCTGGCCGGAACGTGATAAACTGAATGATATTCTTCGCAGTGATAGTCATTTGATTTCTGAACAAACGAAGATGTATATCCGCGATGCTTACGACCATTGTATTCAGATTATTGACATTGTAGAATCCCTCAAAGAGATCTCTGCTAGTAATATAGATATGTATTTATCGATCATCAGCAACCGGATGAATGAGATTATGAAGGTATTGACCATCATTTCTTCGATTTTTATTCCCTTAACTTTCATTGCCGGAATCTATGGTATGAACTTCGCAAATGTAGACCCGATTACCGGTAAACTGCTGCCACAGAACATGCCGGAACTTTACCAGGCCAATGGCTATATGTATACGATGCTGGTAATGGGAGCCATTGCTGTGCTGCAAATCATATATTTCTGGCGCAAAGGATGGTTTAAATAACCCTGATTATTGTAACTTTGGCAATAGATGCAATCCTTCGACCTGGACAAAACAGACGTTTCTAAACTAAAAAACGCCTTAAATAGTGACGATGAACAACTTAAAGTTATTCTATCGCAATATCATGCCTCAGAAATAGCAATACTTTTCGAAAGTATCAATAAGGAAGATCAGGAACGGATCATCAATTTATTACCTGTAGAGATCGCTTCGGAAGTTATTTCCGAGATGCATGAAGAATCTCACCCTGAGGAATTACTGCTGCAATTACACCCGGACAAGAGAACGGAGATCGTAGAAGAGCTGGATTATGATGACGCTACAGACATTATTTCTCAGCTGGAAGAGCATGAGCAAAAGGAAATCCTCAAAGATTTAAGTGAGGATGATGCTTCCAGTATCCGGAATTTATTGAGTTACGATGAAAAAACGGCCGGTGGTTTAATGAACACCGAGTTTATTCGCGTAAATCTTAACCTCACTAAAAAGGATGCGATTGACGAGATAATCCGTCAGAGTGAAGAGATCGAAGAATTCTATACCATTTTTGTGATTGATGATGATAATGTTTTTCAGGGAATCGTTTCGCTGAAAGACATCATTAAAGCAAAAGGGAACGTACATATCACCGAATTGGTGAAAGCTGAAGTGGCCTGGGTAACACCCGACACAGATCAGGAGGAGGTTGCCAGGTTAATTTCTCAATATAACATTACCAGTATTCCGGTTGTAGACAATGACATGAAGTTATTGGGTAGGGTTACTTTCGATGACGTTATCGACGTTTTAGAAGATGAGAACACGGAAGATATCTTAAAGATTTCAGGGGTTTCGGAAGATGAGGAACTAAGTGGCAACTGGGTAGAAGCGGTGAAATCGCGTTTACCATGGTTGATTTTAAACTTAGGAACGGCATTTTTAGCTTCGGCAGTAGTACGGCATTTTGGTTCTACGATTGAGAAGATTGCGGTGCTTTCTGCTTACATGACGATCATTGCCGGTATGGGTGGAAATGCGGCAACGCAGGCCCTGGCTGTTACCGTAAGAAGGATTTCCTTATACGACCTAACCGATAATCAGGCTTACCGTACGGTATTAAAAGAGTTTACAGTTGGTCTGATCAATGGTGCGGTTACTGGTTTAATCGTGTTTATGTTCGCTATATTTTTCGACAGCAATCCTTTGTTGGGTGTGGTGATCTTTTTAGCGATGACAGGTAATTTACTGATTGCCGGAGTTACTGGCGCTGGCATTCCTTTAATACTAAAAAGAGTAGGTATTGACCCAGCTATCGCATCTTCCATTATCATTACCACATTTACAGATGTTTTTGGATTTTTGCTATTATTAGGATTAGCCAGCAAATTGTTACTATAAGCTGGTTTCTTAGCACATAAAAAAGCCCTGTTAATTCTCTTTTGAAATTAACAGGGCTTTTCATTTATAGGGCTCGTTATGCTGATTTAGCAAGCAGTCTGGTTTTATTCTGGAACCTAAAAAACAGCAATACAGAGGCGGTTAATAAACCGAAAGTTAAGCCGTACCAGATTCCATTTACGCCTAAATCTAATTGAATCCCCAGGTAATATCCCAATGGAATACCAATTACCCAATAGGCAAGAAAGGTGATGAAGGTGGGGATATTGACATCGCCAATACCTCTTAATATACCTAACCCGACTACCTGAGTGCCGTCGAAAAGCTGGAAGAAACCGGCAATAACCAGCAATTGAGCTGCGATATTGATCACTGCTGTGTCTTCTGTATAGATATATGGCAATAAATTATTGGCCGCAATAAACAGAATCGCAGTAATGCTCATGAATAAAATAATGACATGGTAACTCGCAATTGCGGATTGTCTGAGGTCGAGGAAGTTTTTCTTCCCAAAGTTATTTCCTGTTTTAATGGTTGCCGCAGAAGCAATCCCGCTACCCATCATATAGGTTACGGCGGCAAGGTTCATGGCTACCTGATGAGCTGCTTGTTCTACCGCGCCAATGGTACCAATCAAGATGGCTGCACCACTAAAAGCACTGATCTCAAATGAATATTGTAAAGCTACCGGGGCGCCAATCTTGATAATCTTCTTTGCCCGTACTTTATCAAAAAAGCTGACTTTAAAGCTTTTGATATATTCTTTGAAATATTTAGATTTTAACACGTAAATAGACATCACAATGGCCATCAAGGTACGGTCTACCAAAGTACTGATACCAACACCCTTTACACCCATAGGGGCGATTCCGAACATTCCTTTAACCAGGATAATTCCTAAAACAATGTTGAGCAGGTTTCCCCAGATAGACACAAACATGGCTTGTTTAGTGAATCCAAGTCCTTCTGCAAATTGCTTAAAGGTTTGGAAGATCATCAGCGGAATGATGGAAATGGCCAGGTAGCCTAAATAAGGTTTTGCATAGGCAACTACTTCCGGCGATTGTCCGAGGTGATCGATAACGAGTAAAGTTCCCAGGTGGACAAAACCATAGAGTAAAATAGAGGTAAAGATGTTAATGATTAAACTGTTGGACAATAATTTACCGCATTCATCGTAGTTCTTGCGTCCGTTTTCCTGCGCCATTAAAGGGGTTAATCCGTACGAAATCCCCATTCCTATCACGAGGATCAGCATAAAAAGACTGTTGACCAGAGAAACTGCTGCCAACTGAATGGTGCCGGCAAAATGCCCTACAATTACACTGTCGGCTAAATGAACAAGGGTATGTCCCAGTTGAGATACCACAATCGGCATCGCCAACCGAAGGTTATCGGAGTAATATGGTTTATATTTTGAATATAGTGTTTGTAGCATTGCTACAAAAGTCGGTATTTCTTCCCTCATTTCTTGAGGTTGGAATTATTTTACCTAATGTTGTTGTGGAATTGATGTAAAATATTCTTCCTTTTCGGAACTGTGGGGATGGATAGCCCCACTTAGAATTTGTTCAACGAGTATCTTTTGGGCCTTTTTATAGGAAGTCTTCAGGATTTTACTGTATTGCTTTAAAGTAATTCGCCCTTCCTGTGTTAAGTATTCGAATAACATTTTTTCTTCTTTTCCATGGGGTACCTGTGGTGGCGGACTTTCAGTACTTTTTTTAATGACCTCTACCAGGATTTTACTGGCCAGCAGACTTTTGTCCTGAATCCGGAAATACACCCACCATTTCTTGTTTTCATCCAGGGCGTAATGGGGCTTAGTATCACTTTTTTCAATATTGACGATGAGGACAAGTTTATCCTCCACATAAACCTCTTCAAAGCTCAGGTCGATTGCCGGTCTACAAAATTGCTGTGCAGATTTGAGAAGCATATATCTTTCTTCATCCTCAGATTTCACACCTTTAATCGTCCCGTCATCGGCCACGCCAATGAGTAATTGTCCGCCTTTATGGTTGGCAAAAGCGACAATACTGCGGGCAATTTTCTCGGAATTGTTAATGGTTTTTTTGAAATCAAGGGTGGTCCCTTCGCCTTGGAGGATGAGTTTCTTGAGGTTCATAGTGCTAATAGGCAATGCGTGGTTTTTCTCCCAAATGTAAATTTCGTACATAAATTTCATTCATCACGGTGGCGCATAATTCTCCTGCGGCATTGGTGATTTCCATCGGGTATGCTTTGACGAATTTGCCGCTGGTATTCATCGCCTCTATGGCTTCATTAAGCATCTCGTCGCTTACGGTGATGGTGAAAAACAGGTCTCCATGTCCAGGTTTAAGATATTGTATGGAAGCACTTTTTAGCCATACCCGTACTTTATAGCCTTCTCTTTTCAGGAGCTGATCAAATAATAAGGCATAGAAGGGGTCTGTTGCCGCGTAAATCGTTCCACCGAATATAGAACCGTTGTAATTCTTATTGAAAAGGCTTCTGTTGATTTTTACATCGACACCCCGAAAACCCTTATGGAATTTTTTCACCCATATACGCTGGAATAATAGTGGTGGATACAAACAAAGTCCCCATTTTAGCGTTTTTTCTGATACTACCATGATGCTTAAATATCTGAAAGTTTATTGAACTATGAAACTTAAAAAGGTCCACACTACAATTAATTTTTATTAAATTAGAGCTATGTATATTTATGACACCCTCACCGATGCTGTTGCTGACCTCGAGAAGAGAGGTTATGAGCATGATTTTATCCTGGCACCAGATTGTATAGAATGTAAGGCAATTGATTTACAATTGATGCCTGAAGAGTTCGAAATCGATGAATTTTACCGTTTTGAAGGGATGAATGATCCCGGAGACAGTGCGGTAATTTATGCGATTTCGTCCCCGGTGGGAAACCTTAAAGGCGTATTAATTGATGCTTATGGAGTATATGCTGAAAATGTATCACCAGATCTTTTAGATAAGTTGAAAATGCACCACGATTAGTGATTTTGGTGGCTTTACCGGCATTATGTCAAAAAAATGTACTATCTCAACTTTAGCAGCAAAGGGGCTTTTTTAAAAGTTAACTTTGAGGATAAGTTTTAGAGAAATGGTATTTAAAGATAAAGTAGTCGCAGCTTTCCAGAAAATTCAGGACTCCATTTGCCAGGGTTTGGAACAAACTGATGGTAAAGGAAAATTTGAAGAAGAATTATGGAGCCGTGAAGGTGGCGGTGGTGGCAGAACACGAATTCTGCAAAATGGAAATGTAATCGAAAAAGGTGGCGTAAACTTCTCCGCAGTCTACGGTAAATTACCGGATGCAATCAAGAAGTCTTTTAAGCTGGAGAACGATGATTTCTTTGCAACTGGTGTTTCTATTGTGATGCACCCTAATAATCCCTTCGTGCCTATTATACACATGAATATCCGTTATTTTGAGATGGATGATCAGACCCGTTGGTTTGGCGGTGGGATAGACCTGACGCCGCATTATGTAATTGATACGGATGCGCGTTATTTTCATCATTTGCTGAAACAGACTTGTGATGAATTTGATGCTTCTTTTTACCCTAAATTTAAAGCGCATGCTGATGATTATTTCTTCATCAAACACCGGGAAGAAACCCGTGGAGTAGGTGGTATTTTTTATGATAAACTGAAACCTGAAAACACAGGATTGGATTTTGACCGTTTATTAGATTTCTCCACCGCAGTTGGAAATACTTTTCTTCCGGCCTATACAGAGCTGATCGACAGGAACCGTGATGCTGATTTTAGTGCCGAAGAACAGGAATGGCAATACCTGAGGAGATCCCGTTATGCGGAGTTTAATTTAGTGTATGATGCAGGGACAAAATTTGGTCTGGAAACCAATGGGAGGATCGAATCTATCCTAATGAGCTTACCTCCAATGGCCAAATGGGTCTATAATTATCAGGCAATACCGGATAGCCCGGAAGCGGATACCTTGAGTAAGCTAAAAAAAGGCATTGAGTGGGCTTAATCCCACTATTTGGTCCTAAAATATATACGATAAATTTTTTCCACAATGCGCCTTTATGGCGCATTTTTTATTAAATTCGCAAGGTTATAAGAATACCACGTTTAAATCGTTCTTAGGGAACATTACTATTTATGGCAGAAGATTTAGAAAATCAAGAAAACGACAAAATAATAAAAATCAATATTGACGAGCAGATGAAATCCGCTTACATCGATTATTCGATGTCGGTTATTGTATCAAGGGCTTTACCTGATGTTCGTGATGGATTAAAACCAGTTCACCGCCGTGTTTTATACGGTATGTTGGACCTGGGACTTGCAAATAACAAACCTTATAAAAAATCTGCCCGTATTGTTGGGGAGGTATTAGGTAAGTATCACCCGCATGGTGATGCTTCTGTTTATAACACCATGGTTAGGATGGCTCAGGAATGGAGCTTAAGGTACCTAATGGTGGAAGGTCAGGGTAACTTTGGATCTATTGATGGTGACTCTCCGGCAGCAATGCGTTATACGGAAGCTCGTTTCCAGAAGATTGCAGAAGATATGCTTGCTGATATCAACAAAGATACGGTGGATTTCCAGCTTAACTTTGATGATTCCCTACAGGAACCAACTGTTCTTCCAGCTAAAGTTCCAAACTTACTGATCAATGGTTCTTCCGGTATTGCGGTTGGTATGGCTACGAATATGCCACCACACAATATTACGGAGGTAATCAATGGAACGATTGCTTATATCGAGAATAACGAAATCACTATACCTGAATTAATGAAGCACATAAAGGCCCCTGATTTTCCTACAGGAGCAATTATTTATGGCTACACAGGTGTTCAGGAAGCTTTCGAAACAGGTAGAGGTCGTATCGTAATGCGCGCTAAAGCGGAGATCGAAACGAATAAAGACCGCGAAACAATTATCGTTACTGAAATCCCTTATCAGGTAAATAAAGCGATGATGATTGAGCGTACCGCTGAACTGGTAGGTGAGAAAAAAATCGACGGTATTTCCAATATTAAAGATGAATCTAACAAGGATGGTATCCGTATCGTTTATGAAATTAAACGTGATGCGAATGCTGCAATTGTTTTAAATAACCTGTTTAAACAGACTGCTTTACAGACTTCATTTAGTGTAAATAACATTGCACTTGTGAATGGCAGACCGCAGATGTTGAACGTGAAAGATCTGATTCGTCATTTCGTTGACCACAGACATAATGTAGTGGTTAGAAGAACGAAATTTGAACTGGCAGAAGCTAAGAAAAGAGCGCATATTCTGGAAGGTTTATTAATTGCCTTAGATCATATTGAAGAAGTAATTAAATTAATTCGTGCATCTAACACTCCTGAAGAAGCGAGAGTTGGGTTAATGGAGAAATTTGGTTTGAGTGATATTCAAGCCAGAGCCATTCTTGACATGACCTTACGTAGGTTAACAGGTCTGGAACGCGATAAAATCAAAGAGGAATTTGATGAATTAATGAAAACTATTGACTACTTACAATCTATTCTGGATTCAGAAGATTTACGTATGCAAATCATTAAGGATGAATTGGCTGAAATGATGGAAAAATACGGTGATGAGCGTAGAACTCAAATCGTACATTCTGCGGAAGACATGAGCATGGAAGACTTTATCGAAGATGAAGACGTAGTGATCACGATTTCTCATGAAGGTTATATCAAACGTACACCTGCAACTGAATACCGTACTCAAGGTAGAGGCGGTAAAGGTTCTAAAGGTAGTGATTCAAGAAATGAAGACTTTATTGAGCATTTATTGGTGGCTTCAAACCACAACTATATGTTGTTCTTTACAGAATCAGGTCGTTGTTTCTGGTTGAGAGTATATGAAATTCCTGAAGGATCAAGACTAAGTAAAGGTAGAGCAATTCAGAATATCATCAATATCCCGAAAGAGGAAAAAATTAAAGCATACATCAAGGTAAAGAATTTGAAGGACCAGGAATATCTGGAAAACAATTACATTATCATGTGTACTAAAAAAGGAACGATTAAGAAAACCTCTTTAGAAGCTTATTCAAGACCACGTGTAAATGGTATCAATGCGATTAACATTAACGAAGGTGATCAACTTTTAGAAGCAAGTTTAACTACAGGAAAAAGCGAAATTGTAATGGCTTTACGTTCTGGAAGAGCAATTCGTTTCAATGAGGAGAAAGTTAGACCAATGGGTAGAACTGCAACCGGAGTAAGAGGTGTAACGCTTGCACATGACCAGGATGAAGTTGTTGGCATGATTGCTGTTGATGATCCAGGTGTAACTATTTTAGTAGTTTCAGAAAAAGGTTACGGTAAACGTACTGATATCGAAGATTACCGCGTTACTAATAGAGGTGGTAAAGGTGTTAAAACCATTAGTGTAACGGAAAAAACCGGTGCATTGGTAGCCATCAAAAACGTAACTGATGCGGATGATTTAATGATCATTAACAAATCTGGTATCGTGATTAGAATTGTTGTCAGCGAACTTAGGGTAATGGGTAGAGCAACGCAAGGTGTTCGTCTGATCAACCTTAAAGGTAATGATGAAATTGCTTCAGTTGCTAAAATTGAGCACGAAGACGAGGAAATCGAATTGGAAGAAGGCGAAGAAGGCGCGGTTGTTGTAAATGACGCTATTGCTACTGAAGACTCAGATTTAGCATCAGAAGAAATCATCGACGAGGAAATCGAAGAAGATGATGAAGAGGCTGAGGATGACACTGAAGAAGAAGAAGAAAATTAAATTTTTGACCCATAAATAAACAAGATGAAAAAAGTACTTTTTAGTATGCTACTTGTAGGTGCTGCCACCTGTGCAAATGCACAAAAAAGTGAAGTAAATGAAGCTAAGAAAATCTGGGGAATGCTGATGATCCCTAAGACGGAAACTCTAGCTGAAAGCTTGAAAACTCTGGATGGAGGTTTAGCCCATACGGATAATGCGATTGTTCATGAGAAATCTAAAACAATGCCTGAAGCATGGTCTTACAGAGCTTTATTTGCTTCTAGAATTGCATTAGTGGATTCATTGGATCTTAATAATGCTAAAGCAAAACAAAAGATTGCTGAAGAAGCAATTGTACAAGCAAAAGCCTTAGATACTAAAGGTGCAGAGAAAGAGAATATCCAGCAAGCAGAAATCAATGTAGATAATGCCATGAGAAATCGTGCGATCTTTGCCTACAACAAAAAAGATTTTGCTGCTGCTTTAGCCGCTTTCAATGAAGTAACTACTAAAACTCCAACGGATACTTCTATGTATGTTAACGCAGGTGTTACTGCGAAAGCAATAGAAAACTATCCTGAAGTAGTTAGAAATTTCAAAAAAGCGATTGATTTAGGTTATAAAGATTCAAAAGTGCTTTACTCTGAAATTATCAATGTTACTTTCGATAAGTTAAAAGATACAGTAGCTGGTTTGGCTATTCTAAAAGAAGCTGGTAGCAAATTCCCTGATGATTCTTATTTCATCGGTCTGGAAACTGATCTTTATATCAAATCTGGTGATATTGCAAAATCTCAGGAGATGTTGAATAAATTAATTGCGAAAGATCCTAAAAATGCGATCTACCATTATTTATTAGGAGATACATACTACAAACAAGCTTTAGCCTTACAGACGGAAAGAAATAAAATCGATCCGAAGAAAACTAAAGAATTTAATGCAGTTAGTGCTAAAATGATTGGCTTTATTGACCAATCAACTCCTCACTACAAAACTGCGTTGGAATTAGATCCTAAAAATGAAAATGCTTTAGAAAACCTGAAAATCATTTATTTATTTAAAGATGACAAAGTGAACTATGAAGCAACCAAGAAAAAACTGGACGCTTTAAAAGCAACACAACCTTAATCGGTACGTAATAATTCTATTAAAAAGGAGGGGTAATTTTTATCCCTCCTTTTTTTTTATAAGTTTGTAGCTCGAACACACTCTGGTATGAAAAAAATCTATTTATTTAATGCTGCTATCCTTGTTTTATTGAGTGCTAACCATGCTTTTTCGCAAAAAAGTCAATTACAAATTGCGAGAAATAGTGTAGGAAAACTTCAAATGGCCATTGCCGGTAAACAAGATGAGAAAAAACAGCTGAGTATACTAGGAGAGGGGCTCAAAGCCGCTGAAGCCGCTCAGAATGACAAAAAGACAAAAAAATGGCCGGAAACCTGGGCAATTAAAGCTTATCTAAGTGCTTATGTTTCTATTATTGATACGGATGTCAGTAATTCTGACCGCTACTACAATCTAGCAATTGAAGCTATTGATTCTGCGAAAAGACTGGATAAATTTCAGGCAAATTCTCAGTTAATTTCCGCTGCTGTCTACAATGTCAATATAAAAAAACAGGATAAAGGAAATACTGCTTTTGCAAGCAATGATTTTAATACTGCTTTTGAACTGTTGAAAGAAGTGAGTGATTTTTTTCCAAAAGACACAACGCTGGCAATAAATACGGCTCTAGCTGCGCAAAATTTACAATCCTTAGATAAGGCATTGGTGTATTATAAGCGAGCTAAAGACAATGGAATTAAAAATCCTGTCGTGTATCAAAAGCTCAGTGGAATTTATTCTTCTAAATTTGAACATGAACTGGCTTTGAAAGCTTTAGAGGATGGATTGAAAATGAATCCTTATAATGTATACCTGACTAATGATTACATCAATTTGTTGCTGGATACAGAAAAGTATGAAGACGCGATCCGTGTGATAGAATCTACTTTAAAAACGGAAAGTAAAAACAAATTATTGTATTTTCTTTACGGATATCTGCAGCAGCATAAAGCAAACAACAGTACTGCGATTTTAGCTTATAATAAGGCATTGAGCATTGATGAGAATTATTTTGATGCGCTTCATCAATTAGGAATTGCTTATATAAATGCAGCGAATGAATCGCTTAAAACAAAAAAAGCTGGCGACAGTCCGTCATTTGCATCTTATATCAACCGTGCAGAAATTGCATTATTGCAAGCTCACGAAATCAATCAGAACGACAAGTCTACAGTTCAAATGCTGATTGATATTTATACCAGAAAAAACAGACTGGACAAAGTTCAGGAGCTGAAAGGGAAGCTGGAAGAGTTTTAATTAGAACCCAAAATATTACGAATAATCATATAAATAGCTTACTGAGTAGGCTATTGCATAACACTACTTAACATAATATTAATTATAAGACAATTATTGTGCTGGATTTTGGATTTGCTTTTTAAAGCAAGATTTTCAGTGTAAATCACTGTATTTGATTCTACATCAAGTCGGATGAATTTCATAAGCCAGAATTGGCTGCATTATTGAAATTTCCGGAACAACTATGCGAATCTTCATTTAGTTGATTTAAAGCATCTTAAGGCATATTCAACCTATACTACATACCTGGAATTCGCCTCGATTCTGGCTCATATTCAATAAACGTTCGATTTTTAGTCCCGTCAGCTGTTTATTGACCTTTTTTGAGTCTTTAAATTCTTTTCTTAATCTAAAATAGAGAAAAACGTTCACATTTCTTGCAGTATGATTATCAGAAATAAAATTATTTTTAGATATGAGGCAATAAATCTTAATACTGTGGTATGATTTTGTTATTTTGCATAAAGCAGTTGTTAATGGCACAATTGATGATTGTAAATCTATTTTTACGCTATGTTCAATCGTCCAGTCAGAAGTATCCAGGATTTTTTATTAAGCACCTATTTCGCTGATGGCCTCCGGATTACTATCGGGGTGCTCTGCCCCTCTCTTATTCTTGCTCAATTTGGTCTGCTTCAATACGGAATGACCTTATCCTTAGGTGCTTTGTGCGTAAGTGTTGTAGATTCTCCCGGCCCAATTGTTCACCGTAGAAATGCAATGTTGATTACTACCGGTTTGATTACAATTATTTCAATTGTGGTGGGTTTAACCAATAGTAATGTTTATTTCATTGGTACACTGCTATTTATCTGTAGTTTCGGGTTTTCTATGCTTTTTCTTTATGGCCTAAGGTCTGCTGCTATAGGTACTGCTGCCCTACTTATTATGGTCTTAAGTATTGATGATGTTAGGCCCTGGAAAGAGGTACTGGTATTTGCGCTACTCATATTTATAGGTAGTATTTGGTACACGTTATTGAGCTATTTTGTCTACAGAATCAGGCCATTTCGATTAGTTCAACAAACATTAAGTGATTCTATTCATGAAATTTCTGAGTTTTTAAGGGCTAAAGCCAGATTTTATCATCAAAATACTGATTATGATGAGAACTATGCGAAGCTATTACAGCTACAGGTTCTTGTACACGAAAAACAAGATGCAGTCCGTGAAGTTCTATTTAAAACGAGAGAAATTATCAGGGAATCTACCCCTGAAGGACGTTTTCTTTTGTTGGTATTTGTTGATATGGTGGACCTTTTTGAGCAAGTCATGTCTACTTATTATAATTACGAACAACTTCATGATCAATTTGATGAATCTGGTATTTTAGCGCATTATGAGTCTGTTATTATAAAGATTGCGGATGAATTGGATGAGATTGCATTTGCTTTAAAAAGTGGTGGTGTTCCTAAGGTACCAACCTCCTTAATTGAAGATGTAGAGACACTTAGGAATGAAATCACCACACTCGAAAAGAACAATACGGACGGTAAATACAATACTTTAGGCATTATTGCACTTAAGAATATTGAAGTAAACATTGAAAACATCCTCTCCAGGGTAAAAACAATCAACGGTTACTTTAATAAAAAAGAAAAGAAGAATCTCAAGCCAAGAGAAATTGATGTCGAGCGTTTTATCACCAGACAATCCATTGATTTAAAATTATTATTTGAAAATTTAACCTTTACCTCCTCTACTTTTAGACACTCTTTGAGAGTTGCTATTGTGATGTTGATTGGATTTGTGGTCGCAAGACTATTAAATTTCTCCCATAGCTACTGGATTTTATTGACCATCCTGGTAATTTCCAAACCAGGTTTCAGCCTTACAAAAAAGCGAAATTATGAGCGCTTAATCGGGACCGTAATCGGGGCATTTATTGGTATGGGGATATTGGTGTATGTGCAGGATAAACATACTTTATTTGTCATTCTCCTTTTCTGCATGATTGGTTGTTATAGCTTTCAGCGTAAAAATTATGTGGTGAGCGTTTTGTTTATGACGCCTTATATTCTGGTACTTTTTGATTTCCTAGGTATGGGTGGACTGTCTGTGGCACGTGAACGCATTTATGACACCTTGATTGGTTCTGGAATCGCCTTATTGGCAAGCTATTCTTTATTTCCAAATTGGGAACATCAAAAGCTAAAGGAAGCCATGTTGGCCACCTTAAAGGCAAATATGAATTACTTTGAACAGGTTACTTTTTTATACACTGACGATACCCACAATATGACAAATTATAAGGTGGCACGGAAAGAAGTATATGTAACGACGGCAAATCTTGCTTCCCTGTTTCAACGCATGTTTTCTGAGCCAAAAAGTAAGCAATTGCGTATGAAGGAGCTTCACCAGTTTACGGCCTTAAATCATCTTTTATCATCTTATGTAGCTACATTGTCCTTATACAATAAAGAGCATTCTTTTAAAATTTCAAATTTCGATGACCTGAAACCTGTCGTAAATAACACCACTTACCTGATGAATTTATCTATTGAGGTGTTGAATAGTCACAGTACTTCATTGAGCAATGTACCATTGATTAGACAGCCGTTAAAAACCGAAAAAACGAGCCAGGACAATCATGACGATATTATCCATGAACAGTTTGACATGATTCAAAAAGTAGCTTATGATATTTTCAAGCTGTGTGAAAAAATTAAAATATAAAACTTTCGCTGGTCTGGAACTGTTGTAAGGGTATTAAAAGTTAAATCAAATTATGGAAAAAATATATACAGCATCCGTTACGGCAAAAGGTGGCAGAGACGGACATATCAAATCAAGCGATGGAACAATAGAATTTGACTTAAGAAAGCCAAGGGAAATGGGTGGACAAGGTGGAGCGACTAATCCGGAACAATTGTTTGCAGCAGCCTGGGGGCCTTGTTATTTAGGAGCTTTAGGTGCGGTAGCAATTCATGACGGTGTAGATGTCTCTGAAGCTACTGTAGAAGTTCATGTCTCTTTTAATAAAGATGATAACTCGTTTGTACTATCAGCAGATTTGGATGTACACATTCCTGGCATCACCACAGAAGAAGCGCAAAAATTAGCAGACAAAGCACATCGTGCCTGTCCATATTCAAAAGCAACACGAGGAAATATCGAAACACGTGTAACTGCGATTTAAGATCAAATTCAAAAAAAAATGGCTCTGGAACTAGTTTTTAGGGCCATTTTTTTTTTTTATAATTTTTAGAATTGCCTCCCCCTTTTAATTCAATACGCAGAATACCTCTTCCCTATTTCGGATTGTTCGTCCTCATTTACAATTCTCATCCTGCTCTAGTTCCCCTATTATAATCCTCCTTTTCAGGAGCGATCTACTGAGTGCCAAAGTCAAAATATCAAAATCTTATCTAAATAATTTTGTAGAGTCAGAAAGTTACCTTACTATTACCTACTAAATCGATAGACTTTATTTAGCGCCGGATACTAATGAATTTACAAGATCAAGAAATTGCCCTTCCCCTTAAACAGGGTACTTCGCAGGAAAAAAAATGGAAGCGTATAGCCTACCTATGTCTTTTGATTTTAGCCGCCCTTTTTATTGGGTATGCAATCGCCTCGTACCTTAGTTATGAATCTGTTGTTGCTTATGGGAAAGAGATTTACTTTCAGATGGATGAGAAGTTCTTATGGATGTTAGCTGTTGGTTTCCTGGCACAAATGGTAGATGGAGCTTTGGGAATGGGCTATGGTGTTGTTTCTACTACGTTATTATTATCAGGAGGCATGAGCCCTGCTGTTATTTCCGGGAGCATTCATACTGCTGAAATGTTTTCCAGTGGGGCCTCTGGATTTAGTCACTACCGCTTCGGCAATGTAAATAAGAAACTCTTTAAAACCCTGCTCATTCCCGGCGTATTAGGCGCAATTGGAGGTGCACTTTTATTGGGTTATGCCGGAGAAGCTTTTTCAGGATATATCCGGCCAATCATTTCTGTTTATACTTTAATATTGGGAATAAAGATATTAACCAATGCATTTAAGGAAAAAGCAAAACCTCAAAAGGTAAAACGTGCAGGTTGGCTTGCAGGTGCCGGAGGATTTCTGGATTCTTTCGGTGGCGGTGGTTGGGGCCCTTTAGTGACCTCTACCCTAATCTCAAAAGGACGCACCCCGAAGTATGTGATTGGCTCTGTTAGCTTAACTGAATTCTTTGTCACAATGGCTAGTGCAGTCACTTTTTTCTTTATTCTTGGGGTAAGTCACTGGCAATCTATCATCGGATTACTGATTGGTGGTGTAGTTGCAGCGCCAATTGCAGCACGATTAGTAGGAAAGCTCCCAATTAAAAAGATGTTTATTGGAGTTGCGGTAATTGTCATACTTTCCAGTCTGAGAATAATATGGATGGCTATCGTTAAAGTCGTTTAAACCAACTCATTAAAAGAAATCGCGTTTAATCCTTATAATTTAACGTAATTTCTTTTAATCACAAACCAGATTATGTATAGCATAATCTGGAATAAAAGCATCATGAGTGCTTCATTTTCAAAAGATTAGCTATTTATGAAATAAAAGAATAGATTTGTTTTATTATCAAAATGGCAAATGCTCTCCATCTATTTCTTAGGTACTTCAAAAGACCTGCTCTGGACAAAATGATCATGGAGGATGAAGTTAGTTCTACTAACCTCGTCAGGTGTATCACTATTACCGGTTTATTTGTTCCAATCACATTAATTATTCACCTGTATTTTAGATATGGGAACTTTAAAGTCGATCCGGAAGAAACAACCTGGTTAAACGATCTTTTCTTTATAAACATGCTAATGGGCCCTGCATGTCTCTTTTTAAGCTTAACCGGAATATTGTTGAGATTTACAAGAAGAGAATATTCTTTCTTGAGTAAACTATTGCCTCACCTGGTTTTCTTTGTTTTTGCAATCTGTGGTGCCTTGTGTTCTATCTTCGGACAATCTTTAGACAATGCGATTATTACTTTTATGCTGGCCTGTGTGCTCAATGCGGCTACTATATTAATCAGACCGCTATACGCTGCCATTTACTTTTTATTGATTTATTGTTTTTTCTGTTATGGGGTAACCTTAACTCAGCCCAATCAAAATACCATATTATTCAACGTAATCGATGGACTTTGTGTGATAGCCGTCTCTTTTGTAATCTCCTGGGTGCTGTGGAATAATAATATGACCCGTTTTAAACAGGATCGGCTAATACAATCACAAAAGCAAATATTAGAGTATCAATATGAAAAACTGAGCATTGCTAATGAGGAACTAGAAGATACAAATGCGAGCAAAGATCAGTTTTTCTCCATATTGGCACATGATCTTCGTGGGCCACTTAATTCGGCACTTGCTTTAACCACATTCCTGGAAGAAGGTGCATTTGAAGATGATACTGAAGAGCGTAAAAAAACCTATAACCTTTTACAAAACAGCCTGAGTAATAGCGCCAAGTTATTAGAAAATGTGTTGTTATGGTCTACAAATCAGGCTGGAATTCTAAACTTTAAGCCCCGCACCCTTGATGTGTTTGAAACATTAAAGTCAAGCATAGACGTCTTAAAGATTGTTGCTGCTCAGAAAAATATTGAAATTATTAACAGGGTGCCGGGTAAAATCATGATCTCGGCTGATGTTGATATGATCCATACGGTTTTTAGAAACCTATTGTCAAATGCGATTAAATTTACACCCAATTTTGGCAGTGTGGAGATACACGCGGAAATACTGGACAATGCTGTACGGATTTCTGTAATTGATTATGGGGTTGGTATGAGCAGTAAAACACTCAGCAATCTGTTTCGTATTGAAAAGAAAATGCCCGGCAGAGGCACCAATAATGAGACAGGAACCGGTTTGGGATTAGTATTATGTAAAGATTTTATTGAGAAACACGAAGGAAGTATCATTGTGGAAAGTAAGGAGAATGAAGGTAGCAAATTTATTATAACTTTACCTGGCCGAACCTAACCCTTTAATTGATGACTCCTGCTTTTAAGCAACAGTATTCCCAAATCTTTGCTAATTACCGATGGCTAATACATGTTCTGTTTTGGACAGTTTTTATCACCTTTATTTACCTCATAACAAGTCGTAACGGATTTTTCAACAATCCGAAATTTCCAAACCCCTTTCCAATCTTGTCCCTTAGTATATTTTCTTTGGTGATTTTTTTACAATCGTATACTTTTCTATTTGTTGTGATTCCGTTACATAAAAAAGAAAAGAAATACCTCTTTTGGCTGAGTTTTTCAATGATGTTTGTGTGCTGGTTTTTGATCAATATATTGCTCATGAAGTTGTTGATCAGCACGATTCCCATCATGAGTACGAGACCGGAGTTCAACTGGAGTACCATGTTCGGCAACCGTATGCTGCTCTATCTATTCATGTCCTCTACATTCATCGCGTTTTATTATTTCATTGACATTTACGATAGGCAAAAAGAAATCCAGCGTCTTGAAGGATTCAAATCCGAGAAGATTGAGCTGGAAAGTCGTTTTTTAAAGTCTCAGGTTAACCCCCATTTCCTTTTCAATACGCTAAATAATATTTATGCGCTCAGTTTGAAAAAATCGGAAAGAACCCCTGTTGTTATTGAAAAACTGGAATCTTTACTTCATTACATGTTATACGAATGTAAGGAGGACCTGGTGGAGCTGGATGATGAATTCACATTCACCAACAGTTACATTGCACTGGAAAAGTTAAGGCATAACGAAGATCTGTGTACCATTACGACTACCATCAAAGGACCGACTACAGGTCGTAAGATTGCACCACTACTCCTGATTAACTTCCTTGAAAATGCATTTAAGCATGGTACTAAAACCAGCTTTGGAAAATCATGGATCAATATGGAAATTGAGGTTTTAAAAAAAGAACTTCATTTCAAATTGCAAAATAGCAAACCGGAATCAACTACTCATCAGGCATTTTCCGAATATCAGGGCGGTATAGGCTTAACGAACGTAAAAAGGCGGTTGGAGATTCTCTATCCAAAACGTCATAAATTAACAATACACAATGCTCCTGATCACTTTGAAATTTACCTAATCCTTAATTTTTAATCATGAGTAGTTTCGTACAACAAGAAATTAATGAACGTAATCGCTGGGTTTATTTTAATAAATATAGGTGGGTTGCCCATGCGGTTTACTGGATATGGGTACTGGTTGGCGCTACTATTATGCAGGCCAAAGGACCGATTACATTTTCATTAATTTATCATCATTTCTTTCTAACGAATTTAATGATCGCCACTTTTTTCTATCTCTATTGCTTATACTTTATCCCTTATTTTTTTAAAAGGAATAAAAATCTGCAATTCTGGGTGTTGGTCATCGTCGCCTATCTTGGAATATCGGCTATTGATGTTGTTTTTGGTAAGGCTGTTATCCACCTCACTGATCCAGTTGAAACAGATAAAGACCTTAGCTTCTCCCATATCTATTCCACTAAACTACTCAGTTATCTTTTAAATTTCTTATTCTTTTCTATCATGCTGTTTTTTATGGAGAAAAATGAAGAAAACAATATCCTTTTGGAATTAGAAAAGGAAAAGCGGGAAATTGAACAAGTAAAACTTGATCTGCTAAAAAACAACATTAATCCAGATTTTTTAATGAGGTGTTTACATCAGTTAAAGGAATCTGCTAAAATACCGGAAGAAACGACACCTGAAGCCATTCTCACCTTTTCAGATTTATTGAGATATCGGCTATACAGAGGCCGGCAGTTGTACAGTCCGCTTAAAGAAGAACTTGCTGCACTTCAGTCTTTTGTGCATTTCATTAGTTTGGATCATCTGCATCATCAGCTCCACATTAAATTAGCTATTCAAGGAGAAGATAATCTTAAATACATTGCACCCCTTTCTATCGTTAATCTTTTAGAGCCTTTTTGTAAAACAATCAACCTTCAAACTGTTTCACTGGACATTATTGTATTGATTGAATCAGATGAACTTCATCTGGAAATGGAATACGGAACGGGTTTAACACCTCCGCTTTTAGCAGATCTCGAAGAATACCAAAGTAATTATAGTCAACTTTATGGAGATGCGATAAAACTAAATTATGAAGATGGAGAAACTAAAGATATTTTTCTTGTGCATTTAACACTACCATTGCTTGAACAGCAGGTGTTCGCGCAGCAGGTACTGCAAAATGCCTGATAAATGGCCTACAAAATAGTCCGCCTATATGATAACCTTAAAAGCCTTGCAGAATTAGTTTCCTGCAAGGCTTTTAAGGTTATTAACTCCAGCAAATATCCTCCTTCGGGAAGATCAGCTGACCAGAATTAGCGGGATTCCCAGGCTTGATTTAAAGCGCCTAGAAATGTTTCCGGTGGTTGTGCGCCTGAAACGGCCAGTTTATCATTGAATACGAAGAACGGAACACCGCGAACACCAATTGTTTCTGCAGTCTTCTCATCGTATCTTACTTCGTCAGTAAAACGATCACTGTTTAGCATTTCCTTGATCTCTAAGGCATCTAAACCAATAGAAACTCCAATTTCCTGCAATGCTTCCTGATCATCGATGTTCTTACCGTCCGTAAAATGCGCTTTAAACATGGCTTCCTCTATCTCGTCGCCAAGACCTTTTGTTTTTGCCAGTTGAATTAACCGGTGTGCATCAAAAGAATTTGCCACAATTGCCTGATCAAAATTGAAGGTAAGCCCTACTGCAGCAGCTGCATCAGCAACATTTTTATGCGTTTCTGCAGCCCATTCTTTTGACTTCCCATAACGTTCAGCCAGGTATTCTTCAGAAGTTTTATCGAGTACTGTCGCCGCATTCGGATCCAGCTCGAAGCTATGCCATTCCACTTCTATTTCTCCCTTGTGTTCAAAATCTGCCAATGCAGTTTCAAACTTTCTCTTTCCTATGTAGCAAAACGGACATCTTACGTCCGACCAGATATCGACTTTCATATTAATTATGTTCTATTTTATAAACTGTAGTTTGTGTGTAGGTTTCTCCGGGTCTCAAAATTGTAGTCGGAAAAGAAGGGATATTGATTCCATTTGGATGGTGTTGCGTTTCCACACAGAAAGCTTCGTAAGGATGGTAAGTTGCTCCACCTTTACCTCCTTGTACTGATAAGTATTTTGCGGTATATAGATGTGCGCAAGGTTCTGTAGTATAGACCGATAACTTTAAGCCGCTTTTCTCTTCAGAAGTTTCAGAAGCTAAAGTAAATTCACCATAAGGTTTATCCAAAACATAGGTTTGATCATAGCCCTCTTCCGGATCCCAGTCATGACCAAAGGTTTTTCCGCCAAGGAAGTCGTGATTCGTGCCCTCTACAGGGATTAACTTGCCGGTTACGACATAGTTATCATCCTGCTCCAGGTAATTGCTTGCAGGCATCCTATGGAAGTGTTGATCAATCAGCCCCAGATCCGGAGAAAGATTGAAATAACTATGATGTGTTAAATTAATGGCAGTTGCTTCATCTGTGATTGCCTTATAATCTAATCTCAATTCGTTGTCATCTGTAAGCTTAAAAGTCAGTTGAATGGTCAGGTTACCTGGAAAATTCTCTTCTCCGGCAGGACTAATATATTGTAGAGTCAGACTGGGATCAATGGTTGGTAAAATGGTCCATACTTTTCTGTCAAAACCGATATCTCCACCATGAAGACAATCGCCTCCTTTGGCTTGCGAAAGCTGATGAACCGTTCCGTCTATCGTGAATCTTCCGTTTTTAATACGGTTGGCATAACGCCCGATTACCGCCCCCAGGTAAGGATAATTGGCCAGGTAATCTTCAGTGATATATCCTTCAAAATCATCAAAACCAAGCACGATATCCTGCTTTTCACCCTGTTTATTGGTCACTATGAACTTATTGATGATTGCACCATAGTTGTATATTTTTACATAAGTACCTTGCGTATTTGTTAACTCAATTCCAAAGACTTCTTTATCGTCAATAAATTTCCCGGTCTTGATTAGCTTTGTTTCCATAAATTGTATATTAGGGCGGTTGTTATTTATAACAATACTATCAATACTTTACTTAAAACAAAAACATTAATTTAAAAAATTACAATGAAAGCGGAATTGACCGAAAAATTCTCAGCGCTATATGGACAAGAACCAAAGGCGAACTACTTTACCCCTGGACGCGTGAATCTGATTGGCGAGCATATTGATTATAACGGTGGATTAGTGATGCCATGTGCGATTACACTAGGAACCTGGTTGAGTATTGCCCCTAACAATGACCAGGTGATTCGCTTTAAAAGCCTCAATTTCCCTGAAGAACAAGAGATTCCGTTACAAGACGCTTACACTAAAACCGGTTCTGAATGGTACAATTATCCATTGGGTGTATTCCACGAAATTCTTAAAAAACATAAAATCCCTACTGGCCTTGACCTGTTATTTTACGGTAATATTCCTATCGGATCCGGACTGTCTTCTTCCGCTTCTATAGAAGTAGCGATGGCTTATGCATTGAATGATTTCTTCGGTTTAGGCTATGAGAAAATCGAAATTCCATTGCTGGCACAGAAAGTAGAAAACGAATTTATTGGTGTTAATTGCGGCATAATGGACCAATTTGCCGTTGCATTTGGAGAAGAACATAAAGCTTTAGTGCTGAATTGTGACTCTTTAAAATACAAATCAGTAGATTGTAACCTTGGAAATTACCGTTTGGCAATCATCAATACGAATAAACCAAGGAAACTTGCGGAATCGAAATACAATGAAAGAGTTGCCGAATGTCAAACCGCGTTGGCAGACCTTAACAAAGAAATTAAACTGAATAATTTATGTGAATTGAATGCAGAGAAATTTGCTTTACATAGCCAATTGATCAGCGATGAAATCGTATTAAAACGAGCTACACATGTGATCAGGGAAAACGACCGCGTGAACCTTGCCGCAAAAGCATTAAATGAGGGAAATTTGCAAGAATTTGGTCGTTTAATGTATGCTTCGCATCAGTCATTAAAAGATTTTTATGAGGTTACCGGTGAAGAATTAGATACTGTTGTTGAGTTTTGCAGTGATTACGAACACGTAATTGGCGCAAGAATGACCGGTGCTGGTTTTGGTGGATGTGCCATCGCTTTGCTTAAAAAAGGTCAGGAAGATGATTTCGCAAAACAGTTAACCGACTTTTATGTAGCACGCATTGGATATCCGGCTTCTATATATATCAGTGAAATTGGCAATGGTGCTTCGGCAATTTAATCTTATTTTTGCCGCATAGAATAGAATAATAGTCCTTAATGAAGAAATTAAAAACAGACGAGCTAAACCGCGTAGGTGTAGAAGAGTTTAAAGAACAGGAAAAATTACCGGTTATTGTAGTGTTGGATAATGTGCGAAGTATGCATAATATCGGCTCTGTATTTAGAACAGCAGATGGTTTTGCAATAGAGAAATTATACCTCTGCGGCATTACGGCTCAACCCCCACACCGTGAAATAGAAAAGACAGCATTAGGTGCTACACAGTCTGTAGCCTGGGAACATTTTGAAACCACTCTGGATGCGGTGGCTAGTTTACGTCAGGATGGATATGAAATCATTGCCATCGAGCAGGCTTCTGGAAGCACCATGTTGAACACTTTTCAGCCGGATACTCAGAAAAAATATGCCTTGATCTTTGGAAACGAAGTCAATGGTGTGAGTGATGAGGTAATGACACAAATTGACGAATGCATAGAAATCCCCCAATTTGGAACTAAGCATTCTTTCAATATTGTAATCTCCGCCGGTATTGTACTCTGGGATTTCTTTGCCAAATTAAGATTGTAAATAACGTTTTTAAGCACGCTCTTTTATGGAAAACAAATTACTTAAAAAACTACATATAAAACCCGGATATAAAGTTCTGATTGAGAATGCACCGGAGAATTTAGTAGAAATATTGGGTGATTTTGATGCAATTCAGCTTAGCTTTAATCGGGAAAAGGAGTTCGATGCAGTCCTGTTGTTTGTGACTAATGGCTATGAACTAGAAGAACATCTGGATGAATTACATAAAAAGCTGCAACAAAATACATTATTCTGGATTGCTTATCCTAAAAAAAGCTCAGGGATCTCCACTGATTTAAACATGATGGGGCCTTGGAACGAGCTGAAGAATTATCAATTGACACCATGTGCCTCTGCATCCATTTCTGAAATTTGGACTGGCATCCGTTTGAAACCGATTGCATTGGTAAAAGCATCAGCGATTAGAAATGAGAACATTCAAAAGAATGATTTCTCTAACTATATTGATGTGCTGAATAAGCAGGTGAAAATGCCTGAAGATCTTGAATTCGCCATAAAACAATATCCCAAAGCGCTGGAATATTTCTTGTCGCTGGCTTACTCTCATAAAAAAGAATATGTATTGTGGATATTGACGGCAAAACAAGATAAAACGAGGATTAGCAGAATAGAGAAAACAATCGAAATGTTACTCGCCGGGAAGAAAAATCCCAATGCTAAATAAGCTTATTTTATTGAGAATCACTAAAAAGGAAAAGGCCCGGCAAATTTGCCGGGCCTTTTCCTTTTATGCTTTCCTTTATGCGTAAGGAATACCGTCTTTTGAAGCGAGTCTACTGTGCCCCATCAAGTATTCGTCTACCTTACGGGCAGCCTCCCTACCTTCAGAAATAGCCCAAACAACCAACGATTGTCCACGACGCATATCCCCTGCTGCAAAGATTTTTGCAATATTGGTTTGATACTTACCTTCTTCGGCTTTCACATTACCTCTGTTGTCCAGCTCTACCCCTAATTTTTCAATTAAGCCTTCTTTCTGCGGATGCAGGAAACCCATCGCCAATAAAACCAGCTGACAAGGTAAATCTCTTTCCGTACCTGGTTTCTCTTTGAAATTCAAAGGTCTGCCTGTAGGATCAATCTCCCATTCTACATCTACCACTTTTAAAGCTTTAAGGTTGCCGTTTTCATCTTTGATAAACTCCTTGGTGTTTACACCCCATGCTCTTTCGCAACCCTCTTCATGTGAAGAAGTCACTTTAAGTAACATCGGGAATGTTGGCCATGGCATATTAGAAGTACGCTGAGACGAAGGCATTGGCATAATTTCAAACTGCATCACGGATTTAGCTCCCTGACGGTTAGAAGTTCCGATACAATCAGAACCTGTATCACCACCACCAATCACGATCACATCTTTACCTGTAGCCAGAATCGCCTCTTCTTCAAAACTAATATTCTTAACACGCTTGTTTTGTTGCTTTAAGAAATCCATTGCATAATGTACTCCTTTTGCCTCTCGGCCAGTGATATTCAAATCTCTTGGGATGGTAGATCCACCTGCCAAAACGATACTTTGGAACTCTCTTAGTAAAGTATTCAACTCTACATTTACCCCAACATTGGAGTTGCACTTGAAAACAATACCTTCTTTTTCCATCAGATTGATACGTCTGGTTACGATATCTTTCTGAAGTTTAAAATCAGGAATACCATAATTCAACAAACCACCTGGTGCATCATCGCGTTCGTAAACCACCACTTCATGACCGGCTCTGTTCAGTTGTGCTGCTGCCGCAAGTCCGGCAGGACCTGAGCCAATAACTGCAACCTTCTTGCCAGTACGGATCAATGGCTCTTCCGCTTTGATGTATCCTTTATTGAAAGCAATCTCAATAATATGTTTCTCAATCTCTTCAATTGATACCGGCGATTTGTTAATCCCAAGCACACATGCAGACTCGCATGGCGCTGGACAAATCCTTCCGGTGAACTCAGGAAAGTTATTGGTGCTCAATAATATAGTTGAAGCTAACTGCCAATCTCCTTTATATACCGCGTCATTAAATTCCGGAATCACATTGCCCAGCGGGCAACCCGACTGGCAAAATGGAACGCCGCAATCCATACACCTCGCGGCTTCACGGTTTACCTGCTCTAGTTCAAAATTCTCTACAAATTCGTTATAATGCTTTAAACGTTCTTTAGCATCTTCTTTTATAGGAGCAGTTCTCTCATACTCTAAAAATCCGGTTACTTTTCCCATAGTTAAGCTATATTTAGTTTAGTGGTTCTCGTCATTTTGTGTTTCAATTTAAGTGGTGGCTTTTGTTTTGTGCTGGAAATACTTAAACACTTACTGCAGCTCTTTTCATCATTACTGCTTTGTATTCTTTAGGGAATACCTTGATAAAGTGTGCAGATTGAGTCGCCCAATCACTTAAGATAAACTTAGCTAAACTACTATCTGTAAGCTGAATGTGTTTTTTCAACAACACATTGATGCGTAGCTCATCCTGTTCATCCAATGGATCAAGGTCTACCATTTCCTTATTACATTTATTGGTAAATTCTTGTTTCACATCATAGATCCAGGCAACACCACCGCTCATACCAGCAGCGAAATTGCTACCTGTATCACCGATTACCAATACTTCACCACCAGTCATATATTCACAACCATGATCACCTAAACCTTCTACTACAGCTGTAGCACCAGAGTTTCTTACGGCAAACCTTTCGCCGGCCTGACCTCTTACAAATAGCTCACCGGAAGTTGCGCCATATAAGGCTACGTTACCGATGATGATATTTTGTTCAGGGACATAGCTGATCGTGCTAAAAGGATAGATTGATAATCTGGCACCAGAAAGACCTTTACCTACGTAATCATTTGCTTCACCTTCCAGTTGTAACGAAATCCCTTTTGCTCCGAAGGCACCGAAACTTTGTCCGGCAGAACCTTTGAATTTAAAGTTGATCGTATCTGCAGGTAAGCCTTGTGATTTATAAATTTTAGAAACCTCATTTGAAAGCATCGTACCTAAAGCACGATTGGTGTTTTTCACCTCAAACTCTCTGTAAATCGGCTCTTTATTTAACAATGCAGGAGCAGCAGCTTTGATCAGTTGATGATCTAAGATATCCGTTAATCCATGATCTTGTGTTTCTGTCTGGAATAAACTTAAACCATTGTCTGGTGCTTTATACAAGATTGCAGAAAGATCCAGATCCTTTAATTTCCAGTCCTCTGGATCAATAGCACGTACGCTTAATGCATCTGCCTGACCAACCATTTCTTCTACTGTTCTGAAACCAAGTTCTGCCATTGTTTCTCTCAACTCTTCCGCTAAGAAGTGGAACAAGTTAACTACGTGATCTGCTTCACCGGTAAACAACTTTCTCAGGTTAGGATCTTGAGTAGCCACACCAACCGGACAAGTATTCAAATGACACTTTCTCATCATGATACAACCAGCAGTTACCAAAGCAGCTGTTGCTACACCCCATTCTTCAGCACCTAGAAGGGCTGCGATGGCGATGTCTCTACCAGTTTTCAATTGACCATCCGTTTGTAATACCACCCTGCTGCGCAAGCGGTTTTTTACCAGCGTCTGGTGTGCTTCTGCTAAACCTAATTCCCATGGCAATCCAGCATGCTGAATAGAAGTCAAAGGAGAAGCGCCAGTACCACCGTCAAATCCTGAAACCAGGATCACATCAGCATGTGCTTTCGCAACACCGGCAGCAATCGTACCTACACCAGCTTTAGAAACCAGTTTCACATTGATTCTAGCCTCACGGTTTGCATTTTTTAAGTCAAAGATCAGCTGTGCTAAATCTTCAATAGAATAAATATCATGGTGTGGAGGCGGCGAGATCAGACCAACACCAGGTGTGGCATGACGAACTTTTGCAATCCATTCGTCTACTTTATCACCAGGTAATTGTCCACCTTCACCAGGTTTTGCACCTTGTGCCATTTTAATTTGCAACTCATCAGCGTTACTCAAATAATAACTCGTTACGCCGAAACGTGCAGAGGCAATCTGTTTAATCGCAGAGCGCATAGAATCCCCGTTAGGTAAAGTCTCGTAGCGAGATTCATCTTCACCACCTTCTCCGGTATTACTTTTTCCGCCGATGCGGTTCATTGCAATAGCTAAAGTAGAGTGTGCTTCATGTGAGATCGAACCGAAAGACATGGCGCCCGTTGCAAAACGTTTGAAAATCTTTTCAATTGGTTCTACCTCCGACAAAGGCACAGAAGGACGGTTATAATTAAATTCGAATAAGCCACGGATGGTAAACGCCTGATGCGCCTGGTCATTTACGAGCTTAGAATATTGTTTGTATACGTTGTAATCATTCTTTCTGGTCGCATTTTGTAACAAGTGAATCGTTTGAGGATTGAACAAATGTTGCTCACCTTTACGTTTCCATTTGTAATTACCACCTGTAGGTAAGATCATATCCGGACGGGTAGCCGAACCGAAAATCCGGTTGTGTTTGATCAAAGTTTCTCTGGCAATCTCATCCAATCCTAAACCACCGATTCTGGAAACCGCACCGGTAAAGTAATTGTCGACCACCTGTTTGTTCAAACCAAGAATCTCAAAGATCTGTGCACCATGATAAGATTGTAATGTAGAAATCCCCATTTTAGAGAAAATCTTCAACAATCCGTTATTTACAGCATATATATAGTTCTGTATAAGTTTCGCAGGTTTAACCTCCAATTCTGTTTCAAAACCAGTAATCGTTTCTTCTGCTAAGTAAGGATTTACCGCCGTTGCACCGAAGCCGATTAAACAAGCAAAATGGTGAACTTCCCATACATCGCCAGCCTCAACTACCAATCCAACATCACCTCTATAACCCTTGCGGATCAAATGGTGGTGAACTGTAGAAACGGCGAGTAAAGAAGGAATTGCAGCATGTTCAGAGTCTAAAGCACGATCCGACAGGATAATTACCTGGAAACCATCTTCCACAGCATCCACGGCATAGCGACATAATCTGTCTAATGCTTTTGCCATCGCGCCAGGTTTACCTGTAGCTCTGAAATAAGTTTGTAAAGTTTTAGACTGGAATACACCGGTATCTATACTTCTAAGTTTTTCTAACTCTAAATTCGTTAATATCGGATGTTTGATACCCACACAGTGACACTGCAAGGCATTTTCTTCCAGGATATTTCCGTTGTTCCCCATGAATCCCGCAAGACTCATCACCACTTTTTCCCTGATCGGGTCGATTGGCGGATTGGTTACCTGGGCGAATAACTGTTTGAAATAAGAAGAAAGGTGCTGTGGTTTTTGAGATAAAATAGCCAAAGGAATATCAGTCCCCATAGAACCGATTGGTTCTTTAGCATCCTTAGCCATAGGTTTCAGGATTAAATCGATGTCCTCGCGGCTATATCCAAACACCTGTTGGTATTTAAAAATAGACTCCTGAGAAAGACCGCTAAACACCACTCTTGGGTCAGAGAGCTCTTCTAATCTGATTTGATACTGATTTAACCAGTCAGCATATGGTCTGCGACTACACACCTGATGTTTAATCTCCGTATCAGAAATGATCCTACCTTGCTCCATATCTACCACAAACATCTTTCCAGGGGTCAACCTACCCTTTTCAATAATTTTGCTTTGATCTAAGGCCAATGCACCAGCTTCGGACGCCATAATCACATGGTCATCTTCCGTAATGGCATATCTTTGCGGACGTAATCCGTTTCTATCCAACGTTGCTCCAATCAGGTTACCATCTGTAAAGGAAACGGCCGCTGGTCCGTCCCAAGGCTCCATTAAAGTAGCATGGAACTTATAAAACGCTTGTTTTAGCTCGTCCATATCATCATTACCGTCCCATGCTTCAGGAATTAACATCATCAAAACATGTGGCAGAGAACGACCTGCATGAACTAAAAGCTCTACTATATTATCTAAACAACCTGAATCGGAATTGGATTCATCAATTACAGGAAGTAAAATATTCAATTCTTCAGGTGTAAAGTGCGAAGAAGCCAAAGACTTCACGCTTGCTCTAAACCAGTTCAGGTTACCCTGAAGGGTATTAATTTCTCCATTATGGGCGATATACCTAAAAGGTTGCGCTAATTTCCAGGAAGGGAATGTATTGGTTGCAAAACGGCTATGAATCAGGCCAAAAGCGGAAACAACGCGCTTATCACTCAGTTCAGTAAAATAAGATCTTACTTGCAATGAAGTCAGCTGTCCCTTATATACTATAGTTCTGGAAGAAAAAGAGGCGATATAAAACTCCCCGTTAATCCCCTTTACCGTATTGTTAATCGTCTTGGATAGATAGTTCTTGAAAACGTAAAGTTTACGTTCAAAGTCTGCACCAGCAGCGATTGCATAAGGACGGGCGATAAATACCTGTTCCATCTCTGGTTCTACAGACAGGGCCATGTCTCCAATGCCATCTGTATTGGTTAATACTTTTCTAAAGCCCAGAACTTCTAGTCCCAGCTTCTCTCCTGCACGATAAATGATTTCTCTACACTCTTCTCTCGCCTTAACGTCTTTCGGTAAAAACAACATCCCTACCCCATAGTCCCCGGATTCATTCAGGCTGAATCCTATTTTAAGACATTCGTCATATAGAAATTCGTGAGGGATCTGTATCATGATACCTGCACCATCTCCGGTGTTAATTTCAGCGCCGCAAGCTCCGCGGTGATCAAGATTTTCAAGAATGGTTATGGCGTCGGAAATGATTTGTTGCGATTTTCTCCCCTTGATATGAGCAACGAAACCAATGCCACATGCGTCATGTTCAAAACGCTGGTCGTATAACCCTTGCTGATCTTGTGTTTGTTCCATAAGTTTAATTTATTGTTGGTTGGTATAGTGTGATTCGAACACTAAGTTACGGAAATAAATCAAGTAATTGTAATATCGGCAGCGTTTTTAAGAAAAATGCAGTACATTTCAAAAATAAAGTCTTTATATTACTATATTGATACTTGCAATCGATGTAAAATACAATATTGGCAATGAAGAGCCCCCTATATAACAGACTTAGCTTTAAATGAAGCATTCTAAAGCCTCTACTCCTTTCGACCTCTTAAAAAAAGTTTAAAATTATTTTCATCTTCAAGCGCTTTAATTTCAATGAATTAACTAAAAACCGCTCTAAAGATTGAAATAAAAGCACTTTATACTTTGGTAGATTCAAATCTTTTCCTACTTTTGTGACGGGCAAGTATTACACGATCAGCTCCTTTTGAACTCCCCCAGGGCGGGAACGAAGCAAGGGTAGAAAGTTGTAGCGATGCGATGTAAAGTGCTTGCCCATTTTTATTTTTTCTAGATTGATATGCTTCTAATGCATCCTCTTCTTTCTAAAGACCAACACGAGTTAAATAAAACCATATATTTTCTTAAACTATATATCTTATGAAATTTTTCATAGACACAGCTAATCTTGACCAAATCAGAGAAGCTCAAGACCTTGGTGTTCTAGACGGCGTAACTACCAACCCTAGCTTAATGGCTAAAGAAGGTATCACTGGCGAACAAAATGTAATTAACCACTACAAAGCGATTTGTGACATCGTTGACGCGAATGTAAGTGCAGAAGTAATTTCGACTGATTATGAGACCATGATCAAAGAAGGTGAAGCATTAGCTAAACTAGATCCGAAAATCGTTGTTAAAATCCCTATGATCAAAGATGGTATCAAAGCCATTAAATACCTTTCATCTAAAGGAATCAGAACAAACTGTACTTTAATCTTCTCTGCCGGACAAGCTTTAATCGCTGCTAAAGCAGGTGCATCATATGTATCTCCATTCTTAGGTCGTTTAGACGACATTTCTACAGATGGTTTTCAATTGATCGAAGACATCAGATTGATTTTTGATAACTACCAATACGAAACTGAAATTCTTGCAGCTTCAGTAAGAGGTCCAATGCACATTGTTAACTGCGCTAAATTAGGTGCTGACGTGATGACTGGCCCACTTTCTGCAATCCTTGCATTAATGAAACACCCATTAACCGACAGCGGTCTTGCTCAGTTCTTAGCTGATCATGCTAAAGCTGCTGGTAAATAGGCATCTCATCATCTTATAGAAAAGTCCTGTTGATTAATTCGACAGGACTTTTTTTATGCTTTCATAAGTAATTTGTTCGTCAGGCTCGATCAGGATACCCTTCACTCCTGCTCCATTCGCGGCTTCTACGTCTCTTGGTTTATCACCAATCATCACAGATAAGGAAGGATCAATATTGTAAGTCGCAATCGCCTCTAACAGCATTCCAGATAAAGGTTTTCTGCAATTACATGGCTCAGATACCGTTGGGTGATGTGGACAATAGTACGCATGCGTGATTTTAGCGCCTTGTGCTTCAAATTTTTCTCCTAAGATACGGTGCATCTCTGCTAGTGTTTCTTCGGTATAACGTTTCAAAGCAATTCCACCCTGATTGGTAATGATAATTAGCAGATAACCTTCGTCATATAACTTCTTTAATGGTGGAATCTGGTATTCCAGGACTTCAAAATCGGCTACCCTACAGATATAATCATGGATTTCATGATTTAACACGCCATCGCGATCCAGAAATATTGCTTTATTCATTTGATTGTTCTTTTTTGTGCAAAGATATTGTTTATTCTCCCTTCATGTCGTTTTTGTTAAACATAATCACGATATATGATGTTATTAACCGTTGAACCTTTAAAATTTATATTATGCCCTATATCAAAAGAAATCCCGAGAACAGTAAATCTGTTAATATATTCTACGAAGATCTTGGTTCAGGAAAACCTGTAATTTTAATTCATGGCTGGCCGGTATCACACGAAATGTGGGAATATCAGGTCGCATCTATTGTATATAGTGGGTATCGTTGCATTGCTTACGACAGACGTGGTTTTGGCCAGTCGGATAAGCCCTGGAGCGGATACGACTACGACACCCTTGCTTCTGATTTAAATGAATTGATTCTTGCCTTAGATTTATCTGAAGTAACCCTGGTTGGTTTTTCTATGGGTGGCGGAGAAGTGGTCCGTTATTTAGGTAAATATGGCAGCTCTAAAGTAGAAAAAGCGGTATTGATTAGCTCTGTAGTCCCATTAATGTTGAAAACAGAAGATCATGAAGAAGGCGTGCCAAAAGAAGTTTTCGAAGAAATGATTGCCAATATCCAACAAGATCGTCCGGCATTTTTAACTGGTTTTGGAAAGGGATTTTTCGGCGAAGGTCTGTTGAATAAACCTGTAAGTCAGGAAATTCAGAACTGGATGCATCAGCTAGCTATGGCAGCTAGTCCGAAGGCTACTGTAGATTGCGTAAGATCTTTCTCAGAGACTGATTTTAGAACTGACCTAAGCACAATCAGCATTCCTATGTTGATTATCCATGGGGATGATGATAAGATTGTGCCTATCGAAGCAACCAGTGCAATTACAACCATGACGCTGGCTAACGCTGATTATTATGTAATAGAAGGCGGATCACATGGGTTATTTATTACACATAAAGATGAAGTAAACCAGTTGCTGGTTAATTTTCTAAAAAGATAGCCCAATTGCAGTGTAATTTGCTGTTTCTATAAAGTTACCACACAATCAAAACAAAACCGCCCGTTAGTCAAATGACTAACGGGCGGTTTTGTTTTAAACTAAAAAACTACGGGTTCCGCTGGTTATTTATACAACTCCAGCCTTTGGGGAAAGCAGTCTCTTATAGTACTCGATAAATTTAATTGATCAACTTAGCCGCTTTAGCCGCAATATATTTTGCGATATATGTTTTTACCTCCGCTTTTTTTACGCTATCATCAATAAAATTATCAAGAGATATCAAACCATTATCTTCAATACCAATAAATCTGGCTCTCTCTTCTGTTCTCGTAGCGCCCCAATTTGTAAGATTCAAGATCAGCCTATTCTTTATGGTTTCGGTTTTCAATTGACTAACATCACCGCCAACACTGCTAAAATAGATCTGGGCTGAAGAATTTGCATTTAAGTGCTTTAAGTTAACCTCATCCAATTGGCCACTCATTAAACCAAATGTATGTTTTAGTGCATAGCGTAATCCTTCCATACTAGTTTGTTCCCTGTTATCCACAGGAACCTCCGCCTGATAAACAACATCAAATTTTGAACCTAGTTTTATCCTTGATAGCACGTTATAGGTCTTAAATCTAATGCAATTCTACAACATAATTTAAATTTTGCATCAACTTTATTAAGCAAAAACTAAGACTATTATTCAATACGCTTTTACTTTTTAGACACAAAAAAAGAAAGCTATAACTGTAGCGCTAGATTGAACAACGTTTGCATTCAATCCATACTTGAAAAACGTAAAAATGAGGGTAATCAGACGTTTTCAGGAGCACTATACTTTTCAGATCAGATGGGTCGACCGTCTTAATTCTTTAATATCATGGAGAGAAAATACAACCATGCGGTATTGCCAATTGCAAATACCCAGAAATTGAAAGCCAATATCCTGACAGGATATTCGACTTATAGAAGTTTTGGTTTATAAAATAGATAGTTTGATAGCTATAATGTCGAACTCATTTTGAATATGATTTCTGATATTCTGCTGGCGTTAGGCCAGTTACTTTTTTAAATGCAGTGAAGAAGGTCGATTTTGAACTAAAACCACTATCATAGCCCAAACTTTCGATAGTATAGTTTTTTTCAGTTTCTAATAGCTTCTTTGCTTTTCCAACTCTATATGTGCTAATTAGATTTGAGAAAGAGATACCAAGTATTTCATTTAGATACTGAGATAATACATGTTTTGTTACTTTCAGTTCTTTTGCGGCTTCTTCAAGTGTGAAATTCGGATTGAGAAATAGTTCTTTTTCAATGATTATGGCTAGTCTTTGACCAATGAGATCCAGCGTTTTTTGGTCAATCTCTTTATTTTTATACTTCTCCTTTTCTTGAAAGAAAGTGATTCCATTGCTATTTCTGAAAATTAAAAGTAACAAATTTACATATAAAATAAATGTAAAGGACAGCGCACCGGCTATATAGGAGGTGTAAGCAGAAGTCGTATAGGCCAACCAAATCAAGGTAACGCCTAAAAAGATACTCAATACCCATACATCTATTTTACGCAAACTTTCTTTGTCTTTAATTTTTCGAATAACCGGCTGGAGGCTTTTGAAGGACAAAATAATGTAAACAAACCATTGGACAGATATTGCCTTTATAATCCATGTACTCCAGATTGCACGATGTTCAACATAAGGATAAAAGAAACCTAAAGTTGTGATTATTGCCAAATAAGGGAGCACATGTTTGGTCCAATTTGGTTTTTCGTCTTCTGCATATGTTTTGAGGTATAAAAAAAGAAACGGCCCAATCAGAACGCAGGCAGAAAGTCCAATTTGAATAAAAATATTGGATAAGTGGGGATTGAAATAGAAGAATACTGATTTAATAATTCTGATGCTTAAAACTAGCAGTAACAAGGACAAAAAGTAGTTTGAGAAAACTTTCTTTTTAGCACTTAGGGCAAAATAAATGGACAGTAAGAGTCCATTAAAAGCACCCAGGGCACTAAAAAAGAAAAGAAACTGACTTGATTCTGTCATTATTTGATTGAATTGTTGTTTAAGTATTCATCATCAATGCAAAACTCCTGATGAGCTAATTTTACAAAGAATAATTATTGTTGAAGATAGTTATTTTTCACAATACTAATAGGTCGCGTTTGGGATAGTTCTTTGCTTGTATGATAAGTGATCACCTGAGATTAAGCGGAATTCAGGGGGAAGAATAACGTTCTTTTGTTTCTCAAATGACTCACCGAATAGCTCAGTTTTCCAGGAGAATTAC